>CAZURK010000261.1:0-22246 GCA_964623055.1 uncultured Pirellulaceae bacterium
ATGCCGCTGGAAGCCCACTTCGATTTCTTTGAAGTGCGTCCGTTGACTGAACAAGAGAAGAATGTGCCTCGTTTGGTAGAGAGAGAGAAACTCCACGGCACATGGCGGGCGACGTCGTGCCAACTGAGCGGCAAGCCGCTCGACAAAGCGCCGCTATCGCGGTTTGACTTTGGATCAAACACGGTCGTCGTCACGGAAGGAGAGAAGACTTTTGCTGCCGAGTACTCCGTGGATCTAACAAAGCAGCCCAGGCAATTCACGCTGTGGAATGAGGTCAGCCGATCCACCGTGCTGCTGCGATTCATCTACGAGCTGGAAGGCGACACGCTTACCCTCGGCTTCAATCCCGCGCCGGACGAATCGCCACCCGCAACGTTCGAGACGAAGGAAGGCGACGGATTCCTGGTAGCCAAGCTCCAGCGCGTGTCGGAGGCCGAAGTCGAAGTACTCCCGACCGTCCGCGGAAGCGGATCGCCCTGGACGCCACAGAGACGCTTCAGTCGTCTGGATGCCGACCGCAACGAATTCTTGACGCTCGACGAATTCACGGCCGAAGCGGCCGCGCCCGAGGCCGTGAAAACAAGTCAGGAGTTCTACAAGGAATGCGATCAGAACAGTAATGGCGAATTGAGTTTCGAGGAACTCAGGACAAACAACCAGAAGGCGACATTCTGGGCAATGGACCGAGATGGCGACATGGCCTTGTCACTGAAAGAGTTCTCCGGAAGCGAAATGAACAAAGCTTCTCTGGCCAAGGCACGTAGTCTCTTCGATTTGATGGACGTTGATGACGACAAGGCGATCCGTTTCGACGAGTATCGGCGCCGCCCGCAGGACGCGTGGTTCGCCAAGCTGGACGCGAACGAAAGCGACCAAGTCTCGCTAGGGGAATGGGGCGCAAGCAATGCGGCCCTCGTGCGCGACGGCCGGGCCAAACCGTATTTTGCAGCCGTCGACCTGGACGGAGACGGGCTTCTGAGTCTGGATGAGTTCACTAAGAAATCCCAGGAAGCACAGTTCATCAAGAGGGACACCGATGCCGATGGCAAGCTCAATGTTGATGAGTTCGTCTCGTGGATGCCAAGCCCAGAGAAGAAGGCAGCGGGCCGAGAACTGTTCGCCAAGAAGGACAAAAATGGAGACGGGCTCCTCTCCTTCAGAGAGAGTGCATTCCGGCCGGTCGACGACGACTTCTGGAACGCGGATCAAGACGAGAACAGCCGGCTGAGCATCGACGAATACAAAGCTGCTCACCCGTCGCTCGGGGACGACGCAGTGAAAGCCGCCTTCGAAGCGGCCGACCAGAACGGCGACAGCGAAATCAACCTAGCCGAATTCCAGAGCGCGGACAAGTAGATGCTCGGCAAGGAAGGGAAAGAGATACCACTCTACACTGGTCGCTGAGGTCTTTAGAGCTTCCACTTTCCCTTTGCCACAAGCTTCCACCATCACACGCATCGTGATACCATGCTCGTGGCTATCGCCCGCGGCGATTGCGGCGCCGAGGTTCTATTCTTGGGAACATCAGGATCAAGGAGTTAAGGTGGTATGAATTGGCGAATTACGGATCCGGCGCATTTGCTGGGCGCGATGCGGATTTCATTGCGGCAGGGAGCTGAATACTTGGTGGGGCGAATCGATCCGAACGGCCCGATCCTTCGCGACCGGTCCGTCAGCTACATGCACAAAGCGTCTTGGGGCATGTATTGTTCTGGGGTCGACCATGACGTCATTGCGCGCCTGTTGGACTGGGCCGAAGAGGAAGCGTTGCGCGAAAACGGCGACTTCTACTTTCCCGAAGAGAGGCCGGAGTATAAGGACCTTCAACGCGTCTATCGCCCCTTGACTTTTGGCAAAGTGGCCGCGTGGATCGACCATCCGCTGATTCGCCAGCAGCGCGTGCTGGACCGTATCCTCCAGTACCAGCACGATCCATCGGGCGGCTGCTTTCACTATATCGGCGATGATCCGGCCAATATCGAAGAGCAACCTGCAATCGGGGGCTTGAACACAACGTTTTTCGGTCATCTGATGATCGCTCTGGACATGCGCGACCGTGCACGCGCGGTGGGCGATTGGGTGCGTCGATGGGTGGATGCCAACCGCGAGCCGATGGCTGCCGGACGGTTGTTCACCCAGGTGACTCCCGACGGTAGCCTGGTTACCGAAGTAAACCCGGGCGAGAAGATCTCGAAAGTCGTTGATACCACGGACCCGAAACAGGAATTCTGGCAAGAGGGCACGGGGATGGCTTACCTGGCGTTCCTGTACGACGTCATGCGCAGCGATTGGGGCGAAGGCGACGAGCAGGCACGACCATACCTGGATGCGGCTCTAACGCTGTTGGAATTCGAATCAAGAATGCCGTTGGACACCTTTCTGTGGCCATCGAAGTGCAAGGTCGGCTGGGGCGCAGGCGAACTGCTGCGGGTCCTGGTCAAGTACGCTCCGGACGACACCGAGACGATCGAGCGGGCCTATCGCGTGGCCGAACGCGTCGCGGTGTTCACGTTCATGGACAACCAATTGCCGCACGGGGGATGGTCGGCGATGCACTACCCGCTGAGCGAACAGATCGCCGAAATCTCCTTCAGTTACAAACCGCTGAAGAACACGGTGCGTGTGCCGCCGGAGCGCATCGAGGACTCCAATACAATCTTCCTGCCGCCGGAAGAAATCACCGGCGAATTCCTCGGCGAACTGAAGGCGATCGAACAAGGCGTTGCGGAATGGCTGAAGGGGACGGGGGAGTAGGACGGATCTCCAGATCCGCCCGGGACGGACTTGGAAGTCCGCCCTGCAAGAAGCTGCGCCGTGCGCTTGCCCGGTTGGCCTCAGTCTGTGCGCCAGATGCGGTGTACGTCTGGTACGATGTCATCCAGGATGGAGTCAAGAGAGTTGTCGTCCACTGACACCAAAACCTGGTCGCTGGCGTTTGTGCGAGGCGATCTATCCACGTCCGTTTGGCGAATGGCGTCGCGCAAGCCGACCGAAGGGAACGTGGAACGCGAACGAGGCTCCGACGAGCTCGACCTGGACGCTTCGGGATGGCCAATAGTGTCGGCCGTGACAGTCTGGCCATAGGGCGACTGGATAGCGGCCAAAACGGGATGAGGCAGCGCTGCAATCTCGCTGCTTTGCCCCGCGACATCGGTCAGCAATCCGGATGAGTTCAGGTGGAGATCATGTCCAGGAGATTCGCCTTCGGGGTTGCCTCCAGCCTGCGCGTTGATGTAGAGGATTGTCATCAGCACGTCGTTAGGAGACAACTCGTTGTTCGGGTCAACGTCCGGATAATGCGTGTGAATGCGCGATCCGTCCATCGTCGCAGGCAGTGGCCCAAGCCCACCCGAGTTGATGTCGGCGATCAAGACCAACACGTCTAGCGTCGTGACGCGAGTATCGCAATTCACGTCTTCCGGCAGCGCCGAATTCTGCCACGGGAATTGGGTCCCACCCGGCGCCCCCGGATCCGCGATGATGCCATTCGCACTAAGATCGTCGTCGCCGCGTTTGCCGTCGACAAAGTGCAATTCGATGCGATCGGCGTGGATGATTGCGCCGGTCTCCCCATCGTACATGAACGGGTACCAATGATCCGCAGGATCGTCCCCGGTAGGCCCATACTGATAGTACGTGTTTACCACGGTCCCCGACTCTGGGTAGACGGTGACGACGGCCGACCCGCCAACCCCGACCCCTTCAATCAGGTAATCGAAGAATCCGACAGGGAAATTCACGCCTGGCGGAGCATTGCCCGGGGAGGGATTGTCCTTGGCCGTCACGCCGACCAATGTCGTCCCCGCCGGCGCGGCCAGAGTGACGTAGCTGCCATCCAGGGCATTGGGAAACGACGCAACGTGGTTCTGCTGGTTGTCGGCGATTCCATCTTTGTTTCCATCTCCATTGTTGGGCGCGCCTGCTTCCACATCGTCGTCGATCCCGTCATTGTCTGAGTCAGAGTCGTTGTCGGTAACATTGATGGCGAAGAGGACAATGCCCTGATAGTTGGCATCACCGCTGACGGCGTTGTGGGCGATCTTATCGCTGTGGGGCCCTTCGGCAACGTCGTCGTCGACCGCATTGACGTGAACCGTTTGGGGGATGTTCCAGTCCGTCGCGTTGAAGACCAACTTCGTGCTCTGATTGGCACCGTTGGCCGTGACCTGCCCACCAGTGCTGCCCAGAAAGACAGTGACTTCGGCCTTTGGCTCGCTGGTGAGCGTTACCCAATACGTTGCTTCGGCGCCCCCTTCAGCCACGTCGACCGACGTGATGACGTTTTGTCCTTGCTGATCGGAAGTAATCCTCAAGCCGGCCGAGTCGTTGTCCGTGATCGCGGCGGTCACATCGTCAATCGACAATGTTGTCGGATACATCGTGTCGTTCACCTGGCCTGTGACAGCGTGCGTGATTCTGCCCGTATGGTTGCCTTCGTCCACGGCGTCGTCCACTGCCCGCACCGTGATCGTCTGGGCATTGGTCGAATTGAATACCAAGTCGCGGCTCGGAAAGAAACTGGTGCCGTCGACGCTTACCCGCGTCTGGGAATCGGCGGTGACCGTGATCTGCACGTCATCCGTGGGTGCTGTGGCCAGCGCGATTTGATAGGTGTCGGTGCCACCTGCTTCCGCGAGATCGGTACCACCGTCCGTCTCGGTGATCACCACACCTCCGATGTCGTTGTCCGAAATGTTGACTGCAAAGCTGCTCTGGCCCAAGGTCACCGGGTTGAAAATGTCCGAAAAATCGTAGACCGTATGGACGATTTGCGTCTGGTGGGGGCCTTCAGGCAACGCATCGTCCACGCCCGCGACTTCTACCGCCTGAGGTACGTTCCAGTTGGCGTCCGTGAACTCAACCGCGTCAGTCAATAGGCCATCGTTGTGGGTGGGATTCACTTGGGACGTGGGATCCTGGAGCTGGACGTAGATGGTAGAACCGGAGGGCGGCTCGTCATTGAGTGCAACCCAATACGTGGCGGTCCCACCTTCGGCGACGTCGATCGAGGTGATGACGCTTTGCCCTGCTTGGTCCTCGGTGATTGTGATCAAGTGAAGATCGTCGTCGATCACGTTGACCGTGACGTCGGGCACGGCCATGTTGCTGTAGCGGCCGTCGCCGCTGGTCACCGTATGCGTAATCACGCCGGTATGAGTGCCCTCGGCCGCGACATCGTCGACCGCGGTGACTCGGACGACCTGGGGGGTGCTCCAATTTGTTGAATCAAAAACCAACTGGTTGCTCTGGTCATCATCGTTGACCGCAGTCACTTGCCCGTCGGTGTTCCCCAGTGTGACGGTGACGTTTGCCGTCGGCTCGCCGGTCAGCACCACACTGTACGTATCATCGGCACCGCCTTCGGCCACGTCGGTGGAGCGGGCTGTCTGCCTGATCCGAACACCGGGGCCGGGGACGATCACATTGTCTACGCTTTCGTTGAGGTCCAAGTAGACGGTCCCCGAGCCGTTATCCATTTCTCGAAAGTCCAAGTGGACCTTGTCGATGTATCCGTCGGGCTGGCCCGGATAGAAGAACGCATGGAACCAGCCGCTGGTGAGCAGATCCGAGCCGAATACGCCGTCGAGACTGGGTTGGTTCTCGCCCGTCTCGATGTTCAGTACCAGCCACTGGAGATCCGTCCACACCAATTCCACATCATCGTCAGTGGATACCTGCTTGGCAGGGATGTGGACCTCGTCGATCGCGAACACGGGAGCGTTGACCGTGCCGCCGACGCCTCCAACTTGCTGCCATGTCACGAACGAATCGTCTTTCTCATCCAGTACGCCGTCTTCGAAGGTGTCCAGACCGATTTGGATACCCAAATCTTCAGAAATGACGCTTATCTGCGCACCAGTATCGAACAAGAAGTTGCCTTGCTGCCCGACTCCGTGGTGCGTAGGTACGGCGTCCAGAAAGGGTACGTCGGCCCAGACGGGCGGGTCCCCCGTAACGACACCGTCCGCCGCTTCGAACTCCAAGCGGTTGTCAACGTGGATGGCATAACGATGGCCTTCGTCGGCGGGCAGTTGATCGGCAAACTCCGTTTTCATGTACAGATCGTCCAAGCCGGTCCCCCCACCCGACCAACCAGTCATGTCGAACGAGGTCACGCGATTCACCATCGCCGGCATGCCCACGATGCCCCAGGGACCGAAGATGCTGAAATCATTGTCGGGGTCGGAGAGGATTCGGGTGTCGGGCAGCGTGTGACGAACTCCACTGGTGCCGGCGAAATCGAAGCGGTAGGCGGCGGAGATGTCCATCGGATGATCACCGGCCACGCCCTTCTCTATGAACTTGCCGTCGGTCTCGTATGCGAGCGGGGGCCCTTCCATGTCAGCGACAGCCGTCGCCATCGCCAATACGCTGTTGGCCCCCGTGTCGAGCAGAAACGTATTGAAGACGCTCGGCCCAACACTCACCCATTGTTCCACATTGGGGTCCGGGTCCACATCCTTTATCAACTCCATCGCAACGCGTGGTTGATCCAGAGCGATATTGTCGGAGGGTCCCAACTCGATAATGCCCGCAAGCATGGTGCGCACTTCGAGTTGTTCGAGGACAAGATTGCGGAAACGGCGCCGCGGGGCTAATCGGCGTCTATTGAGTTGCGAGGGTCTCACTTTGCCACTCCCTCTGTTCCGAGGAGGAAATGTGAAGAGATATCCCGGGCTGACCGTAAGAATCAGATTCGCAAGAGGTGTCACAAGCAAGTTGCAGCAGTATGCAGTCTACGCCCACACGCTGTGCGGTCAGCTACGGATAATCCATTAGTGTGCTACATCGCTCGAATCGGCACAACCAGCAGAATGGGGCATGGAACGACGGTTGTCGAGCCTGAACGGAAAAGGCCGAAACTCAGTCCGAACGGGTGGATTCTAACGCAGAAACCGCGATCTTCTGGCGCACGCTCGGGTGAGGCGGTCGTGTTCTCGTGCGCAGAATGTAGTCGTCTCGCTCCGCGAGACGAGGCCCCATCTCGCGGAGCGAGATGGCTACTTTGCGGGCCGGCCGCGCTACGCTTGCCCCCCGGCGAAATAGCGAGCGGTACCTTGGGAGGCGATGGCCTCGCCAATCCGCGTCAGTGCCAGTGCGTATGCAGCGGTGCGCATGTCGGTGTCGTTCTTCTCCATCAGGTCGTACACCGCATCGAATTCGCGAGCCATGATTTCGTGAAGTCGTCGCTGCACGTCGTCCTCGGTCCAATAGTAGCCGCCTTTGTTCTGCACCCATTCAAAATAGCTGACCGTCACGCCGCCGGCGTTGGCCAGGATGTCCGGCAGGACAAGCTTGTCTTTCTGGTTCAGGATCTGATCCGCGTCGCTGGTAGTCGGGCCGTTGGCCACTTCGACGATGATGGGAGCCTGGATTCGGTCTGCGTTCCTGGCGGTTATCTGGTTCTCCAGTGCCGCGGGAACCAGTATGTCGACATCCAACTCCAGCAACTCCTCGTTGGTGATGCTGTCGGCTTGGACTGTCGCGCAAACGGATTCTTCGCAGTAGACGGCCTGCAAACGCCGCGATTCCTCCTTCACGTGAATCAAGCTCGGGATGTCAAAACCTTCCGGGTTGTAGATTCCACCGCGTGAATCGCTGATCCCAACCATTCGATAGCCGTCGGCATGAAGCAGTCGCGCGACGTGCTGCCCGGCATTGCCGAAACCTTGCACGGCAATGCGGATGTCCTCGGGTTTCCAGCCGCGTCGTTTCTCCAACTCCTTGATGCAGTAATATGCGCCACGACCCGTGGCATCCACTCGTCCAAGGCTGCCGCCCAATGGGATTGGCTTGCCGGTGATCACGGCTGGTGTGCGTCGGCGGTGGATCTTCGAGTACTCGTCCATCATCCAACCCATGATCATGGCGTTGGTATAGACGTCCGGGGCCGGCACGTCGGTTTCCGGTCCGATAAAATCGGCGATTTGCGCGATGAAGCCGCGCGTGAGTCGCTCTAATTCCAGCCGCGAGAGGTTTTTGGGATCGACGATCACGCCGCCTTTGCCGCCCCCGTACGGCAACGCGACCACGGCGCATTTGAAGGTCATCCAAAACGCCAACGCTTTGACTTCGGCCAGATTCACCTCAGGATGATAGCGGATTCCGCCCTTCGTGGGCCCCCGCGTATCGTCGTGCCGCACACGATAGCCCGTGAATACGCGTAACGAACCATCGTCCATGCGCACCGGAATCGATACTTCGAGTACTTGTTTGGGGTGCTTGAGTCGTTCGACCGCTTCCTCGTCGATCTCGGCGTACTCGAACGCTCGGTCCAGGCGTCGAATGGCATCGTCATAGATGTCTCGATCGTTGTCGTTATTCATCGTTTTCCTCTTGACATGGGATGCAAGGTAGGACGGATCTCCAGATCCGTCGTGGGAAGGTCTTCCGAAGCGATCCGGGACGGACTGGGAAGTCCGTCCTACGAAGATTCATCCCCCGCAACAATTGTAGCCGATGGAGCAACGAAGTCTAAACGCTTGCTATACTGCTCAACGCGTGGATGCTATCATAGGGAGCGATGCGCAGGTCAGCTCCCCGTGCCCCATCATCGGAGTCTGCCATGTCCAAACCGACCCATCAAGTCTTCAAGCGAATCGTCCTGCACAACAAACTGCTGGCCGAGGAGGAAGTGGACGCCCTGCTGGCCGAAGTCGAAGATCCCAAGGAAGCCGTGAAACTGTTGGTCGAACGGGGCCTTCTGAGGGAGAAGAAGGCGGAACAGTTTCTGACGCTCTACCAAAAGCAACTGGACAAACTCTTTGCGGAACAGATCGACTCGATGGACGATCTGTTTGATGCACCGGAAAAGGCCCCGGTTAAGCCGGAAGCGTTAGCGCCGGTGGAGCCAAGCGAACCGGAGCCCACGCCCGAACCAGAACCAGAAGCCGAGTCGCCGGCGGAACCCGCAGCGAAAGAAGTGGAACCGGAACCCGAGGTCGAGCCATCGCTCGAAGTCAGCGGCGAGACCGTCCCTTTACCGGATGCAGGCGTCGAGCTGGTTCATTGCCTGTTGAAGGACGCCCGTGACGCAGCCGCATCCGATCTGCATATCAAGGCCGGAATGGTCCCCGTGGTTCGAGTGAACAGCCTACTGCGAGCGCTGTCGCGGCCGCCCTTATCCCTCGACGAATGCGAGAAATCGTTGCTGGCGATCCTGAGCGACGAGCAGTGCGATCAATTCCTGAAGACCCAGGATCTGGACTTCAGCTATGACGGCGGGGAGGAGTTGGGACGCTATCGTTCGAACTACCTGCGGGAACATCGCGGCATCGATGCCATCTTCCGGGCGATCCCCAACGAGGTCCCGACGTTCGAAGAACTGAATTTGCCGGAACAAGTAATGAAGTTCACCGACTATCGTGTCGGAATTGTGCTGGTCACCGGTCCGAAAGGGAGCGGGAAGACCACCACGTTGGCCGCCATGGTAGACCGGATCAACTCGACGCGAGCCGAACACATCATCACGGTCGAGGACCCGATCGAATTCGTCCAACCGTGCAAAAAGGGACACGTCAATCAGCGGCAGGTGGGCGTCCACACCAAGTCATTTAGCAACGCTCTGCGTTCCGCGCTGCGCGAAGCTCCGGATGTAATCATGGTCGGCGAAATGCGCGATCTGGAGACCACTTCACTGGCCATCACGGCCGCAGAAACCGGCCACTTGGTGCTGGCTACGCTGCACACACCCGATGCCATACGCACGATTGGCCGCGTGCTGGACGTATTCCCGCCCAAGGAACAGCCGCAGATTCGGGCTATGCTGTCCGAATCGCTGCGGGGCATCGTATCGCAACTGCTGCTGCCCAGCGCCGATGGCAAATCCATGGAGTTGGTGTTGGAGATTCTGGTCAACACGCAGGCCATTGGACATTTGATCCGTGAGGAAAAAGTGCACCAGATTCGCGGCCTGATGCAAACCGGCAAACAGCATGGGATGATCCTGATGGAGGAATCCCTGGTTCGCCTGGCTAGAGAGGGACGCATTTCCGAAGAGGACGCGCTGACGCGCGCCGAAGACAAGAAGATGGTCCAACGAGGGCTCGCGCAAGTATAGGAGTTCGGCCATGGCCGCTAAGATCGATCCATTGCTTTTGAACATGCAAGAGGTCAACGCGTCTGACTTGCACATGGTCGTCGGCCAAAAGCCCAAGTACCGCATCGACGGTGAAGTGCGACCCGTGGAAGAACACGACGTATTGACCAAAGAGTCGCTGGCGGACTATCTGTTTGAGATATGCAACGAAGCCCAGCGAGAACGCTACCACGAGAATTTGGACTTCGATTTCGCCTACGGCATCGAAGACAAGGCCCGCTTCCGCTGCAACTACTTCTTCCAGCGAACCGGCTACGCCTCGGTCATGCGGCTGATTCCCACCAAGATCCTCACGATCGAAGAGCTTGGCCTTCCGGACGTGATCATAAGGATGACCGAGCTGCGCAACGGGCTCGTGCTGGTCACCGGGCCCACGGGCAGCGGCAAGTCGACGACGTTGGCAGCCATGATACATCACATCAACTGCCGCTACAGCAAGCACATTGTGACGATCGAAGACCCTGTCGAATTCGTGCATCAGAATAACAAATCGATGATCTCGCATCGCGAGGTGGGCACGCACACCGAATCGTTTGCCGCCGCCCTACGGGCTGTGACGCGCCAGGACGCGGATGTGGTGCTGGTGGGTGAAATGCGCGACTTGGAGACAATCGGTCTGGCGATCAGCGCGGCCAGTATGGGCACGTTGGTCTACGGCACGCTGCACACCAACAGTGCTCCGAAAACGATCGACCGCATCATCGACGTATTTCCCAGCGAACAGCAGGCCCAGATCCGCACCATGTTGGCCGAGTCGATCAAAGGCATCGTCGCCCAGCAGTTGCTCCGCCGCAAAGGAGGCCGCGGCCGCGTCGCGGCAAACGAAATCTTGTTCGGCTCGCACGCCGTGGCCAACATCATTCGCGAAGGGAAGATCGAAAAGATCACGTCCGTGCTGCAAGCCGGCAAACGCGAAGGCATGCAATCGATGGACGACGCGCTGGAGGATCTGGTGAAGAATGACGTGATCGACGGTGCAGACGCGTACATGAAAGCTGCGGAAAAACAACGCTTTGCAGAGTACGCGCCTGAGTAACACGGGTGGGGTCAGGTCTTGACTTGTAACTTAACTGCCGCCAGAGAAGGGACATTCGGTGACGCATTGTCTCGTTAAGTTACAAGTCAAGACCTGACCCCGGTCCAATTAGCGGACTGACGACCCTCGCCCGTCTCGGCTCTCTCGAAATCCGAAAGGCTGGTTGTTGTGGGTCCGTGCTGCGCCGGTCGCTCGTGGTGCTGCCCGGAGCACGGTCTCGCTGTCCTCATGAACGATGCCACCTCCGCTGTAGCTGATGCGAGTCCGATTCAAAGTGCTGTGAGGCCTGCCGTAGCTGGTCCACGTATGGCCTTGGACGCGGTACACGTTCCCAAACATGTCGCGTTCGATCCGGTTCACATAGCGAAGCGAACCCGGATCAACGTGGTTTCGGTGCGGATCCAGGGCGCTGGCCCGAACCTGATCGCGGTGCGTCCGGATCCGGACCTGGCCTGTGTAAGGATCGACGTAGATGTTTGTCAGGCGACTACCACTGTCCCAAACCGTGGGGTTGTGCCAGGGATACGGGTTCGGCCAGGAGTTGGGCCAGGCAAACGCATTGCCGGTAGCCACGGCACCCATCACGACCAATCCAGACAGCAGACCTAACGTCAGCCTGCTCCGACGGGAAAAGCGTAGTTCCTTCATGTCGACGTCCTTTCATTCCGGTGGAAACGATGTGCGACGATTGGCTCCGCCGCCATATCGCCCGCGTCGACAACGGTTACCGGATTCTGGGAGCGATCTTGCGCAGGAAACGCAAAAAATGGGAGAATGGGAGAACGGTCTTGACTTGTAACTTAGGGCTTCGTGCCAAGAGCCGAAGTCTGCCACCTCACAAGCCCTGAGTTACAAGTCAAGACCTGACCCCACAGCCGCGTGAATGGGCTGGCGGGGAGGTCGACGGCAAGCGTAAACTGGGAGAAGCTGTCTTCTGGCTCACTTGGCGAGAGGGCTGAGTTATCCGGGGTCGGACAAGCCATGAAGCGAGAGACAGATAGACAACCAGACAAGCTGTCAGTTCGCCGAAGATGTTGGCGCGTTCTCAGGTTCATCCTCTACATTTTTCTATTTGCCCTAGTCTCATACGTGGCGATCGTTCTGGTCGGCCTAATTCCGGTGAACAACGATTTTGTGCCCACGGAAGACGGAATCGAGATCTTTCTGGTGTCGACAGCGGTTCATGCAGATATCGTTCTGCCGATCGAGACCGATACAATCGACTGGCGCGAGCACTTTCCGGCCGAATGCTTCTCGGGTGACGTCAGCGGGGCAACTCACGTTGCGATTGGCTGGGGCGACAGAGCATTTTTCGTCGAAACGCCCACATGGGCCGATATGCGCGTGTCCACAGCGGCAAAGGCGCTATTCTGGTCTTCGGCTACATGCTTTCATGTCTCTATGAAAAGAGCAGAATACTTGGGGGACGACGCACGTTCGGTGAAGATATCTGTTGACCAGTACAGACAATTGGTCGAGTACATAAACTCGGGTTTCCAATCGGACGCAAACGGCCGCAAAATGCAGCTTGCCAACGTTGCATACGCTTCAAACGATGCGTTCTTCGAAGCTCACGGCAGATATCACTGTTTGAATACCTGCAACTGCTGGGTCGGCGGGGCAATGAAAGCTGGTGGAATCAAAACCGGCTGGCTCACACCGCTGCCCAAAACCAACTTCCTGTATCTTCCCGATTGAATTCCTGCCCGCTGCCGACCTCTCGGAAGGACGCGCGGCTAGAAGTACTTCATCGCGTTCAGAATGGCGGATGGCTTCAGTCTGAGGGTTTGGTCTATTTCAGCGTAACTCAGATAGCCACAGTTCCGGCACAGCTCCGGATCTCCCGGATAGCGGCAGCATTTGTAGGTTTCCCCTTTCTCGTAGACCCAGCAGAGATCCAACGGTCGCTTCCAATCATTCCTCAATGCGGATCGTAGCCCGGCGCGGGAGTTCAGGATTCGGTGCTTTCTCTTGTACGCCAGCAACTGGCGCAAGATGGCGACTCGTTCGTCGGGCTCGACATACAATTCGTCGTGGCCGTAGTACGGCGTGTGGAAATAGAAAAAGGTGCCTCGGATTTGGTCCAGGCCGTCTATATGCGAACAGAATTCTTCGAGTTCGTTCTTGTTGTGATTGTTGATCGTGAAGTTGATGTAGAGCGAAGGATGCTTGGAGCCGCGGATGTTGTCTATTATTCTGTCGAAAGAAGGCCCGCGCAGATAGTCATGAGTCTCTTGCAGCCCGTCGATGCTGATGAACACGGTGTCGGCGGACGTGGCTAACGGGATCGTGCCATTGGTATAGATGATAACCGTGAAGAAACCGATTCGATGGGCATACTCGACGATCTGTTCGATACCGTGTTGCCCGTCGCGCCAGAGAAACGGTTCGCCGCCCTGCAGATAGAGGCATCGCCCGCCTTCCTGGTAGAACGAGTCGATCACGTCGGTGACTTCCTCGAAACACAGATGTTTGTCACCGCGCGTCGCCAGATTGCACTGCCGGCAGCGCAAATTGCACTTGTTGGTCAACACCAGCCCGCAAATCAGCGGAGCGTGCTTCTTGCGGAGGTGATACCCCAGTACGTACTTGATACCGTAAACTATGGGTTTCATGACGGAATGCCGGGACCGGGTCTCGAGTGACGTACCGTCTTGCCACTATACCAATCGCGAAAACTGACCCATTATGGGCTACCGACGCTTGAAAATGGCTGAGTTTAAGATCATTACCATGCGACAACGATACTCGAATTGGCCAAGGAGACAATATGAATAGCGCGTTTTGTCTGTTATTGGCGTTGCCTGCCGGGGCGGCGGAGGCCGCCGGACTCGACACGATGCCCGCCGGCGTACTGGTCGAGTGCGAGGAGTTCGCTTTGACACCCGACTGGCGCATCGAAAAGGACCCGGCGTTCGACTTCTCCGCCGAAGGTTACGTCACCGATCGCGCGACGCCGGGATTCGCTCGCCCGCCCATCTCCCGGAAGCTACGGCTGCCACACGCGGGCGAGTACCATATTTGGGTGCGGGCGTATTTGGGCGGGGACCCAGCAAAACCCATGCACGACCGCGCGCTGGTCGTCGAAGTGAATGGCATGATGCTTGCCACGACGCATCGCGGACGCGCGGCGGGTCGCTTTGTCTGGGAACTGGCCGGCAACCTCCGATTGGACGCGGCGACCGAAACTGTGATTCGACTCCACGATCGGGGACGCTCCCCCGCGATCGTCGATTGCCTCTTGCTGACCGACGATGCAAGCTTTCGCCCTCCTGGCTGGACTGGAAATAGCAGGCCGGACGACCTTTCGATTTTGCGTCGCGCCGTTGACCCGACATCGTTGCCCGAGGCAAGCCCTTTCGCGATGGACGCCGCCGCGTCCGAACACATCGAGACCGTTGACCGGGGCCAGACGTGTTACGAGATCACGATGGGCGGAACACTCGACGGGTTCAACACGGCCGACTATCCCGCCACCTACGGCTACAGCCGACGTCTGACGAGTCGCTACGAGCCGAACGAGTACGTGGTGATCGAAAACATCGGGGAGACCGAATTGGTGAATCCGCGGATCATCGTCAACGGACGCCGTAACTGGCATTCGGTCGAGGACATTCTGGCCGGCATCCTACAGCCCGATATGACCGACGCCGAAAAGGCGATGGCCATCTGGCGATTCGCGGCGAGCTACGAAGTCCAGTGCCACGAAAACAACCGGCGAGTTGGGCCGTACTACCCGGACGAAGCATCGCACCCGTCGCGAAACACCTTCCGCGAACGGGGCAATCCGGTCTATGCTGCCAACTGTTACTACTGCAGCGGCTGCCAATTGTCCGCGACCAATTTTGTGGTTCTTTGCCGCAACGCGGGCCTGATCGCGCGAGCCGTTTGGATGAGTGCCCTGGACGAGTTCGAGAACCACTGCGTGGGCGAAGTCTGGCACGACGGCGGATGGCGCCTGTACGACCCCGAGGCCCGAGCGTTCTTCCTTGAACGCGACAATCAGACGATTGCCTCGTACCGAGCGCTACACGAAGACCCCGGCTTGGTCGATCGGACGCTGCTGGCCGGATTCGCGCGGGATGGCGGACAAGGCTCTGGACGAAACTACCAGAAGTACTTTCCGCCGCACGTGATGCCGGTCGAAAAGGACTGGGTCGGCACGATGAACTTGACACTCCGTCCAGGCGAAATGCTGATTCGGCGTTGGGACCATTGCTCGAAGTTCCGTTGTGGCGCAAACCCGCGCAATCGCGGCGCCGCGCCCTACCAGTTGGCCAACGGCAAGTGGATCTACCGGCCGGTGCTGGCGCCGGAGCGATTCCGGCGAGATATCGTCAGCGAGCACAATATCGACGTCACTCGTTCGGAACACGCGTCGTGGCAAGTCCATCCGGCCGTGGCCCAGACGCCGGCCTTGTTGATCTACAAGATCTCGTCCCCCTATCCAATCGTGGGCGGAGTGGTGGGCGGCAGCTTCTTCCGCAAATCGGCCGGCGACGTTTGTCGTGTCAGTTTGTCGGTGCATGATAGTGACTGGCTGCCGGTCTGGTCGGCGACCACCACCGGTCAAACACGGCACTACGTGGCCATCGACCAACTGTTTCTACCCAGACCAGCGCCGGCCATACGCGAGTTCTGTCTGAAGATCGAACTCGAATCGGCCGCCGAGCCGACCGATGCCCACGTCACCGAGTTGTACTTCGAGGCGGATTTACAGATGGCCGCCACGTCGTTGCCAGCCCTCTCGGTGGGAACAAATCGAATCGCCTATTGCGACGACAGCCGAGACGCCCGAGCCGTCAGAATCAGACATGGCTGGCAAGAAAGCTCCGCAACGCGCCCACCATCGGCGCCGGTATCGCCGATCGAGCCGATCGACGGAGCCACGTTACCTCTCCCGTCGCTGAGCGCGCTTAGCTGGAAGGCGGCCCAAGACCCCGATGGCGAGTCCATCGGCGGATACCACATCCAAGTCAGTCCGCGCGCGGACTTCCTTCATCCCGTCTCGCCCAACTTCGACTGCCTGATTCGCTCAGACGACACAGACTGGGATCTCCCTAGCGGATGGCTTGTACCCGGAAGAACCTACTACTGGCGTGTTCGCGCTTGCGACGACTGGGGAGCGTGGAGCGACTGGAGTCCCGTGTGGAAGTTTTCGTTGGTCAAGTGCTCAGAGTGAAAACGATCGAGTCGCGCGTACTCGTAGACTGCGGGATGCCGGCGACTTGATCATGCCGTGCACGACGCCAAATATGCCGAGAAGAAGCCGCGCAGCCGCTAGGTAGACAGATGACGCAATGTCAGCCGGTCGGCGCTTCTTGACAACCACCAAACAAGCCCCGGCGAACTCCTCGTAGAAAGTCCGAATTCTCTTCAACTTGAGCCAGTACCTGCCAAGCCATCATTCGAAGGCAACACATCGCTGAATACTCCAGCGACAGAAACAACGTCGTTCGTCCAGCGAATTTCCGTCCGCCCTTGCGTCGATCGCTGCATGCGTCGCACACTTCCTTGTGAGCGCAAAAAAATGCCGCAGGTCAAACGATCTGCGGCGGTCGCTCCGTAGAGCGGCGCTTGTGAATTTCTTTTCTTGTTGCGGAAAGAAAACGTACGATGGAGCGGTTGCACGGCCCATTTTGCGCGGTACCATAAGGGGTGCTTTACTCCTGCTATATAGGGACTTGCGTCGAGGGGCGCATACAAATGGCAGGGCTTGCTCTCGGTCCGAAGCTTGGACCGAACTGTACTGACTGGCGAGACAAGAAATCGCATACAGGATCTTGGCGTGCGTTTCATTTCGAATCGAGGCGAATACTCCGACCGAAAGAACAACGGGCAGGGACGGGGGCGTGCGTCGGCAGACCAAACGCCACGCGTCTAGTATCGCCCGGATGCACCAAGGCTTTATTGATGGAGTCCAAGGAACCGGCCAAACAAAAAGCCGCAGGTCGTTTTTGCGAGCTGCGGCGGTCGCCCGAAGGCGGTGCCTGCGAATTCACTTTCTTGTTGCGCAAAAGCGCAGGCTGAGATCGGTTACACTACAAGAATCTTAACAACCGTTTGAGCTTACGTCAACTAGTTTGCGGGTTCTACGGAGGCACACGATGACTGTTTCCCTCGGGCTTGACATTGGTTCAAACTCAGTCGGGTCGGCGTGGATTGATCATCAGACCGGGAGGATAGTGGGAGGCGTTAGCATCTTCCCTGCGGGTGTTGACGAGTCCGACGAGAAACGAGGAGACCCGAAGAATGCCAAGCGGCGCATGACAAGACGGGCGCGGATAACGTTGGCACGCCGCGCACAGCGCAAGCGTCTGCTACGGCTAAAGCTTATCTCCGTAGGACTCTTGCCCGACAACGAAGCCCATTTCAAGGAACTGCTTGAGCAAACGGACTCATGGGAGCTTCGCCGCAAAGGGCTCACGCAACCCTTGTCGCCACACGAATTCGGGCGTGCGTTGCTCCACTTGGCTCAACGGCGTGGGGCGATGGGGTTTGATGCCGACGTGGGTGATGAAGGAAACGTCAAAAAAGCGATCGTCGGTCTTCAACTCGCGATGTTGGATCGTTTCGGTTCGGACCAAGAGCAGCAGAGGGGACGGGAATTGCGATCCCGCATTGAATCGCTGGGAAAGAAGAAACGCACGGAGCAGGAAAACGACGAACTCGAAAAAACGCAGGAACAACTCACGCGTCTTTGCCAATCATTGCTCAAGGGCAGCACGGTCACCTACGGTCGGTTTATCGCCGAGTTGCGCGACGAGCGGCGCACCGCAATAACGACGAAGGATCGCAGAAAGAAAAAGAAAGGTCCTCGCGAGTGGCGACGCCCGGTGCGCAACAAGGCCGGCAAGTTCGAGTTTCACGCGGACCGGGCGATGATCCGTGATGAATTTGCCAAGCTCTGGGACGCCCAGAAGCGTATGGGTGGCCCGCTCTCGGACAAACTGACAGACGAATTGCGCCGCTCGCTAGATGACGAATCGCGCGATTCGAATTGGCGGCACAAGGGATTGCTGTTCGGCCAGCGGATGCAGTCGTGGGACTTGGGCACATTGGGCCGCTGCGTTCTGGAACCGACCGAGCGATGTGTCCCACACGCGGACATGTACGCGTCACGGTATCTGGTGGTTCAGATGGTGAACGATTTGAAGATTCTCGAACGAGGAAAGGAGAAGCGACCGTTGTCCCCAAACGAGCGTGCGAAGATGATCGAGTATCTGACTGGCCCGCTTGGTGCTGAAACACGAGGCAAACGGAAGGGACTTCCCAAAACCTCCGTAACTTGGACAGACCTGCGCGACGTGATGGATTGGGGACCGCGGCGACGTTCACCTTTTCGGTTCAACTTCGAACTGAGCGACGATGAGCGAACGCCCAACACTGACTGGTTCAGCCGAGAGATCATCCACGGGGCCGTCACGCCGGAAAAATGGTCGCAGCTCTCCCATAACGCCCGCGAAGGGATCAACCGCGCAATCCTGAAGCATGACCCGGACGACGACGCGCATCCTGAGAGACTCAAATCCCTGGTGATGCAGGATTGGGCGGGACTCAGCGAATCTCAAGCGGACGCGCTCATCGCTGCGTGGAGAAAGCGTCCTCGTCCGGACGCCAAACGCTTGAACATGAGCCGGCGCGCGGTGCGGAATCTCCTGCAAATCATGGACAATGGTTTCGTGGTCGCCGAACGAAGACCGAGTGAGCCAATTCAGTGGTGGCCACTGGAAGGAAACAAGTTCGATTTAACCAAACACAGTTGGCCGACTCAAATTGCGGCTCGGATGATCATTGCTGCTGATGAGGACTTTCGCGACATTGCGACGGGTAGGCCGTTGGACGAACACGCCCGACGCCGTTACGCCACGGGCGCGAAAGGGGCAACGGCACGTGATCGCCACTACGCCAAAAAGCATCTGCTGAAGAAAGACGGAGAAACCGTTTACGACCCCAGCGGTTTGCCACTGCACGAACCGCCTCCTGCTCCGTTGATCAGCAACCCTGTGGTTCGCAAGGCCATCCACGAAGTCCGCCGCCATGTCGTCGAGTACATGGCCGCCATGAGACGAAAGCCCGACGAAATACACATCGAACTCGCACGAGAAGCGAGAATGGGCAAGGTCGACGCCGATCGTTTCCTTTTCCGAAATCGTCTGCGAAATCGTATCCGCAACGAAATCGCTGAGGAGTTCAATCTCCATTCAGTCAGCAGTACGCAGAAGCGCGCTGCGGTTGATCGCGTTATCCTCGCTGTGCATCAAGATTGCGTGTGTCCACTTTGCGGAAGGCGGGCGTATGACGATAAGAGCCCTGGTATCACTCTTAGGACAGCCGCGCTGGGTCAGGGATGCGAAGTTGCCCATATTCTGCCTAAGGCTTGCGGTGGGCACAACGGATTCGGAAACATTGTGCTCGCTCACGATGAGTGCAACCAGGAAATGGGACGCCGCACGCCACGGGACTTCTGGGACGCAACGCTGGAGGGTGGCTTCGACGAAGGCATCTCATGGATTGAGAATATGTTCGGAAGTGTCGTCCGAATCAAGCCATCAGAGACGAAAACGGCCACGGGTGTTGAACTGTGGAAGTGCTACCTCACCGAACAAGCGAGGCCGAAACGCGGTTCGCTGTCCCCGGTACCTCCGAACTTCTTCACGAATCGCTTTGACTTGGCGAAGATCGAGCAATTCAAAAAAGACATTGCCGACATCCAAGGGATGACGCAGCGCCAGGAGGCTGCAACGAAATACGCCTCCCGTCAGGTTATGACCTACTTGGCCGATTCGCTGTTTGAGGGCAAAGGACTTCCCGAACGCGGCGGCGATCGTTTGGTATACGCAAACGACGGTCTCTGGACCAGCCGTCTGCGCCGCGAGTGGGGGCTTTTTTTCGATCGACATGGCGCCAGAGCCAAGGGACTGACGAACGAGCAAGAACACGAGCGCAAAGAAAAGGACCGTGGCGATCACCGGCACCATGCCATTGATGCGATCGTCATTGCACTCTGTCATCGTAAGGTGCAAATCGCATGGGAAGAACGCGAGAAACAAGCGGACAAGGACGGGATTAACACCGCTGATCAAATGGCAATGGAGAACTACCGTCGCTTGCATCCGTTGCCGCCGCCGGCACCATTCAAGAGTCGCGATGAATTCTACGATGCAGTCCGACTTGCCATTTTCGGCGACGGTGAAATTGAGCGCCCCGTAAGTCACAGACCCGTCAAGAGGAAGCTCATCGGTGCATTTCACAAAGAAACGCAGTACGGAGCCGTTATCGACCACTGGCTACAAGGTGACGCCGTCCATCGCGAGTTGGTCAAAGAACGAGTTACGAAACGACAGGATATACTTGGCGATACACGAGACGATTTTCTCAAACCAGGTCACTTGCGTCTTCCGCGACCCGAAACAGACGGCGAAGCAGTCGACCGATTGGCCCGCAGACTTCGCATCCGCGAGGAAGATATGTCTTACGAGCAAGCGAAGAAAGCTGCCCGCAAGCGAGTTAAGAGTAAAGGCTTTGAGCGCGCGATTGTCGATCCAAAGCCGGAGAAGGGTGGGATTGTCCGCGATCTCGGGCTAAGGCGAATACTCCGGCAGCGATTGCAGGAAAGAGGCTTGAATCCTGATTCCTACACGAGAGCCGATTTGAAGAAGTCAATCGACGAGCACGGCCCGTTGACGCAAAAGAGCGGAGTCCCAATTTACCGTGTAGTCTTACTTTGGAGCAACAGCGATCCGGTGACAGTTCGACGAGCCCATTACGACTACGCAACTGGACAACACAAGAAACTCGACGATCTGGAGTCGCTTCGGCTGTATGACAGCCAAAACAATCACCACATCGAAATTCGCGTCAGTAAGAACAAGAAAGGAAACGAGATTTGGAAAGGCCATGTCGTTTCCGCTTTTGAGGCATCTAAACAATTGTCTCAACGCCTGCGCAAGCTCGGGGAACTGGAAGGACCATTTCGCCATTTGCGCAAGAAACTCACGAAATCTCAGAAAGAAGGCCTGTCGCCAGAGGAAATCAAGGACCTCAGCAGACGCCGGCGTCGGGAGTGGAAGCAGGCGTTACAGGAATTGAAGCCGCTACGAAAGACAATCATCGACGCGTACCCGTTGGTCGACCGCTCTGATAACGACGAGAAAGGAGGACAGTTCCTGATGAGCCTCTGCGAAGGCGAAATGCTGTTGATGAGGCGCAAGGGCAAGGACGGCGAACCTGGTGAAGTCGGCTACTTCGTCGTCGCCAAGATCAATAAACGGAAGAGTGGCAGCAGTATAGAGGTGGTTCCCCATTGGGACGCCCGCTCCGCCACTGAGCGCAAAGATTCCGAGGGTAAGAAAGTCTCCGATTCCAAGCGGGAGCAGTTCGCCGTGACTCCCACGGATCTCAAAAACCTCGCCCCGCAGGGTCACGATCACGCTGTCAAAGTGCGAGTCAGTCCGCTTGGCGAAATCCGCCAGCTTGAGAAAGACTAAATCGCGTCTGGCAACACTGAGAAAAGAGCTGGCGAAGGGTCGGCACTGTAATTACACTGAGAGAACGTGGCTCGGAAGCTTCTGTCCGCCACGGATGGTCCTGTCTTTCCTCCGAAACAGGACCAACAGCCGTGATCAAGCGCACTATCGAGATCTCACGTGATGCGGCGCATCTGACCGTCAAGCAGCGTCAGTTCCTTATCAAACGCGACGGTGAAACGGTCGGCAGCGTTCCCTGCGAAGACATCGGTGTCGTGCTGGTCGACCATCCGGGCACCACGTACACGCACGCCGCTCTTGCCTCGTTGGCCGAGTCGGACGCAGCGCTGGTGGTCTGCGGGCGTAATCATCTGCCCAGCGCCGTGCTGTTGCCGCTGTCGGATCACTCGCAAGTCGTCTGGCGCATCAACGACCAGCTTGCTGTCAGCAAGCCGCTGCGCAAACAACTATGGAAGCAACTGGTCCAGGCCAAGATCCGCGCCCAGGCAAACAACCTGCCGGCGGATTGTCCTGCGCGATCGAAACTGCTGGACATGGCTCGCGGGGTCCGTTCGGGCGACCCGAATAACACCGAGGCGCAGGCGGCGCGCGTTTACTGGAAGAACTACCTGCCAAACGAAG
>CAZURK010000262.1:0-22180 GCA_964623055.1 uncultured Pirellulaceae bacterium
ACCCGCAACCACTGGATCGACAGTCCAGTACTCTAACCAATTGAGCTACGGCCCCAGGGATTGTGAACAGAGAATTATATCCCTGGCCTCCCGTTCCGCAAGGCCAGACGAGATGCCATTTTCGTGGTCCGGCGGGGCTGAGATGGGTGGGTCGGGCGTGTAGAATGGGGTGGTGGCGCCTAATCCTGTCTTCCTGTACAAGGAGAGTCGTGATGGCCAGAGCTTTCTCGGTCGCGTCCTGGAATGTCGAGCATTTTGGTGCGTTGCAGAAGAAACAACGTAATTCCAGCCGGCGCCGCAGGCCCAGGAAGCCGGTTCAGCCGATTATTGACTTCCTTGCGGGCCAGAACGCGGACGTTGTGGCCGTGTTCGAGGTGGAAAGCTCGGTCGTCTTTCGGCCGTTGGTCGAGGCGATGCCGAACCACCAGTTCCACATTACCGAGGGGCCGCAGACTCAGGAGATCCTGGTTGGGATCAAGAAGGGCTTTTCGGCCTTTGTCACGCAGCGATTGCAGTTCAAGTCAGGACAGACGAGCCTTCGGCCCGGCGTACTGGTGGCGATCGTGGTGGACGGTTCCTATTATCCGATCGTTTTTCTGCACTTGAAGAGCTTGCGCGAGCCAAAGGGTTTTGGGCTTCGTGACGACATGACGCAGCGGGCGATCGATTTTCGCAAGGTGCTTGACAAGGCGTCGGGCGGCAGCGGCAGCGCGAATTATATCTTCGTGGGTGACTTGAACACGATGGGGATGAATCTGACGTACAGCAATAAGGATGTTAGCGGCGAGGAAGAGATCCGACGATTGAAGAAACGGACGGCGGCGTCCAGCATTGGTATGCGAGTTTTGGACAAGAACTATCCCAACACATACTGGGCGGGCACCAACGCGTCCCACGGCCCCGGCGATCTCGATCACGTCGTGGCGGCGAAGCATCTGCAGTTCAAGAGTTTCAAAGGGGCGCCGATCGACGTCCGTGGCTGGCCGCAGGAAGAGGCGGACGAAGCGAAGGACGCCTGGGCAGAGAAATACTCGGACCACGCGCTGCTGTATTTCGAAGTTCAGAAGGTGTGAGCGGCTACGGCTATCCTATCCAAGGCTGCGCGCAGACTCGGCACCACAAGGCAACGCAGAGGAGCGAAGAGCGCGAAGAAAGAAACCTCCGCGATCTTCGTTTCTTTGCGTTGAAGGTTTCTCTTGGTTGCAGGAGTTCTGCAAGCGAGGGAGACCGTGCGGTCTGGGCATGTGGCTCGGTCGGGAGACCGGCCACAACTCCCGGTGGGTCAATCTCGTCGCCTCGCTGCTTGCCAACGGGGAACGACGTTCAAAACCAGCCCGTGTTCCGTAAAGACGCGCCTTTCCCCGCTCCGCCCCTCGCCGCCTCCGGCGAGGGGCGGAGCGGGAAGGTTCGTTCTCTGACGACGTGTCTGGTTATGAACATGGCTCCGCGGGGACAAACCGCAGCGGTGCCCCGAGATCACACAGAACGATGACGCCGAATGCGAGTTCCACATCGCCCGAGCAACTACGCGTCCGGGAGGTGGGGGTTGGGGCCGACGGCAACCGTGGTGTTGGCTGTAAGTGGGTACTTTTCCAGCACGGCTGCGATGTCGGGGACGGTCACGGCTTCGTAGCTGTCCATGATCTCGCGAACCGTTCGATACTCCCGTCGCTGGACCCAGTTGCCGCCAACGGAAAACAAGCGGCTGGCGGGCCGTTCGCTTTGCAGGACGATGTGCGACAGGATTTTACTTCTTGCCTGGGCCAGTTCGGTCTCGGAGACTCCGCTAGTTTCCACATCGCGTTGTATTTCGGCAATCTGCGCCAGGTTGGCAGAGGTGTCCTCTGGCGCGCAGCAAAGATAGGTCATGAAGATGCCGGTCCCTTGGTATTCATAAGCGCCCATGGCCGCAGTCTCGGCCAAGCCGGGATCGATCAGTTCCCAGAACAGGCGACTGCCGCTGTCGTCGCCAATAATGGTTGCCAACATACGGCCGGCGTAGCGGTCGTCGTCCTCGATGGCCGGGCCGTTGGTAATCTGGACCACGTACTGCTGGGCGGCCATCTCCTTTTGGAGAACATCCAAACCGGTGTGGACGTCTGCCCGTGGCGTACCGCGTGGGGCGTCGAAGGGTTCCCACGATCCGCAGTACTGGTCCGCCAGCGAGATCAAGCGGTCGTAGTCCACGTTGCCGGTGGCCACGACGGCGATGTTGCGGGGACTGTAGCGGTGCTGGAAGTAGTCCAGCATTCGTTCGCGCGAAAGAGCCCCGACGCTGTCGGTCGTGCCCAACACGCTGCGACCCAGCGGATGCGATCCGAAATGGGCCGCCATGCACTTCTCGTGAGCCCCGAACGGCGGCTGGTCTTCGTACTTGGCGATTTCTTCCAGGATGACCTTCTTCTCCGTCTCGAAGTCATCCGCGCGCAAGGACGGCCGCAGAATGTCGCTCAGCAACTCTAACGCCCGGTCCTGGTATTCGGGTAGGAATGCGGCGTAGTAGACGGTCTGTTCCTCGCTGGTGAACGCGTTGGCGTGCGAGCCGATTTCGTCCAGTTCTCGGTTGACGTCCACAGCGCTGCGTGTGGGAGTGCCTTTGAACGTCATGTGCTCCAGGAAGTGGCTGACGCCGTGATTCTCGTCCGTCTCGTCGCGCGAGCCGGTCTTGACGAAGAATCCCAGCGCCGTCGAGTACGCCCGCGGATTGCACTCGGCGACGATTTCCAGGCCGTTGTCGAGCGTATGTTTACGAAACTGCAACGGGGTTCTCCAACTGATTGGCGCCGAGCGTCACGGTAGTGAAGTCGCGCGGCGGGTGGGAGGACAAGTAGGCGTTGATGGTGTCGCAGGACAGGCCGTCAATGATACGGCGCAACTCGTCGACCGTCTGCACTCGTCCCAGGTGATACCAGTCGGCTGCGATCGCTGCACTGCGAGACGGGCTGGACTCCTGCTGCATGATCAAGCCGCTTTTGATTTTCGCCTTCAGCCGGTCCAACTCGTCGGCCGCAACGCCGGCGGCCAATCGCACCAATTCGGCGTGTAGGACGTCCAGGGTTTCCTGGGCCCGGTCGGTCGTTGTGCCGGCATAGCACAACACGCTGCCCCGATCTCGCAGCGAATGGCAAGTGGCGTACACGGCATAACACAGTCCGCGTTTCTCGCGCACCTCGGTGAATAATCTGGAGCTCATTCCGTCGCTCAAGACGCCAACCGCGCCACGTGCCTGAAAGTAGTCGGAGTGGGAATAGGGCACTGACGAAAAAGCAAGTCCGATATGTGTCTGACTTGAATCGTGCGTAAGATGCGCGTTGTTGGACTGTGACGGTGCTTCTTTCAGGTCCGACACGTCTTTGGGCGACCAATCCTCGAACAACTGGGCGACGTGCTCGCGCAAACGGGGCCAGTCGATCTTTCCCGCCACACTCAAGATCGCGCCATTCGGTCGGTACTTCTCGCCGAAGTAACGCTGGACGTCATCCAGCGATACCTGCTGCAGAGACTCGACGCTGCCGGGCGCGGAGCGGCCGAAGGGGCAGCCGTAGTGCAGCAACCGCAATTGCTGGAAGACCCTTTGCGGCAAATCGTCCTCGATGGAACGCGCCTCTTGAATACAGACCATGCGTGCGTCTTCCAGTTGCTCCGCGGGCAGATGCGGTCGCCGGACAACATCGGCGTAGATCGCCATCGCTTCGTGAAGGCTTGCGGCCGGCATCGCGCCGCCGAAGCTGGAATGGGCGTTGGAAACCGAAGCGGACGTATCGGCGCCCAGCAGTTCCAGGTCGGAGACGAAACGGCGGCTGTCGCGCTCGCCGCAGCCGCGCTGGGCCATTTCGCAAACGAAATTGGCCAGCCCCAGCCGTTCGTCCGGGTCTCGATTGCAGCCGGCCGGCACCAGCAGCGAGAATGCCGCCGATTCCAACCAGTCCATGGACTCGCCCAACAGCACCAGGCCGTTATCGAATTTGTGGGAAAAAATGGTCTCAGTCACAGAGGATTTGTGCTCCGTCACCTTGGTCGGTCGAACGGTTAGAACGCAACAACGTACCGGTTCCGTCAGGCGTATGCAACCTCTGCCGTCTTATAAACCGTTCGCACGCTGCAAAAGCCGAGACGGCGATACAGGCGGCGAGCCCCGGCATTCTTGGCTGTCACCTCCAAACTGACTCGCTTCAAGCCGGCCCTGCGAAATCCCTCCAGAGATCTCCGCAACAGGACAGTCCCTAGACCGCGGCCTCGGTGGTCCGGCACGATTCCTACGTTCTGGACCGACCCGACTCCTTTGCGGGTTCGCACGCCCTGGATTGTCCCGCAAAACTCCCTGCGACGCTCCGCGGGACTGGCGTACTCCAGCAGCCATGTGGCCCCGTGTAGAAACCCTTCCTGACGCGTTATTCGCCGCATTAGCCTCAGGCAGCCGTCGATGTGCCCAAGGGATGGAAAGACACTTGCGTCCAGTTCGTAGCGGAAACAGCGGTACTTGGTCTTGGCATGGGCTTTCAGTAACGAATCGTCCCACGCCCGGAAACGATAGCCCAACGGCAGCTCTCGCGCCGGGAACAAGGGCTTGGTGAGGTCAAACTCCATCCGGTACCGTTTGAAATACGTCAGGCCCATGTTGATTCATCGTAGGGCGATGCGGAAGAGTCGTCAACTTGCACTGCATGCGAAAACCCGACCCTTTAGCACAAGCCCATTGTACAAATCTGGAATACCACTGATATTGATTGTCGTCATTCCGTCTCGTGCACGGGCCGACACAAGCCCACAGCGCAAGCGAGGGAACGCGTTGCGGCACATCCCTCGCTGGCGCGTCGGGCTAGTGGGCGAGCCGCGATTGGGGCAGCGTCGGGACAGCCAAGCCAATGGAGCGGGCGATGGGTGCAGAGCCGAAGCCGCGATTGCCGCCGGTAGGTCGGGGAGCGGGCGTAAGCCCGCCCAATCGCTTCGAGCGAACGCACGTAGAAGATGACTGGGAACAGTTGCCGCCCGACGATGATCTTGTCGGCCGCCGGAAGATTGCGACGGAGTTCTTTCCAGACGGCTCCAAGACGGTCATCACCGAGAACGATAGCCCCGATATTCCGTTTCGGTACAGCATCAATCCTTATCGTGGCTGCGAGCACGGATGCGCCTACTGCTACGCTCGCCCGTATCACGAATTGCTGGGCATGAACGCCGGCCTGGACTTCGAGAGCAAGATCCTGGTCAAATTCGACGCGGCATCGCTTCTGCGCAACGAACTGTCCTATTCGGCTTGGCAGGGCGAGGCGATTGCACTTTCCGGGGTCACCGACTGTTACCAACCAGCCGAGCGCGAGTTTCGTATTACGCGGAGCTTGTTGGAGGTGATGGTGGAGGCGCAACAGGCCACGACCATCACCACGAAGAACGCTTTGGTGGTACGCGACCTGGACCTACTGGCGCCGATGGCGGCAATGGGCCTGGCGACGGTCAACATCAGTATTGCCACACTGGATTCCGATTTGGCCCGCGTGTTGGAACCACGAACGTCGACCCCAGATGCCCGGCTTCGCGCAGTTCGCGGATTGTCCGAGGCGGGAGTCCCCGCTTGCGTCCTTGTCGCGCCGATCATCCCCGGATTGACCGACCATCAGATCGCGAACGTGCTGCAAGCGGCGGCCGACGCGGGAGCGGTCTCTGCAGGCTGCGAACTGTTGCGGCTCCCACAGAACGTCGCGCCGGTATTCTTGGACTGGCTCGATACACACCGTCCCCAGGCTCGCGCGAAAGTCGAGAGCCTGATCCGAACGACCCGCGACGGACGCTTGAACGACACCACGTTCGGCGAGCGAATGATCGGCAGCGGAGCCTACGCAGAGGGTATCCGCAACGCGTTTGTCGCCTTTGCCCGGAAATACGGACTGGACGAGCCGGCACCCGGCTTGGACACATCACGATTTCGACCGCCGCGCAACAAAACCGGCCAGATGCGGCTGTTCTGACGCATCTGGCCGAGTACCTTTTGTGGCGGGCGTCGTTCTGTTTTCCCACTTGGGATGGTTCGAGAAGAAACTGTCGTAGCCGAAGTGGCAACACTTCGGGCGGAGGCGGCAAATCCCGAAGTCTGGCGACTCCTGCTACCAAGGCCCGCGGACGTAATAGACGCCGAACTGGTCGGTGTGACTTGGCCATCTGGGCGTGGGCCTCAACGGCTCCGCCAGGCCGGTCGCAGCGTCGCCCGCGACAGGTCCGGGATAGGGGCGTTCGAACTGATGGTACAGCGGATGCATCGTCGACTGGGCCACGCCCCAACTCCACCGCGTGTGCATGCGAGCCGTCGGAGGCACCATCAACGCCACGGGTACGCCCGAGGCCGTGTGATAGTAGCCTGCGTGCCACGATCTGTTGGATGCTTGCTGGGCGGCAATCCAGTCGGCGCGGGCGTAGGGATCGACAAGCGGCTGGCCGCTATGTGCAGCGCTCCGCGCTCCGTATACGCTGCGCCTCATGGCACGTCGAATGGGGCCGCAATTGCAGGGATCACTCGCGCAACCGCGACACACGCCGGAATCCGCGGCCCGAGCCGTTCCGGCATTCCGTTTCTTCTTCGGCTGCGTGGCGGAGCCGTATCCGTCCGCAAATGCACCTTGCGCGAAAACTCCGACGGCAGCCAGCAATGCGATATGGAGGATCAATTGGCTGGTTCGTTTCATTGGTAGGTTCCTGGATCTGGTGGGATGCTCTTCCAGCGGGGCCGGTCGGTGGGCGCTAGCGAGGGATCCGAATCGCGTTTCTGACACCCTTCAGCGCGCTGACCACCGGGTTCGAGTACCACTGGACTTTTGTCCGCGTCATACCGCGGCCACAGTCGTAGTAGTTCCGG
Source organism: uncultured Pirellulaceae bacterium (assembly GCA_964623055.1). Classification (GTDB taxonomy): domain Bacteria; phylum Planctomycetota; class Planctomycetia; order Pirellulales; family Pirellulaceae; genus JADHUC01. Next base: position 6,848 of record CAZURK010000262.1, read on the forward strand.
TACGTGCGGGTGTGCGGGTAGGTGAATTCGTGCGGCATCAGTGGTTGGTATGTGTAGTATGTGTGCCCTACCAAAGGCGGAACGGGACGCGGGGCAATGTACAACTGAGCAGGAACGCCTCCGCAGTAGTTAGGGGCGTAGAAGTTGTAGAACAGTGCAGGGTCGCCGTACTCCCACGGACGACAGGGGCTGCCGCCTTGGTAGGAGATGTCGGTAACGCAGCTTTCCTGGCTGGTTGCTTGATCTTCCGCGCGAATGTCCGAAGTATTCCACACGCCAATACCCAGGCCGGCCACCAGCGCCGCTGCGACAAGCGTGGATCGCATCGTTCTTCGTGTCATCGATATCTCTCCTTGTGGCACTCGATGGTATCGTTACAGTGATTACTCGGTTCGCCCCAGTGGTACGGGTGAGTCTTTGTTTGCGGCTCGCGGCAATTGTCCCCAATCCACCGGCTTGGGCGCGCAAATCGGGTGGGAACAACGCGCCCGAACCGCTATAATCCGAACACTTTACATACCTTGAAAACCCTTCCACGTGCCCACTTCAACGTGCGTACTTGGGCCTCGAAACGCGGGTAAAGGAGTACCGTCCTTGTCAACCATGCCAGATTCAACTCAGACAGACACCGAAAGAAGTACTTCGGGCAATGGGAAGCCACGGCGTCGGGCCACGGCTCAATCCATGGCAGCCGCACAACGCGATATCTCCGTCAGTGAGTTCTTTGCGAAGAACCGCCATTTATTGGGGTTTGATAATCCTCGCAAGGCGCTTCTTACCACGGTCAAGGAAGCGGTTGACAATTCGCTGGACGCGTGTGAGGAGGGCGGCATCATACCCGAGATCTGGGTCCACATCGAGCAGACCGCTAATAACCGCTTCAAGATCGGGATCCAAGACAACGGCCCAGGTATCGTCAAGAAGCAGATCCCGTTGATCTTCGGCAAGCTTCTGTACGGATCGAAATTCCACCGGCTGCGAATGAGCCGTGGGCAGCAAGGCATCGGTATCAGTGCAGCGGGCATGTACGGCATGCTGACCACGGGCAAGCCGGTGAAGATTCTGTCGAAGGTGTCGGTGCGGAAGCCCATCCACTACTACAAGATTCAGATCGATACGAAGAAAAACAGGCCCGAAATCCTCAACGGTCGCGGCGATGGCGTCGACATACCGCCTGGCGAGAAGGGCTGGAATCACATCAAGAAGAATGGCATCGAATGGGTCACGCACTACGACGCGGTAGAAGACAAACCGGGCAAGGAAGTGCGCAGCGGCACCAGGGTCACGATCGAGTTGGAGGGACGCTACCAGCGGGGGCGGGGTAGCGTGGACGAATACCTCGAACAGACGGCGATCGCCAACCCGCACGTGACGCTCCATTACGTCGATCCGGAAAGCAATTGGAAGACCTATCTTCGGTCGACCTCGCAGTTGCCGGACGAGCCGAAAGAGATCAAGCCTCATCCGTATGGCGTCGAGTTGGGACGGCTGGTCACCATGATGAAGGAGACCAAAGCCACCACGCTGTCCCAATTCCTGACCAGTTCGTTCTCCCGAGTAAGCCCGGCCGTTGCTCGACGAATCTGCGAGGCTGCTGGCGTGAGCACGCGGGCTGCTACCAAGCGGATTGGCCGTGGGGAGGCGGATGCGCTGTATCACGCCATCCAGGAGACGAAGATCAAGGCGCCCGCTACCGACTGTATCTCTCCCATAGGGGAGGATTTGATATTGAAGGGCCTGCGCCATGTCGTGCCGGGCGAGTTCTACTGTGCAGCGACGCGACCGCCGGCAGTCTATCGGGGCAATCCTTTCCAGATCGAAGTCGGCTTGGCCTACGGAGGCGGGAGCACAGTCCGGAAGGTATCGCTGGAGTTGTTGACGGAACTGCTGCGTGAAAGCGACGCTCGTACACTGCGGCAGTTCATCATTGTCACGTTCGACGGTTTGGGGCCGGATGCGGCAGATCGGATTCTGAAAGAGGCCCAATTCGGAACGCGACAGTCGCCCGGCAAGCTGAAACAGACCGATATCGAACGGCTGCACGACGCGATGCGCAGTGTCAACCTGTCCGAGGGACAGTCCATGCAAGTGCTGCGATACGCGAATCGGGTGCCGTTGCAGTTCAAACAACGCGACTGTGCCATCACCGAAGCCGTGATGAACATGAACTGGCGGTCGTATGGATTGAGCCAGTCTCGGGCTTCCCTGCCCAGCGGACCGGTCACTGTGATGGTGCACGTGGGAAGCGTCTGGGTGCCTTTCACCAGCGAATCGAAGGAAGCCATCGCCGGCTATCCGGAGATCCAGAAGGAACTGCGTCTGGGCCTCCAAGCGGTCGGGCGCAAGCTCGGCATGTACCTGCGTCGGCGAAAACGTGTCAAGCAGGAAGGCGAACGGCGGTCGATTTTCCTCAGGTACCTTGGCGAGGTAGCCAGAGCCGTGAGCGAGCTGAATGGTACGGATCGCGACCGTCTGTATGCTCAGTTGTTGCGAGTTGCACAGCGCAAGACCAGCGAGGCGGATGTCCGGTTGGATGATCGCGGCCGAAAGGTCGAGCAACGGGATTTCGGCGACAATGTGGTGATTGTCGATCAGGAAGACGGCGACCCGGAGGAACTACTGGCTGGTCTTTCCAAGAACAACGGTCCTCAGAAACTGTTGTTCTGATCGTTGCCGGGGCTGGGACGACACCGCTCCCGGTCTGAGCCGACTCAAGCCCGAAGCGCAAGCGAGGGACGTAGCTCACTCCCTCGCTTGCGCTTCGTGCTTGCCTGCGATGTGCCAGAGTTGACCAGGAGCGGTACACATCAGATAGGTGTAATCTGAAGCACCCCTCTCTAGCCAATTCTGCTGCCCTCAGTGTGATACCAGTGTAGAGCGATGCGCACTCCCCGTCCGGCACTCGGGTCGATTCAATGACATCCCACGCCGCACTCGACGCTACCATGTATTCAAATGGGAAAACTGCGTCGACTGGGTCAAGAGAGGCGATTTTTCCGGCGGGACGGAAAGTGCTGATTCTAGCTGTTATTCCGAACCGATAGTGTCTGTCGAGCAGACGTGATCTCTTATGCTCGCGGTTCGGATGCCAATCGTGTGCCGACTCGCCAGCAGGTCCAACGTCGGCCGGGAATCGCTTGTTTCAGGCATGTGAGTGCCTTTGTTCGCCTATTTTCGTGCCGTGGAGAGACTTTCCATGACAACTATTCAACGGGCTTGGTGGACGACGCTATTGGTGGTTGTGGTATCCGTTGTTGCTGTGAACGACGTATGCGGACAGATGGGGTTCGGCCAGCCGGGATACCCCCCGCCGCAAGCAGGAATGATGCAACAGGGCGCGTACGGTCCGGCAGTTGGGTTTGGCCCAGCCGCCTACAATCCCGGATGGGGCTACGCGATGCCAGCCACGTCCTACCAGCCTGCACAACCATTCGTGGAAGGCGTTCCCGCCTTCTACCAGGAGCCTGTGGTCTCGGACGAGGAGGAGACGACAGGGGACGGTTCGGAGGAGGAATACTACCTTGATGGGTATTACCCGCGCCGCGGGCATAGATCTGGAAGCCTGTTGCTGGGCATCCTTGGGATGCTTGCCCCATACGGCGAAGGTGGTTGTTGTGCCCCCCACTGGTTCGACATCCACGCCGAGTTCCACTATCTGGGGCTGGACAACCACGGGCCGCTGATCGAATTCTCGCGCGACACCGGTGGCACGACTCGGACTACCTCGAACCATTTGGAATATGGGGACGAGTTCGGCTTTCGCGTGACGGGAACCTACCAAACTGGTCCTGGCAGCAATCTTGAATTCACCTATCTCGGAATGTTCGACTTCAACGAGACCGCTGAGGTGACCGGAACGGACGAGCTGAACTCGATCTTCACGAACTTCACCGCCAACGACCCAGGCTTTCAGGGGCAGGAGCAGTTTGATCAGGCCGATTTGCATAGGATTCGGCTGGAGAATGACTTTGACAGTCTCGAACTCAACTACCGCCGCCGTTGGCTTAGTCAGACGTGCCTGTTCCAAGGATCCTGGATGATTGGCGTGCGATACGTCAAGCTCAGGGAGCGTCTCCGTTGGCTCTCGCTTGCCTCTCGCGATACGGATGCCGACCTGATCGACGACACGGGCGGCGAGGGGTATTGCAGGCTGGATGCAACGAATTACATGACAGGCCCTCAGATTGGAGGGGATATCTGGCTTTGCCTCGTGCCCGGCCTGAACATTGGCTTGGACGGCAAGTTTGCGCTCCTCGGCAACAACGCGAAGCAGCACACCAGCATTTTTGGCTTAGATCTGGTGGACAATTATGTCGGCATCGTCCCATCTGAGACGATTGGCAATGACAAGATCAGCTTCCTGGCGGAAGTGAGCCTGAACGTCGCCTATCGGGTCAATCACAAACTGACGCTTCGGGCTGGCTATGAGTTGGTCTTCATCGAGGGCGCTGCTTTGGCGCTGGAGAATTTCAATCCAGACGTACCTCTGTTCGGGATAACTCGGACAGCGTCGTTTTCGGATGGCGGCACGTTGTTCTACGATGGCTTCACCATCGGTGGCGAGTGGATGTGGTAGGGGGCGACCACATGTGAGGGGGACGCGTTACCAACGGCCGTACACCCTCCTCGGAGCCAGTCTGCAGATCCGTAGTGGTGGCTTCCAGCCGCCACGTTTACGGGTGATTCGCAGTTGATCCAACGGGGGCTGGAAGCCACCACTACGAGAAGCCGACTCGGTTTGCACTTTCGTAGACTGGCTCGAAGATTCGCCAAGACGCTCGCAAGGAATAGGCCGCGCGATGGGCTGGGTAGGGACGAAGCGCTTCTCGCGGCCCGTGGCCAGAGCCCACCCCTCGTTCTTACTTCTCTTTCAGTGACACTGCGCGAGGGCCCAGGCCCCTCGACTCTCGCAGACCCGCAAGAACCGGGCACACCGTCAGCACTGGCACATCCGGACCATTCGGCTGAGGTTTATCGGCCAGATCCGAAAACCGGCGTCAATCTCGTGGCCATATACCCTATCCTGCCGAAAAAGGATATGTTGACAGGCAACGTTGTGGAACTTCCGCGCATTGCCAAGCGTCATAACCCTCGGCCGTTTGCGGCCTTGCGGAACCTGAATAGCCCCTCCTATTTTACGCCTCTTGCGTCGTGTGCCATGCGATTGAGAGGTTCTACGGACGCTATTGGCGTTCGCTGGGGAAATTTGTGGCATTTATGGAATGAGTAATTAAACTGGCGGAGATAGCACTCCGGCACCAGGAATTCCTTTCTCCACTTGGTGAGGGTCGCGTCGTGAGATCCCGACTGCTTAAGCCTATGCGAAAGTCACGCTCTCAACGCAAGAAAGCCTCGCGCCAGCCAAAGCGGCGGCGTTGGCCAACGTTTGAATCTTTGGAAGACCGCTGTTTGCTGGCCGCGTCACCTCCGCTGTTGAGCACGATTGAGGGCTACAACATCGATGACAACGCCTTCAACACGGGTGCGTTGGTGGTACAGCCACCCGATCCGTACGGAGCGGCTGGCCCGGAACACGTCGTCAACATCGGGAATATGACGATTCAGTGGTTTACCAAGGACGGTACCCAGCAATTCCATACCAGTTTGCGCAATTTCTTCGCTCCATTGCGGCCGGTCACCAGCACAACAACGGATTACCTCTTCGATCCGAAGATACTCTATGACCAGTACGAAGACCGTTTTGTGGCGTTGACGCTCGAAATGATGGATGCGTCGGCCGGTGATCCGGCGGATCTGTCGCGGGTCTTGTTGGCCGTCTCCGATGATAGCGATCCCAACGGCACGTGGCACTATCAATCGATCAACACGCAGGTGAACATCGACACGGGTACAGGCGGCACCCCGACTATCACCTCGTTTTGGGCTGACTATCCGGGATTGGGGTTGGACGAAGAAGCCATCTATATCACGGCCAATATGTTCGAATTGGGCGGTGCGACGATAGGTGGGACCAGGTTGTGGATCGTCGACAAGGGCGTCGGCACCAGTGGTCTGTACGACAACGGCACATCAACGGTTACGATGCATGATCCTGCCGCCGACACTGGCGTGGATTTCTTCGTAGGCCTTGGTACAGCGGCGGCGTTCGAGTTCCGCAGCATGCAGGCGGCTCACGTTTTCGGCGACGCCCCCGCCGGGGTCGGCACGTGGCTGACCCTGTACGATGGCAACACCGACCAAAGCACCGGAAGCGAACTGGTGGACATAATCCGCGTGGACGATCCGTTGGGAACGCCCACGTTCACGTTGAATACGATAGACGTGGGCGACATCGAAGACCCGGTCAACTTCCCATTCCCGATTCCGCAAGCTACTCAGCGGAACAGCGCGGCGACGATCGATGGTGGCGACCGTCGTACAATTAATGCAGTCTGGCGCAACGGTCAACTCTACACCGCAGCGGTGATCTATCCGACGGACGTTGACACCGCTGGGACCAATCTGAACCAAGTCACAGCGCACTGGTGGCAATTCGACACGTCCGCCCTCAATTCTGTGACACTTGCTGACCAGGGCGACGTTAGCGGCGAGGATCTCGGCTTTGCGGTTCACACCTACTGGCCGGCGGTGAACGTGGACTCGCACGACAATATGGCGATCGGCTTTGCGGCTTCCGGACCGAACTTGTACGCAGGTGCGTACTACGCGGTGCGTGCACCGGATGATCCACCGGGAACCATGCGTGAGCCCGTCGCGATAGCCGAAGGTCTGGACGTATTCGATCTTGGCGGAGGGATCAATCGTTGGGGGGATTACACGAGCGTCGCTTTGGATCCAACGGACGAGGTGACGTTCTGGGCGTACAACATGTATGCGTTGCCCGAGCAAGGCCTTGGAGGCCGCTGGGGCACGCGCTGGGGCAGTTTTCGATTAGGCGATCTCCCGGCTCCTCCGCCGCCTGGACCGACGACGATCAGCGGAATCAAATGGCATGATTTGGACGACGATGGCCGCTTCGACACGAACGAGCCTGTATTGTCCGATGTGGTCATCCACGTGGATTTGGACGGCGATGGCCAGTTTGACTTCGGCGAACCCACCGCACGCACCAACGCCGCCGGTCAGTACAGCATCACGCTGAACGAGGCGGGCACTTATACGATTCGCGAGTCCATATCGCCCGGATGGGTACAGACGTATCCCGGTCCCGATGCAACGACGCCCAATGGCCATTCCATCACGATTTCGCAGGCTGGGGGCGAGCAGTTTCCTGGCGTCAATTTCGGGAACAGCGATACGGACGGATTCGATCACGGCGATGCGCCGTCGCCCTATCCCACGTTGGAAGCGAATGACGGCCCAACGCATGCAATCATAGCCGGGTTTGGGCTGGGGGCTCTTATTGATGGCGAAGCAGACGGCTTGCCGGACGCGACCGCCGCTGGCGATGATGAAAACATCCTGAGTGACGAGGACGGGGTGGCGCTTCCTGAAGTGCTGGTGCCTGGTTCGACGGCCACAGCGGCCGTGACTATCACCACGGGCAGCAGAGCGCAGGGAAGGCTGCAAGGTTGGATTGACTTCAACCGGGACGGAGACTGGAACGATCCTGGCGAGCAGATCTTTAGGAATCGGAGCCTCGGGGCAGGCGTTCATTCGCTTGATTTTGCCGTGCCGGGCAACGCCGAACCGGGAACCACGTTCGCTCGTTTTCGCTACGGCTACGATAACGATCTGCCCCCGACCGGGCCATCGCCTCGTGGAGGAGAAGTTGAGGACTATGCTGTAAACATCCTGTCGGATGAGCCGATCGCTAACGACGACCAGTTCGCGGTCAATCAGAACACCGTGGACAATCAACTTGACGTCTTGGCCAACGATGTACCAAGTTCGTCTGGTGCGGCGAATCTTCGCCTGGAATCGGTAGACTTTGCAGGCGCGTCGGGCTCTGGATCGATAGATCGAAACGGCACGCCCGCCGACCTGACGGACGACTTCGTCGCGTATACTCCCGCGCCGGGAGCCTTTGGCCAAGATGCTTTTTCCTACACGATTAAGGACAACCTGACGGGCGATGAAGCCACGGCAACCGTTGTGGTCACGATACAGCAGACAGCGGGCACCATACCCATCGCCGTGGACGATTCGATCTTTGATGTGACGGCAGCCCGCCGTGTGGATCAGGAAATGCTGGCCAACGATCGTACCGGCCCGAATGGGCCGATTTCGATCATAAGCATTGACACAACGGGGACATCCGGCATTGTGACGCTGAACGGGCAGACCGTCCAATACGACCCGGCCGGCTTTACGGGTTCGGACCAGTTCGACTACACGATCACGGATACAAACGGCGTAACTAGTACGGCTACGGTCACTGTCCACGTCCCGCCTCACATTGCAGACGATGTGGTGAACTTTCGGCTCGAGACCAGGGACATGAATGGCGGCCTGATTACTGAAATCGGGCAAGGGCTGCCATTCCAGCTCTACGTGTACGTAGATGACGAACGCAACGAGGCCGGACATCCGCCACTGGGCTTTGGCTTGACCGCGGCAGACCAAGGCGTTTTCTCTGGCTACATGGACGTGCTGTACGATGCCGGCCTGGTCTCGTACGGCGGTGACTCGGCCGTAACGTACTCCAGCGAGTACCCAGCCGGACATAACGTCGATTCGAGCATTCCAGGTATTCTAAACGAACTTGGAGCGTTTCAGGGGCAGGGCTCGATTCCCTTGGGGCCGAACGAAGAGTTGCTGCTCATTGGGACCTTCACGGCAACCGCCAGAGGCACCGCCCGTTTTCGCGCCGACCCCGCCGACAACATGCCGCTCCACGAGACTTCGCTGAACCACCCCGAGGCCCCAGTGGATTACCGGCAGATCGAATTCGGCGCTACGTCGATAGAGATTGTGGAATCTCCCGATCTAGTCAGGATACGGCTTGAAGCAACCGATTTGAACGGTAATCCGATCCCGAACAACCAGATTGTTGCGGGGAACGACTTCTGGCTGCGCGCGTGGGTCCACGACCGGCGACGGGTCAACGATCCCCTGTTTCCTGCCGGTGATTTGGGCGTGTTTTCCGCGTATTTGGATGTTTTCTACGACCAGACGCTGGCACGACCTGTCGTTGATTTGGGCAATCCTTTTGGCATCGACATTCAGTTTAACCAACTCTTCGCCAGTGGACGGAAGGTCGACACGGGCGCTCCTGGGATCCTGAACGAGATAGGCGCGTTTCAGGGTGATCAAGCGCAGACTTTTGCTGTTGAGGAGTTGCTGTTCACCATTCGTGTTACAGCGTTGACCCCGCCAACCGGGATCGCCAATCTAACTTTCCAAGCCGATCCGGCTGATTTTCTACCCCTGAACGAAGTGTCGCTAATCAAGCCCGATCCGGGCATCTCGGTCCCGACAGCTCAGGTACACTACCTCGACTCTCAGGTCATCACCGTCGTTGCAGCGGGAGGTGAAGGTGAGTTCACGAATCCCAGAAACCCCGCGGATGTGAACGACGATGGCCAAGCGTCGCCCATCGACGCTCTGATTCTGATCAACTTCCTGAATAATCAAGGTTCAACCGACCTCGGAGGACTGGCTGGCGGTGAGGGAGAATCGTCCGGCGGGCGCTACTACTACGACGTGAACGCCGACATGGTGATTTCGCCGTTGGATGTGCTGGGAGTAATCAGCCACCTGAATTCGATGGGTCAGGGTGGCGGTGAAGGCGAAGCGACCGGCGAGAGCGTCGAGACAGTAGCTGACGCCGCAGTTGAACCGGCCGATCTGCCCGTCGTCATCGAATTGGCGACGCCGGAGCCATACGAGACATCTGACCCAACCGACAACGAAATCGAGCGTCCAACTCCGCCGCCGGTCGTCGAGGACGATGGCACCGACACGAGAGTATGGGGCGTTTCGCCGCTGGAGGCGCTGGCGGACGAAACGGCGGGATTGCTGGAAGTCCTGACCGATGACTTGGCCGAGGATGTTCTCGGCGCGTGGAATGACATCCCTTCGGGCCATTATCTGTTGGCTGAATTGGTGTAGTCTTCCCTCGCCACGCCACTGATTCCGCTTCCCGCCGGACGGGGCTCGCCTATCGCCCTGTGCTGTCCGTGTTGCTCCTTCAAGTCGATACAATTCGTTGTGTGAGTAGTCAGCACTAACGGGTTGTTGACCACGGCCCCGTGGAGTTTTTTCTTGAGGCGGTTGACAAGCATCGCTATCTTTTGATTCAATACTAGCATTACGGAGGAAGAGGCAGACACCAGACGAATTTGCACCCTCACCAAATTACCATACCTACTATCCCTGCCACTTGTGCATTGCGGCAAAGGCGGTGTGCCAACGCAGGTTGGGTTTCACGGACGACGACCGCTAATGGAGGTCGACAGTGACCGGCAGTTTCGCCGGCACAACGATTTTGCCAGCGTGGATCGGTGGCTACGATTTCCCTGCCCCGTTTGGAGATGGAAGACTCGCCTCACATGTCCAAGCCAAATGCGAAACTGATTGCCACGGACGTATTGGTTCCGCCAACCGAAATCTTGCTAGACCACCTGCCGTTGCGTCTGGGACGCGGCGCGGATGCGGATGTCTGCGTCGACGACCGGTGGGTGAGCCGCGAGCACTGCGTCATCGATCACATTGACCAGGTGCTGACGGTATCTGATCTGGGATCGAAGCACGGTACGCTTGTGAATGGCGAAGCGGTGATCCGCGCCGAGTTGAATCCCGGGGATGAATTGACTATTGGACTCACCAAGTTCGTGGTCCAGTACGAATTCGAACCAGTCGCGGCAACCGCGAAACGGGAAGCGATTGTCTAGTCTGTGATCCTTGATTCGGATGTCAGGCGGCGCACAATCTCCGCGGCGTCTTCCGTCTCCCTCAGGATCGACACCTGTCGCTCGGCCCAACTGGCGGTCTCCGCCATCTCGATGGTGTGTTCCAGGTAAGGCACGCAGCCCAAATCTCTTGCCACCGGTCGAAGTCGATTGACCAGGAAACGGATTACTTCGCTGACCGGTTGCACCTCGTACGTGTAGGAGTTGACCAACTCGGCCTTGTTGCCGAACCGGCAGGCTCGCCACTTGTTCTGCCTGACCATCATGGGATGGCAATCGTGCTGGTATGCGCCTTCGTCGATTTGTGCGGACAGGGCCTGCACAAGACACTGAGTCAGCGCCGCAATGCCCAACACGTCCTGCAGGTTCCCCGGCATGTCGCAGACGCGGATCTCCACGGTGCCGAATTTGTGGTGGGGCCGCACGTCCCACCAGAGTTCGCGCATGGTATTGATGAAGCCTGTATCTACCATGTGATTGATCAGCCAGACGTATTCGCTCCAATTTCGCATCAGCGTGGGCAGTCCTGCCGTGGGAAGACCTTCCATGATCTTCGAGCGGTGGGACTGCAGCCCGGTGTCTCTGTTTTCCCAGTACGGGCTGCTGCAACTGATCGCCAGGAAAGTGGGCAGATGCTGCATGATTCGGTCGCAGATCATGACCGCCTTGTCACCCGAATCCACTCCGACGTGAACGTGCAAGCCGAAGGTCACCAGGCGTCGCGCCATTTCCTGAAGCAAGTTGACCAGATCGTGATACCGCTCGTTCGGTGTCACTTTCTGGTGGCGCCACAGCGAGAACGGGTGCGTGGCGCCCCACCAGAGTCTCAACCCCAACTGGTCCGTGGCTTGCTCCGCCAGGGATAGCTTTTCCCGCAAGTCCGCCTCAGCCTCGCCCACCGTGCCGCAAATGCCTGTGATTATTTCCAGGCAACACTGCATCAGTTCGGGTTTGAACGATTGCGGCGTGTCATCGGGCAGCAATTGCAGCAACTGCTCGATCGAACTTGACAAGGCCATGGAATTCTCGTCCACCAGGGCCAGTTCCAGTTCGATGCCGATCGTTGGGCGATTGTTGCTGTTGAATTCGATTTTGTTCATGGTGGTTTGAACTGATACTCCGGATCGGACCAGTAGACAACGCTACGAGCGAGTATGCGGGCACCGATGCGCAATGCCTCCTCGTCAATATCAAACGTGGGCGAGTGAAGCGGGAAGCCGCCGATTTGGTCGGACGTGCAACCGAGGCGGAACATGGCGCCGGGCGTCTTTTCCACATAGAAGGCGAAGTCTTCGCTTCCCATGCTGGGACGAGCGATGCGCTCGATACCCTCCAAGCCCAATACGTCCCTCCCGGCTCGGGCCAGTAATTTGACCAATTGGGTGTCATTGTTGATCGAATGGGAACTATGCCCGAACCGAACTTGGATGTTGGTGTCGGTCGTTTGGCCGATTCCGGCCGCCAAACGTCGAATGTGATCGAACGTTTCGTCGCGTACGTCCGGTTCGAGCGTACGGATCGTTCCTCGCAGCGTGACTTCCTCGGGGATCACGTTGGCATTGTCGCCGCCGATCAATTGTCCCATCGTGACCACAACCGAGTCCTGGCTGTCCGTTGCACGAGGTACAAACAGGTACATTGCGTTGATCAATTGGGCCGCTGCGGCGATTGGATCGCTGGCCTCGTGCGGTCTGGCGGCGTGACCGCCTCGCCCTACGATGTTTACCTGCACCTCGTCGGAATTGGCCGTAAGTACGCCGGCGCGGAGTCCGACTCGTCCTAGCCGACGCGCCGGATCCATGTGAGCCGCTAGAATAGCATCCACTCCTTCAAGCGCGCCGACGCGAATCATTTCCACTGCACCGACGCACGTTTCTTCAGCAGGCTGGAAGATGCCGCGTAGACGGATCTCCCACGGCACTCGACCCGCATTCTGTAGATCATTCAACGAATAGAGAGCGCCAAGAACGATCGCCGTGTGAGCGTCGTGCCCGCACGCGTGCATCACACCGTCGTGCTGGCTTCGATATTCGACCTCTTTTGCGTCGTGGATGCGCAACGCGTCGATGTCGCCGCGAAGCGCTATCATGCCTTGTCCCGTCTGGTCCGGGACTGTGGGTAAATCCGCCAGCACCCCGCGTCCGTCCGGGCCCATGCGCACATCGAATCCTTCGTCGCCCAACAACTGATACAGGTACAGACTGGTCTGTCGCTCGTCCCCGGACACCTCGGGATACATGTGCAGCCGCCGCCGAACCTCTACGATCTGATCGTATCGACCGTCAATCTGGCGATCCAACTCTTGCTGCCATGAATCGCTCATGCGCTTCCCTCGACCTCGTCGACACCAAGCTGAAACCCTGCTGGCTCCTAGCTGATTCTAACGGACGAACTCGGGAGCGACCAGATTGGGGATCACGCCGGTTTGATGGCCGCGTTCCAGCAGCAAGGCTACGGCTTGGCGGCCAGGCTTGCCGAAATCCAGCGTCCAGTCGTTCACGTACATGTCCACGAACTTGTCCGCTTTCTCTCGATCGAGCCCGCGGCCGAATCCTAAAGCGTAGTCGAGCGCCTCGGTTCGGTGGTCCAGCCCATACTGGATGCTCACCTTCAGCAACCGGTCAACCTCGCACATCGTCTCCCGCCCCAGGTCCCTGCGGACCGCGTTGGCGCCCAGCGGCAGAGGCAGGCCGGTTTGCTCGTGCCACCACGCTCCCAAGTCGACAATCAGCCGAAGATCTTCCTCGCCATAAGTCAACTGGCCTTCGTGGATGATCAAGCCGGCGTCGATCTGTTGGCCGTCGTAGTTGCCCACCTGGGTGGCGTCGATAATCTGATCGAAGGGAACGACCACATGTCGAAAGTCGAAATCCAAACACATCCTAAGGGCCAAGTACGCGGTGGTGAACGTACCAGGAACGGCGATGGTTTTGTCCCGGAATTGATCGGGCGATCCGGACTGGCGGGCTACGAGCATCGGACCGTACCGGTCTCCCATACTCGCGCCGCACGTACACAGCACGTATTTGTCTTGAAGATGAGCGTAAGCGTGCAAACTGACCGCGGTCAGTTCCAGCTCGCCATGAAACGCTCGTCTGTTCAGCGTTTCTATGTCGACCAGTTCGTGTTCGAATCGCAAGTCGCCCGTGTCGACCTTGTCTTTGGCCAGCGCGTAAAACATGAACGCGTCATCCGGATCCGGGCTGTGGCCAACACGAATTAGTCGCTCGTTCGTCTGGGGCACGTCTTCGTCCTCTCCTGCACACATCATGCGGTTGGCGGTATTGCCAGAAAAAAAGTCCGGGGCGATCATCCACCCCGGACGCTGTAACCGTAGGCTCCTGCAGTTGGCAACCTAGCGAACGATATACACGGCGGGATCATCGATGACCCACGGCGTGGACCACGTTTTCCCATCGTCTCCGTTGCACACGTTGAAGAAAAACGTCTTGAAGTACTCGGCACTATATCCGTAAGGGTAATACGAGGCCAAGTGGTCTTCCGCAGTCAGATTGTCCACGCCGGGGCTGGCGTAGCAGTGAGCCATGCCATCGGGCGTGATTGACATGCCGATGGTCCACCAGCCGGTCATGGTGATTTGCTTCGAGCGGAAATCGTTGCCGTCCTGGTCGGCTCGCAGGCGCCAATAGGCATAGTCATGCTTGTGCCCGTCCGTCTTGCTCTGGAATTCGATGAACATCCCGGTCCAATAGGTCTCCTCCTCCCGTCTGCTGCTGGAGAATAGTAGCCCTCTGGGGGGTGTTGTGACGGTCGTGGTCAGCGACGTACGGAATCCAAAATGGGGGCCGGTGCGGTCTTCCCATGTGTCGACCGGTGGGAGAAAGACCCGGACTACCACGCTGGGCGTGCGATCGACGGGGATCTTGGCGCCCAGCCGGTAGTTGACGTCGGCAATGAAGTCATCTTGCTGCATCTGGTAGCTAGGGCGACCGGGCACGCCGGTCCAGAGCGACCGTAACAACAGCGAGCCTGTGCTGCCGGGTAGTCCCTTCGCGGGTGTCTCGACACGTCTTGCTATGTCGGGATGCCCGCGTTTCATGCCTTCGTACCAGCGGCCGTTTTCCGATTCACCCGACGGGGTCCGCTCGTATTCGTCGATATTTCGAGTGCTTTTCGGCGAGTTAAGGGTGTACCTCCAGCCCTCGTCCTCGAAATCGTCGCCGACGTTTTTCACTTTTTTGCCGGTGCCGGGAACGACCGGAGCCGCGCGAACCGACCCCGCTACCAGTCCAACAATGACGGCCGCGGTCAGCACGCGGTAACTCCATCCCCAAGAGGTAGATCCTGTGTTCATTTGCGCTATCTCGTGTCGGAGTCGTGTGTTCGAGTGTAGCCGGAGTCGCAAGACTTCGGGATTCGGCGCTTCCGTCCGAAGTGTTGCCACGTCGGCTACGACGGTTGTCTCTTCAACCATCCTTAGTCATGTAATCGGTTTGACACGCAGGAGCGGTCCAACCGAATCACGTTCTTTCCCAAGTGGGCCGAGAAGGTGCGCCCG
>CAZURK010000263.1:0-13153 GCA_964623055.1 uncultured Pirellulaceae bacterium
ACTCCACCCGGAATTCGACATCGGTCATTTGCCCCAACGGCCCCGCGCGGGTGGATGTGAGGTTTGGCGACTACGACGGCGAAACGGCAACACCACACGACTCCCCACCGGCCCAGTGCGACCAACCTGGTTTTTGACGACCAAGCGGACAACGACGACCGCCCGTGAACGGCGCCCACCGGTCTGCACCGTTGCGGCAGCTCGTCAATCGTGGAAACGTTCAGTCGCTGTTTGGCCCGGATAGTAGACAACGCTGAGCATTCTTCGAGGAGCCTTGAGGAGGGTTGATATGAGACGATGGGCGCTCACCATTACTGCATGTATCGGCAGCGAGTACGTAGGTTCCGTTTTCGCGGATGGTTAGAGTCTCTCAGCGTCGCGATGACCAGAGGCGGGATAGCCTGCGTGAGTTCCGAATAAACAGTCTTCGCCGGGGGGGAACTGACAGCGATTATGATTGGTCTGCCACGCGGTCGTGAAAAAGTTTCTGTTTTGCCTGTCAGATTTTGGCCGTCTGTTGGAAGAAGATTGCAGAGGAAATGTCGAGATGGGTGATCGAGACCAATTTTTGGTGTTGCTGTTGCGAAATGAGGCTGATTTGCGAGCCTTTATCGGCGCGCTGGTCTTGGATGGGCATGTGCGGGACGACGTGTTTCAGGACTGTGCGCTGATGCTTTGGAAGAAGTTTGAAGAGTATGACGCTCAGCGATCGTTCGGGGCCTGGGCGCGCGGGATGGCGGCAAACATGGTGATGAAACGTCGCCACGACGACCAGCGTTTTCCGGTGGTGTTTTCTCCCGAAACAGTCCAAGCCGTGCTGGAAGCCTTCGATCGCACCGAACATACCGCCACGATGCGGTCCGACGCGTTGTCAGAATGCGTGAAGGAGTTGCCGGACCACGCGCGCGAGTTGCTGGTCGAGCGGTATGAACGAGAACGCAAACCGGCGGAGATCGCCGCGGCGACGGGCCGGACGCTCGACGCGATCTATCAGGCACTGTCGCGGATTCGCGGGAAGTTGGAAGACTGCATTCGCAGCAAATTGAACGAGACGGAAACCGCGGCTGCAGATGGAGGCGTGTAAGTGGCTGAGCGGATTTCACAACGGATCCAGAGGTTTCTCGACGAAGCGCCCTCGCCCGACGAACTGGCCGAGTTGGAAGAGCTTCTGCAGAGCGATCCGCGTGCGGCGGAAACTTTTGCGGACGCGGTGCGGATGCATTCCGCATTGTCAGCCATGTTCCGTAGAGACGCCGCGGCGCGAGACATGACAGCTCTGTTTCGCGATCTGGAGGCGACGGTTGGACAAAGCGCGCGAGGGGAAAACCGTAGCCGAAATCGTGAGATTTCGGACCCGCCCACGCAAACCGCCCGAATTCTTACGAATTCGGCTACACCGGCCAGCGCAACTTCAGAATCTGCGCGTCGGCTTAGTCTAGGCTGGATCGCTGCCGCAATTGTGTTGTTGATGGTTGTCGGCGGCGTTGTGTATTGGCGCGTGAACAATCTGCCGAGGCTGCAAGTCACCGCGATTCGACACCTCGTGACCGAGGGCGAGATCTACGCGAATGGACATCCGATGGCCGAGCTTCGCAACGGCGATTCACTTCGCGTCGCCGAGGGCCGGCCGGCCGCCATTCAACTGGCCGATGGTTCGCGGGTGGAACTGCGGCCTGCCAGTCTCGCGGTTCTGCGCGGTGGCGAGGGCGAGGTGCGTCAGGTCGTGGAATTGGTCGAAGGCGCCGGCAAGTTTCGCGTCACCAAAGGCGATGGACAGTTCAAGGTCAAGACGTCGATTGGCCAAGTCACCGTTTTGGGCACGGAGTTCACCGTGTCACTCTTACCACCCGAGCTGGGAGAAAACGACATGAAGAGAACCATTGGGATGGCGGTAGTGGTACTGTCGGGCGTGGTCCAGGTGGACATCGCCGACAGGTCGTACACATTGGCCGCTGGCGATAGCCAAGTCTTTACCGAAGGCGGTGAGAAAGGCGAGGCCAAATCGGAAGGAAAGCAGCCGGTCAAGGCGGCTGAAACGAACACGGGCTTCACTTTCGATATGAAGATGGCCGAACTCGATGAGATAAAGGGGCAGCGCGCAATATACGGTGATACGGTGTCCTGTTTCGGAACCAGCACATGGACCGGGTTCAAACGTCTGCCGTACAAGGTCGGACCGGGCAAAGTGCGGGCCTACTCACAGCAGTGGGGTACGGACGGCGGCGATTTCCGGATGACCGTCACGCTCGGGGGTGTGGAGTGCGAACGCACCCTTAGCAAGATGTACAGCCGGTATCACGGTTTCGAATTCGAGTTCGATCTGAAACAGGCGACGGACGAGCTAAACGTGAAGGCAGAGAAGCTGTCTGGGGCGGGGCGGGCAGACTGGTTCACGCTTTCGCTCACGAATGATCCGAACCATGTATACGTGAAAAAGTACGAGAGGCCCGGAGAACGCGGCGGCACCAAGTGGCAGGTCGAGTACACTGATCCGGTTCCTCCCAACGGCGACGGCAACTTGGTTCCTAATTCAGGGTTCGAGGTGGGGATCGCGAATTGGGATATGGGAAGCTACATGCACGGCAGGATGACAAAGCCTTGCATGCTCGACGCGACAACTGCTGCCCACGGCCGGTCTTCGATCGAAGTGACTAACGCGGGACAGCTTATCTCGCGCTGGTTCCAGCTTGAGGGCAATCGCGAATACTCGCTCAGCCTGTATTTGAACGAGAAAAACACGCACACCCCACAGCTCCAGGTCGAATACCGGGCGCCCGATCGTTCAGCCAGGCTGCTGGTTCAGGCCGTTGAGCGAATTGGCGGCAAGTTGAACGAAGGCGTGTGGCACCGCAATCCTCTGCCACCGGCCTACAAGTTCCAGGAGCTGGCGATCGCGTCATCAGAGGTATCGGGCTGGAAACGTGCAAACGTGCGCTTCTCAACGCTCCCGCGCGAAGAGACTGCCGGCGGGTACTACCGGATCATTGTCCGAAACGGATCATGGTATCCGGACATGAGGGACAGTAGCAGAATCAGCCTTCGTGCGGACTCCGTGCAGTTGACCGAAGGGCCTGAGCTGAGGCCCTACGCGCCTCGCGGCGGTCTGGAAGCCGGGTTTTCTTCGCCAGTAGCCTCAGCAATCTTCTTTGTGAACACGCCTTCTGATATCGCATTCAATGTGTTCGCACGGCCGGGCGCTGAGATAACGCGATGCGACTACGACATCTACGATTTCTACGACCGCAAGATCGGCAAGACCCGATCCGTGGATCTGGCATCCATCAGCGCAGAAAGAAAGAAGGTTGCGTCGGCGCCGGAAGGAAAAGGGCGACTGGTTTCGCTCAGCACGCCGGTGCGTTTCGATACATCGAGGGCGGGCATGTATCGCGTGCGCTACCGCGTCGCCTACACGGCAGATGGCCAGGCTCGGACGAGGCAGGATGAGTTCATCTACAACGTGGTTCATAAGACGGAGCCTCTTCCCGGTAAAATGCCCAGCCTGATTGCCGCGGACTTCCTGCGACCATTCAGGGATCTGGACAATCCTGACGACCCGCTCAGCTACCTCGAACTGACCGACAAGTTCGGCTTCCGCGTGAACTGGACGCTTTCGACATCGGCTGTGCGTTGGAACGGCGTGGTCAAAGACCGGGATGATTTTGACGCCGGCTATGATTTCAGCAATGCGGATAAGTGCGTCGACGGCTTTGTGAACAACGGAATGCAGCTCATCCATCAATTCCACGTGCAGGACGATGGCAGCTCAGCCGGCGTGCCCGACTTCGGCGTCGCTCAGGAAGGCGAAGAGTCCTACCAGTTCGTCAGGAAGAACGGGAGGCGTTTGTCGAAAGCCAAGTGGCTGGATTTTGTTAAACACTTCGTCGAACGCTATCGCGACAGGATCAGCGTGTATGCGATTGAGGACGAACCCGGCGACGATTTCGCTCCTGATGTCTATGTCAGGTTCTATCTGGACACCTACCACGTCATCAAGAAGGCACAGCCGGATGCTTGCGTGGTCTTCAATGCGGATGACGGCATGACCACGGTTGACGAGCTTGCCAAGATCACGGACGGCAAGCCGGAGAATTTCATGGACGGGGTTCATACGTACTACTACAGCGGCTATCACGGAGACGGCCGATCGGAAAGGAACCTGCGTTTCCGGAATTGGCTGCGCAAGAACAAGCACCTCGAAGTCTATTCCGTGTCCTTTATCAATCCGCGGCATGCGCTGTGGGCAAAGGATGTTGTCGCGCCTCCAGCCCTTATCAACGAGCGTGCACAGGACTTCATGACCCCCCACAACACACTCGACTCCATATTCTGGACCAATGCAAAGTGCTTTTCCCAGTACTTTGCCGCGTTTCCCGGAAGGCCGAAGATGCATATGACGATCTTCGATCGCGCCGGCAACCTGAAACCGCTCAACCACCTGCTTTCGGCAGTCAATTATCTGCTGGGCGGATACAAGTATGCCGAGCCACTGCTTGAGGAAGTCAGCATCGTTCGCGGCGGGATCGCGGATATGGGCAACGGCCAGGCCATCGTCGGCCTCTACGCCACGGACGGCAAGATCTATGAATTCGAGATCGACGCGGACGCGGTGATCGAGGTCTATGACTGTTTCGGCAATCCGGTCAGGCCAAAGGTTGCACAGGGGAAACTGCGTCATTATCTGGACAACAATGCCATATACATCCGCACCAAGGGCATGGAACGCGGGCGGGAGGCAGTACAGAACATCAAGCTGTCTCCAAAAGTATCCATCAGTCAGTCCTTCTCGGCACACGAATCGGGAATGCTGCTCGCTACGCTGGGCCTGAAATCCAACGAACCATTCCGCGCGCACATGTCGCTGAGCGATGGATTCGACATGAGCAAGCAACGAAGGGTTGAGGCCAAGGGAACGGGCGAGCAGCTTTCGATTACCGTACCCATGGCCGGCAATGCCGCGGCCAGCCTCGACAGAAAGACGCGGTTCAACATTGCTACCGACTTCGGCGATATCTCCGCCAAGTATCGTATCCGCTACGCGCCCATGCAGAAAGTCAAAGGCGCCACAGCCGACGACGGCGTTGTCGGTGAGGGCGAATGGCCGCAGCAAGGCGCGGGCTGGTTCAATCTGAGAGGATATTATCAGACAGGGCAGGCAGCAGAATCACTCGACCGTGCTGCCGTGGCACGAGCCAGATACAAGGGTGCTTCAACAAAGGGCGAGGATGATGAAGATGATTTCGGGCCGGGAAAAACGGCACTGGATCGCGGAAAGGCCTGTATTGCACTTACAGACAGCCATCTGCGGGGAATTGTCAGAATTGACAGGAAAGCACCTGGGTCCGGCGTTGATATTCACGCAAAGCTGATTCCCCTTGCCAGGGGCAAGGCGGATATTGGCTCATCGCTGAACATCTCCATCACCGGCGACCAGGGCAAAGCGTTACTTGGCGATGCTCCCATAAAAGGCATTACCTTTGCGAAGGCCGCCATTCCCAACACCTACGGTCAGATCATTGAGTTCAGCCTTCCGCTGGCCAGCATTCCGGAATTCTCCACAGCAAAGGGAACGGTCTACGCAGTCAATGTCGCGGCTCAAACCAGCGACGCGACCGAAAAGGACAAGAGAGACACATGGTACCTAGACGCCGGTTGGCACAGATTCGGAGAAGACGAGATCGACCGTTGGGGCAAGATGATGGTGATTGGCGAGGAATGAGCCTGCCACAGCAACGAGAGAGAAGACCGCCGGATTGATCGAGACGTTGGCAGAAACGCAGTAGACGCGCAACGCGCGATCTGGAAGAACAGGGGAGTGACGATGAGAAGCGCCAGAAAACCATTCCCGGCCTTGATGATCCTGATAACTGGATATCTGGCCGTCTTGCCGGTCCATGCGGCTGAAGCGGACAAGCCTGCGATGTTGCCGCGGGAATTGATCACACGGGTGACGCTGGTCGAGGATGGCGCGGCCCGGGCCGTCATTGTTGCGCCGGACTCCGAGTCCTACTTGGAGGCGGCCACGCGGATCCAAGACCGCATACAGGCCCTGACCGGCGCGGCGGTGCCGATTCGCCGGCCCGAGGAGGTCGTCGAGAAGCGAGGGCTGGTGTACAAGCCACATGTCACTCGGCGGAACCTGATTCTGCTGGGCACGCCCATGAACAACGACGCGCTGCTCTGGCCGTACTTGCGGGCTCGGATCGCCTGGGCGCCTCCAGGGTCGGGGGGACGCGGCCTGAATCCCGCCACGCCGGAGCAGTGGCAGCAACCAGGGGCGTTCGTGTTTCAAGTCGTCCCGAACGTCTGGGCCGGCGGGACGGGGCTGGTGTTCGTCGGAGCGTCCGATCCGGAAGGCCTGGGAAAGGCGACCGAGGCGTTCCTTCAGGCCGTGGAAAAGGAGCGTCTCGCAGAGACGATATCGCTAAATCGCGTGCTGACGCCCGTAGAGGACAAGACGCCCGTTCGCGTTCGGTATTGGAAGACCGTGTGGCTGCCGCGGTGGAAGAAGTACCTGGAAAAACCCGATTACCACGTCTCCTATTCCGTGACGCCGCTTCTTTACGGGTTCACGCTGGACGCCGATTCGGGACTTTATACGACCGAGGAGGTCAACGAGTCCGAGGCTGTTCTGCTGGACTACATCATCGCCTACTCACGCCATGTCTGGTCGTGGCCTCGAAGCGGCCCAGGTTATGTAGGCGGAAGGCATCCCCTCTTCAAGAATCTCCCCTGCCTGCTGGTCATGGAGCATCTCTTGACGCACGGTCGTCCCAACGCGGCAGCGAAGAAGGTGCTCGAAAAGCTGGTGGCGGACTTGCGGGCGTACTATCGGTACGTCATCGCCCACACCTACCACACCGGCGAGGACGACGAGGCTTGCCAGGCGTGGCAGAGCGCGATCTGGTTTGCGCTGCTGACCGGCGACTTGAAGTACTTCGAGTCGGGCCACGCTCACGACGCGGCGATGCGTACGTTTCTGATGAGCGACAATCTTACTCAAATGGCGGCCAACTCGCCGTATGACGAGGTTCTCAACATCAACAAGAAAGTCACCGCGCGGGCCGTGCTGTCGACGGCTGCCTGGGGCAACCGCGACGGGCGTTGGAAGTGGCTGCTGGAGAACATGCCCTGGCACAACGAGTACCCGTATTTTTCCATGGGACCGCTGGCTCTGCCGCTGGACGATGTGAAGCCGGTTCGACCGGACGAATGGCTCGGCGTGCGGGCGCTGTCCGTGTCCGAACACGACTACAAGACCGTGACGGGCATTCCGCGCGATAAGACCGCACTGATGATCGCGCTGCGCGACAGCTTCGAACCGGCGGGCCAGTACCTGGCCGTGGACGGCTTCCGAACTCAGGCGCAGAAACGGGATGTGCCTTCACCGAACAGCATCCTGCGGTATACCGATCACGGGCGGACCTTCCTGATGGGCTTTACGGGGAAGGAAGGCAACTACTATCACAGCGGCGTCCACGTCGGTCGTGGTGTCGTCACCCAGGAGCCGGGCAGCACGGTTCGCCTTGACGTAGCCGCCACGCTGAAGGATCTCGGATTCGTCTCCTCGACAGTCCCAGACTATGCAGGGACTGAGTGGACGCGGAACATATTCTGGAAGCGGGGCGAGTACTTCCTGTTCTTGGACCGCGTGACTGCCCAGGAAGACGGAAAGTACCGCGTGACCGTCACCTGGCGGACGCACTCGCCGCTCCGCCCGATCGAGGACGGCTGGCGGCAGAGGCAGGAGGATGTCAGCTTCTTCATCAAGCCCGCTTCGGCCCTGGCCCAGCGTTACGGTCGTGAGCCGCCGGAATCGTACGGCAACGAGACCGTTCCCTACGTGCTTCGCCAGAGCCTGCCCTTTGAAGCTCGCACCGGCGATACGGTCGAGGCGGCCAATCTGCTGTACTCCACCAAAGGGGACGGAGCCACGTCGTTGCGGCCGGAGCGCATCGGAGCGGGGTTGTGTCGAATTGTCGGCAAAGAACTCGCCGTTGTGGGCTTGAGCGGGGCAAAGGACATCGAGACCGACGCAGAGATGTTCTTCCTTTCCACTCGAACCGTGGCGATTGCCTCTGGGACGTACCTCAAGGTCAACGGGCAAACCGTCGTTTCTCAGAAGGAGAACGGCGACGTTGAAGCAGACGTGCCGAAAGACCTTCAGGGAATCGTGCAGGAGTGGATCACTGGGTTGAAACCGAAAATCCACGCGCCTTCGGACGTGGCCCACGCCGCCGAGGCCGTTCCGCTAAAGCCCGCGTGGTCGGTCTCCCTGGGCCTTGAACGAAATGTCTCCCGACACGCGGATCGAGTGCAGGCTTCCGATGACCAGACGCTCCGCACGCAATTCTTCGATCCCCCCGTCGATCTCAAGGAGATTGTTCTGATCGAGCGTCAAGGCAAGAAGATCGAGGACGCTCAGGTGACCTTCAGCGACGACGAATTCCGCAACGACCGCCGCGTTGCCACAGGTCCCGATCGTGAGACCAGCCGCATCATCGGTCCGGTTGGGAAGAGCTTTTTTTCCAGGGTAAACGTGCGGGCTGTCCCCGGACAGAAAGCCGGAGCCGTGCGCATCAGCGTCACGCCTGCCGATGCGCTGGACAAAGTGGAATTCATCACAACCGCGCGCGAGCCGCAACCTGTCAAAAGAGTCGAGACGGTCCGCTTCGACGATGCGGGACCGGTGATTCTCGTTCAGTCCGGTGACAACGATGTCGCAGCGATCTCGCCTTCCGGAAAACGGTTGTGGTCTCATCGCTTCGACGCCCGTCTCATCAGTTGGGAAGTACTGAAGTGGAAAGGAGCCAGGCGGCTGATCGCGGTGGACGCCGCGGGAATGTTCCACCTGATCGGCTCCGACGGCGCGGTCGTTGAGCAGCCGCGCCGGATCGCGGGCGACAGCAGCGGCCTTTATAGATTGAACAGCGTTTACAGCATGGGCGTTTGGCCGGGCTCGACCGCAAAGCCAGCCTCGCTCGTGCTCGGAACCTACCAGGCCGTGGCCTGGCTGGGCGAAGATGGGATGATCGACGGGGAGCCGGACAAGCCCGCCGCGAGCGTGCTGCCGTACGGGATGAGGGGTTACATGTGGATTCCGCTTCAGTACCTCAGTTTCTGTCTTCCGGAAGCGATTGATTTGAACCGTGACGGTACGGTCGATCAGGTCTTTCTCACGCGCGCCTTTGCCCGTGCCGCCCGATTGGAGTTCCTGGACGGTCGCACGCGAAAATCGTATTCGAGCCAGGAACTCCCCAAAGGCCAGCCGCTCGCGTTGAAGCTGATCGGCTCCACGGACAAGGCACCCGACATCCTGGCGGCCAACGAGTCCTTCATGGGTTTGTACTCCGCCGCCGGTTCCGAAAGGTGGTCGGTGAGGCTGGACCTGCCGGCTTCCGCCGTGGTCGCATGGGACAACGCCGGCCGGAATCTCTACGCAATCGGAAATCGCGAGGGCATGGTCCTCGTGTTCGACGACCAGGGCAACTTGAAGTGGACGCGGTTTGTCCCAGCGCCAGTCACAGCACTATGTGCATTGAACGAGCGGTTGATCGTCGGCCACGAACAGGGAATCCAGGTTCTGGATGAGCATGGAAAGCCGACAAAGGCCTGGAGTACACCGGTTTCGCATCTGTCACCGCTGGACTCCGAGCAGTTCCTAACCGTGACACTGCCCGATCAGGTCATCATCGCGGTAGAGCTTTCGGACCGCAAGTAAGCGGCGGCACCAAATTGCGTGGCGCGGCGTGATTGGCAATAGTAGGAGCGAACGAGCATTCTTCAAAGAGCCTTGGGGAGGGTTGATATGAGACGATGGACGATGGCTCTTGCTACATATGCCGGTATCTGCGGATCGGTTCTTGGCTTTGACAAGGAAGATCTCGATATTCAGAAGAAGCGCCGAGCATTCTTTCAAAAGGGCAATTATGCGATCGGCGTGACGGAGGCTTTACTCGGCGAGGATCCCAAGGGGCGCGGGGATTCTGTGTTTGTGTATCACGTGTCTGATACGGCGTATGACTGCATCTACTCGTGTTATATGCCTGCTCCGATGGTTGTCGATCAGACAGACGAACGGATTGTTCTCAGCAGCAAGTCGAAGTCATTCAATGCAGACCGGACTAGCGCGATCACGATTTCGGCCGGGGAAGTTACCGCGGTCGAGCATTATGACTTTCCGGAGGATGCCGGCGGATTTCCGCTCATGTCGGTCTGGCTTTCGACTGCGCGGTTCCTTGATGCGGATATCTACCATGTCCAGGGCAACGGAATTAGCCGCATGACGTTCAATGGGCGCAGCGCGTCAGTCGAGAATGTCGAGGAGGCGTTTGACGAAAAGGAAATCAGGGAAATGTTCTCCCCGCAGGGAGAGTTCGTGCCGAACTGGCTTATGCGCACGGAGGAAGGCCTGAGGGTGCTCTGGCAGATCGGCCTGGACACGGAAGGGGTGGGGGCGACCTATGCGCCGGATGCGAGGTTGTTTGCGCCTGGCCCCGGCGGAGGTAAGGCGAGGTTTTTCAACAACGTCAACGGCCTTACCAAAGGCGGGAAGGCACACTTTGAGATTAAACTGCGCGTCGCGCCTGAAGAGGATTTTCCGCGTGAGATTCAACCCGCAGAGGCAATCACGCTCTTTGACACCCATGTACACATCACGGCGCGTACCGATCTGCGCGATTCGGCGCTGATGGCGCGGAAGGTTGGGTACCGCTACGGTCTGCTTTCCATTCTGCTTGACGAGAAAGGTGGAGGCAGATTGTTTCTGGGCAACGAGCACATGTTCGCGTTTATGAAGCGCTATCCGGACGTGGTGTACGGGCATGGATTATTCGAGATGTGTGATGCGGGTTATCCCGGGTTCTGGAAGCGGAAAGCAACGACCGTTCAAGAGATTGAGGAGTTGCGGAGGAAGGGCTGCAGAGGGATTAAGAGCCTGGAGAAATGGACTTCCGTCAAGGTGGATGACCCTCAATACGACGAGCACTACAGGAAGATGGCTGAGTTGGGCATGCCGATCGTGTTTCACTCGATTGGGGTTGATGATCAAAGGGGTCATTCAAATACGCGTGTTGCCAATGTGGCGAGGAAGTTCCCAAAGCTCAACGTGCTGATGGCCCACAGCCAGAACTCCATGGAGGAGCTCGAACTCGTCACCAAGGCGCTCAAAGAGCTGCCGAACCTTTACTGGCAGCATATGCACATCCTCAGCAGACACGGCAAGATCAAGGGCACTGAGAAGCTCGCATTTGAGTATCTGCTCGAAGCCGGTGTGGCGCACAAAGTCGTCTATGGGTCTGATGTTCAAACTGATCACGATGTTATGCCGGGGCTTCGCGCGGAAACGCTCAAGATGCTCAAAGACCTGAACGTGCCGCAGGAGACCATAGATGACATCATGTGGCGTAACAATGAAAGACTGTATGCGACCCTGAAGCCAGTTCCTTAGAGTTATGGGGTTTGTGGGGGAGAAACGAAATGGACGCTTGTGCAAGAACGAGAAGTCAATGCATACGACGCGTGCGGGAAGCTGCAAGAGAGAGGGCTGCTTCGTCTGGATTGCGCGCGAGGCATCCAGGTCGACGACGAAGATACCCGTTCCTGCTGCGCGAAGCCTTGAAGGCGTATCGCAAGGCAGGAAAGAAGCACAGGGAAGAGGCCGCGCTGCTGGCCGACGGAATCGTCAGTAACAAGCCACTGGACGCGTCTATCAGCACTCCGGCGGGGATGTATGCAATGAGAGAGAAGATCGCCGGATTGATTGAGACGTTGGCAGAAACGCAGTAGACTCGCAACGCGCGATCTGGAAAAAGAAGGGAATGACGATGAAAAGCGACAGAAGATTACCCCAGCCTTGATGATTCTGATAGCCGGATGTTTGGCGGTCTTGCCGGCGTCAGCCGGGCAAATCGACATTCTCGCGTCGAGGGAAACACTTGCGCTCGGGCCGGGGAAGAGCCTGGACATTACGTTCAAGGACAACGCTCCGTCCCGGCGGCTGTACCTGACCTTCCACGCCCGCATCGCCTCAGAAACGAAGGACTTCGACGGGGTACATGCGCTCCGGATCACCTTGAACGACACCGTTTTCACCCCAGAGAACGCACCCGTACTGAACAAGACGGAAGTGGCCACCGCGCTGCCGTCCAAACATCGAAAGGAATCCTGGCCGAATGCCAGTTTCAGACTCTTCGATTTGGAGAAGAAATCCCGGCTGGTGATGAAGGACTACGAGTGCGCGTTAACCGATGTCGCGCGCCTTGCTCCGGTCATCGAGGATTACTACTACGGCTATGTTTTCAGCCTGAAACCGGAGATGCTCAAACCAGGTCAGAATACTCTGCAACTGGACGTGCTCAAAACAGGGGAAGGTGTTGAGATATCTGATTTAGCAGTATGGCGCCCTACGGGAAACACGGAATGCCTGCTGGCCGCGTCCCCTTGGATGAAGGTGATCTTTCCCTGGCAAGACTTCTTTCCCGAGCGCTCGCTTTCCGCTCCGCTGAAAACTCGTGCCTGCGCCGACGAGCGGGAACCGGTGGCCTTCTCAGTGCATGCGTTGCGGGAACTGTCTGACGTTACCGTGGAATGCGGCGATTTGCGGTCAGATGATGGGCAGAGCATACCGGCAACAAATCTCGACTTGTTCCAGTTCGCGGCGCCCGAACGCGGTGCCCGCGGGGGCATCATCACGACGAAGCTAATGCCCTTTGTGCCGGACGAATGGGTTGGGCTTGAGCCGATGCTGCTCAAGAGACTCGAAGCACCGGTGGATATATCTTCGGGAGAGTCCCAGCGATTCCTGTTGGATATCGAGATACCGGAGGGGCAGAAGCCGGGTAAGTACACGACCAGTGTGTTGGTGAAAGCCGGAGAACGCGCCCTGGGCAATTTCCCGCTGGAGCTGGAGGTACTGCCATTCCAACTTGCCAAACCGCGCCAGAAGTATTGGATGTGGCGCCTGCAATGGACCGACGTTTGGCGCGAGGACAACGTGGCCTGCCTGCGCGACATCGCGGAACACGGCTTCAATGGGCTGGTTCAGACGCAGGGATTCTCCTTCCGCGTATCCGCGGTTGACGGAAAGATCAAGGTCGATGATTCCTACTTCAGGAAAGGCGTGGAGGTACTGGATCGGGTCGGCTTGGAGCGGAAC
>CAZURK010000263.1:13253-22139 GCA_964623055.1 uncultured Pirellulaceae bacterium
TGCCGAAAACGCGTTGGGAGAGAACCTGCCGGAGATCGAGGCGCTGATGCTCGACGCCTTCCGGCAGATCAAGAAGACCGTGGACGAGTTGGACGTGGAATTTGCGGTCTTCCCCGTCGACGAGCCCTGTGGCAGGTGGTGGAGGCGGGAGTACACCAAGTTCATCTCGAAGCTCGTCCACCAGGCTGGGCTGAGGACTTTCTCGACCCAGAACGCCATGGACTGGCCGAGCGGCATCGACGATCGCTGCATGGGCAGCGGCAATATTCCCGTCTACTACCAGAAACCGGGGATAAAACGTGGAGAGTTCACCGGTGACCTGAGTTTCAAGGCCATCCCGCATCTCGGCTGTTTCCGCGATCCGGGGCCGCGGGGGCGCAGGCCAAAATCCGAGCCAATGGCCTACATGTTTAAGGGCTTGATTGATGATGTGAGGATCTACAACCGCGCCCTGACAGATGAGGAGATCGAGCAGCAACACGTAGCCCCGGCCAGACGCGGTTTGGTTGCATACTATGACTTTGAAAGACTCGATGGCGAGCGAGCAATCGACAGATCCGGCAACGGCATGGATTTGGAGAACAGGGGCGCTGCGTCTCGAACGGGAAAGATCGGCAAGGCTGTCTACTTTGACGGCGAAAGCGCGTTTCTGTCTGCGCAGGAGACGGGAAAGGTCGACATGTCCGACGGCTGGAGCATCTCGTTCTGGATGAAGGGCATCGGGGAACCCTTCGGTTATGGCTATAGCCTTTATCTGGAAGCAGGGAGGACTCTCTTTTTCCAGACAACGGATAAGAAGTACACGCCGAGGATGTTCACTGCGCCCAGTGAGTTCTATTGGAGTCATGTCACCATCTCGCTGGATAACAAGAGCAAAGAATGGAAAGCGCTGGCGTATGCCAAGGAGAAAGACGACGACGTGCGAAAGAAGGCGACCTGGACTTACCATGGGATGAGCGCCATGTGGCCGAGCACCATGCGGCTGAACACGGGGCTTATGGCCTGGAACATGTCCTCCGGCGTCAAGAACATCACCACCTTCGCCTACGACTGGAACATGCGGCTAAACGGCCAACTCGTCTGGCCGGACAGCGGCGAACGTTTTCCCGGCGGCGACGGGCGCAAGCCCACCACCTGGTATGCGACGCATGGATGGACGGCGGTGCGCGAAGGAATCGACGATGCCCGCTACTTCAACACCCTATTCCTGCTGCTCAAAGACAAGCTCGGTTCGGAAGACGCGGCCAACGCGCGAATCGACGAGCTTCTGCCGCTGACAGAAGTCGACTGGAGCAAGACAGACAAGGTACAGGATGCCGGCGGCTGCGACGCTCTACGGGACAGAGTAATCGCCGCCATTCTCGACCTCTCGCGCTGACACCATAACCGCGGAGTCATGGCGTGGTATTTCACGGACTCGGACAACACCACCAACTGAACATGACCTTGGCGGCATCGTCGCCCGCCAAACGGCGCCGAAACACGACGTGATGGGGAAGACGATAAGTTGTTCAGTCAAGACCTGATCCCAGTGACCTTGAGGCGACCGGACGATTGCCGAGATGTGCGAGTACATGGAGCGAGAGCGCCTGGATGCGTTTATCCCGACGAAAGCCGTACACCTAGCATACTTGTTGAACTACTACGATCTCGTGCATGCCCAGATCACGTGGGAGGAAATGGCCGGCGTGCTGGTCGTGCCGCAAAGCGGAGATGCCTTCGCGGTGGGTGAACACTCTTGTATCGCGGGTAATCCAAAGGCCGGGATCGCACCGTGGTGGCTCAAAGACCGACACGGTGGCGGACGGCCGGGCATTAGGGCCTGGAAGAATGCGGCGAGTTTGATCGCAAAGAAGGGATTGGATAAGGGGCGTATCGGCATCGAGCGCAAAACCATGCCCGTCGAAATCTACGACTGTTTACGCCACGCATTGCCTCATGCGAAGTTCGTGTCGGCCGATCTGCTTGTGCCGCAAATGCGGTTCATCAAGACCAAACGCGAGGTAGAACTGCTAAGGAAAGCCGCAAATCTGGCGATACTCGCGATGGAAGCGTACATGAACGCGATTCGTAATGGTGCGTCCAGACAGGAAGCCGAATGTGTTCGCGCAAAGCGACCCATCGAAGAGGGTGGAGAATTCCCCGGCGGCCCTTATCGGCTCGCTTGGACCGGCGGCAACGACGAAACACCCGCATGGTGGGACAAGGAAGCACGAGAGCGATTCTTGTCAACGTCGCGCAACTGGAGAGGGCAACCCGATGACGCGCCCTGCTTCATAACGCACCTTGAGGGCCTGTTTCAGTACTACTGGGCGGACCTCGCGTGGCACGAGTTCTACGGCCCCGAACCGGCTCCCGCCCAGGTCGTGCGCGTGGGGGCGAAGGAGAGGCCCTATCGAGAGGCGCGACGCGCGTTCGAGATCATTCGGCGCGTGCAGACCGAAGCGTTAAATGCGATCCAGCCCGGCATGGATCACGTCGCGGCCAAGAAAGCCATTGATGCCTTCCTCGCGGCAGACCCTGAGGCGAGATCGAAAGGACACATCAGCCATTACTACATCCACGGCGTCGGGTTGGAGATTCACGAGGAACCAGTGCTGACCGGCTACGTGCCCACCCCGATTCCACTCGACGGCCCCATCTACTTCCGACCGGGTGCAGTCGTGAGTTCCGAATGGTTTTCTCCGTATTGGACCGTGGAGGAGCCCTTCGTGATGACCGAGACAGGATGGGAACCCCTCATTGAACTGCGAGGCCTGACTGCCGCGGACGCGTGAGAAGGCGATCCTCTCCTGTGTACACTGGAGAGTGCCAAGTTCCTGGAGCCTTTTCTCTACCGGAGACCACAAGAATGACAGATCAACATCAAGCGCGTGCACCGGGCGTAAGCCGACGGAAGTTCCTCACAGACTGTGCAGCCGCCGCTGCCGCTGTCGGCGGATTCTTGAGTCCTGACGCTGAGGCGGTCAGTGCCGAACGTGCGCCCAGCGGTTCGGCGAGGCCTCGGATCATCGACTGCGAAACGCACGTGTTTCCCCGGCACTGGGATTTTCGCGGTTGTCGTGTGGAGAACTTGCTTCAGGACATGAATCGTTGCGGTGTGGACAAGACATTCTTGATGTTTTACAGCGCCAGCATGCTTGCCTCACCGTGCGGCGAGTTGAAGGATCCCAACGCACAACGATTCGGCGACAGCAACGAACAGACCTGGGAGTACTTCATCGAATCCTGGAAGAAGCATAAGGACCGGTTCTACTTCTTCAACGCTACCGATCCCCGCGAGCCAGACTGCATCGAGAAGCTCGAACAACAATATAAACTCGGACTTCAAGGTCTGGGGGAAACGCAGCCGTCGACTCAGAACATCCTGCCAAACGGCCCGGAGTTTATGCGCGTCTATCGCTTCGCGGCCGAGAAGGGTTTGCCCGTCGTGTTGACCATGGAACGCTGGGAACGATCGCTTTGCCTCAAGTCCAAGGATTTCGACGACGTTTTCGATATGTTTGAAAAGGTGATCCGAGAATTCAAAGACGTCCGCTTCATGCTCGGTCACGGCGGCAATTGCGGGAGTTGCAGGGCAAAACCTTTTGAGCAATACCGCGCCGCCAACGAGCGGTGCTACAGATTGATGGAACAGGTGGACAATCTCTGGATGTGCGCCTGCATGCCGTGGTGGATTGCACAGAACAAGGTTCATCCTTCCTTCCCGAAGTTACTCGAACATCTCAGATCTCGCATCGGCTTTTCCAAAGTCACTTGGGGCAGCGACTGGCCCTATTGTGGTGCATCGAAAGAGTTCTGCTTCAAATCGGACTATGACGCAGTGGTCGATTTCTTCCGAAAGGAAACACCCTGTACGGAGGAAGAACGCGCCCAATTGCTCGGCAGGTCAGCCTATGAGTTTGTGACGGGACAGACGTAGCGGTCGGCAGATCGCAATCACCGACGGCGGCGCTCACACCGCGGCGTGCTTCCAGACAAAAGCCTTTGAACGGGATGACTGTGAATTATGAAGGGCGGCGCTGTCAGGTGCATCCTTGGCCTTGATCGTAACCGTGCGAGCGTGGGGCAGGTTTGTAACCTGCCGATGCGTCGGAAGTGCGTAGTGCATGGCAGGTTGCAGAGCTGCTCCGCTTTGCCCGCACCGCTGGCATTTCGCAAGGTTGCGATCCAGGCATGCATCCTCGCACTGGGAATTGTCGCGACCGTGCGAACGGTCCTAGCAGAAGACTGGCCCATGTGGCGCGGTCCCCGTGGTGACGGGACGAGTATCGAGGAGGGCATTCCCATCCAGTGGAACGCGACGGACAACACGGCTTGGAAGGTCGAGATTCCTGGCCGGGGGCACGCTTCTCCGATTGTTTGGCGCGACCGAGTGTTTCTTGTGACCTGCATCGAAGAGACCAAGGAACGCATCCTACTGTGCTTGGACCGGAAGACGGGTGAGACGATGTGGCAGGCCGTCGTGCTTCGCGCGCCCTTGGAGGCCAAGCATCGCCTGAACAGTTGCGCCTCAAGCACGCCAGCAACGGATGGCGTGTACGTCTACGTATCGTTTCTTGAACCGGATGGATCGGTCGTCCCCGCGGAAGTGATTCGCAAGCGCAGCGGAGAACTGCGGGCGAACAATGCGGGGCTCCCCGTCAATCCGGGCCGGATGTTCGTCGCCGCGTACGACATGAACGGCAAACGGAAGTGGGTGGCCCGGCCAGGAGACTTCGCGAGCGTGTGGGGCTATTGCAGTTGTCCCGTGGTGTACGATGACAAAGTCATCCTGAACGGCGACCATGACGGAGACGCATACATCGTCGCGCTCAACCGCCAGACGGGCGAAATCGCCTGGAAGGTGGTCCGCGAGAATCGGATTCGCAGCTACTGCACGCCCCTGATCCGCAACCTCAATGGCCAACCCCACATGATGGTCGCCGGCAGCCACTCGATCGTGAGTTACGACCCCAGGGATGGCTCGACGCACTGGTTCACGAAAGGCCCGCGGGGCCGAGCTGTCGCGTCTCCCGTGCTTGCCAGCGGCCTGCTTCTAGTGTGCGCCGCATATCCGGACCGTGAAGTGTTGGCGATTCGGCTGGACGGTCGCGGTGACGTCAGCGAAACGCATGTGGCGTGGCGATCGGGCAGGTCCGTCCCCTTCGTGCCATCGCCCATCGTCGTCGGCGACTATTTGATGGTGGTTTCCGACTCTGGGATCGCGAGCTGCTTGGACGCCCGGTCCGGAAAACGACATTGGCAAAACAGGATCGGCGGGGGCCACACCGCATCGCTCGTGTCGGCAGGCGGACTCGTCTACTTTCTGTCAGACGACGGCGTAACCAAGATCGTTCGACCGGGAAAGGAATTTGAGCTGGTCGCCGAAAACGCGATCGGTGCGCACTGTTACACGTCCCCGGCCCTCAGTCGCGGGCAGGTCTTCCTGAGGAGCGAGAAACACCTGTTTTGTATTGGGACGGACAATAAATGATAAGGCGCCGTGCTGCGTTTCGTTCTCACGGAGTCACCGAGATCACGGAGACCAACCCGACGAACTTCTTGACTGCTCGAAATCTGCGTCGGTGGCACACCGCCTACAATTGGCACCCTGCGTTAACGCGGAGGTGAAATCGACCTCTGCACTTTTGGACTGCGCTAAAAGTACAGATGTCCGACACACCTCCGCGCGCTAGACCGAGTGCCAAGTCGATCCATTAGCCTCCGATTAAGCATCGGCAGAATCCTCTCTCACTCGACAGTCGGCGGAGCTGTTCGGCTCGGCGTTCGCACATCCTCTTCCTTTCTTTTCCTGTCCTGGATGGGGGAGTGCCATCGTATCGAAATGCGCACGCGGCGGTCCTCCTGTACCCTCAAGTTTCCGCCGACATCACGTCGCCAGCTCGAGTAACGATTGCCACGACGCGATAGGCCGCGTTTCTTCATGGCAAGTCACAGGGATCTGGGGGTGTTCTCGTGTGGACGCCGACAGTCAGAACACACTCTGCGAACCGTGCTGCTGCTCATCGCGGCCTCGTCACCTGACCCTGTTGACGCCATGGCGAGATCAACGGAGCCATGCAAAAAAGCCCCTTCCAGATGCTGAAAGGGGCGTGCTGCTCCTACGGAAATCTGCGTCATCCTTCAGGCGGCTTGCACGGGGATGCCGTACTCGCCGCCGATCAGCTTTTGTAGGGTGATCGTCTCGTGGGCGGCCCGCGAGGGCTGCCGCCATTCTTCAATGACCTTAGGCAGCAGACGTGCGCCGACGATTCCGTCTTCGTACGCCTGGAGGATCAACGAGTTCGCCTTGTCCGTCGGCAGTTCCGTCTCCTTGAGCCATTCAATCCGCTTCGCCTCCGTCTGCCGGTACTGTCCAAGTCCGGCGACAGTGGAAGCGATCCCTTCATTGAAGCGCGATTCGCCGAAGCGAGTGTGCTTCTTCGTAATAACCACTTCAGAACTGAACGCGAGGTTGTCGCAGACGAACACCCACTGCCCGCAGCAGAAGCCGATAGGCAACGATTTGTTCGTGCTGTTGCGAACCCCAACGGCCAGTCCTACGCCCGGCACGATTTCCGACTGAAGCTGAAGCGTGCCGAAGAAGCGAGCGTCGTCCGCAGTGACGCTGAGCGCCATGGACTTCACTCCAAACCCCGCCGCATCCAGCGTCTGCACAACCGACCCGAGGGCTTGGCTGTGCGACAGTGGGAACCACGTCTGCGTGGCTTGCGGCGTGGGGATTAGGTCCAGGTCGCCCCACGTCACCTCACGGGCGCCGCAGTGCTTAACCAGTGTCATGATGAACCTCCCGTGTACTTGTGAATGAACAGGAGCAGCCACACGACCCTAGCGCGGACACACCACCGGCGCAACCAAGAAGGGCAGTGTGAGACCGGGTCGTGCTGAACGGCGTGAACCGCACTCGACACTTCCCTTTCTGATCGATCTGGCTCGGATTCCTATGATCCTCGACAGGACAGGATGGAGGAATTCTTGGAGAAGCGATTCTGGAAGCTGGAAGAGGTGTGTTTCGTGGATTCCAGGGAGACAGGGATGCACTCCTAGCGGCCCTGAGGGTTGATCCAGAAAGGATACCAAATGGACGAACTGACCCCCTTCGTGCAGTTGAAGATCGGGTGTGCGATTGTCTCAGGACTCGCGTACCTGGGCACCTTCGCCATGAGTGCGAAGCACGTCCAGTGGAATGATGATGAGTCGCCCCAACTCGTTCTGATGTTCGGCGTTATTCTCGCAGCGGTCCTGGGAGCAATGTTCTGGTGGATCGTGGTTGCTCTTTTGGCGATCGCAGGAATCGGACTCTGGATCTACCTGGCTAGTCGAGGACGGAAACGTCCTCCTCGCGGTGATGTCATAGACGCCCCGCCTACACCGAGGTTAGGACACGAGGATCTCGCACGAGCGATTGCTGATGCCCTCGCCGAAAAGGATCAACTCGAAAGGGAAAGGAAACAACGGGAAGTCGAGCGGCAGATGGAGAACGTGAGAAACTCGGATTGGTCCCCTGAGGAAAAGGAAGAGGAACTCGACTACCTTCAGAAGAAAAGGGACGAATTATGATCCGCGTAGGAATGTCCAACCAGGGCGAACTCCGTCTCACCTTAAAGGACATGCTTCGGCATGTTCTCATCGTAGGAGCGACGGGCTCCGGGAAATCCAAGCTCTTAGAGAAGATCCTGAGACAGCTCATTCTTCTTCTGACCAGTTTTCTCCTGATCGACCCGAAACCAGGAGCACAGACGGCGCGTGATACGATCGCCTGGGTTTCAGAGTATCTGGATGACATCCCACCGAGCCATCGCAGGCAGTTCTACGTACTGGATGACAACTTCTCTCTGAATCCCTTTGACCTTCCTGACAGTCTCACAGGCCGTCCGTATCGGAGGGCAATCCAGAAGAGAATTGACTGGCTTGCGTGCAGCATGGTCCGACTCGACGGAAGTGCGAACTACGCAGAAATGCCGAGGAAGCACCGTTGGACGAAAAACGTTCTCTGGTTCTGTGGCGTGCGGAGAGGGAATAAGCCGCCTCTTGGATTCCACCATGCTTTTGATGCTTTGCATGTAGGTACCGGGGCATGGAATCGTTTGTGGTCATCCGTAAAACCGCACGTCCCTGAGTTTGTTGCACATGACTGGGAGATGATTCAACGGGTTCCCCCACGGGATCGGTTCTTCAACACAGACAGTACAAACAGTGGCTTCCGCCGTGTTCTGACCGAATCCACTATTCCCATCTTGAGCAACGATAATCCATCCCTCCCTGTTGATGACATTGTCGGGGACGGCGGGGTGGGCCAATTCCGCCGAAAGGCGAGTAACATCCTAACCCCCTTCAATCATGAAGATGCCAAAGTTCACGAACGTGACAAACGTTTCCAGTGGAATGGTGTTGGAGGTCAAGCGAGGCCTCGGCAGAGACGGCTATTTCTCTGCATCCGTGCACATTCCGAAAAGACTGGGCCGGAAGCAGATGGCCTACTGCAACGACCTCGTAGAGAAGGTCTTCAGCAGAGTGACAAAATAGGGGAGGCGGGGAGTTGCCCTGACAGCTCCCCCCACACAACACACTAGCACCGGAGGAAAGGTGATGAAAGCGTTAAATACAAAGTTCTGGTTGGTATTCGGCGTCTTCATCGGAATCCGCCTTCTGTTGCCCATTGGGATGGGCATTGCAGTGTTCCTGGAGGAACGAGCGGATGTGCGGTTCCCGACTGTCGACATATTCGAGCGATGGCTGACGCTGGTGGTCATTGTGTTGCTTGGTTGTAGCTATTCATTGGCGTTGTCGTGGATCACGTGGCTCATCGCCGGTGGTGAGATTGGTGAAGACAATGAGACGGTGAAGTGCCTGCTACTTCTCCTATTTTGTACGTTGTTCCTT
>CAZURK010000264.1:0-22054 GCA_964623055.1 uncultured Pirellulaceae bacterium
ACGTCGATGCGGGCAAAGGCTCCGCGGCGACCGAATCCGCAGTCGGGTTCCCGGCCGGTAGCGCGGCTGCGTACAGACCGACATCGGGGACAAGAAGGAAAAAGGCAACGGGACCAAACAAAGCCATATTTCGCATGGTTCAAGACGCGATACCAAGTCACCCCTTGCTACCTGACACTCTGTTGGCCAGGATGTCAAGGCTTGATCCCAACGCGCAACTCCTGTGGATTCGCTTGGCGCAAGTCTACGGGTGTCTGATTACCTATTCGTCCTTGCTTCCGCCGCCACTGAAGTGAACGATGCACCCCGACAAATGGCGTCTCAGCTCTTTCACGCCAACGTTTGTGACTTGGGTCTTGGTCAGGATTAGAGTGCGCAAGCGTTCTAGCCGCGCGAGCTCTTTCAGTCCTGCGTCCGTCACGTTAGTGCCGGCAAGACTAAGAAACGCCAGATTGCCCAGGCTGGCCATCTCCTCCAGCCCGGCCAGTTCTTTCAATGCCACGTCCGTTATCTTCGTGTCGTTCAAGTTCAGCAATTGCAGATTCTTCAGGTTGGCTAACTCCGTTACCCCCGCGTCCGTGACGTTTGCGAAGTTGAGATTCAGAGCCTGCAAACCCGTCAGCCCCGCCAACTCCTTCAGCCCTGCATCCGTGACGCGTGTCGAGCGGAGATCCAGCACCTGCAGTTCTTTGAGCACGGTCAGCTCTTTCAGTCCCACATCCGTTACGCGGCGGCAACCGTAGAGACCCAACAATCGCAAATCCGTGAGATCGGCAAGCGTCTTCAGCCCCTCGTCTGTCACGTTCCTGGAGCTGAGTTTCAACCCCTTCAAGCTATCGAGCCCGGCCAACTCCTTCAGTCCGGCGTCCGTAATCCCAGACAAGTCAAGTGCGAAAGTCGAACCAGGGTCGGGCAAATTCCGGATTCGCCCCTCACGCCAGAGTACAGAATGAAATGCCGGCATATCGCTGGCGGCATTCCTACTCTGGCGGAAGAACAGAAGCCTGCCATTCTCGTCGAGTCCAATCCAGCCAACTTGCGCACCAGCCTCCCGCCAAGCTGTCACGACGTCATCCGAGAGCAGTTCGAGCGGTCTTCCCTGCGGTGCCGACTGGTGCGCAAGTGCCGAAAGCTTGCAGGTGGCCAACAGGAGGAACGGGCCGATCAGCCGTGTGGTCAGCAGATAACGTCTTGTCCGAGGCATGGAGTGAGTTTACCCAATCTGTTC
Organism: uncultured Pirellulaceae bacterium; assembly: GCA_964623055.1. Lineage (GTDB taxonomy): Bacteria > Planctomycetota > Planctomycetia > Pirellulales > Pirellulaceae > JADHUC01. Next base: position 1,229 of record CAZURK010000264.1, read on the forward strand.
ACGACATCCAGTACAGGCTCTTGATTCTTGGCAGCTCTTCTTCGCACGCCAGTCCGATCCAAAGCCTGCGGACTGGGAATGGGTTGGCACTGTAAAAATCGTCAAGAAGGATGCCCAGCCGTTCCGAGTTGAACTCTACACGACAAGCAAGGACCCCGCTGCCTTCGCCGCCGGAAAGACGTACAAGCAACAAGTCTATTACCGCGGTGGCAAAACCGCGGCATTAATGAAGGCCGTGAACGCCGCGTATGAAAAGTCCAAGAACCAGGGTGATCCGGGACCGGCAATCACCGTTTCATCCCAAAAGGGCGCGACAACTACGCGCATCTTACCGCGCTAACAAGAGTGTCGACTATGAAAAATAGCAGATCAGACCTCCGAGATCGGCCTGGGGGCCTCGCGTCTATGTGTTCGGATGCGGCCTCAATGTCCATAGCCCCGCTATCCTATTCCTGCGAGGTGGAGCCAGAACGGGCTTTCCAGGACGGTCTCTCGCATGCCGCAGCCCTTGCGGATAATCGGGGAAAGCAACTAGACTGTCGGTTGGGCCGCCGTTTGGGCTAGCAACTCGTAAACCTAGAAATAGCAGTATGTCGCACCGCTTCATCAATCAGTATGGCGACCGAGAACCCGTCGACGAAGTGTTCTTGGTGGCCGAAAAGCAGCTACGCACCAATCGCCAAGGCAACCTGTACCTGCAGATGCGCTTGTCCGACCGTTCCGGATCGGTCACGGCCATGATGTGGAACGCGGGCGAGAAGGTGTACCGATCTTTCGACAATGGCGACTACCTGCGCACGCAGGGAACGGCTCAGTACTACAACGGCGCTTTGCAGATGATTTTGACTCGGATCGAACCGGTCGATGCCCGCGAAGTGGATGAATCGGACTTCGTCACGTTGGGCACCATGGACATCGACCAGTTAACCGAGCGGCTTCGGGAAATGTTGCGAGCCATGAACAACTATCCGCTTCGCAACTTGGCCGAGTGCTTCCTGATCGACGAGGAGTTCATGCACGGCTTGACCAGCGCCCCGGCCGGCGTGAAGAACCATCATGCCTATCACGGCGGGTTGCTGGAACACGTGCTTAGCCTGATGGAATTGACGGCCGTCGTGGCGCCGCGGTATCCCGACGTCGACGGCGATTTGCTGTTGATGGGCGCTTTTCTGCACGATGCCGGCAAGATTCGCGAGTTGACCTACGAACGCGACCTGGGCTACAGCGACGAAGGGCAGTTGATCGGGCATCTGGTAATCGCCGTCGGTATGCTGGACCAGAAGGTACGCGAGGCGGAGGAATTGTCCGGCGAGCCGTTCCCCGAGGAGTTGGCTCTGCGTCTGAAACACATGATCGTCAGCCATCACGGCCAGTACGAGTTTGGCAGCCCGAAACTGCCGATGACGCTGGAGGCCGTCGCGCTGCACTACCTGGACAACCTGGACGCCAAGATGCACAGCCTCGGCCAGTTGATCCGCGACGACGCCAACACCGATAGTCCGTGGACGCCGTATCAAGCCAATCTTGGGCGAAAGCTCTTCAAAGGCGAATCATGACCCAACAGGATCTGAAAGCACTCGTTCTGGAACACATCAACTCGCCGGACTACCAACCCGTCAAACCGCGCACCATCGCCAAACAACTGGGCTTGTCCAAAGACCGTCATGGCGAATTGCGCAAGGCGGTGAAGAAACTTGCCAAGCAGGGCAAAGTCATCTACGGCGATCAGCATTTGGTTAAGCCCGCGAGCCGGGCAGCCAAGAAGAAGACCGACGAATCGCTGATCACGGGGCAGTTTCGCCGAGCGGCTCAGGGCTATGGCTTCGTTACCCCGATCGGCACATTGCCTTCGGAGGGAAGAGCGAACGACATTCTCATTCCCCTCCGCCACACGTCGGATGCGGCAACGGGCGACACGGTCAAAGTGCGGCTGAAGCGACAGCGACGTGGCGAGAATCGGCTGAGCGGCGTTATCGTCGAAGTCATCGAGCGCGAGACGAGTCAATTTGTCGGCGTCTACATGGACTGGCGCGGCGAGCCCGCAGTACAGATCGACGGGCGCGTATTCGCGGAACCCGTGCCGGTGGGCGATCCGGGCGCGAAGAACGCCATGGAAGGTGACAAGGTGGTCGTCGAAATGGTGCGTTTCCCTACGCACTTTCACGACGGCGAAGGTGTGATCGTCGAAGTGCTCGGCGCGCGAGGGACGCCTGGCGTCGACACGTTGTCGATCATGCGCGAGTTCAACTTGCCCGATCGTTTTCCCGTCGAAGTGATGGACACGGCCCGAGCGCAGGCCGATACCTTCGACGAAGCGATCGGCGACCGGTTGGATCTAACACGCGAGACGGTCATTACCATCGACCCCAAAGACGCTCGCGATTTTGACGACGCCATCTCGCTGGAAAGGCTGGAAAACGGCCATTGGCGTCTGGGCGTTCACATCGCCGATGTCGCTCACTTCGTGCCCGTCGGTTCGCCATTGGATCGCGAAGCACGTGAGCGGGCTACCAGCGTCTATCTGCCCAGTCGCGTGATCCCCATGCTGCCCGAATTGATCTCCAATGGACTGGCGAGCCTGCAGCCGCGTAAAGTGCGGTATGCCAAGACGGCCTTCATCGAATTCACCGACGATGGCGCTCGCGTGGGTGCCGAGTTCAATAACTCGGCCATCAAGAGCAAACGGCGGTTTGCCTATGAAGAGGTGGACCAGTTCCTGGCCGACCCGCATCGGTGGAAATCGAAACTGACGACAGGCGTCTTCTCGCTGCTGGGCCGTATGCACGAATTGGCCATGATCCTCCGGCGCCGGCGACTGGAGGCAGGGGCGATCGAGTTGACGTTGCCTGAAATCAAAATCGACTTGGATAAGAAGGGCAGGGTAGGGGGGGCGCACGTCGTCCAGCACACGGATAGTCACCGCATAATTGAGGAGTTCATGCTGGCCGCCAACGAAGCGGTGGCCGAGCATCTGAACGATCAGGAATTGAACTTCCTCCGCCGCGTACACGAACCACCGGATCCGCGGAGACTGGAGGCGTTGACCGAGTTCGTGCGCGAGCTGGGAATCGACTGCGATCACCTGCAAAGCCGTTTCGAGATCAAACGCGTCGTCGAGCAAGTGGCCGGCGAACCGCGCGAACCCGCCGTGCACTATGCCGTGCTTCGCAGTATGCGAAAGGCCGTTTACGGGCCTCAGGGGGAAGGCCATTACGCCCTAGGCAGCAAGAATTACTGTCACTTCACCTCGCCCATTCGACGTTATCCGGACTTGGTGATCCATCGCATGTTGGACAGCCTGGCACGGGGCGAACGACCGGCCGACGATTTCGACCAACTAGCCGTGCTGGGCGGGCACTGTTCGGACCGTGAACAACGGGCCGAGGCCGCGGAGCGCGAACTGGTCAAGGTCAAGCTGCTGAGCTACATGAGCAAACGCATTGGCGAGCACATGGAGGCGGTGGTCACGGGCGTCGAGAAGTACGGAATGTTCGCCCAGGGCATCGAGTTGCCGGCCGAGGGCTTGATCCGAGTCGATTCGTTGGCCGACGACTACTACCGCTTCGACAGACAGACGCACACGCTGACCGGCCATCGTCGAGGCAACGTTTTTCGGCTTGGCGACATCATCGAAGTAGAAATCGCACACGTCGACGTGGACCGTCGCGAGTTGGATTTCCGCCTGACGCGCCGCCTGAAGAAGGCATCTGGCAGGCCAAAGTTGACGGCGAAAGCAAAGCCAAAGGCGAAAAAGAAGGTAACGGCAAGAAAGAAGACTGCGAAAAAGAAAATCGGGAAAAGGAAAGTGAGTTCGACGCGGAAGAAGACGCCCAAGAAGAAAACAAGCCGGCGCAAATCCAGATGAGCGTGCATCATACCGCCGAGCGTTGATCTTCCGTCGTTGTATGGCGTTTTTTCTAGAGTTTTGTCGCCGCAAGCCGCTGATATTCAATCCACGGCGCATATCCCGTTGACAATATCTTGATCGGTCCGGTGTACTATTAGGCTTTCCTCACGACCGACGATACCCAAACTACCTAAAGCGAGAGGCATTTCCTATGCGCTTGATACTGGCAATCCGCGTGTTCTTTGTTGCGTTGTTCAGCGCAGCAGTAGCCGAAAGAATTAAGGCGGCTCTGGAAACTACCGCCGGGCCGGCGGATGACGATAAACCCCAGAAACCGAAACCGGCCCTACCGGAAACACCGAAAAAGCCCGCACGGAGCGAGGCCATCACGCTTCTGGCTGCGTTGCAGCGAGAAGCCAGATTTGTCGATCTGACCCAAGAGTCGCTGGACGAGTACAGCGACGAACAGGTTGGCGCAGCGGCGCGAGACGTTTTGCGCGATTGCCGAACCGTGTTGGACCGACTGTTCAGCTTGACGCCCGTGCTGACCGAAGAGGAAGGGGATGACGTGGAAGTCCCCGCCAGCTTCGACACCGGGCGTTATCGACTGACCGGCAACGTCGCCGGGCAGCCGCCGTTCCGTGGAAGCCTAGTGCATCACGGTTGGGAAGTCGCCAAGTGCGACGTTCCCCAGTGGTCGGGCAGCGATCAGGCCGCCCGTGTCGTCGCGCCGGCTGAAGTGCAACTGTAAGAACCGTGTAGGACACAACTTCCTCGTTTAACCGCGACCCAACGGGGAGCGCGTGATTCGGCAACCGGCGTCAGCTCCGACGCGCTCCCCGCTGGGTCGCGGTTAAACGATCTTGTTTCAAGGAGATAAGAACATGACTGCCCAATACGTCGTGGGCATCGACCTGGGCACGACGAACAGCGTGCTCGCATACGTTCCGTTGGAGGCCGAAGAACCAGAAGTCCAGCTTCTGCCAATCCCGCAGTTGGTGGCTCCGGGGACGGTCGAGTCTTTGGGGGCGCTCCCGTCGTTCATCTATCTGCCCAGCGAGCACGAAGCAGGTAAGGGGGCTTTCGATCTTCCTTGGGCGAAGGGGGCCGACTACGTTGTAGGCGAGATGGCTCGCCGACAAGCGGCCGAGGTGCCGGACCGCACGGTGGGCGCGGCAAAATCGTGGCTATGTCACGGACGAGTTGACCGGCGGGACGAAATCCTGCCGTGGAATGCTCCCGCCGAAGTGTCGAAGATTTCGCCGGTCACGGCTTCGCAAAGATACCTGGAGCACTTGATCGCTGCTTGGGAGCACGCTTTCCCCGATGCGCCGGCCCGCGACCAGCGCGTGGTGTTGACAGTTCCGGCATCGTTCGACGCCGCGGCGCGCGATTTGACGCGTGAAGCCGCACTTGCGGCTGGCCTGCCCGATAGCCTGTTGCTTCTTGAGGAACCACAAGCCGCCGTCTATGCGTGGGTGGAAAAGACAGGCGACCGCTGGCGCAAATCGTTGAAGCTGGACGACGTGTTACTGGTTTGCGATGTCGGTGGCGGGACCAGCGACTTTACGTTGGTCAAGGTCGCGGAGGAGGACGGCGATTTTGTTCTGCAACGTGCCGCGGTCGGCAACCACCTGCTGGTAGGCGGCGACAACATGGATTTGGCGTTGGCCTATGCGGCGGCAGAGATGTTCTCGAAGAAGAAAACCACTTTGGATCCGTGGCAATCGGTATCGCTGTGGCATTCCTGCCGGACGGCCAAAGAGACCTTGTTGGTGGCGGACGGGCCGAAAACGCACACGATTTCGGTGCTGGGGCGAGGCAGCAAATTGGTAGGCGGGACGGTGTCGATCGAAATGAAACGCAAGCAAGCGACTGACATACTGGTCGATGGGTTTTTTCCACAGTGCGACATCGACCAGCGCCCGACGCGGCGTCTCGCATCAGGTTTTCAAGAAATCGGACTGCCGTTCGAACAAGATACGGCGATCACACGACACTTGGCGGCTTTCCTGCAGGATCACGGGGAAGGGCAGGGGAGTCCAGTGTTGCCCACGCACGTGCTATTGAACGGCGGCGCGTTCAAGGCGCAAGCTCTGTCGGACCGATTGACGGAGACGCTGGCCGACTGGACCGGAGGCGAAGGACCACTCTGGCTCGAAGAGGACCGCGATCTGGACAACTCGGTCGCGCGAGGCGCAGCGTACTACGGTTGGGCGAAAGAACGAGGCGGCGTTCGTATTCGAGGCGGAACCGCGCGAGCCTACTACGTAGGCATCGAGACGGCCGGCTTGGCCATCCCCGGTGCTCCCCGACCGCTGCGGCTGTCGTGCGTGGCACCGTTGGGCATGGAGGAAGGTGAAGAGGCCGACGTGCCGTCGCAAGAGATCGGCTTGGTCGTGGGCGAACCGGCTCATTTCCGCTTCTTCAGTTCGTCGATCCGCAAGCAGGACAAGGTGGGTGACGTGTTGACGTCGTGGAGCGAAGATGAATTGGCCGAGACCGATTCGCTGGAAGCCACCTTGGACCGGGACGAAGCCATCGACGAACCCTACGTGCCAGTCAAGTTCCAGTCGCGCGTGACCGAGTTGGGTATGTTCGAGCTGTGGTGCGTCAGTACCAAGAGCGACAAGAAGTGGAAGCTAGAGTTCAACGTGCGCGAGGAGGATTAGGCAGCGGTGTATCGTTTAACCGCGAACCACTCCTAGACGAACCGGAAGCTCCGAGCCGTTACATCGTCGGAATCGACCTGGGTACGACCAATTCAGCCGTCAGCTACGTCGATACCAGCCGAGAGCCGTGGCGGGTGCGCACTTTCCTTGTCCCCCAGTTGGTCGATGCCGGGCAAGTCGAAACTCGCGAGACGTTTCCGTCGTTTCATTACCAGCCGGCAGCGGGCGAGATGTCGCCGGATGCTTTGCGTCTGCCCTGGACTCGGAAGGCCACGGGCTACGCTGTGGGCGTTTTTGCTCAGGAGCAGGGGGGGCGTGCGCCGGGCCGGCTGATCGCTTCGGCCAAGTCGTGGCTGTGCCATTCGGGCGTAGATCGCACTGCGGAGGTACTCCCGTGGCAGGGAGCGGAAGACGTCGAACGGCTATCGCCGGTGGAAGCAAGCGCATGCTACTTGCGTCACATTCGCGATGCCTGGAATGCGAAATTCAAGAACGAACCGCTGGCCGAACAAGATGTGGTGCTGACGCTCCCCGCTTCTTTTGACGAAGTGGCTCGCGAACTGACGGTCGAGGCGGCAGCCGCGGCGGGTCTGCCGCGCGTCGTGTTGATCGAAGAACCGCAGGCAGCGTTCTACGCATGGATCGACGCGCATGCGAATGATTGGAACCAGCGAGTTGAACCCGGACAGAAGATCCTGGTTTGCGACATTGGCGGCGGCACATCCGACTTTACGTTGATCCGCGTGCGTCGCGGCGAAGACGACAAGGTGCAGTTTCATCGAGTTGCAGTTGGCGATCACCTCATTTTGGGGGGAGATAATCTAGATTTGGCTTTGGCTAGGCACTTAGAGGAGAAGCTGAGCGGCAACCTCCAGCCACATCAGTGGCACGTGCTTGTTCGCACATGTCGACGTGCGAAGGAGGACGTCTTGGCCGAAGGTGGTGCGGAGACGATCAGCTTCAACTTGCCCGGCGCGGGATCAAAGCTGATCGGCGGCGGCGTGCGCGTCGAGGTCGATCGCGAAGAAGCTCGCCAGATGCTGCTGGACGGTTTCTTTCCTTGCATTGACCTGAACGAGAAGCCGCAGAAACAGCAATCGGGTTTTCAAGAATTCGGGTTGCCATACGCACCAGACCCTGCGATCACTCGATACCTCGCCGCGTTCCTCACAACGCATCGTCACGCTGGCGAAGAAATGAACGAAGACGCGCAGCCGCAGCGGGGCAGGGCAGGGGGGCTCGACTCGGCGCGCCCTGACATTGTGTTGTTCAACGGCGGTGTGTTCGCATCGCCTTTGATCCAGCAGCGCTTGCTGGACGTCTTGCGGTCTTGGTTTCGAGGCGACGACACAGATTGGTCTCCGCTGATTCTGGACAATGAACGACTGGATCTTGCTGTGTCTCGCGGCGCGGCCTATTACGGCAGCGTACGGCGGGGCAGGGGAGTGCGGATTGCAGCCGGGTTGGCTCGAACCTACTACATGGGCGTCGAAGGCGATGTGCCGATGGCGGTTTGCCTGGTGCCGGGCAGTGCCGAACCGGGGCAGGAGATCAATCTGACCGAACGGCGTTTCGAGTTGCTGGTTCACCAACCGGTCGAGTTTCCATTGTATGTCTCCAGCACGCGACTGGCGGATCAACCCGGCGAGTTGTTGCCTATCGACCGCGAACAAATGACGCCGTTACCACCGATCCGAACCGTATTGAAAACGCGCGGCAAGAAGCAGGCCGGCTCGATCTCCGTCAACGTACATGCTCGCCTGACCGAAATCGGCACGCTGGATCTATGGTGCAGTGAAGCGGATTCCCAACGCAATTGGCGTCTGCAGTTCGACGTCCGTTCGGCCACCCAGACGGACATCCAGGCGAGCGAGACGGTCGGCGAGTCGGAGGGGATCGTCGAAGAAGCGTCCTGGGAGGCGTGTCAGAGTCTATTGGCGGACACGTTTGGTGCTGAAGGGAAGGCCGACCCGAGACCGCTTGTCAAACAGCTTGTCACGGCGTTAGGAGCGGACCGCCTGGACTGGCCCATGTCGCTGTTGCGTCGCATCTGGGAAGCCTTGATGGAATTGGAGCCCGGGCGCCGCAAGAGTCCCGTTCACGAAGCTCGCTGGCTGAATCTGCTGGGGTTCTCGTTGCGGCCCGGATACGGACTGGGCGTGGACGATTGGCGAGTGGCGGAAACGTGGCGGATTGTGCACGGCAGGCTGGCGCATGGTGCAGCCAATTGTCGCTCGGAATCTTGGATCCTCTGGCGGCGGATCGCAGGTGGACTATCGGCCGGTCACCATCGAGCGATCGCCGAGCCGTTTCTGTCGTCCGTCCGCGCTTTGCAACGCCGTTTCACCACGGGAAAAGGAGGCGGCGATTTGGGCGTCACTCCGCAACAGTCCGTCGAAATGTGGCGGCTGCTTGGTTCGCTGGAGTTGCTGTCAGCGAGAGTGAAAGGCGACTTGGGCAACGCGATGGTCGAGTTCATGCCGAAGAAGTCAATGAAGCCGGCGCGCCAAGCCCTGATTTGGTCACTCGGCCGCATCGGCTCGCGCACACCGGTCTACGGGCCTTTGAACACAGTAGTCCCCATAGATGTCGTTGGCCGTTGGCTGGACAAACTGATGAGGGGCCGCGAGCCAACCGATGTGGACAAACTGGCCGTCATGCAGATAGCCCGCCGGACCGGAGACCGATACCGGGACCTGAATGACAAATTGCGCCGCGAGGTGGTCGATTGGATGCAAGGTCACGACGCTCCGGAACACTTCATCGAACTCGTAACGGAAGGTGGAACGCTGGACAGCGAAGAGCAAGGACGCGTTTTCGGCGAAGCACTGCCGCAAGGTCTGCGGATCACGTAAGGGGGAGGCGCGCTCTCGTATCGCCAGTGCCAACCGGTGGTAATCCCGAAGGGATGGTCCTATGCCAGCCCAGGGTGAAGCGACGTGAGGAAAACGAACGTCGCGCAACCCTGGGTGGGAAGTGCCCGCTTCGCGGTTAAGTTAGGGCCGCCCCGTTGGGGCTTTGAGTTGTATGTGATCGCAATTCCCAGGGTTCCGCGACGTTCGCAGACTCACGTCGCTTCACCCTGGGCTCACATAGGAGCGCCCCTGTTGGGCTGGTCAGGGGCGTTGCGAGCGAAGACGGGCTGACGTTTCACGGCATCCCTCTTTTCTTCTTAGGTTCAGCCCAACTCGCTGCAACGAATTCCTCGATCACGCGCTGCATTCCTGCCACAACACGCGCCATTCGTTCGTAATCCAGTTTGTCCGGCGTGTCTTCTTTCCTGTGATAGTACGGGTATCGAAACGGGGCCGTGTCTGTGACCATCAACGCTTGATAGCCTTCCTGCCAGAATGACCAGTGGTCCGACCAGCCGACTCCGGTGACCTGCTCGGGCAAGGCACAGCCTTCTGATGGGAACTTGGTGTGTCGACGGAACGAGTTGACCACGTTCTTGACCAAGGAGGCCGAATCCACATTGGCCACAAAGCCAATGAAGTTGCCGGTGGACGGATAGTACAAGCTGAAGGGCAGGGGGTACTTCTGGCTGTCTTCCTCGTCGCTGAAGTAGCCGATCGTTTCCAGGCATAGCATGCCGACGATGTTATCGCCGGACTTCTTGCAGTGACGGGCGTAAACGCGTGAGCCCATCAGGTCAGTGTGGAAATACGGCGGCTCCTCGTTCGCGAACGCGACAAAACGCAACGTGCGAGCCGTTCGTTTTCGCGAGAAAGATTTGGCCAATGCCAAAACACCAGCGACGCCAGAGATATTGTCGTTTGCGCCCGGCGAACCGACGACCGAGTCGTAATGAGCACCCACGACAATGATCTCGTTCGGACGCGTCTGGCCTTTGCGCTCGGCAACGACATTCCAGCATTCGCGGCCGCGAACCTGGTATCCATGTTTCTTGACGGTGTAACCGCATTTGGAGAACGATTGCTCGATGTATTGCGCTGCCTTGACCAGATTTGCATACTCATGCACGTTTCGTTCGCCCATGTCTGTGGCAAGCCGCACAACATCATCGCGAAGCGACTTGGCCAGGGCCGTTTCTTCTGCCGTAAGCTCCGGAAGCTCGCCCCGATAGCTCTTGCCCGGCATCTTCAACACCATCGTCGGCGGCGTCGCCTGCCGTTCCTGTGCGGTGGAACCGATCGGTAGCACGACCACGAGGAGTATGAGAAGCGCAACTCGCATGGTGTAACCTCTGTATCAAGTGCCCGATGTGCAGGATAAGCCACGCAACAGGATTCAGCAACACGGACGCCGCCTCTTGAAACAGGTGTCAAATGCGTCTGGACGTGCTAAATTGGATCATGTGTGGGTTCAGTATTCCGCTGTGGGCAATCGGCAAGATATGGCTGACGGTCGGTAAGGAGCGTGTTGTATGAGATCGAAGTTGGTATTGATGTCGATGTTGTGTTTCTGGCTGGCTTTCACATTGCACGCCCGTGAATGGACGGACAGCACGGGAGTCTTCACGGTGGAGGCCGACTTGGTCGAAGTCGCTGGAGCTACGGTTCGGCTGAAGAAGACGGATGGGACGATCATCGCTGTTTCCGTCAAACGGTTGAGCGACGCCGATCAACAGTACCTGAAGTCGCTCGACAAGAAACCCGGCGGAGCCGAAGCGGCGATTGAGACCGCGCTGATTCAGCCGACGCGATGGGAATTTGTTGAAACTCCGCTCACCGACGCACTGGAGTTTCTGCAGGACATTCATAATATTCCGGTCGGTTTGGACCGTCGCTCACTGGATGACGTGGGGATCGGCGCCGACGTTCCAATCACCGACAGACGGCGACAAGGCGAATTGGCGACGAACCTTGACGCGATCCTCGATCCGTTGGATCTCACGTGGGTCGTTCAGCACGAAGTGCTGCTGATCACCACGAAACAGACGGCTGAAGCCAATTGCGAAGCACGCGTCTACAAACTGCTGCGTCAAGTTACATTCGACGATCTGCTCAGAGACATCACCGGCAACATCAATCCGCAAAGCTGGGATACGGTCGGTGGTCCCGGGTCGCTCTGCCCCATGCCGCCGGGTGTGCTGGTGGTGACGCAGACGCAAGCAGTTCATCGGCAAATCGAGAAACACTACAAAGGCATACTCAAGCGAGCCCGAATTCCCTTTCCCGCAACGGTACCCGGGTTGGTTGGTCCGGCCGTTGCAAAAACCTTGTTGGAGCCCACGACGATAGATTTCATCGAAACGCCGCTGAAAGACATCGTAGAATTCCTCAAGGGCGTTCACGATGCGGAGATTACGCTCGACGTCCGATCGCTCGAAGATGTGGGTATCGCGACCGATACGCCGATCACCATGCACAAGAAGGGCATCAAGCTGGGCTCGGCATTGTCGTTGATGTCGAGCGATTTGGAACTGGTGTGGACGGCCGACAAGACCGGAATTCGCATCACCACACCGGAGGCCGCTGGGGCGAAAATCGAATTGGTCCACTACCCGATCAACGCTCTGGTGCAAGCTGGCCACACGGACCATTTGATCGACGCCATCACTTCTTGCGTAGCCCCGGCCAGTTGGGACGACGTCGGTGGGCCAGGCAGCATCCGGATGGGCCGCGGTACGCTGGACGTGCGACAGAGCTTCGCCGTCCATCAGCAAGTGGCACAACTGTTGGCTGATTTGCGAGAAGCACGCAAGCCCTAGGCACGCATCCCTGAGGAGAGGACATGAGAATTCAGCAGGCGTAGGGCCGGTTCCCACCGGCCGCCTGACGATCAGACACCCGGCCGGTAGGAACCGGCCCTACCCAAGGAGATGACACTAGAATGCAGCAAATAGCGCGAGTCTGGCATAGTCTCATGCTTCTGCTTGTTTGCGCGCCTTGCGTTTACGCTCAAACCCGATCGCAGTTCGACCAGGCGCGGCGGCGGATGGTCGATGAAGTGATCATTGGCGCTGGGGTCAAGGATCCTCGCGTGATCCAGGCGATGCTGAACACACCGCGACACGAGTTTGTGCCTCTGCCCCTGCGCAAAAACGCTTACTACGACATGGCCTTGCCAATCGGCGCCAAGCAGACGATTTCGTCGCCGTTCATCGTGGCTTACATGACCGAATGCCTCGATACCCAGCCCACTGACAAAGTCCTCGAGATCGGCACCGGCAGCGGGTTCCAGGCGGCGGTGCTCAGTCCGCTGGTCAAGGAGGTGTACTCGATCGAGATCGTCGAATCGCTGGGGCGCACCGCGGCACGCACTTTGAAGCGGCTGGGCTACGAAAACGTGTTCACCAAGGTCGGCGATGGCTTCAAGGGTTGGCCCGAACATGCGCCGTTCGACAAAATCGTCGTCACTTGTTCGCCGGAGAAGGTGCCGGAACCGCTGGTCGAGCAACTGCGCGAAGGCGGGATGATGGTCATCCCCGTGGGCGAGCGGTACCAACAGACGCTGTACGTGATGCGCAAGAAAGACGGCAAGGTGGAAGCCGAGGCCATGCGTCCGACGTTGTTCGTCCCCATGACCGGTTCGGCGGAAGACAACCGGGAGGTGCAGCCGGATCCGGCAAATCCCCGCGCTGTGAACGGCAACTTCGAACGACCACCGGTGGCGGACGAATTCGTCTCCGGCTGGTACTATCAACGTCAACTTTCGTGGGAGACGGATGCCGGCGCTCCGGAAGGCGAGCATTTCGTCACGATTCGCAACCAGCAGCCCGGACGACCAGCTCACGTGCTGCAGGGATTTCCCATCGACGGGCGCGCGGTCGGCCGTCTGGAGCTGTCGCTGTTCGTGAAAACCACGAACACGGTACGCGGGCCGGGGCGAGAGGCGCTGCCGATGGCGGGGATATCGTTCTACGACGAAAACCGGCGCGACGTTGGCCTGGCCGTCATGGGGCCGTACCTGGGCACGACGGACTGGCGCAAAGTAAGCCGGACGATTCGCGTTCCATCGCAAGCCCGCGAAGGGATCTTGCGTCTGGGACTGTTCGGAGCCACTGGCGAAGTGTCGTTCGACGACGTGCAGATGGAGCCGACTGCTCGGTAAGATGATGCATGCGGTATTGGCGCGTGCGCCCGAACACGAAGAAGACTTAGGCTGAGATGGCCGACAAGAAGCTCAAAGCGAAGCCGTGGCAATACAGCCTGCGAGCGCTGTTCGTTGTGATGACAGTTGTGGCGCTCTGGGCGGCCTTGTGGCAACGAGACACCGATTTGGCAATCAATCTCGCCATTGCGGCAGCCGTAACTCTGTTTCCCGAATTGCTGTTTTGGATCGTACGTCGCTGATTCCACTGAGCCAGTTACGTTCGTGACGAGCAACGGAACATCACACACCACTCTAAATCAACTTCATCTTCCCCCCGCGTCTCGCGGGTGGTAGGGTGGAGGAATGAAGCCGAATCCCTACCAATCGCCCACCACGGAAGATCAGCCCGTAGGTCGTGATGCGGACCCTCCGGCTCAATCCTGCTTCCGCGTCTTCGTCGGTCGCGGGGGAATGATCGGTTTTGCGGTCGGTTGTGGAGTCCATATCCTCCGTTGCATCGTGGAGGGATTCTCCCTTCCTGATTTGCTTCGGGATATGCTCGTTGGCATAGGTGTTGGCGGGACCGTCGGCGTCCTCTGGGGCGCACATCGACGTATTCGCCGTTGGGTGAATGCTGGTTCACCGGCGAAAACCGAGGATGGACGCCCAACAACGAAGGGCCGCTGAATCGCCAGCAACACACTAATCACACACTACCCACCAGGTAGCCCCATTGGAGAAATGCTGGGAGGGCGACTATACTGCCGTGTTCGGTGTTTCTGTCTTTTGTTGCCTGTAGACTCTGGAGGATTCGATCGGTGTACGAGAACTTGGCTGTCGTTGGTGCCACCGGGGCGGTGGGGAGACTGGTCCAGCAGTTGTTGGTGGAGCGGGATTTTTCTTATAAGACGATCAAGTTTGTGGCTTCGGCTCGTTCGGCCGGTAAACCGATCGAATTCAAGGGTAAACAGCACACGATCGAGGAGTTGCGGCCCGAGGTGTTCGACGACGTCGATCTGGTGATCGCCAGCACGCCGGACGACGTGGCCGAGGATTTCATCCCTGCGGCGGTCGAACGCGGTGCTGTGGTTGTGGACGAAAGCGGTCGTTGGCGCATGGAACCTAACGTGCCGTTGGTCGTGCCGGAAGTCAATCCCGAGGCGGCTTTCAAGCATGAAGGGATCATTTCCAGCCCCAATTGTTCCACCACCCAGATGGTCGTGGCCATGAAGCCGCTGCACGACGCTGGCCGTATCACTCGAGTGATCGTCAGCACCTATCAAGCGACCAGCGGGGCAGGCGTCTCCGGTCAAGAGGATCTGGAAGAAGGTACGCGGGCGGCTCAAGCAGGTCGCGACTACGAATACAAGGCGTTTGCCCATCCGATCGCCTTCAATCTGATCCCGCAGATCGGCTCGCTGAAACACGAAGGGTACACGTCCGAAGAAATGAAGATGGTGTGGGAGACTCACAAAATCTTCGACGACGATTCGATTCGCGTCTGCCCGACGTGCGTGCGAGCTGCGGTGTCGAACTGCCACAGCGAAAGCATATTGGTGGAAACCGAGCAGAAGATCTCGGTCGAGGAAGCTCGCCGGTTGTTCGACGAGTTCGATGGAATCACGGTGATCGACGACGTGGCGGCCGGGCAGTACCCCATGCCAATCAATGGCGACGGCAAGGACGACGTGTTCATCGGCCGCATCCGCCAGGATTTGTCTTGTGAAAACGGTCTGACTTTCTGGTGCGTCAGCGACAACCTGCGAAAGGGCGCCGCTACCAACGCCGTGCAAATCGCCGAACTGCTGGTGGCAGGCAAATCCTGAAGCATGCGGGTTCGCCATGCGGTTCTTCAAACTGACGCTCGCCTACGACGGAACCGCTTATGCCGGCTGGCAAGTGCAGGCCAATGCCAACACCGTGCAGGCCGAGTTGGAGCGTGCGCTGTGCGAGGTGACCGGCGAGCAGATTCGTACGGTTGCCAGCGGGCGCACCGATGCGGGCGTGCACGCACTGGGGCAAGTGGTTAGCTTCGCCAGCGATACGCATCTCTCGGCGGAAGTCTTGACTAAGGCAATTGGTGCCAACGTGCCCAGAGACATCGCCGTTTTGGAGGTGCGCGAGGCCCCGGATGGTTTTCACGCCATTCGGGACGCCGTGCGAAAACGCTATCGCTACGTGATTCAAGACGGGCCGATCGCCGACGTTTTTGCCCGGGCCTACGCGTGGTACATCTATGGGCGACTCGACGTCGATGCCATGCGTACCGCGGCGCGGTCGTTGCTGGGCAAACATGACTTTACCAGCTTCGAGGCATCCGGTTCCGAGCGAGCCACCAGCGTACGGACGATTACGGACCTGGTGGTGGAACGCAGGGCCGGCGATTTCATGGACCGCGTGGTCATCGAAATCGAGGCGGACGGGTTTTTGTACAATATGGTCAGGAACATCGTCGGCACCTTGGTCGAAGTCGGTCGACGCAAGCAGCCAGCCAAGTGGGTTGCCGAGGTTCTGGCAGCGAAAGATCGGAACGTCGCCGGCATGACCGCGCCGCCGCAGGGGCTGTTCCTCGTATGTGTCGAATATGAAGAGCAAACGCAACATTTCGTTTAACCGCAGGGCCAACGGCCCGCGCGTGGGCGGGAAGGTGGTGCCGCGCCCATTCTCGACGCTGTGATTTGCGGATGACGCAACGGTCGGTCCCGCGCGGGCCGCTGGCCCTGCGGTTAAACAAACGCGCTGATGGCTTATGCGTCTGCTTTGACTAGATAACTAGGCCAAAAAACGCATCTGTCTGCCTAACATTATCGGACGTTGGAGCCTCATGCGGATCGCTCACGTTATCACCAGGATGATCATTGGCGGGGCACAGGAGAACACGCTCTTGTGTTGCCAGGATTTGATCCGACTGTATGGCGATGACGTGTTGCTGGTCACGGGGCCATCGCTGGGACCCGAAGGCGATTTGCTGGGGCAGGGCAGGGGGGACGACGTGCCGCTGGCTCGGGTGCCCGCGCTGCGACGTGCCATTCATCCATGGCGGGATTCGCGCAGCTACTTCGCGGTCAAACGCATCCTGCGCGACTTCAAACCCGACGTTGTCCACACGCACAGCGCCAAGGGCGGCGTGTTGGGGCGAATGGCCGCACACGCGCTGAGTATTCCTGCGATTGTTCACACGGTTCACGGAGCTCCGTTTCATCCTTACCAGGGCAGGGCGGCGCGGTGGCTGTTTCGCTGGTGTGAAGCGCATGCCGCTCGGCGGTGTCACGCCATGGTCAGCGTGGCCGACGCCATGACCGATTTGCTGGTCGACGCGCGAGTGGCGCCACGAGACAAGTTCACCACGGTCTACAGCGGAATGGATGTCGAGCCGTTCTTGGCGGCAAACGATCATCGGCAGAGGGTGCGCGACGAGCTTGGATTTGCGGACCAGCATGTTGTGATCGGCAAGATTGCCAGGCTGTTTCATTTGAAAGGCCACGAATACCTGATCCAGGCCGCCACTCGCGTCGTGCGGCAGTGTGCCGATGTCCGGTTTCTGCTGGTCGGTGACGGACTGCTGCGCGAGCGACTCCAGCGGCAGATTGCGGACGCCGATTTGTCGGAGCATTTCCGTTTCACAGGGCTAGTGCCACCCGGCCGAATCCCGGCCCTGTTGGGCGCGATGGACGTGCTGGTGCACGTCAGCTTGCGTGAGGGTCTCGCTCGGGCTTTGCCGCAGGCGTTGATCGCGGGGAAGCCCGTGGTCAGCTACGATGTGGACGGTGCTCGCGAAGTGGCCATCACCAGAGAGACCGGGTTTCTGATCCCACCCAAGCAGGTCGATTCGCTAGCAGATGCACTGATTGAACTAGCCAGCGATGCCCAGTTGCGTGAACGCATGGGCCAAGAGGGCAGGGGGAGGTTCACCGAACAGTTCCGCCACGAGACCATGACCGGGCAACTGCGCGAGCTGTACGGGCGGCTGTTGGGGTAGCAGGCTTGTGGAGGTTGTTCTAAACTAACCCCTCTGATAAGTCCCTTCGAGAAACGAGGTGTTGTCGTGACAAGAATCCGTGATTTTGTCGGACCGTATCGACTGTCTCGACTCATTCGCGTGGGTACCTCTTGCCAAGTGTGGGAGGCGTTGAAGGAAAACACCGAGGAGCGGTATGCGCTGAAAATGCTCAAGCCGGACAAGGCCAAGGATCGCGGGGAAATTGCAGACTTGCGGCACGAGTTCGAAGTGGCCAAGGATCTGCGTCACCCGACCATCATTCGGATCTATAGTCTGGAGACGCAATACCAGGCGCCGTTCCTTGTGGTCGAGTTGTATAGCGCGCTGAATCTGAAGCAGGTACTGCGTGAAGGTCCCGAGGCCATAGCGCACATTGCCGAGAAGATCATTCATCAGGCAACGCACGGCCTGCACTATATGCACGAAAAAGGCTGGATCCATTGCGACATTAAACCAGACAACTTCCTGGTGAACGACGACGGTGACGTTAAGCTGATCGACTTCACAATCTCGCAACGCCCCAAGCGGAATTTTCTGCGGTTCCTCGGTATCAAGAACAAGGTGAAAGGCACGCGCACCTACATGTCCCCCGAGCAGATCCGCGGCGAAACGTTGGATGGTCGCAGCGACGTATACAGCTTCGCCTGCGTGCTGTTCGAACTGCTGAGTGGTCGGCCTCCCTTCACGGGTTCGAGCCCGAATGAACTACTCGAGAAACACCTGAAGTCATCCGTGCCTTCGGTGATTGTCTACAACAAGAACGTCACTCGCGAGTGCGGCGATCTGCTACGACGCATGATGACAAAGAAACGCGACGGCCGGCCCAAATCGATGTGGGAGGTGCTGCAAGAGTTCCGCAACATTCAAGTCTTTAACCGCAAGCCGCAAGCACCAAAGAAGAAGCTCTCGGAACTGGACGTGGGGCCGGTGACCGACGCCGACCAATTGAAGCAACGGCCGCAGCGAACGCTCGACGAGGACTTGGAAGAAGAAAGCAAGGGATAACCGTCGATGGAAACACCCGTCCCAGGGTTAGAGTTCGAACAGCCGATCTACGAACTGGAAACTCGTTTGCACCAACTGGAACGGTCCGCTGATGGTCGCCCAGAGACCGAAAGCGAGATCCGCCGTCTGCGGCGCGAGTTGACCGATGCTACAAAACGCATCTACGAGAACCTGGATCCATGGCAAACGGTTCAGGTTGCTCGTCACAGGGACCGGCCGTACACGGCAGACTACTTGTCGCTGGTGTTCGAGGAGTTTGTGGAACTGCACGGTGATCGGCACTTCGGCGACGACCGTGCGATTCTGACAGGATTCGCCAAGCTGGACCAGCACAAGGTGATGGTCATCGGCCATCAGAAAGGCCGAACCTACAAGGAGCGGACCGCCTGCTACTTTGGCTGCGCCCATCCGGAAGGCTATCGCAAGGCCATGGCCAAGATGAACATGGCGGCCAAATACGGCCTGCCCGTGATCACGTTCATCGACACACCCGGCGCTTATCCGGGCGTTGGCGCCGAGGAACGCGGCCAGGCGTGGGTGATCGCCGAGAACATGTACGAAATGTCCCGACTGGAAACGCCGATCATCTGCGTCGTGATCGGCGAAGGCGGCAGCGGCGGCGCGGTGGGCATTGGCGTAGGCGACCGCGTAGCCATGCTGCAGCACGCCTACTACTCGGTGATCAGCCCGGAAGGTTGCGCTGGCATCTTGTGGAAAGGACACGAACACGCGGAGACGGCCGCCAAAGCATTGCGATTCACGTCCAAAGACCTGTTGGAATTCGGCATTGTCGACACAGTCATCCCGGAACCACTGGGCGGCGCTCACCGCGACCATCATCAAATGGCAACGCGAGTGAAGATCTACTTGATGAAAGCGCTGCGTGAATTGCTGGCACTTCCAACCGACCGTCTGCTCGAAGATCGCTACGAAAAATTCCGCCGCATGGGCGTCTTCCTGGAGGAGGCGAGTGCCGCACCCAGCGAATCCGACGATCAATCCCCGTAGGGTGGGTCGAAGCGGACCAGTACCAATCGGCTGTGCATTAGCAAACGCTCGACATGGCGCATTCGCGCGGAATCGCTGATACGCGAGCGGCGGCCCACCAGAAACAGCTTCCCAACCCCCGAGACTCGCATTCCACAAACCGCGTGGCACATAGCGACAGCCTTGCGGCAACTCATGTTCACCTGAATCCTCCAAACCGCTAAACTGGACAAGTAACACGGATTTGTCGCCATGTTGTCGCCCAGCATGCTTTGGGCGACTCAGGAAACGGAGTTCCCAATCATGGCTCGCTTAATCCAACCCTTGGTCGTTTTCTCGCTGGTTCTTTCCGTCTCCTGTGTGATACCTCCGCGACCACGCCCCCCCCGCAAGGCCCGGCAGAGCCAAATCGAAGACCTCGTGGTCGACGACGTCGAGCGTTGCCCAGTTCACGATGAGACGCTGCTCGTGAGTCTCGATAGCGTCGACTGGGAACGCGGGTCGTACTGTCCCTCCTACTACAAGATTCGTTCCGCTCTGTTTCCGTGTGCGTTCGATGATCCACTCTCCGACGGCGATCTCGCAATGGTTGCGTATTGCCCGAAATGTCGAGCTGCGAAGGCCAAGTTCCTGAAAGCCGAAGAATGCCCGGAGCCTCCCATGCACTTGTTTGGCGAAGATGGATTCCATGAACGGTGGCAACAAGACATCGATGCATTCATCGCCCGTCAGCGGAAGGAGCTAGAAGATGAGTATCAACAGGATCGCTAACGCCGCATGCCCGAATCGTCGAGGATCCTCCGCGATGCGCAGTTCTTCTCCTCAGTCGGTACAGACCGCGCATTCGTTAGGAGCTGAAACGGGGCCCCGCCGCTCTTCTGATACCTCCGCGCGGCAGAAGTAGTCCACCGAGAGCAGATGAGAACGCCGCTTCAGCTCACAGACTAACCCGCCGAGCGCGCGGTAGGTAGCTACTTGATCGGGGACCAAATCGAGATTCAGCGTCCGCGCCACGTTTGGGCCAACTCGAACATCGGCGCCGAGTGCGCCCACGATTTCGCCCCGGAGTCACAATCCGAGCCCACGGCGAGCACAGGACGGAACGGACAACCACGCGCGCAGAATGGGCCCGGATGCATGCCCGTTGTTCGGAATCGTGGGCTAACTGAGTGGAGGGCAAGGTCGCCGGATGGAAGTTGTCACGAGCCTTGCTGGACGATCCAAGATAATCTTCGGCGTTGCTCGAAACGTGTCCCAGGAGGGCTTTGGGGCGTCAGAGGTGGCAAATTGGACGTTCCCGCAACGTCCGATAATGT
>CAZURK010000265.1:0-21735 GCA_964623055.1 uncultured Pirellulaceae bacterium
CACACAGCCAAATGCCTGAAACCACCACGGATCTGACAGACGCCGCAGCATCTCCCGTGGCCCGAATTCGTCGACGATGGCCATCGTGATCGCGCCCGCCAGTTTGGTCATTCTCCGGAACAACCACGGTGGCGCCCTCCCTGTATGCAACGGCAGTTGGGCCAATCGTCGCTTCATGTGGGGAGTATAGAACGCCTGCCGGCCAGTCGGAATACCAGTAAGTCGAATCGCAAATCTCGTGTCCCAGTCTCCACACGCGTTGCAAACGGGCCAAATCTATGCGACGTTTGGGGATGACGGCGCTGCGAAAGCCTCTGCAGCTTGTGTTTACGAATCACGCTTCTTGGAAGAGTAGGATCACCATGCAACACGATTCCACACCTAGACGATCAACGTTTCTTGTATTCGTCATGGCCGCCGCGGTCTGTGCGGGGCTTTCCAGCCGTATTCTCCAGGCCGAACCAACTCCCAAGTGGACGCCACTGTTTGACGGACGTTCCCTCGCTGGGTGGAAGGCGTCGGAGCACAGCGATACGTGGAATGTGGTAGACGGTTGTCTGGTCGCAAGTGGCCCGCGGAGTCATCTGTTTTATGAAGGCCCCGCAGGCAATCACAACTTCCGCAACTTTGAATTGGAGGCGGAGGTGCGCATGGACGCCGGCTGCAATACGGGCATCTTTTTCCACACACAGTATCAAGAGAGCGGCTGGCCGGAGAAGGGATACGAGCTTCAGATCAACAACACGTACCAGGGCGTCGGCAACTATCGCGAACTGAAGCGAACGGGCAGCCTGTACGGAGTCCGAAACATCTACAGCGTGTGTGCCCGCGATGGCGAATGGTTCCGTGTGCGAGTTCGTGTTGTCAGCAATCGGATCTGTGTCTGGGTGAACGAGCATCAGACGGTTGATTACCTCCAGCCGAGCGAATGCCACCGAAAACCTGAACGCGCGGGTCGAGTGCTTTCGCGCGGCACAATCGCTTTGCAGGGCCACGACGCTAGCAGCCGCGTGGCCTTCCGCCGTGTGGCGATTCGTTTACTGCCCGACGATGCCGATCCCGCTGCGGACCAGCGAGCATCCGACGAAGGATACGGGGTGACGGAGAACTTGATGGATCGCATCGCTGGCGCGAACGTTCCTGTGATTGACTTCCACATTCACCTCCGCGGAGGGATGAACGTCCAGAAGGCGATGGACCGGCAGGCTGTGACCGGAATCAGTGTCGGCGTCTTACGAAACATTGGCAAAGGATGGCCTATTGAAACGGACGAGCAACTTCGCGAGTTTCTGGACAGCGTCAAGAGTCGCCCCGTCTTTGTCGGCCTCCAGGTCAACGATCGGGACTGGATGGACAAGCATTCGCCGGAGCTGCTCAAACGCCTGGATTTTGTCCTGGGCGATACGATGATCATGCCAATGCCCAACGACGACAGTGAGCCGGTCAAGTTGTGGATGGCCGATCAGTATTCGATCGACGATCCCGAAGCGTGGATGGAACGTTACGTGCAGCACAATCTCCGCGTGCTGGCCGAACCAATCACGATCCTTGCGAATCCGACGTATCTGCCGGCACCCGTAAAGGATCTGCACGACAAACTCTGGACCGACGAGCGGATGCGCCGGATCATCCAGGCGGCGATCGACAACAAGGTGGCTTTGGAGATCAACGCGCGAAGTGGCCTGCCCCACGACAACTTCATCCGCATGGCCAAGAAGATGGGCGCCAAGTTCACGTTCGGCTCGAATAACTTCGACGATCGGCCCATCGACATGACACGATGTTTCGAGGCGATCGATCGTTACGGGTTGACGAAGAGTGACATGTACGTACCCGCAGCGAAACACTAGGTTTGACGGAGGCAGTGCAAGCACGACACACTTCGGGGCCCTCATCAGGGTTGTGCCAAGCAGGTGCCCCGAAGGCTATCCGGCGATATCTCGCCGAACTACCGCAACAAAAACGCAGAACTCGGGTTGCTTGGCGGTTCTGGTTGGTATTAGGATGGCATTAGTGGTCTGTTGTGTGCCATGACCACGCATCCTCCTTTTTGTTGATGGCTCTCGAAGGACCGAACCATGATTCACTACTCGTGCGATCGCTGCAGAAGGACGATCGATACGGCACACGAGACGCGGCACGTTATCAAGATCGAAGTCCACGCGGCGCTGGAAGCGCCCTCCATCGAGGAACGTGACGACGATCGCGATCACCTGCTGGAGATCCACGAGATGCTCGAGTCCATGGACCTGGACGACGAGCAACCTTACGAAGAAGACGACCATCGCCAACTCTGCTACGATCTTTGCCCCGACTGTTATCACAAGTACATTCAAGATCCGCTGGGCACAGAATCTTCGCTGCACGTCGACTTCAGTCACAACTGACCACACATCCTGTTGCCGTGAACGCCAAGGCACGTAGTTTCCGTCGACGCTACTCACGGAAGTGGATCGTCCTGGCCATCGTCGTCGCTTTCGCCCTCGTTCGTCTCGGCTACGATCGTTGGCGTGGATCTCCGTCGCTTGGCGGTAGGCCCCCGCTTGACGAAGGAACTTACGAGGTCGTTCGTGTAGTGGACGGCGACACACTAATCGTACGTGACCCGGATGCAACCGACCCGGCCGTACGTAGCCCTCGCGGCGTCCGACTGCGATTGCTGGGCATTGACTGCCCCGAAAGCGTCAAGCCGAATCATCCCGTCGAACCGTGGGGGCCGGAGGCGACGGAATTCACGAAGCGGTTTGTCGCAGGCGGCACTGTCCGATTGCAGTTCGACCGGAGACGGATCGATCAGTACGATCGATATCTGGCGTACGTTTTTGTCGGCGAACAGATGCTGAACGAGGAGCTTGTCCGCGCAGGCTTGGCACGGGTATCGACCTTTCGCGGCGATTCCCAGAGCATGGCTCGCCGTTTTCGCGCTGCCGAGGAGGAGGCCAAGCTGCGGTCGCAGGGGATCCGGCCGGCCCGCTAACCCGGATTGTTTCATGAAGCAGACGTCATTCGTCACAACGTACGGGACAATAAGGACTGGCGCCCATATTGCCCAAAGCGCCGCGCATTTGAGCCTGAAGCGCAAGCGAAGGAATCGCTGCGGTTTCCCTCGCTCGCGCGTCGGGCTTCAATGATTCGGGCAAATGCGAGTATGGATGCGTACCATTGCTCCGTTTGTACAGCCTCGCTGTACTACCGTTCTTTGAACTCGACACGACCTTCTCTGGACACCGTGCAAGTGAACGTCTTGCCGCCGGCTGATACCGTCAACGTGCCGTCGCCTTGCCAGGCTTGGTGAACCAGATCGCCCGTCAGGGTCCGGTATGCCACGCTCTGTTCTTCGCTGTTCCAGTCTCGCAGTTTGCCGTCTCGCCAGATCTTGATGGCGTCCATTGCGTTGCCCCATTGGAGCCGCACGCGCCGTTCGCTGACGGATGTGAAGGCTGCGGCGCCGCGGATTGACACTTCGTCCGTCTCGGGCTTGATCCGTGAAGCCTGCTGAATGAATGTCCGGGGATTGCCTTCATCGATCTCGACTGCAAAGCCGTACACGCCCTGTCCTTTCCGCGTAGCCTTCAATATCTTCGAGTTCACCCAACGCTCTTGCTTTTCGATCCGACCGTCCTTGTGCTTCTTGACTTTGAATTGCACCGTCTCGGTCAAGTCGCGATCCGGCCGAGGCGATGACAGATTGATGGGCCAAATCGCCGTAGTTGTCCGTTCGCACTTCACGAACGTGACGCCGCCTTTCTCTTCCACGTCGGCCGAGTCGGGTATGAGCCACAAGTACGGGTGACTGCTTTCCGGCGTCAGATAAATGGCCATATTGCCGTTTTGGCCTACGGCGCTATTCGGCGCGATAATGCCTTCCTGATACTGAACGGATCCAAGCTTCAGCGGATCGTTGACCGGACCGGCGATGATCGTGTCTGCACCTCGCTCGCGAGAAAAGGTGATGGTTTTGAAACCGTTGATGTCCGGTTGTTGTGAGCCTCGCACGAGCGTGCCGAACTGGAAATGCTTGCCGAAGTACTGCGTCTCGCGATAGCTTGGCCGCTTGGCGTCGGGATCTTGCCATGCGCTCCATTCCGGCTTTCCGGCGATGATCTCCGCGGGTTTGGCGAAGTTCTTGTGGGCCAGATGCACCACCGCTGCCGGTGGCCGGTAGGTACTGGTGATGACGTGTATTTCGTCGGATTCAAACTCGGTGGGCCCCTTCGGAGAATCGCCGAACCATAACCAGGTAAGCGCCGCTGCACTGCCGCCGAATGGATACGGATGATTGTAGTCGCGACGCGTCGGGCCGTTATACGCACCGCGCCAATACTTGATGGCGGCGGCAGTTGTCATCCAATCCAACGCCGCTTTGGCCAGTAGTTTCACTTCGGCGTCTCTGGCGAAATCGTACAGGCTCAACACGGGCGCAATGGAATGCCCGAGGTAATTCTCCGAATCCCATTCTCCCATGCCTGTGTAGTACATGGTGACCACGAAACCCGTGATCCTTTTTTTGTACGACAAACGCGTTTGCTCGTTGCCACTTTCCTCGGCTAACAAGTAAACGGACGTATCGCGCATCAGTTTCAGATTGTCCGTGCTGCGAACGTCGACCCACGAGTTCTTGCCGTCCGGCCCCCACGCGCCTTTGCCCGTATAGGCGTAATGGGGCCGTCGCAGCGGATCCTTTTCTGTGAAGATCTTTGCCGCGTCCTTCATCTGCCGCCGGTATGACGGGTCGAGATGCTCGCCGAAGAAAAAATACTTGCGCGTCTGGTGTTTAAGCGTGAAACACGGATAGTAGTCGATGCCCAACGTGTGCTTGTTCCAGCGCTCAGCCATATTGTCCTTGCGCTGTAGGAACGCCAGACCGTCGGCCTCGTATCCGCCCAGGATCGACAGCATGGCCCAGCCGTAAGAACGCTTTTCGTTTTCGAAGAATGTGTTTCCGTACGATCCCGCGCGTGCTGTGTTGCGAATCACGTGGTTGGCTCTCTCCCAGAAATCTCTCTCCCACTGATCCGGCCACTGGGCGTTGCGAAGACGTTTATCTACGGATGCTGGGAAGACTTTGACGGTCCCGTCAACGGATCGCGTCCAACGCTTCGCTGCAAACAGCGGCGCTGAGATAAGAGCCAGAACAACCACCACAAGGCATACTGTACGAGTGCTTCGATGCATGGAATCCATGTCCTTTCTGCGGCGCATCCCAATGGAGATGCGAGCAACGAACCGTAACCAGTCTACCCGCGTCTTGTGTCCGGGGGCAATCGCCGCGGAAAACGGAAGCATATTCGCGGTAGTTTGCTGTCCCTGACGACCTGCAGAGCGTATAAATAAGTAGGGTCATCTCATCCTGCGGTGGACCAATGAATTCAACGCCCTATTACCTCGGTTGTCCGATTTGGGCGTGTCCTCAATGGACCGGCCGACTGTTCACGCGTCATGCGAAACGCGAGGACTGGTTGCGTCAATACTCGCGGGTCTTCCATGCGGTCGAGGGCAACAGCACGTTCTATGGGCTGCCTTCGCGTCAGGCAATTCAGCGTTGGGCGGACTCGGTCGACGAGCGATTTCGCTTTGTCTTGAAGTTCCCTCGCACCATCAGCCACGACCATCGTCTGGTGGGCGCGGACATCGAGACCGTCGAGTTTCTCGATATCCTGGAGACACTGAAAGACGCCGGACGACTTGGGCCGTCGTTTCTTCAACTCCCCAGGAGATTCGCACCGAATCAACTGGACGATCTGGCCGAGTTCCTCGGGGAGTTGCCGCGAGACTTCCGGTACGCCGTTGAAGTCCGACATCGTGACTTCTTCGACAAGGGCGAAAACGAGGAGGCTCTCAATTCACTGTTGACCGAATTGCACATTGACCGGGTCATCATGGACAGCCGGCCTCTGTTCAGTGATCCGCCTGCCGACGACTATGAACGTGAGTCGCAGACGCGAAAACCACGGTGCCCCGTACGCAGATCTGTCACTGGACGTCATCCCATGATCCGGTTGGTGGGACGAAACGACATCGCACGCGTCATGCCCTGGATTCGCGAGTGGGCGCCGGTTGTCGCCGGTTGGATCATCAGCGGCTTGAAGCCATACGTGTTCACCCACGCTCCGGATGCATTGCACGCCCCGACCCTCGCACGCATGTTCCATGACGAGTTGCGGAAGCACACGCAACGCGTTCCCGAATTGGCGCCATGGCCTGGCGAGATAGAAGACAGGCCTGCCAAGCAGCTCGCCCTTTTCTAGCACCAGGGCACTGGCCGACCAAAGCCCAAATGTACCAGTTCCTGTGTCTACGCTGTCTGCTGATCGCCCAGGCGATGCTTACCGATCACGCGTCTTTCCGATCCAGCGAGTGGGCAATTTGCATTCTCAGAAATTCTTGCTAAACTAGCAGGCTTTCACCACCCCCGCTATGCGAACCAAACCTGTTTATCACACGTATTAACACACCTGAACGGTCTGTTTTTCGATACCGACTAGGTCGGCGTGAGTGGACTGAGATTTGTTAGGTACCGGAATTATGGCTAAGAGAATCGATTCGAAGACTCCAATGATCGAGGCCCATGGCCTCTCGAAGTTCTATGGCCCGTTTGCTGCGGTGAAGGATGTCTCGTTCAAGGTGCATGAAGGCGAATTGGTCGCTTTCCTGGGCCCGAACGGCGCTGGCAAGAGCACCACGATGAAACTGCTGACGGGTTACATTGCCGCCTCGGAGGGCGTGGCCCGGATTGCGGGCCATGACATGGCCACAGACCGTTTGGCCGGTTCAGCCCGTCTCGGCTATCTGCCGGAGAACGGTCCGCTGTACCCCGACATGACACCGCACAGTCTGCTGAATTTCTTCGCCGACGCCCGGGGCATGTCGCGCGATCGACGGGAGGAACGCATCGAAGCGGTTGTCGACCTCTGCGCGTTGGGTAGCGTGTTCCACAAGCCGATCAGCAAACTGTCGAAGGGGTATCGGCAACGCGTCGGCATGGCACAATCGCTACTGCACGAACCGGACGTCCTGATTCTGGACGAACCGACCGTCGGGTTGGATCCCAATCAGATTCGCGAGGTGCGGAACACCATGCGGAAACTGGGCGAGCAGAAGACGATCCTGCTTTCTACGCATATCCTGCAGGAGGTCGAGGCTATGGCCAGCCGTGTGATCCTGATCGACGAAGGACGAGTGGTCTCGGATGGCCCCGTCGCGGACCTCGCCCACGGGCAGGGTGGTTTGGAGGGGGCCTTCCAACGTCTGACGACTTCCGAGTCCGCTGCCGCTTGACGGGCAGCGCGGCCGGCACTGGTCACGAGTGTATATGTATCAAATCCTTTGACGGAGTTGAGAAGAAGCTATGTTGGGTTCGTTATTCTCCTTGTTGCTCCGAGACTTGGTCTTCCTTGCGGTATTGGCTGCTGCCGTGGTTCCGTTGTGCATTTTCATGCGAGCCACGTTCGCTGTATCGAAGCGGAACTTCGTCGGCTATTTCAGCAATCCTACGGGCTATGTGTTCTTGTGCCTGTTTGTTTTGCTCACCTCACTGGCGGCGTTTTGGCCACACGAGTTTTTCAATTCCAACTTGGCCAATCTGGATCAGCTTAACAACTTCCTGCCTTATGTCATGCTGTTCTTCATCCCGGCCATCACCATGGCCATCTGGGCCGAGGAGCGGCGGCAAGGTACGGACGAGTTGCTGCTGACTCTGCCGGCCGGCGATGTCGACATCGTGGTCGGCAAGTACCTGGCTGCGGCGTCGATCTTTACGGCATCCCTGTTGTTCTCGCAACTGTGCAACTACTTCGTCTTGGCATTTCTGACTCTGGGTGAATTGGACACGGGGCTTTTCTTTGCCACTTACTTCGGATACTGGCTTGTCGGCATGGCCATGTTGTCGGTCGGCATGGTAGCGTCCTTCCTGACTAGCAACCTCACGGTCGGCTTCATTCTGGGAGCAGCATTCAATGCTCCGTTGGTTTTTTCCATGCACGCCGACACGATCATCCCTTGGCCCGGATTGGCCCGTTTGATCTCGGATTGGAGCGTAGCAGGACAGTTCGACGGTTTTGGGCGAGGTGTGATCAGTCTATCGGGCATTATCTATTTCATCCTGGTCGCCGTTGTGGGCATGTACCTGAGTATGGTGCTGATCGGAGCTCGGCATTGGTCCGGCGGGCGTGATGGTACTTCGATGTTGGGACACTTCCTGGCGCGTACGCTCGCACTGGCCGTGATTGCGTTGGGCGTTAACTACGTGTGCGCCAACGCAGGACTTCTGAGCAGAACCCGATGTGATTTGACCAAAGGCAACAGTAGTTCATTATCGGACGAGACCAAGACGCTGATGGAAAACCTGAAGGCCGAGCACATAATCAATATCGAGGCATTTGTCAGCGCTGATGTGCCGGAGGTGTATGCGAGAACAAAATCTGATTTGATCGCCATGTTGAAGGAATTCGCGGCGACCAAGAAGAAGCAAGCGAATGTCCAGATCCACATTCTGGATGAAGGGAGCGAGGAATCTATCAAGATCGCGCGTATGGCTGAAAAGCATTTCGGCATTACGCCTGAGCCGGTAAGGACTTTTTCCCGGGGCGCGATCAAGGACGAAGAGGTCTTCCTGGCGGCAGCGTTCACGTGCGGTTTGGACAAGG
The DNA here is from genome assembly GCA_964623055.1 of uncultured Pirellulaceae bacterium. GTDB lineage: Bacteria > Planctomycetota > Planctomycetia > Pirellulales > Pirellulaceae > JADHUC01. The sequence continues at coordinate 8,646 of CAZURK010000265.1, forward strand.
TCATTGTTCCGTTGTTCGATTATGGCATCTCCGTCGAGTACGAATTGATGCGATCGATTTGTACCGTTGCCAAGAAAGAGCGAAAGAAGATCGGAATCGTGCGCACGGATGCTTCACTGATGGGTAGCTTTTCGTTTGCTGGCGGCAGGCCCCAGCAGATTCCCCAACAGCCCATCGTCGACGAACTGGAAAAGCAGTACGACGTGGAACAGATCAATGCAAGCAGTCCGATCGATTTAGATACCTATCACGCGATGATCGTGGCACAGCCGTCGTCGCTGGGCCCCCAGGAATTGGACAACGTCCTGGAGGCCATCCGCAACGGTGTGCCGACGGCGATCTTCGAGGATCCGTTCCCCTTGTTCATGGGCATGGTCCCGGCAACCGGCCAGCCAAAACAGCCACCGCCCGGCATGGACCCGAGGATGGTGCAAATGCAGGGGCCGCCGCCCAAAGGCGATATACATAAGCTCTGGAACATGCTCGGTTTGGACATACCTGGCGAGACAGCCGACCCTGTAATGATGGGGGGAAGGCCGCAAATGGGGCCGCCTCTGTTCAACCCAGATCTTGCCTGGCAGGACTACAATCCGTATCTGAAGCTGCAGATCCGCCAGATTCCAGATACCTGGGTGTTCTGTCGTGAGGAAGCGCCAGGTGGCGAAGAGTCCTTCAACCAGGAATCGCCAATCACATCTGGATTAGACGAGATCTTTTTCCCCGTCCCAGGTGTGATCACGCCCGCCAAAGATAGTGAGTTGAAGTTCATCAGGCTAGTCAACACAGGGACCCGCGCGGGTACGATCAGCTACAACGACTTCAGGCAGTCCGTGAATAGCCGGAATCCGGGCGAGTTGCTGGAGAAACAGGGCGAACCAGAGGACGAGCCCCAAACCATTGCAGTACAGATCCGAGGCGTGCTGGAGGACGACCAAGCCATGTCCGATGCGGGCTTCGATGTCGCGATGGCGGACGACTCGGATGACGAGCGTGGTGCCGACGAAGGCGCCCTGGAAGGCAGTGCATCGTCCGATGATGAAACCACGGATGCGGAGAAGGCAAGCGGCGAAACGGCCTTCGAAGAAGCCTTCGAAAAGGCAGTGGAGGAGGGGAGCGAGGAAGAGCCGGAGGAGAAGAAGCGAGAGATCAACGTGGTGTACGTGGCTGATGTCGACCTGCTGATTTCCACATTTCTGCGCATTCGGGCCCGTCCGGACGAAGACGAAGTGATCAGTTGGAACTTCGAGAACGTTACGTTCCTGTTGAACATCATCGACCTGTTGTCGGGCGATGACGACTACGTAGAGATCCGCAAGCGAAAGCCTTGGCGTAGTACGCTGAAGATCGTGGAATACAGGGAGCAGGAGGCGCGAGAGCGCGAGTTCGATGAATTAAACAAGCTCCGCAAGGAGTTTGCCGCGGAAATCGAAAAGATCAAAGAAGAGAACAAGGAGGAAATCGAAAAGGCTGAGAAGGCGAAAGAGACGCTTGAAGACATCATGAAGCGTTCACTCAAGATGATGGGGGACATGGTTGTTCTTGACGTCGCGCCCAGCGACCGCCTCAAGTTTCGACAGGCCCAACAGGATGTCGAACGAGTTGAAAAGAAGCTGAACCGCCGGTTGGCGGTAGAAACTGAGAAAATGGAGCGGAAAGAAGACGACAAGATCGATGAAATCAACCGTGATGTCGAACTTCAAATCGCCAAGATAAAGAATGTTTACAAGTTCCTGGCCGTAGCCTTGCCGCCTATTCCGCCTTTGTTGGTCGGGGTGATCGTGTTCGTACGGCGTCGCTTGCGGGAGCGCGAAGGGATCGCGAAATCACGCATGCGATGAAGGTGACCAGTATTTCGGTTTCCTTGGTTCGTGAAATCAGGGCAACATCAAACCAAATCCCGCGGCAGCGATTCAAGCGGGAGACGTTTGGAGGATAAGAGAAAAATGGGTGAAGGTGTAAAGACTATCATTTTCGCGATTATCGCCTTTACTGTCATCGTAGCGGCTGTGGTTTCTCACCCCAGGCAGGAACAGTGGAAGGCCGGCGATGATATTGGGAAGCCCTTGTTCGATGAATTTGATGGGGACACAGCGAAGCGTATTAAGATCGTCAAGTACAACGAGAAACTCGACAAGAGTAGCGAGTTCAATCTGGCTCGCGACAAAGAGACGGACGCTTGGGTGATCCCTTCGATTGACAACTACCCGGCGGATGCTAAGGATCGCGTAAGCGATGCCACGCTGGCGCTGGACGACCTGGAGATCCTGGGGGTCGCATCCGAAGTGCGTACTGATCACAAATTGTACGGCGTTGTCTCGCCTGACAAGAAAGATGTGAAACGCGGTGATGAAGGCGTAGGCCTTCTGGTGACCTTCGGGGGCGCTAAGGAAAACGAGGAATTAGCCAAGCTCATCATTGGCCATCCAGTGAAAGGAAAGGAAGGCCAGCGGTTTGTGCGCAAGCCAGCTTTGGATGCCGTTCACGTCGTCGAAATCGATCCAGACAAGCTTTCCACGAAAGTCGAAGACTGGTTTGAAAAGGATTTGCTGCAACTCACTTCGTTTGATATCGAAGACCTTGCCATCAAGAATCACACTTTCCGTCGAGGGTTCGACCCTCCGATCCAGCGGGAATTCGATTTCGCTGCCGAGTACGAGGACGCCAAATGGAACCTTGTCGAATTGACGAGGTACAGCAACAACCAACCCATCACAGGTGTGCTGGGCGCAGACGAAGAATTGGACAAGGACAAGCTGAACGGTCTCAAAAGCGCCGCGGATAACTTGGAGATCGAGAGCGTCTTCCGAAAACCGGAAGGTCTGGGACACGACTTGAAAGTCGAGGAAGGGTTTGCAAAGGACCTGACTCGTATGGGCTATCATGTCAATCCCAAGACGCGCGAACTGGTGAGCGCCGAAGGCGAGGTCCGCATCGGGACAAAAGACGGCGTGGAATACGTGCTGCGATTCGGGAACGAGGTGCAGCTATCCAGCAGCAGCGAGGACACGGAGGAGGACGAAGGGACTGGGGACAGTGAGGAGACCGAAGAGAAGGAAGAGGAGAAGCACCGGCTTCTGTTCGTGATGGCCCGCATGGACTGGTCCAAGTTGCCGGAACCCGAAACGGAGGACCCGCCGGAATTACCTGGCGGCGGCAATGCGAGTGGCACTCCGTCGGACGACTCGAGTGATGAAGCAGAGGATGCCGAAACGGATGACTCGTCGAGCAAGACGGCGGCCGACAACACCGCCGCCGACGAAGCAGAATCCACCGAGACGAGCGAGGGCGAGACTACGGTTGCAGATGACGCGGCCGGCGCAAAGCCCGCGGAAGGTGACGCAAAGGAAGGTGACGAAGCGGACGCCGAAGCCGACAGGGAGGCCGAAGAGGCCGAGATCATGAAGGAACGCGAACGCATCTCGAAGGAGAACGAACGCAAACTGAACGAATACAACGAGAAAGTCAAGAAAGCCAAGGAAAAGGTTGCTGAACTGAATACGCGTTTCGGCGATTGGTACTACGTTGTCTCGGACGAGAAGTACAAGGAGATCTTCCTGGGCCTGGACGAGTTGACCAAGGAGAAGGAGGACGCGGACGTTTCAGGCGACGGAGTAGACGCTTTCCGCGATCTCCAGGAAAAGGGCCTGAAGAAGGACGAGGGCGATACCCCAGAGGCTCCAACGTCGTAGGCGGGAGCTTTCAAGCCCGATACGCGGGCGAGGAAACTACAAAGCAGAAGCCCGGCTTCACCCCCAAGTTGGCCAACATTAACGAACAACGTTCCTGCTCCTCGCGGTCGTCGCGTACCAGCCACGGAGCTCCACGGTGATGCATCGTCGTGGCTATGCGACGACCCTTGTAGTGCGTCAACGGGGCTGGCGCCGTGATTGATCTCTCGGCAATCGTCTCCGCCGTCGGCGCGCGAAACTGTGCGAAGAGAACCACAGCGACAAACGCTGTGATCGTGATGCGACGGCGTAGGCTACGATGCATGGCTCGTTCTCCGGGCTCGAAGGCTGATCGGACATCGGTCAAATGTTGAACCGCTGGAAAGGGACGGCCGATAACTGACGTCTCTCGCGGCCGGTTTGCGGTGTCCCCGTTTAACGGCAAGCCGAAGGCGACTGAGCGCCGAATCGAGACTTTGTGCTGGATTCACTGTCGCCTTCGGCTTGCCGTCAAACGAGATGGGCGGACATTTCAATCCGGTCGCGTATGCATTGTGCTCCGTGGTCGCTCCAGTCCTTCGCTATGCCCCGCCGTAGCAGCATGCGGCGCAAGCTGCTAAGCTGCAAAGTATGAACGCACATACCGAGATTGCGTCCGAGAGTCCTTTCGAGAGCCGCTTTCCAAACCGCGCCGCAACCTGGCGTTTGCGGACCCGACGATTATCGTTTGCCAACCGCCCGCTGGTGATGGGAATTGTCAATGTGACGCCGGACAGCTTCTCGGACGGCGGCAAGTTCCTGGAATCCGAGGCTGCCGTCGAACACGGTTTGAAGCTCGTACACGACGGGGCAGACATTCTGGATATCGGCGGCGAGAGCACCCGACCTTATTCCGATCCGGTAGATCCGCAGGAGGAACTCCGCCGGGTCATTCCCGTTGTGCAGGCACTCGGCGACCGGATCGACATCCCAGTCTCGATCGACACGTCCAAGGCAGAGGTAGCTGCCGAAGCCGTCGCCGCGGGCGCGGAGATCATCAACGACGTGACGGGCCTGGAGGGCGACCCGGACATGGCGGCCGTTGCCGCGCGGTCGGGGGTTGGGGTTTGTGCGATGCACATGCTAGGCACGCCTCAGACGATGCAGGATGATCCGACGTATGACGAGGTTGTCGAGGATATCTTTCGATATCTCCGCCAGCGGCGCGACGCACTGTTGGCCGCCGGGATCGAGCGCGAGCGGATCTGCCTGGATCCAGGGGTCGGTTTTGGCAAGACGCACCAGCACAACTTGACGTTGTTGGCCGCATGCAGCCGTTATCACGATTTGGGCTGCCCGCTCCTGGTTGGGCCGTCGCGCAAGGCATTCATTGGCAAGCTGTTGGGCGACAAGGAAGCGGATCGTACCGCGGGAACCATCGGTGTTGGGCTGGCCTTGGCCCGGCAGGGCGTCCAAATCGTACGCGTTCATGATGTACGGGAAATGAAACAGTCGCTGATGCTGTTCGACGCGGCCGGCGGTATCACAGGCCAATGACGGCAGAACCACGACATGTTGAAGGACCGAGACAGGGACAATCCGTATCAAAGCCCGTGCGCGGACGAGGCGGACGGAAAGCCAAGCCCTGCATTTCAACAGAATCGGGCAGCCGACATGGCGTTCGTGGGCGGTGTTCGAGGATCGGTGATTGGGGCCGCGACTGGCGGCGGCATTGCTGCGTTACTTGGTGGCTGTGTGATTCTCTGGAGGCGGTTCGCTGAACACGGTGACCTCATCGAGATTCCTGGAATCGAAGCTATGCTCTCTGAAACCGTCGGTGCCGCCGGTTTCGGAGCGATCTTGGGCGCCATTTCCGGTCTCCTCATCGGAACTTCACTTGGCATCATCGCCGGGCGAACAAGCAGCCGTTTTCGCGGCCGATTCTTGGTCCTTTCGGTCACGATGTCTGCGGCGTGCGGCCTAGGATGGTCCGCTGTGCTGGGGTTGATCTCATTCGATGAATCGCACGCGTGGCGTCCCGTGCTGCAGATTCTCGCCACGTCCCTCGTGATTTTGACGGCGGCAATGGGTGGCGCATGGCTGGCCGTCAGGATCGCTGAAACGGCATGGGGACGCGCCGACTTGGGCTCGTTGCCTAAATCCGAGGCTAAGAGTTAGAATACGTATCCTGTGATCCCCGTTACTGACCTCGCGAAACGACTTTTCGAAACTAAGTATGAACGACACGGACGTGTTCTCATCGCTCACTCCACCTCAGCAGGACGCGGTCCGGCACATCGACGGTCCGCTTCTGATCCTGGCCGGTCCTGGCAGCGGCAAGACCCGCGTCGTCACGCACCGCATCGCCTATATGCTCGAACAAGGCGTTCCCCCGTGGCATGTGTTGGCGCTGACGTTCACCAACAAGGCGGCGGACGAGATGCGATCCCGCATCGAGCGTTTGGTGGCCCGCCGCGGCGTATTGATGGGCACGTTTCACTCGTTCTGCGCTCGGTTGTTGCGGAAGCACGCGTCGCTGGTTGGCTTGAATGCGAACTACTCCATCTATGACACAGACGACAGCAAGAAGGCGCTGAAACAGGCCATCGAAGAAAGCAACGCTGCGCTGGTCCGCACCAGCCCCGAGGCCATCGCCGGCGCCATCAGTTGGGCGAAGAACAAGCTGGTCACGGCCGAGGAGTATGTGGCTCGCCCCGGTGATCCGGTTGGCGCAATCGTCCAGAAGGTCTACCCCGTCTACCAGAGACGTTTGCTGGAGTCCAACGCGGCCGATTTCGATGATTTGCTGCTTCACGTGGCGACGCTGCTGAGGGACTGTCCTGATCTTCGCGCGGCGCTGGACGAGCGATATCGCTACATCCTCGTGGACGAGTATCAGGACACGAACCTGGCACAATATGCCATCGTTCGTGCCCTGTCCATCAACCACTCGAATCTGGCAGTGACGGGCGACCCGGACCAGTCGATCTACGGATGGCGCGGCGCGAATTTGGGCAATATCCTGGACTTCGAGAAGGACTTCGACAGCGTCAAGGTCGTGCATCTGGAACAGAACTTTCGCAGCACGCCGAATATCCTGCGAGCCGCGGACCAACTGATTTCCTACAACGTCAGGCGAAAGCCGAAAAAACTCTTCACTGACAAGCCTGACGGCGCCCCCGTGCGACTGGCCATGTATCCGTCGGGACGAGACGAAGCCGACGACATCGCCAGGAACATTGCCGATCAGATCAGAGGTGCAAAACGGCGGCCGAAGGACTTTGCCGTCTTCTATCGCATCAACGCATTGTCGCGGCAGTTGGAGCACGCCATGCGGAGGGCGCGCGTCCCATACCAGGTCGTCAGCGGTCTGGAGTTCTACCAGCGCAAAGAAATCAAAGACATATTGGCGTACCTGCACCTGCTGAACAACCCGCAGAATGACGTGGCGTTCTTGCGAATTGTGAACACACCGGCCCGCGGCATCGGCAAGAAGACCATTGGGCGGTTAACGGCACACGCCCGCCGCCATCGTCTGCCATTGTTGGAGGCAGCCCGAGAAAGCCGGCTTGTCGAACCGATTTCGAAGAGCATTGCGGGAAAGATCGCAAGATTCGTCGCTATGTACGACCGGATGACCGATCACGCACACGGCGAACTGTCCACGCTGATGCGGTGTGTTGTGCAGGACTCGGGATACCGCGTCTGGCTGGCGGAGTCGGGATCTGAGGAGGATGAGGAGCGCTTGGCGAATATCGAAGAACTGCTTACGGCCGCGGGCGAATTCGACGACGAACACGCCGAAGAGGACAACCGCCTGGAGCTGTTCCTGGAGCAGACGTCTCTTGTCTCAGACACGGACTCCTGGGAAAAGGACAACGACAAAGTGTCCTTGATGACCCTGCACGCCGCCAAGGGGCTGGAGTTTCCAGTTGTCCATGTCGTGGCAACCGAAGACGGCTTGCTGCCTCACGAACGCAGCAGAGAAAACCCGGATGAACTGGAGGAGGAGCGGCGTTTGCTGTTCGTCGGCATGACGAGGGCCGAAGAGGAACTGCAGGTGAGTCTTGCGCAATACCGCGCGTTTCGCGGCCAATTCCGGCCCTCGATCCCAAGCCAGTTCCTGATGGAATTGCCTCGCGAAGAGATGGAACTGATCGAATCGCCATCGTGCGAGTTGGAGGACGACGTTTATCTTGACGTGGACGACTTCGACGATGACGAGTACGAGGACCCGACTGACGACGACTTCGGCGAGCAAGTCGCGGAGCGTAACGGTGGCGGTGTGTTGCCGACTGGCATCGTAACCGCCGCCCAAATGCTGGAGAACGCGCCGGAACGATCCGTCCGGTTCCCGCCGCACGTATTCCAGCAGGGGATGACGGTAACGCATCCGGAATACGGTTCCGGAACGATCGTGGCTGTCAGCGGCACTGGCTCGAAGCGCAAAGCGCAGGTCGAATTCACCGACGCGAGCATCGCGAGGATTTTCGTGCTCGCCCACAGTCCTTTGACACCGTTGATACCGGATACCAAGTAGTCGTAGGGCCGGTTTCCACCGGCCTGACGCTTCATCGTCGTTCAGTCGGCCGGTGGGAACCGGCCCTACCGATTTGCTCAAATGAGACGTCACGAACAGTGAAAGGTCGAATATGACCGAAGCCTATCCAAAAGTCGCTCAGATGAAAGACGTGGACGCGTTTCGGGCGCGCCTCAAGGAACTTGAACTCGACTTGCCGGCCGACGATCAGATACTGACTGCCGCACAGGGATCGCCGATGGCCGAGCCGATTCGTATTGGCGAATTCCAGGTTGGCAATCGGTGGTGTATCCATCCGATGGAAGGCTGGGACGCGAACCTGGATGGAACGCCTTCGGCACACACGTTGCGTCGTTGGCGTAACTTCGGCATCAGTGGTGCGAAGCTAATCTGGGGCGGCGAAGCAGCGGCCGTGCAGCATGACGGCCGCGCCAATCCCCACCAGGCCATGGCAACGCCGGACACACGCGACGGATTGGCGGCTTTATTCGATGAAGTCACGTCCGCGCACCGGGAACGCTACGGCACAACCGACGATCTGCTGGTTGGTCTGCAACTGACTCACTCGGGCAGGTTCTGCCGCCCGAACTCGAAAAACCTTGAACCACGAATCGCTTATCACCATCCTCTGCTGGACGAGAAGTTTGGCATCGATCCAAACGATCAATCGGTGGTCTGGACCGACGACGACTTGGAGCGTCTGATCGACAACTACGTGACCGCCGCCGGATTGGCGAAAGACGTGGGATTCGCGTTCGTCGATGTCAAGGCATGCCATGGATATCTGCTGCACGAATTCCTCAGCGCCCGCACGCGCGACGGCAAGTTCGGCGGCGATTTGGACGGGCGGACCAGAGTCCTGAGGACGATCATCGGCCGCATTCAAGACGAGCATCCTGATTTGATGATCGGCGTACGTCTGAGCATCTTTGACATGCCTCCGTTCAAGACCAGCCGCGAGACGGGCCAGCCAATGGACTTTGAAGATCTGCTTCCATACGAGTTTGGCTTCGGAGTCAATCCGGACAATCCGCTGGAGTACGACCTTGAAGAGCCGCTTCGGCTAATCGGCATCCTTCGCGACATGGGCGTTGTGACGATGAATCTGACGTGCGGCAGCCCCTACTACAATCCGCACATCCAGCGGCCGGCCATTTTTCCGCCGATCGACGGCTACCAGCCGCCCGAAGATCCGCTGGTGGGCGTCGCTCGCCAGATTCACGCCGCTCGGCAATGCAAGCAGGCATTCGGCGATCTTCCCATGGTGGGCACAGCCTACACATACCTGCAGGACTACGCCCCGCACGTGGCTCAGGCGGTCGTTCGCGAAGGCTGGATCGACCTGGTCGGTATCGGGCGAATGGTCCTTGCCTATCCCGAACTGCCCGCAGATTCCTTGATGCAGGGCACGCTGCAGAGAAAACTCATCTGCCGGACCTTCAGCGATTGCACCACGGGGCCACGAAGCGGGCTCGTATCCGGATGTTATCCGCTGGATGATTACTACAAAGCACTGCCGGAAGCCGCCGAGTTGAAACGAATCAAACAGGAGTTGAAGGAGGCGTGAGCATGTTTCTGGCCTTTGACACAGAAACGGCAGGGCTGCCACGTGATTGGTCGGCCCCGGCTACCGATATTCACAACTGGCCGCGGCTTGTGCAAATCGCGTGGTTGTGCTGCGACGAAGCCGGGGCGGAAGTTGCCTCGCGGGAATACATCATCCGTCCCGAAGGGTTCGTCATAACGCGTCAAGCCTCCAATGTTCACGGAATCACCACGAAGCGAGCACTGGCTGAAGGTGTTGACTTGCAGCCGGTGCTGGAGGAATTCTCGGAGGCCGCCATGCCGGCCGACACGGTGGTGGGGCACAATGTGGACTTCGACACAAAGATCGTCGGCGCCGAACTCATACGCGCCGACATGAAGGACGTTTTCGCCGGGAAGACGCTGCGATGTACGATGCGAGAATCCACAGACCATTGCCGGTTGCCGGGCAGACACGGGTACAAATGGCCTACGTTGACCGAACTGCACCAGATTCTGTTTGGCGAAGGCTTCGAGGGGGCCCACGGCGCGTTGGCGGACGCACGGGCATCTATGCTTTGTTTTCTAAAGTTGCGCGAGCTACGGAGCATTCAATAAGCGGTTTGTAGTACATCTCCTTGTACTCCGGATGCCACATGGCCTGGTCGACGGTCGTTTCGATCTCGTCGTCCGGAATCAGTCGACCGAGTCTGCGTTCGCGTGCTTCGCGAATCAGATTGCACGCAATCTGGCGGCTTATGCTTCGCAATTCGCTCTGGTCCGGGTAGATGGCCCCACTGGCCAATCGCTCTTCGTCTACGAATTTGGCAAGGGTGCGCGCCGCAGACAGAAACATGGAATCCGTCACCTCGCGCACTTCGGCCAGGATGCAGCCAAGTCCGACGCCCGGGAAGATGAAAACATTGTTGCCCTGGCCGATGACGTGCGTGCGTCCGTCGTATTCGACGGGTGCGAAGGGGCTGCCAGTGGCAACAACCGCGCGTCCGCCCGACCAGTGGATTGCCTGCTCGGGCGTGCACTCCGCTTTGGATGTCGGATTGCTGAACGGCATGATCACCGGTTGTTCGACATGTTCGGCCATTTCCCGGACCATTGCTTCGGTGAACACGCCGGCATGGGCGGTCGTGCCGAGCAGAATCGTCGGTTTGATCGTTCGAACCACTTCCACCAAATCCGCGGCCGCATCGGCCGTCAAAGCGTAGAATGCCATGTCCGCGTTTGTCATGGCAAACTCTCGCTTGTGGGGGTCGGCGATCTCGCGGCTTTCATGTACCAGCCCGCCGCTATCGGTGAAAAGCTGCGCTCGGCGGAGTGTCGTGTCGTCAACCCCTTCTTCCTGCATGGCCGTTCGGACGAGCCGACCGATCCCTACGCCGGCCGCCCCGGACCCAACGTACAAGATACGTTGGTCCCCCAACGAAGTGTTCGTAATGCGCAATGCAGACAAGATGCCGGCCGTGGCCACACCAGCCGTGCCCTGAATGTCATCGTTGAAAGATGTGATTCGACGACGGTATCGATCCAGCACCGCGAAGGCGATGTTTTTGTGGAAGTCCTCCCACTGCACCAAGGCATTGGGAAACACTTCGCGAACGCCCTCGACAAAACTCTCGACGACGTGGTCGTACGCCTCGCCTCGCAGTCGTGGTTTTCGATACCCCAGATAGCTCGGATCGTTCAACAAATCGGCGTTGTTGGTGCCCACGTCAAGGCTAATGGGAAGGCAGTTACACGGATGGATGCCGGCGCCGCCGCAATACAGAGAGATTTTGCCTATCGGAATACCCATGCCCCCGGCGCCTTGATCGCCCAGGCCGAGAATCCGCTCGTTGTCGGTGACGACGATCAGTTTCACGTCTTTCTGCGGCGCATTGCGCAGCAGTTTCGGTATCCGATCCACGTCATCGGGCGTGATCCATATGCCGCGAGGGCGGCGAAAAATGTGGCTGTAGTCCTGGCAGGCCTTTCCTACGGTAGGCGTGTAGACGATTGGCATCAACTCCGGCAGATTCTCGATCAGCACACGGTAGAAAAGCGTCTCGTTGCGGTCCTGGAGGGCCACCAAGCCGATGAATTTCTCCAGATCGGTGCCCTTGGCGCGAATGTGCTCCAATTCCACTTGCACCTGCTCGTCGATCGTCAGCGCGTACGGCGGCAGCAGTCCGCTAAGCCCCAGCCGATCCCTCTCGCCTTGCGTGAAACCTGCGTCCTTGTTCAGAAGGGGTTCGCGCAGCAGATCCGATCCTCGTACATGGACCTTCATACGATTCTCGTCTCCGCATTCTCTCGTACAACTGTGCATTGAAGCCTCCGTCCACGTTGATGTGGGCGCCGGTGATGGATTGGCCCCCTTGGGAGATGCCTGCAGCAGAACTCCAATCAACTCCTTTAGGTCGCCGGAGCCGCCGTTTGCCCTTCGATGCCAAACCGATCCTTCAGGTATCTCTCGACCACATCGCCACACCCCCTTTATTTGTCGCTTTCAGGGTATGGAGTATACCGCATACAGCGTTCGCGATTAAGCCGGGGATGGCGAGCGAACGGGATCATGAATCAGCGGCCGTCGGCAGACGGGGCTAGTATTTGTCAAACCTCGTTGCCGCGTAGTTGGATTCGGAAGAATTCAGCCGTTTGCTCTATCGGACTGAACCCCTGCAAATTCAGTTACCGACACCGCGTCAAGACTAGGCTGGGGTGCCGAGCGGTGCGTCAAGCGCTTCCCTTACGGCGTGCAGGAGAGCTTCCGGCTGGAAGGGCTTTTCGATCACATCTATTTCCTCGCAGGCAGCGGCGGCCACTTGGTTCGCCAGAGGGTCGTAACCCGTGCAGAAGACGGCTTCGATGGAGGGTTTGATCTGCTTCATTCGCGCGTAGGCGTCCCGGCCGTTCATTCTTGGCATCACAAGATCCAACACGGCCAGAGACACCGATTCTTCGGTTTCCTCGAACAGGCGCACAGCCTCTTCGCCGTTTTCGGCCTCCAGGGTGACATAGCCTGCCTGTTGAAGAATACGGACCGCCGTGTTACGAACCAACGGCTCGTCCTCGGCCACAAGAATCGTTTCGGTGCCCCCCCGAGGCCCCTCCGTGGGCACCTCAGGGCAGGCATACATTGCGTCCTCCACGGGCAGATAGATCCTGAAGGTCGTTCCCTTGCCCGGCTCGCTGTACACGTGCACGGCCCCTTCGTGCTCCGACACAACGCCATACACCATCGCCAATCCCAGTCCCGTACCTCGCCCGACCTCCTTTGTCGTGAAGAAAGGCTCGAAAATCCGCTGCTTGACTTCGGCCGACATGCCGCAGCCTGTGTCCGTAAGGATGATTCGCGCGTAGGACCCCGGACGCACGTCAGGGT
>CAZURK010000266.1:0-21663 GCA_964623055.1 uncultured Pirellulaceae bacterium
GTGGCCTGATGCAAGATTCGATTCTACATGGCATCATGTCTCGTGCAACACAGGGAGAGTTTCCCTGGTAGATCGTAGGCCCGTCCGTTGCTTCTGCAATCGGGCTGCCCTGGGGAGAACGCTCATGTTGACCGTTTTGGCATTGGCCGTAGTTCCCGCAGCAAGCGCATCAGCGCCGCTAGGCATCACCGGTACGCCGGTCGAACTGACGGTCCGGGCGGTGAACGAGTCGACGGTCCGGATCAGTCTGGTACCGGTTGATGACAACGAGCCAGCCCGAACACTCCCCGCAAACCATTTCAGACGCAGAATTCTTCACGAAGGACATCACCGATGAAGCATCCTGTTCCTCTTGCCACGACCCTTCTCTTGGCCTCTGCTCTCGCCGCCCCCCTTCAGTCCGGCGAGGCACCCAAACCGAACCACAGCCAAGTGCCTGGTGTGCCGATTGCCCACTGCCCGGCGTCTTCCGGAATCTACATCGGCTCGCCGGGGATCGTCATCCTGCCCGACGGTACCTACCTGGCCAAGCACGATGAATTCGGCCCGAAAAGCACGCAGGTCAATAATGCCATCACGCATGTTTACCGGTCGGAAGACCGCGGTCGGTCCTGGCAGCACCTGGCCCGCGTGGAGCACCTATTCTGGGCCAACATCTTCCATCATCAGGGTTCGATCTACATGATGGGAACCACCGCCGTCCACAACCACGGGCATTGCGTCATCCGCAAGTCGACTGACAGCGGTCGCAACTGGACCGAGGCTAAAGACGAAAACAGCGGCCTGCTGTTCGCCGACCTCTCTTACCACACCGCGCCCGTGCCGGTCGTTGTCCACCAGGGTCGCATCTGGAGGGCGATGGAAGATGAAAAAGGTGGCAAAGGCTGGGGACACTCGTTCCGCGCCTTCGTCATGTCGGCTGCGATCGACGCCGACCTGCTCAAAGCCTCCAGTTGGACTGCCTCCACGCCCCTGCCCCGCGACCCGGGCTACCTGGGCGGACAGTTCCGCGGCTGGCTCGAAGGCAACGCCGTGGTCGATCCCGCCGGAAAGATCGTCGATATCCTCCGCGTCAACGTCGAAGGCAACAGCCGCATCGCGGGCAAGGCCGCCGTGATCCACATCGGCCCGGACGGCACAACCACATCTTTCGATCCCGAAACCGGATTCATCGACCTCCCCGGCGCCGCCAAGAAGTTCACCATCCGCTACGACCCGCGGTCGAAAGCCTACTGGTCGCTGACCAACCCGGTCATGCAACATACCGACCGGAACGCCGGTGGCGTGCGTAACACCCTGGCCCTGCTGCGCTCCGAAGATCTTCGGAACTGGCGGGTGCGCTGCATCCTGCTCCATCACCCCGACGTGGTTCGCCACGCCTTCCAGTATCCCGACTGGGTCTTCGAAGGTGACGATATCATCGCCGCGGTCCGCACTGCCTACGACGACGGATTGGGCGGGGCGCACCGGGGACACGATGCCAATTACCTCACGTTCCATCGCTTCGAAGATTTCCGTGAGCTGACCATGGACGACTCGGTCGTCGACCCCAAAAGTCTCCAACCGCCCGGACCGGTCAAGCTTGATCTCGCCGCGATGGTCGTCGAAGGCCGGGGATTCACCCTGGAAACGCTCGAGGAAGACTCCAAGGCCTTCGGAAATCGCAGTTACGTGTGGAAGCAGGTGCCCGAGAAACTCCGCGGCTGGCGATACACCCAAACACTCGGCGGCCGGAACCCCGAAGTCGCGGTTACGGCGAAGCGCGACACCACCGTCCACATCGCCACGGCAACCTCGCAGCCGGGAATCGACATCGGACAATGGCAGCCGGAGGCGGCGTTCACTTTCCACTACACCGATTCCGGACGAACCGGGATGAAGGTGTTCCAGCGCCGGCTGAAAGCCGGAGAGCGCATCGAAATCCCCCAGGGCAACTGGACCGGCGGCATCCTGCTGGCTCCACGCGAAGACTCGAAGTGACAAGAAGCCACGAAGAAGAACGGAAAGGAGCGAAAAGGTGAGTACGCTCTTGCGCTGCTTGGCGGTGTTTCTCTGTCTGGCTACGCCAATCTGCGCTGAGGCCAAGCCTGCCGACTCGGCTACGGAGAGGCCGAACTTCGTGTTCATCCTCATCGACGATATGGGGTGGAAAGACGTCGGCTGCTACGGCGCCAAGGTTTACGAAACCCCCAACATCAATCGCCTTGCCGCTCAGGGCATGCGGTTCACCGACGCCTACGCCTCGCCCGTCTGCTCGCCGACACGCGCGAGCCTGATGACCGGAAAGAACCCTGCCCGGCTCCACCTCACCGAATTCATCCCTCAGATCGGCCGCCAGTTGCCGAGCGGAAAGCTGATTCCTCCGGATTTCCAGCAAACGCTCCCGCCCGACGAGTTGACTGTCGCTGAGGCCCTCAAGGCCGGCGGCTATACGTGCGCCAGTATCGGCAAATGGCACCTCGGAGAGGAGCACGGCCCGCAGTTCCGCCCCCAGAACCAGGGCTTCGACCGCGTCGTGCTGAGCCACCACCATGGCTATTTCAACTACTTTTACCCGTTCGTCGATCACCAGCGCTGGCCTTACGCCGGACCTCTGCCCGGCCAGGAGGGCGACTACCTCCCCGACCGCCTGACCGACGAAGCACTGAGCTTCCTGGAAGCGCAAGCCGAAGTACCCTTCTTCCTCTACCTCTCCCATTGGTCGGTCCACGGTCCTTACCAGGCACCCGAAGCGATGGTCGCCCGCTACCGCGCCAAGGGACTCGAGGGCAAGAAGGCCGTCTATGCGGCTATGGTCGAAAGCGTCGACCAGTCGGTCGGGCGCGTGATGGAAAAGCTCGACCAACTCGGCCTGGCCGAACGCACCGTCCTGGTCTTCATGTCTGACAACGGCGGAACCGGCGTGACCTCCATGGCTCCGCTGCGCGGCATCAAAGCCACGCTCTACGAAGGCGGGATTCGCGTGCCGTTGATAGTCCGCTGGCCCGGCCACGTTCCCTCCGGCAGCACGTGCACCGTTCCGGTCATCAGCCACGACCTCTATCCGACCTTTCTTCAACTGGCCGACCTGCCACCGCAGCCCGAACAACATTGCGACGGGGTCGGCCTGGCTGGCCTCCTCGAAGGTGCCGATCGGCTCGAGCCCGATCGCCAGGCACTTTACTGGCACTATCCCCATTATCACCGGCCGTCGCAGCCCTGCGGAGCGATTCGCAGCGGTCGCTGGAAGCTCGTCGAGCACTTCGAAACCGGCCGCGTCGAACTGTTCGACCTCCAGTCCGACGTCGCCGAAAAGCACGACTTGGCCGCCGAAATGCCCGACCGCGCCCGGCAGCTCGCAGGACAGTTGGCGGCCTGGCGCGACCGGGTCGGCGCCCAGATGCCATCCCGGGCGGAAGGCACCGCGCAGCACGAACCGAACATCCGGCGCTTCCAGTGCCCCGCGCTGACCGTGACGGGCAACGACATCGAACTTGCCGAGTTGCGTGACGGCCAGCGGGCCTTTCGCAACCGATCCTACATCTGGCAAGAGATTCCCGAGGCCTACCATGGCTGGCGTTACACCCGCAAGCACGGCGGACGGAAGCCGGAACTGACAGTCGTGGCGAAACGCGACGGCCGGCTCCTGTCGGTGATGAAAGAATATGACAAAGAGAAAAGGTAAGGTTGGAGAACATCCGTGTGCTTCTATCCGTGGGCGAAAGCAACTCGCGGACTGCTGATGGGCCGCGGATGGCGAGACGCACACGGATGGAAACACACGGATATTGGGAGGAATTGCGATGACACGTTACGCTTCGTTGGGCTTGGTATTCATGACTCTCTCGGCGATGCCACAACATCGAAGTCTCGGAGAGGAATTGGTTACTAACTCGTTGGGCATGAACATGGTCCGGATTGAACCGGGATCGTTCATGATGGGGGCAGAGGACGGCGAGTGGGACGAGCGTCCCGCGCGGGAGGTGACCATCAGCCAACCGTTCTTCATGAGCACAACCGAAGTGACCAACGCCCAATACGAGCAATTCGACCCGCAACACAAAGAGCTCCGAGGCGAATTGGGTTTCTCGAAAGCAGATGACGAGGCGGTTGTCTTCGTTTCCTGGAACGATGCTGTTGCCTTCTGCCGATGGCTCAGCGAAAAGGAGGGCAAGGCCTATCGCCTTCCGACCGAAGCCGAATGGGAGTATGCCTGCCGAGCGGGAACCACCACGCCCTATCACACTGGAGACACGCTGCCGGAGCCGTATCACAAGAAGGTCCGTATGAGTTGGTTTCCCGGACGCAAATCCGGAACAGATATTGTCCCCCTGCACGTCGGCAAAAGCCCCGCCAACCCCTGGGGCCTCTACGACATGCACGGCAACGTCGAAGAGTGGTGCCTTGACTGGTACGGCCCCTACGTGGACGACCCCCACATGGATCCTACTGGTCGTGCCGAGGGAGACTTTCGCGTCACTCGGGGCGGCAGTCATTCCACAACGTTGGAGTTCCTGCGTTCGGCCAATCGTAGCGGGACTCTGCCGGAGGACCGGAGTTGGCTGATCGGCTTTCGTGTTGTGCAAGCCGAAATGCCATCGACCGAACCACCTCCCGCAATCGAGCCGCCACTGAATGCCCGTGATGTGAAACAGCAGGTACCGGATGACTTGGCCGAGGGGCCCGATCCCACGAAGCCATATTTCGAAGGTCCGCGACAGTACGTCAAGCAGCCGTCTGCCGAGCATTGCCCGGTATTCGACCGCCACAATCACTGCCCCGCGCTGGTGAATTGCTCCAACGGCGATCTGCTGGCCATCTGGTACACGTGCCGCACCGAGCCCGGTCGCGAATTGGGCATTGTCGCCAGCCGCTTGCCCTACGGGGAAGACCAGTGGCAGGTCGCGTCCGACTTCTGGGACGCTCCGGATCGTAACGACCATGCGTCGGCTCTGTGGGTCGATGAAAAGGGCACGCTCTATCATTTCAACGGCCTGTCCGCCGCCGCGACTTGGGGAAGCCTGGCGGCCATCATGCGGACTTCGAAGGACAACGGAGCCACTTGGTCCAAAGCTCGACTGATCATGCCGGAACATGGGCTGCATCACATGCCGATCGAATCCGTCTTGCGCACGCGCGAGGGAGCCATTCTCGTTCCCTGCGATGCAGTGCCCGGCGGTGCCGGCGGTTCGGTCGTGTTAGTCAGCCGCGACAACGGCCAGACGTGGACCGATCCTGCCGAAGGACAACCGATACCGGACTTCTCGGCCGGTTCGACCGGAGCCTCGATCGCCGGAATCCACGCGGGGTTCGTGCAACTGGCCGATGGAAGACTGATGGCCTTCGGCCGCGGCAACAATATCGACGGGCGCATGCCGATGAGCGTCTCCGACGATCTCGGCGAGAATTGGACCTACAGCGCCAGCCCTTTTCCGCCGATCGGCGGCGGACAGCGACTGGTCATCCTGCGGCTTCAGGAAGGTCCAATTCTATTCTGCTCGTTCGGACGAGAAGTACGGTTCAAAGATGCCGCAGGCAACGAACAGATCGGTTCCGGCTTGTTCAGCGCCCTGTCGACCGACGAGGGCAAATCGTGGAAAATCAAACGGCTGGTCACTGACGATGGCCCTCCGCGTACGATCGACGGCGGTGGCAACACGGGGCGGTTCACGATGAGTGCTACATCGGCCGAGCCGCGCGGTTATCTGTCGATCTGCCAGACGCCTGACCGCGTGATTCACTTGATCTCGTCCAAGCAGCATTACGCCTTCAATCTCGCCTGGCTGAACACACCGCCCCCCGCTCCGCCCAAGCCCGTCGAATTGGAGGTGAAGGCCGAACTGCAGACGACTTATCGCCCGACGGGTTTACCCAGCGAGGCTGGCTGGCGATACAACGGCACGAACGCGGCTGAGGCCGAGGCTGTCGAGACACTACCGGATGAAGGAATCCGCGTGACGACCGGGGCAAATCAACGCGTCCGGTGGGTCGGCGACACCAAGCAAACATTTGTCGCGAAGGCAGGCACGGCTCACACGGCGGAGATCACGATGCGGGTGCTACGCAGTACGTCCGACAGCCGAGGCATTGATTTCGAGACGTATGTTCCTGGCGTGGGACGCTCCTTCATTACGGTGACAAAGTCTTCCGTGTTCTGGCACGGCGCCGGCTTTGATCAGATCGCCGAGAAACTGGACAACACCTCGGCCGCACACACATACCGGCTGGCGGTCGGCGCGAATGGACTCGTCCAAGTCTTCCGCGACGGCAAGCGGGTGGCCGTGCGTTCTACCGCCGGCGAGCCGGATCGCATGGCCAGGGCCCAGGGGGCCTACATTCAATGGGGCGAAGGCGCAGGAGCCAGCGAAGCGGATGCGCTCATCACCCATGTGGAATACGACACAACCGGGGCGTATCGACCGGAACCATGACATTGGCAAGCATCGTTTCGAATCTGGAAATGCGCCGAGACGCCTTCCGAAGATCCGTGCCTTCCACAGGCCATTAGCCGGATATTCGGCGGCGAGAAAGCCCAACTGCCGGGAGACGCCGAGGAGGCAGAGCCTTCGCCCCAAGAAACAAGATAAGGCCCACGGATGAAGAACGTACTTGTGCCCATGCTGACCGCCCTTGCGGCCGCCGCTCTTGCGTCTGGTCAGGAGCTGGAGGTGTTTTCGTATTCGGACACCGAGACCGCTTGCGAGCATTGGCAGCCCCGATCCGGAAGTGCGCCTGTGCGGGTGGAGAAACCTGAGGACGGCACGACGTGCTTGGCGTTGGAGGCCGAATTCGAGAAGCACATGGACGGGGTATGTTGGGACTGGTCTGGGCCGCTCGATTTGTCACAAGCCAGTCGGATCGCGTTCGAAATATCGGCGAGCAACGGGGGCCTCGCCGAGAGCATCGGCATTTACTTCGGTACGCCGAACGGATGGTACGCTAGGTTTTTGTCGGGCGGTGTTCCGGATTCATGGACCCCAAGGACATTTCGACTGGACACATTCCGCACAGAGGGGCAGCCTGATGGATGGGACAAAGTAACGAAGTTCCGTTTCTCCTGCTGGGCCATGGGGCCTGGCAAGTCGACCTTTCGCCTACGTGGTTTGCGCGTGATTCGGGAGGATGCAGGCGAGAACTTTATCGTCAACGGCAGCTTCGAGATACCGGGCGTCGGCATTCCTTACGCTTGGGGAAGTCGGCATTGGGGCATTGGGCGTTTGCCGTGGGCCGCAGACATGGACCTGTGGCGGAAGCATTGGCGGATCGATAGAAGTGTGGCCAAGCATGGCGCGGCAAGCTTGTGCATTGACAACACGCCAGACCTCCCGCTCTTGCAGGCGTGTTCCGCGTGGGTCAACGCACCGAAGAGCGCGGAGCGATGTACGCTTTCCGCTTGGCTGAAGTCAGGTCAAGACAAAATGCCCGCTACGATCGCTTGCGGCGGACGCAACGTAATGACAGAGGTCGGCCGCGAATGGCGGCAGGTCACACTGAGCGGCATTCCACGAAGCGAGCGTATGATGGCGGCGGTTACTCCCGGCCTGCCGGGCAAACTATGGATCGATGCAGTTCAGCTTCAGGGTTGCGAGGTGCCCGCAAGGGAGTTCCATCCCGCGTTCGTCGACGCGGGCATCACGGAAAGGGAGAAGCTCGTAGACTGGTCCCCGCCGCGGCGTGTGAAGGAAGTCGCCGCGGGACGCGTCATCACCGGACCAGTCCACCACGCTTCCACCAGGATCGACGACCATGGCCGCTTCCTACTCGGCGGGCAACCGTACGTCCAGCATTCCGTGGGTCTGGAATTCGTGTCGAACCTCGACATTCTTAACTTCGTCGCAAAGTCCGGCTTCAAGGACGTGTGTGTACAGATCCAACCGACCGTGACAACTCAACGGCTGGCGGACATCTTCGACCGATGTGCAGAAGTCGGCTTGCACATCATCCCTTGGCTCGATGGGCGTATCCCGCGGGAGCGTTTTGCCCAGCACATCAAAACACTGAGAGACCATCCTGCGCTTCTATGCTGGTACGTGTACGATGAACCTAGCGGTGAGCGTTTCGAGGAAGCGAACGCCCGACTGGCACTGGCCAAGGAACTCGATCCGTCTCGGCCGGCTTTCATCAACTACTTGGCGAACAAGCTGGAAGGACACCTGGGAGACATCTACTCGACCGACGTATATCCGATTCCGCACAGCGCACCCAACGCAGCCATCAACGCGGTCGCCCGGATGAAGGCAGCGGCATGGAAAGAGAAGAAGCCGGTATGGATGTGGCTTCAAGGTACGGGGCATGCATACTGGATGGCCCGCGAGCCTTCGCCGCGCGAGCTTTCCTGTATGGTATACGGATCGCTGATCGCCGGGGCCCGTGGTATTTACTACTTCGCGCAGATTCCCCGTACGCAGGAGTGTTTCGACGAGATGCGTGCCCTGTGCGTGGAGGTGGATGCAGTCGCCTCCGCGCTCTATAGCCTCGATCCGGCACCGCGTCTGACTTGCGATGCGCCGGACATTCTCTGTGACGCGTTCGCCCACGAAGGAAGTGTGTGGATACTCGCCGTCAACACCGGTTCCTCGACCCGCGAGGTCCATCTGGCATTGACGGCCGTCATTGACGAATTCGAGATGCCCTTCGAAGGACGCCGAGTGAAGGCCACCAGTGGCAGATGGCAGGATGAGTTTGGGCCGTACGAACGACACGCCTACAAGGCCAATCTAGCGACTCGCGGGAGACGGTAATCATGGTTTTTGTTTCGAGGTTTCTCGTTGCTACCGGAGCCCTTCCCCTTATTTTCACGACAGCCGGCGTGTGCCTGACTTCAGCCGTGCGAGCTGACGCCCCCGCCGACGCGGCCGTCAGGCGCTGGCAGATGGGAAGGCCGATCGTGACCTACTGGGCAGGCCCGATGCCGATGACCGACGCCGTCGCGAAACAGATGGCTGATGGGGGTTGGAACTTGGTCTGGGTTACCAGACGCGGTGCGGCCGAGGGCGTCGATGTCGTCGATCACTTTCGTTCGCAACTGGACATTCTTCAGAGACACGGCTTGCGTGGGATACTCAGCCTGGGCTACGTGCCACGCAAGCCTGAGGAATTCAAGGCCCTCGACGACCCGGAGACGAAGGCCCAATTGGATGCCATCGTTGAGGGCGTGCGGGAACATCCGGCACTGTATGCGTACAGCCTGCTTGATGAACCCAATGCGTCGGTGTTCCCGAACCTCGCTCGCATGAAGGACTATCTTCAGGAGAAAGACCCATCGCGGCTGGTGTACGTGAACCTCTATCCGATCTACGCCAGCAACACGCAGTTGGGCACGATCGGTGAACCGGCTCCCGCCTACCGCGAATATCTGCGCCAGTTCGTCGAGACGTTCCGGCCGCAACTACTCAGCTACGACCACTACCACTTCGCGGTCAAAGGCGATAGCGAAAAGGGCTATTTCCTGAATCTGGCCGAAATCCGGCAAGCTGCGCTGGATGCGGACATACCGTTCATGGTCATTGCGCAGGCGTGCAGTTGGACGGTCAACATGCGAATTCCGACAGGCGAAGAGTTGCGTTGGCTGGCCTACACGACATTGGCTTATGGGTCGCAAGGAGTCTCCTGGTACGTCTATGGCTACCCGGGCCACGATGGAGGCATGATCAACCCGGCCGGCACCTACCGGGAACCACATATCGCTCGAGCAATGGGGCGAGCCGTCCTTGGAGGGTCGCCTACGCCGCTCTACTACTATGCTCGGGAACTGCACAAAGAGTTCATCGCCATCGCCGCGGAGCTTCAACCTATGAAATCTCTCGCGGTGCATCATGTCGGCATGCTCCCCGCGGGCACCTCGCCACCGCCGGATGATGCCATCTTCCGTCTCGACCCCCCGGTCCCGACCAAAGAGTGCGCCACCCCGGTGGAAGGCTTCGTCATCGGTTGCTTTGGCAAAGAACAGTCGCCTACCCACGCCTTGGTGGTCAATCTCGACTATCGTACGTACAGCGGTCTTGGCCAACCACGGCGAGAGGAATTCCTGAAGCCCGTACGGCGAGCCATCGTGGGACCGAACCGCCTCGATGTTTTCGATGTCACGACCTCGAAGTGGTCAGCGACTGATTCCAATCGCGTCGAACTGCGACTTCCCCCTGGCGGAGGAATCCTGGTGAGAGTGGCGCCGTAGAGACAGGCCCAACAGGTACTCTTGCATGAGGACGGTCGTCATGGCTTTTGTTTCGAGGTTTCTCGTCGCTGCCGGAGCCCTTTCGCTTGTTCTCACGACGGCGGGCGTGTGGGCGGATCAGCCAGCGCCGGTCGACGTGCCGGTGGGACCGGCGGACGTGGAACCGCCGGGCAACGCGGCCTTGCCTTCCGTGGTGGGTCGAGTTGCGGCGGAAGCGCCGGCCATCTCGATGATCAGCGACTGTACGCTGCCAGGCGAGACGCTGGTCGTGACCGGCTACGGTCTGGAGGGATCGCATTTGCGGGTCTGGTCGGGCGGACGCCTGATGGACGTTAATCCACTGCGGGCCGCGGCCGATCGGATGCAGGCTGTCGTTCCCAAGGAGTGCTTGGTCTCGACGATGCTTGTCTGGCCGGTGAAAGATGGCTTGACCGGCGCGCCGATTCGTGTCAACGGAGCGACGGCGTGGTGGGCATGGCCGGCCCGAGTCGACGCGCAATCTGCCGGCCAGACCATCCGCGGCTTTGGAAAGAACTTGAAGTTGGAAGGCCATTCGCCGCGTGTCTATCTGCGAGGTTCTGGTGTCGACGAGTGGCTGACCGTGCTGGACAGCAACTCGTATCATGTCGAGGCCGCCCTGCCGGACAACTTGGAGGAAGGCACTTACCAAGTCTGGTACCATAACGGCACTGGCGGCAGGCTGGGCTGGAGCGAACCGGTGCGGTTTGACGTGGTGGCAGCGCCATCTTGCGACGGGCTGCCGACGTTCCATGCCGATCGGTTCGGAGCTCGGGCGGATGACGGCCGAGACGATTGGCAGGGGATCAGTGGCGCGATCGACGCAGCCGAAGCGGCA
Organism: uncultured Pirellulaceae bacterium; assembly: GCA_964623055.1. Lineage (GTDB taxonomy): Bacteria > Planctomycetota > Planctomycetia > Pirellulales > Pirellulaceae > JADHUC01. The sequence goes on from CAZURK010000266.1 coordinate 11,010, forward strand.
GGCGGGGGTATCGTTCGGCTGGGACCGGGCTGCTATCGCCTAAGCCAGCCGCTGAACATCGACAACGGCGGGCCGAAGGGCGTCCAATTTTGCGGTGCCGGCATGGGCGAACATCGCTGGCGGAACGAGGCGGTACCTAACGATCACAAGGTGATCCACGAGATCAACGGCACTGCTACGGTCCTGCGACCGACGCCCGGCGCGCCCTATCCAAGCGAATTGATGAAGATCTCTCGCCGCTACAGCAGCCTCCGGAACGTTACGCTCTTAAATCATGCTGACAGCGGTAAACAGCGTTGCCTATCCGTCTGCGCTCGTGATGTCGTGGTCGAGCATATACGGGGCATCGTGGTTGACGAACGACCAAGATTTGAAGGATGGGACAAACCTGAAGACGAAATCACAATCGCTGAATACAAGAGCCGTCTGCAGGACGAAGCCGTTCTGCGGATCGACGCTCCCGGCGAGGCGAACATCGTCATCCGGGAGTGTGAGTTTCACCATCCCGGTGCTGGAATCGACACTCCGCCGATTCGCAACCACATCAGTCACTCTCGAACGTCTAGCGTGTGTCCCAAAGGAACAGATTGTATTCGTATCGCCGACTGCACTTTCCGCGGCTACTTCGATGGCCGCCTGGAGCCGGTCGACAGGGCGCGACGATTCCAGGCATATCGCGGCTGGCACAATGCAGCCTGGTACAACAACAACAGCAAAAAGGTCATTGTCGAGCGGTGCGACTTCGCCGGCGCCGACAAGCACAACTTCAAAGTGATGACCCGCGCGCTGAATCACGGCAACACTTCCATCCGTGAGTTGTACTTGGCTGACAACACCGGCCGCGATCTAGCACCAACCTCCATGACGCCTGGCTACCACGAGAACAAGGGAGAGCAGATCATTTTCCATCTCTGGTATCCTCAGGGTGGACTGTTCGACGTAACCTCAGCAGACATGGACTCGGTGATGATTGATGTGACTGATCCCAAGTACGCTCCCACGGGCAAACGTCACCCCGGCGTAACGCTTGACGGCCCCGCCTTCAGTGTCGTCCCCAAAGATGTCGACGTGAATCCGACGCATTGGGTCGTCTTCGTGTGTGCCGGTCGGGGAGTTGGTCAGTACCGGGTCGTGCACGCTTGCGAACGAAGAGACCGCGAAGTCGTGCTTCGACTCGAAAGGCCGTGGCGCATTACTCCCGATCAGACGAGCCGTTTCATGTTGAATGCGGCATTCCGACGTATCATTATCCACGGCAACCGACTGGATGCAGGACCGCACGTGGATCCCGTGATAAAATCGCATGGAGTGGTCTTTTGGGCCAACGCATTCGACAACATCATTGCCGACAACACGTTCCGCAGTTTCACCGGCGGCGTCGTGATCAACGCGTTTTACCGTTGTCCCACCGCGTGGAATCTTACCCGCAACAACCGCATCGAGAACATTCACGGCAACGGCGGGGACACCGTGTTTCCCGGCAAGGCAGCATTCTACGTCGACCACATCCGCGTGCGCAAACCTCGTCCCGAAGATAGGGTCTGGTACGGCGTCGGCAACATCGCACGAGGCAACCGATGTATTGGAGGTGATGTGGCAGCGTATCTTCACCGGCCTGATTACGCGCGGGTCGAGTCGGGCAACCCTAACCTGCCGGAATCGACTCGAAAACTCCTTCTTATGCCGCGCGGGGACAATACCGTCGTCGGTTATACCTATCCGAGCACACCAAACGGCGGATTGATGATGAGCGTACTCGAAAACAATCTGTTTGGAGGCGTTCGAGAAGGCATCGTAGTCAGTTCTCCGCTCAACTGGCTACTGGTACGCAACAACGAAATCCGGCTTGTGTCCCCAAATACGTCCGAGGTCATCGACGAAAGCCGGGGAACTCATGATGGTGACCAAACAGCGAGCGAACTCCTGGTCATCAACGAATCGGAAGACACTCACTCTGGGGGAAAACAGTGAGGAGCTCAAAGACGCCTCAGTTGCTTCGCGGCAGGCGCGGTCGCTGGCAAACGACCCAGCCGATCGGCATCATCGGTGTATAATAGCTGCCTCGTGTAGCCATCGTTCCATTGAGACATTGACTTGGAGTTGAGATACCATGCTTGATCGGAAACTCACAGCGTTCGTCACTCACTTGGCGCTAACAGCCTCGTCCGTCGCGCTGGCCGCGGACGCGGGCGATTTGAATCCCGTGACCTTCCACTCGGCTGGGAAACACCAACCGGTGGCCTTGGTTAGCGGCGGTAAGGCCAAGGGTGAAATCGTCGTCTTCGGAGCAGAGATGCGGAGAGGTAATGTCGTCGTATCCGGCGAAGGAGGGCGACTTCTAAGCCAGGCGGTGGGCGACCTGCAGTTGTACGTCGAGCAGTCAACGGGCGCGCAATTACCGCTTGCGAATGAGACGAGTGGAAAGCCCGCCGTCGTAATCGGCGACTGCCAGGCCGCGGCAGAATTGGGACTCGTCGGCGAGAGAATGCCGATCGAAGGCTTCGCCATCAAGACCACAACCAATGCAGTGTTCATTGTTGGAAACGGCCCTTCAGGAACGGCCTGGGGAATCTACGAATTTCTGGAACGATTCGTCGGCGTTCGCTGGTACTGGCCCGATTACAGGGATGAGGTGGGCGATATTGGTAGCTCAATCGTGAGAGCCGATTCTTTGGTCGTGTCGCCAGTGAGTCTGAGCGACGCCCCCGCGTTCCGGAAACGCGTTCGGTGGCCTTCAGGCGGACCACGGATCGGCACCGCCAAGATGACCGACCACGACCGACGCCTTCGTTGCGGGAATTCTTGGCCCGTCGAGCTCATCGTCCATGCGCCTCATGGCTGGGAGAAGCACTACTCGAAGACCCGGCCGGAGATCTTTCAGCTCCGGGAGGACGGCAAGCGCGATTTCGGGATGCTGTGCTATGGCCACCCACGAACTCTCAAGACCTACCTGGAAGAGATCGAGGCGCAACTCGACCCCGAAAACCCCGTGAATCGGGGAAGAGCCATTATCAAAGGAAAGGCTGTCACGGTTTCTCCTGCGGACATGGGGGTCTCGTGTCGTTGCGAGCACTGCCGGGCTCTGTGGAACGACGAAGGAGGCCACTACGGAACGGCAAGCCGGATACTGGCCACTTTCGTGTCCAAGCTGGCGCGAGTCGTCAAGAAGCGCTGGCCGGACCTGACGGTCATCTTTCTTCCCTACAAGAATTACACTTACGCGCCCGATGATGTCGAGTTTCCTGACAACGTAGAGATTCAGATTTGCGGGATGCCGGGACTCGCGCAATACAAAGACTCGGAGATTAACGCTCGCGAGCAGGCGAACATCGACGCCTGGGTCCGTATATCCGGTCGCAAGATACAGAACTGGCACTATTCCTGTTGGCCTGCAAACCGTACCAAGGCCGCCTACCTCTTCCCAAACACGATCCAGACGCACTACCAGCACAACCGCGAAAAGACGGTGGGCAGCTTCATCAACGGCGTTGCGGACCACTGGCCTCGGCAGCATCTGTCGTTGTACGTGTGGCTCAAGGTGCTCTGGGACCCGGACATCAACGTGGATGCAATCATCGACGAGTATTGCCGGAGGATGCATGGGCCTGCGGCGAAGACGATGAGGGAATTGACGGGAACGCTCATCGAGCGGTGGGAGAATACAGAGTGGTCCCCTCGTGTCTTGTCACCGAAAACGGTGTACGAGCAAAGCTTCCCGCCGAAGACGGTGTTGCGCATTGAAAAACTGCTGGAACGGGCGTACGCCGAAGCCAAAGGCAACGACATGGTCACGCGCCGCCTCGACTACTATGCCCCGGCCCTTCGAGCGTTCTTCGCGGAGTCCAAGCTACTTGCCGAGGGTGTGGGCATCAAACCGTTGAACGTGTACCATGTCGCGGAGGAGCCCACCATCGACGGCAAGCTCGAAGAACAGGTGTGGAGAGATATCGACCCAGTCTATTTCGTCAAGGCGAACAGGACTAAAGACGAAGCGAAATTCCCCACGGAACTCAGGGCTGTCTGGACGCGGGCCGGAATCACGCTAGGATTCCGCATGACCGAGCCCGACATGGACAAGCTCAAGCACGACATCGGCAAGGACAGCCGCGATGCCTCACTTATGTGGTGGAATGACAATGTGGAGATATTCCTCGATCCCACCGGCGAACGCCGGGGCTATTACCAGTTCATCGTGAACCCGAACGGTGCCCTTTACGATAGCATTGGCCGCGAGAACCTCTCCTGGGATCCCGAAGGGGTAAAAGCCGCGGGCCATCTGGGCAAGGACTTCTGGTCCATGGAGATCTTCGTTCCCTACGGGATCTTTGACCAAGTCGTTCTCCCGGCCACGGGGACCGTCTGGTACGGGAACTTTACGCGACACCGCGTTACGGACAGGAAGAACCGCGAGTACCAGGGCTTCAACGTCACCACGGGCGCGCCCAGTCACAACCAAAACGCTTTCGGTCCCATCCGCTTCATCGAGCGGTGAAGTCTCAGTCATGTTCCTGGAATCCCGGCGGGGTCGCCTGAAGATCAACGGGCATCATCTTTTCCCGTCACGATGAGGTCGCAGGCCTGCTTTGCCTTGGCAGCGATCTCGTTGACTTGGGCTTCGTCGGGCAAGGCGAAGAGCCAAAGGTACGACCAGCCGTCGGCGGTCCAGCGTTGTCCTTTGGTCAAGGTGAGGTTCACTTCACGCCGGGCGTCAGGATGAAACCCGCCGCCTTCGTCGGTCCAGAAGTGGACTTTCCACGAATCATCAGGACTGACGGCGCCAAACGCGCCGCCTGACTTGGCGTCAATCCAGTATTCGGCACGGCGGTAGTAGTTGGGCACTTGGGGGCCGCCTTTGCGGTCGTCGGCTGCATCGCCGCCGATGGCGGGTCGACAAAACACGAAACAGTCGACCAGTTCCCACTGTCGGTCGTCCAGACTCTCCACCCACAGCGGTCGTACCAGAATGACCGGTTGGTCTTTGAAGAACACGGCGCGCACACGGGCTCGGAACCTAGCGGGGCCGGTCTGTTGTTTGGCCTCCCCAAGGCAGGCGACGGTGGCTTCCAGAACGAAAAAGGGGACGGGGGTCATTTGCCGGGACGGCCCTTCGGTTGCTTCGCACAAATGACCCCCGTCCCCTTTTTCGTTCGCGACACTTATTTGCAGATCCTCCACCCTGTCGGACGCTGCCCAGTGGTGCCGCCCGTTGACGACTTGATGCGTGGCGAAGTCGATATGGCCGAGGGGCAAGTCGCCCTTGGCACCTCTGGCGACCACTGCGTCCAGCAAGTGTCCTACTGCTGTGTTTGCATGCACCTTGAGAGTGCGATCCTTGTGCGCCAGGCGAGCAGTGGGTTTGACCTGACGCTTGGCTGCGGCCAGCGACATTTTCTGCCCTGGGGCGATCGTTTTTGTCCAAACTGCCGAGACGGTATTGCCGTCGTGGATGACGGGGACCTCGTGCACAGCTTGCGTGCCAGCGTTGATGACGGCAGGCGGACCCGTTTGCGCAGACGGCGCGACCCGGGTGATGGTGCCGTCCCATTCTTCAAGCAGCACATACGCGGCTTTGCTCCAGTCGTGGCCTTGCAGGTTCACCGTCTGTCCCGCAGGCACGGTCACCTCGCTGCTCGTCAGCTTTCCACCGACCAACGCTGTCAGCTTGCCCTTTGCCGACCGCTGGGTATCGTTGCGGAGTTGGAGCATGCCTTTCTCGTAGGACATGGCAATGTCGCCCGAAATGGTAGCCGTCTGGTGCTGCTCATGCGCGGCGGCGTTGACTCGCGTTGCCGTCTCGACAAGCTCGGCGTAAGGCTCGTCGTCAACATCGACCAAGCCGTAGTTGCTGTCTTCGGGGAACGTGTCCGAGATCCCCTGCGCTGGCTCGTCTACCCACATGAAGTAGTGATAGCCGACCATGAATGGCAGGTCGATCATCGCATTGGCGAAGATCTCGTAGCAGCGTGCCTTCTGCGTCTGGGTGTCGACGCGCATGCCGGCGCCGTGTTTGCAGGGCAAGCCGCTGTCCAATCCCGGGAAGCTCCACTCAGTAATCGTGAACGGCTTCTGTACTTTGGCGTAGTAGTCGCGGAACTGGCGCTGGACGCCCAGCAGTTGCCCGCGGTCGAGGTCAACTCGCGGATACGTGTTGATGGTGAACACATCCGTGTATCGCCCGGCAACTTCCAGAATCGAGTCAGGGGTGCGACCCGCAAACCGGCAGCCCATGGTGAGATATTGCGGATCGGCCGCCTTGAGCGCCTCGTAGCACGCCTGGAAGTACCGTTCGGCAATCACGGTCAGGAAGTCGTTGCGCACCTTGTTCAGTTCGTCACTGGCAGCCGGAACCTCAGTGGTCTTCAGAAAGGCGGTCGCATCGGCGTAGCGGGTTCCCAAGGCACGGTTCACGCCGGCAACGTCGCCATAACGCGTCAATAGCCATGTCCAGAACGCCTGCTTTGCCGTGTGGTCCGCGTCACGCTGGAACAACTCATCGACCAGGAAGCCTTTCTTGCCGTACCACTCCAACTCGTTGTCATAGAAAATGCCGAGGCACCACGGATCGCCTTTGCTGTCCTTTGCGACCCGGCGGGCGACGAGGCGACAATGCCGTTCCCAGTCGGCGCTGAAAACATTGGGAAAACCGGTCCAGTGGATTGGCTCGCAGATCCAGTCCCGCTTCGCAAAGCCTGAACCGAAGGATGCGAAAAGGATGTGGGCAAGTCCGTGGTGGCGCGTCGCAGGGTGGTGCCCGGCCGCGACAGTGGTGAAATTCCACTGCTTCAGCCGCGATGTTGCCGAGTCGGCCCAGGCTTCGGGGCTGCCGAACTTCGCCTGCATGTTGCGGTTGTAAGGCGCATAGCCCAGCGCTTGGCACCAGTGGGCGTTGTAGTTGCAGTGGTCGGTGCCCACATCGAAGAACGCGCGCCCGTCGGGGTCTACCAGCCACCAGCAGCCGGCGGCGTCCTGGTGAGTGGCGAAGAACCCTGTGCCTTCGGTCAGTTTTTCCTTGCCGGTAAATGCCCAGGCAGGAAACCGCTTCTGTTGTTCGACCGGCTCGGACGCAGTTTGGGTGACCGTCGCCGTAGCGTTGTCGAAACGGACCTTCATTCCACTGGCCCTGAGGGCTGGCCGACCAGCGCGAACCGCCGGCGTGTTGCCGCTCAGATTCCAGGCAAATCGCCCGACTTCTTGCTGACCGTCGAGCACCCGTCCAGAGACGCGCTGCGCGGTGAGCGTTACCTCGAAGGTATACGTTCGCTTGAGTTGCCAGTCGTAGCGGTGGCCGCTGCTTTCCAGTTGCTCGAGCCGCGAGCCTTCCAATCCGGTGGCGAGCCACTGGCCGTCCAACATTTCCTGAAATTCGAGAAAGTGCCGGAAGTCCTCTTTCGCGGGTGCCCGGACGAGATTGAGCTGCCAGAAGTTGCTCTCATCGCTCTTGATCCCAATCCCCGCGGTGGCCCAATCCTGGTCCCGAGCGATCATCGAATCCACGGTCAGTTCACAAGAGAAAGTGACTTCCGAGGCATACGGCACCTCGCGCCAAAGCATTGCGCCGCCGTCGGCCTCCACCGCGCCGTTGCGCACGGCAATGCCGACCGCGAAAGCCTGCCAATGCGGCCAGCCTTCGGTGCCGTCCGGATAGCGTGAAAAGTTATCAGTAAACGTCTGCGCCCGACAGGGGCTCGCAAGTACGCTAAGCAACGCGAGACAGGTGGCAAAGCCGAGTTGCTGTAGAGCAGACGGAAACCGAGCCATCGGGTTCTCCTTTGATTACAACGCTTTGCTCCCTCAATACCACACTGTATTCTATAGGGGAGACTCACCAGGTGATACACAGTCCTTTGCATAACCGATCCTGTGATCGTGGGGCGAGATGATCTCGATTGGCGTGGCCAATAGTAGCCACGCGTCGCGCTGCGGTCTTTCGAAGGAGCCTCAACGATGCGATGCCTTATCGGAAAACGAGCAATTGGGCTGCTGTCACTCTCTGTATTGACGACCACGCTGGCGGCCACGAGGGCTCCTGGAGCAGAGAAGGAGGAACCCGCGCGCCTCGAATACAGCTCGAAACGCCGAGAAGTGTTGCGGGCTTCGAAGGATCTGGATCACAGGCCCTACTTGGCGTTTCCCAGCGTGCTGCGGCTCGACCCCTCCACCGTTCTCATCTCATACAAACGCGGGCGGGCCCACGGTGGGGACCCGGGTGCCCAGCTTGAGATGATGCGCTACGACGTGCCATCCGGGCGCGTGGTCGAGACGAAGACCATTGGAGGCAGGGATGGCCTCATTTTTCAGATGGGTGAATGGGTGAAGTTTCCGAACGGGAATATCGCGAACTACGTTGATGTACAGAAGATCGTTCCTTCCCCCAACTACCGGAACAATCACCGTACCGGCATTTACTTCACTTGTTCGCGAGATGGAGGCAAGAGCTTCAGTCCCATGCGGAAGATGGGGGCCGTTGACGGAGTGGAATACGGATACGCCTTTGAAGACGTCACCGTCGGTTCGCGGGTGTTCATGCTCGTGATGACGTTCCCGGAGCTGGTCGGAAAGATCGGAGAGGAAGGGTGGCAGTACGGCAAAGTTCACGCGATTGTGTCCGACGATAACGGGGAGACATGGTCGCATGTCCATAATCTAAGTGAGGAATTCGGCAGTATTGACATCAACGAAAGTTCTTTTGTGCAGGTCGGCGACCGGTTCCTGGTGACCACGCGCGGCTATGACGGTGTGGAGCGTCTACACCTGACGACTACGGATTTCGAACTGATCAAGCAGGTCAACCTCACGAAGGCATATTCATGCATGAAGGGTGTGATAGGACGCCCGCGTCTTTTCGCGCGAGACGGCGCTGTATACCTGCACGGGCGGAACTACACCAACCCCATGAGCTTGGCCTTGTACAAGGTTGATCGGGGAACTCTGCAACTGCAGACATACGTTGTATTGGATCAGGGCCCTGGAGACGGATACTACGCCGAACCCTTCTTCGTCGATAAAAACGGCAAGACGGTTTTCAATACGATCACCTACAAGAAGGCGGCAAGCGGCAAGCCGGACATCTTGCGGCTGGAGTTTCCGTGGGAGCAGATCAGCGGTACCTCTGTACGCTGAGGAGAAGCGGACCAAGGCCAACAATGACTATTGGACCTGTCCCGTTTAATTGCCTCCCTGCTTCAGCAGACGCCAACCGGAGGGGCCGGCCGTTAGAGCGGTGTGACCCTTGTAGCGATCGTACACCTTGTGCATCTCCTCGATGGTGTCGAAGAAGCCGACGATGTGGGCAGCACTGAAGGATTCGCCCGCCTTTACCGGTCTGCCGTGGATCTCCTCAATCATGACGAGAAAATTTCCGGGCCACTGAGCACACCACGCCTCGTAAACGACCGAGGGTTCGAGCGTCAGCCCCGCCAGCCAGGGGCCGTCCTTGCCCGTCTGCTTGTCCCGCAAATGGTAGGCGCGGATGAAGCGCTCCGGCGTCTTGTTCATGTCGCGTCGGTAATTGAATTTCCTATCCGGTGGAAACGGGGTGAGGAACTCGCTGGACGGGATGCGCACACCATTGGGGCCGCTCAGATAACTAAGATACATTTCGCTGAACGTGTCGCCTTTCTCATGGCGCACACTTCCCGGCGTATCGTTGCGCAGGAACATCTCGTCCGAGTCGTTGACACTGTCGATCTTGTCCATCAGCACAAAGAACCGCTCGGCCCTGGGAAATACGATCAGTTGCGTCCACCGCGATCCGGCTTTGCGACCGGGGGCAGCGAATTCGAATTTGTAGGTCGTCTTGACCGCGACGAAATCCTTGCCGCGAATTACCTCGGGCTGCACCGGCTTCATCCAAGGGCAGAGCTGGGGGCCTTCGACCATGCGTTTGCGATGACTGCTGCCGTGGAGGGCGATGGCTCGGGCTTTGGCCGCAGGGTCGGTCTCGTTCGTGTGCCACAAATAGCGGCCTATGGCCGGCGTGCTCTGGGTGCGAAGAATCTGGTCGGCATAAGCCTCATCGCTGCCGGCCTCCATGAGCCAATCAACGACCATCAGCCCGTCACCGATCTCGCGGAAACCAGTGGTCTTGTCGAGAAACGAATGTTTCTCGATGCCGGTCATCCAATGTTTGTTCTTCTTCTTGGGAATGACGGCTTCGAGCTTGTCCGTCTCGATCTTGATGCCCAATTCACCCTCCGTCACGCGAAGCCAATCGGCATCTTTCGCTGGCGTCTGGGACAGAGCCCGTGGTGCGTTGGCGGTCGCGATGATCAGCATCACCACGCCTCCAAAGATCGCTCTCGGAAAGTGGATGGATGACAGACTTTCGATGGTTGGTGTCGTCGGTTCCATGGCTTCTCCGTTTGACAGTTGCAGATTGTCTGAGGGTGTCCAGGAATTCGGATCGTGAAACACGCCGGTTGCTCGCTGTAGCCGAAGTCGTGAGACTTCGGGGAATTGCCAACGCACCCGAATTCCCACGAATTCGGCTACAACGAATTCCCGGACACCCAATTATTTGAAATCCTACTCCCTGCGGCGATTGGGTACTGTCTGCATCAGCAACGTCAAAGACTTGCGGAGCGCTTCGAAACCCATACCGGATCCTTTGTAGTGTCCCATTCTCACAACGACCAGATCATGCGAGGGGATGATG
>CAZURK010000267.1:0-21632 GCA_964623055.1 uncultured Pirellulaceae bacterium
GCAATTGCGGGCGTAACTCAGTTGGCAGAGTGACAGCTTCCCAAGCTGTTTGTCGGGGGTTCGAATCCCCTCGCCCGCTCTTTGCGACAGCCGTTGTCAGTAGTTGACAGCGGCTGTTTTCTTTTGATGGGAGAAGGAGTTGCGCAGCCGCCTCAAAGGAGTTGCCAGTGAACACGTCTCTCGCGATACTGATTGGAAAGGAGACCAAGATGAACTCCACTCGTGTCGAGAAGGACGGCTTTGGCAGGATGTCGGACGGTAGGTGCGTCGACAGGTTCACGCTACGCGGTCCGAATGGTATGACGGCTCGCCTGATCGATTTCGGGGCTGCGGTGACGGAATTGCATGTGCCCGATCGTGATGGTCGGTTGGCGGACGTGGTGTTGGGATTTGACGATCTGGCTTCATATGAGACGAAGAGCCCCTATTTTGGCGCCACAGTGGGGCGATCGGCGTTCCGGATTCCGTACGGACGATTTGAGCTGGACGGTCAATCGTACCAGTTGGATGCCAATGGCGGGCCGCACCATATACATGGCGGCACGAAGGGCTTCAGTTGGGTTGTCTGGGATGCGGAACCGCTAGAGACGGACGACGGACCGGCGGTCAGGTTCACCTTTCACAGCCCTGATGGCGACCAGGGTTATCCGGGCGCCGTCGATGCTACGGCGATCTATGCACTGACCGATGCGGGCGAACTGCGCATCGAATTCACGGCAACGTGCGACCGCCCGACGCCGATCGATATGACGCATCACGGCTATTTCAACCTGGCTGGAGCCGGCGCAGGCGACGTGAACGACCACGTCGTACAGATCGCAGCGGACGTCTATTCGGAAACCGACGATCAGGTGATCGCCACCGGCGAGCTGCTGCCCGTGGAATGCACGCCCTTCGACTTCACCGAACCCAGACGAATTGGCGAGCGACTGGGGATGCTGCCGGAGCAGTCGGGCGGGTATGATCTGGCATATCTGAACCGCAACCAGAGCGGCACAGTGGCCCAGGTAGCCTCCGCGCACGAGCCGACCACAGGCCGCACGATGCACGTGCTGACTGACGCGCCGGCACTGATCTTCTACGGCGGCAACTACTTGGATGGCACGCTGCAAGGCAAAGGCGGGGTCGTGTACGAAAAGCACTGGGGGCTGGCCATGGAAACCGCCGGGCTGCCCGATGCGGTGAACCACGCCAGTTTTCCGTCGATCATCCTCCGTCCCGGCGAGACGTACCGACGTACGTGCATCTACCGGTTCACTGCGGAGTGAAGCGCAAAGCCGATTTCACTTGGTGAGTTCTTCCAGGTCGACCAGCGTGTGCACCGGCGAGAGATACAAGGCACCGGTCGGACACGCCGCGATGCATTTGGCGGCCACATCGCCCAGGGCTTCCTCCATAGTCCCAAGGAACGGCACCCCCACCCGGACATCGAAGCCGCGGCCTACGAACGTCAGTCCCAGGGCGTCTTTCGACTCGGCGGCGATCTTGATGCATAGTTCGCAGTTGATGCACTTACCCGGTTCGTAGATCACCGAGCCGGTCCGGTTGACCTGCACAAACGCTCGCCGGTCACTCTGATACCTGGCGGTCTCCGCGCCGTACATGATCGCGTACCGTTCGAGCTTGCAGTTGCCCTGAGCGGCGCATCCACAGCTCAAACAGCGGTGTGCTTGCTGCGATGCGATCGGGAGTGAAAGCGGTTCAGGCTCAGTGCTCTCTGTGTCGAGTCCCGGCCCGTCAGCCGCGCTCGCAAGGAACTCGCCCATTTCGCCTTCCTGAAGCTTGCCGATGCGCGAGGAGAAGGGGCGGCCAGCGGGTACGATTGGCTTTCCTGCAAGATATTGGCCGATCGCACTGGCTGCCTCTTTGCCATCGGCAACGCTGCGCACCACCATGCCTTTGCCGCGAAGGATGTTGCCGGCGGCGAACACTCCGGGAAGATTCGTCGCGAACGTTCCCTTGCTAACGACAACGCCGCGTGAAGTAGCTTCGAGGCCCCATGCCTCGACATCCTTCTTGTCCGTCGCGCCGCACGCCAACAGAACCGCATCGAACTGGTCGCGTAGTTCGTCGAGAGTCGTCTCCTTGCCCAATCGCTTTCCGGCCTGCAACTCGATCCCCAGGGCGAGAATCACAGCGATTTCCCCGTCGAGCGTTTCGCGCGGGAGTTCTTCCTCGGAGAACTCAGTGAGCAGGCGTCCGCCCGGCTTCTCGCCAGCGTCGATCAATGTGACGGCGTTTCCTTGTTGACGCAAATGAAATGCTGCAGCTAATCCAGTCGGGCCGGCGCCAACCACTGCCACTCGCTTTCGCGAATCGGGTCTGCACGTCGGAACGTACGGATCGCCGGATGCGAGATCCAGGTCGGCCGTGTAGCGTTTCAATTCGCAAACCTCGACCGGACCGTCAGCTCCCGATCGTCGGCAGCCTTTCTCGCAAGGCTTCGGGCAGACACGACCGAGCACGGCGGGGAGAGCGATGTCCTCCTTGATCGTCGCGATCGCGCTCTGAAGGTCCTCGTCGCCGATCTCACGGAGCATCTGCGGCACGTCCATGTGTGCTGGGCATGCAAAGAAACACGGGGCTCGGCAGTCGCCCACGTGATCGCTGAGCAACAGCTCCAGCGCCGTCTTGCGGAGCTGGTGCACTTCGGGCGTTTCGCTTTCGACTCGCATGCCGTCCGCTGCCCGCGTGCCGCAGGAAGGCACATACCGGCCAACGTCCGCCAGCTTCACGATACAGATTTGGCACGAACAAGACGGTTCGTAACCTTCCAGGAAACAAAGCGTAGGGATTTCGATGCCCAGCTTGCGTGCTCCGTCCAGCACCGTGGCTTCTGGCGGAACTTCCACTTCGCGATTATCAATGGTCAGTCGTGGCATAAAGTCGCTCTGACTGTTTGGATGTTACTCTACGTACACGGCATCTTCAGGACACACCTGTCGGCAGGAATCACAGCGAGTGCATACGTCCATGTCGATCGTGTGCCGCTGGTACGGCGTCATCGGGATGGCGTCGACAGGACAATTCTGGGCACAAAGCGTACAGCCGATGCACTTGTCGTTGATCTTGTACGCGATCAGTTTCGTGCATTTGCCCGCCGGACAGCGACCCTCCAGATGTGCCTCGTACTCGTCGCGGAAAAAGCGCAGGGTCGAAAGCACTGGATTCGGCGCCGTCATTCCCAGGCCGCAGAGGCTACCGGCCATGACGTCCTTTGACAGGTGCTCTAGCAGTTCCAGATCGCCGCGCCGGCCGTGGCCTTCGCAGATGCGATCGAGAATGTCGAGCATCCGGCGAGTTCCTACACGGCAGAACGTGCACTTGCCGCATGACTGGTCTTGCGTGAATCGCAGGAAGTACCGGGCGATGTCGACCATGCAATCCGTCTCGTCCAGCACGACCAACCCGCCGCTGCCCATGATCGCGCCGACTTCGGCCAGCGCCTCGTAGTCGATGGTTGTATCCGCCAACTCGGCTGGTACGCAGCCGCCGGACGGCCCGCCGACTTGGACTGCCTTGAACTTCTTTCCTCCGGCCACGCCACCGCCGACCTCTTCGACCACCTGCCGGACTGTGATGCCCATGGGTACTTCGATCAGTCCACCGCGAGCCACCTTTCCGGCCAGGGCGAACACCTTTGTCCCTTTGCTCTTTTCCGTGCCGTAGGCCGCGAACGCATCCGCACCATTTCGGACGATCCAGGAAACCAGAGCATAGGTTTCCACGTTGTTGATCAGTGTCGGTTTGTCCCAGAGACCTTTTTCGGCGGGATAAGGCGGACGCAGGCTGGGCATGCCCCGACGGCCTTGCATCGAGGCGAGCAGAGCCGTCTCTTCGCCGCATACAAACGCCCCGGCGCCCTCCATAATCTTCAACTCCAGTCGATAGCCGCTACCCAACACGCTGTCGCCGAGGAATCCACGTTCGCGACACAATTCAATCGCTTCTCGAACACGCTGCACCGCGAGCGGGTATTCGGCGCGAATGTAGAAATAACCTTCATGGGCACCAATGGCCATGGCGCCAATCGCCATTCCTTCGATGATGCGATAGGGAAACGATTCGAGGAGCATGCGGTCCATGAACGCGCCCGGATCGCCTTCGTCGCCGTTGCAGACGATGTACTTCAAATCGCCAGCCGATTCCCGGGCTCGTTGCCATTTGACACCCGTCGGAAAGCCCGCACCGCCACGGCCTCGCAGTCCGCTTTTCTTAATCTCGTCGACGATCGCATCCGGCGTGCCCAAGTCAATCGCGCGGCGCACTGCGGCGAAACCGTCGTGGCGGAGATACTCGTCCAGGTCCGTGGGATCAATTTGCCCGCAGTACTCGGTTGCCAGGTTCTTCTGCGGCCCTAGAAACGTGCAAACGGGGGCTTCACCGGGATTGATCGCTCGATGGACGGTTGGCTCTTCGTCCTCGTCGGTCAGCAAGCGATCCAACCAGCGACCCGCGGTGTAGCCGATGCGGCGAATGAAATTGGGCGGTTTGAAGTGCTTCAGCACGATCGACTCGACGTCTTCCGGCTGAACGCGAGCGTACAGGTCTGCGGATCCTTCTCGCGGCACGATTTCGACCAACGGCGTCTGGTGGCACATGCCCACGCAGCCGACGCGTTTGACGCTGGCCGGCGCGCCACTTGCTGTCAACACGCGACCGATGGCGTCGCGCACTTTGCCGCTCCCTTGAGCCACGCAGCAGGAGCCCAGCCCTATACGGATTTCGCCAGCCGCGTTTCCTGAGAACGCAGGCAGTTCCACTTGCTTCTTGGCCGCGCCGTTCTTGTGGCTGAGAAAATCGTTCAATACGTTGGGCACGATTCTTGGCGTCACGTGCCCGTACGTCACCCCGTCGATCTGCACGACGGGCGCCAGCGTGCAGCAGCCCAAACATGCAACGGGTTGGACGGTGAACAAGCCGTCCGAGTCGGTGTCCTGGCCGTCCGATAGCCCCAACTCCTTGCCAAGAGCATCCTGAACGAGTCCCGCTCCCTTGACATGGCATGCTGTGCCGACGCACACATGGACGATGTGCTTGCCGACCGGCGTATGGCGAAACTGGGTGTAGAAAGTGGACACGCCGGCGATCGACGCCGGTGTGATTTCCGTTAGATCGCAAACGCGCCGCAATGCGTCCGGCGGGAGGTAGCGGTAGTGATCCTGGATCCTCTGCAGGATCGGAATCACCGCTTCCGGGCCGCGGCCGACGGTTTCGACGGTTTGTTCGACGAACGTAAGATCTATATCAGCCATCTGCAATACAAAACAGGTGTTCTTCTCCGCGAATGTACAGCCTTCCATCCTGAAACGCGGGACTGGTGACACAGTTCTCGCCTAAGTTCGCTTCGGCGATCCGCTTGCACTCGTCCTTCGTCGGCTCGACGATCCATACCTGGCCTTCTTCGCCGAACAAGTATACGTATTTGCCTACAAGGCTGGGCGACGATGTGAAGTTGGCATCGTCGAAATCCTCTTCCCAAAACGGTTCGCCGCCTTGCTTGACGTCAAAGCAGGTGAGCGTACCGTACGAGGCCGCCAGCATCAGGAACTTGTCCGTGGCCAGCGGGCTGCAGCAGTCCGGCGCCCCGATATCGGATTCCCAAACGATGTTTGTCTCCGTGACGTCTCCGGTACCTTCGACGCGAACTGCCGCGTTGCCAGGAAATTCATTTGCGGTGTGGATGATTCCGTCGGCGTACACCGGCGACGGCCCCACGTCCGCTTCCAGGCACTCGGCTCGCCAAAGCTCCTTGCCATCCGTGGGCGAGTAGGCGATCAACCACGGGTCGCCGCCGGTAATGATCTGGACTTCGCCTTCGTGATTGATCACGATCGGAGACGACCACGAATTCGGTATGTCGCGAACCGCATCCCAGACCGTATCGCCTGTCTCGCCGTGCAAGGCAAGCAACTTGGACAGCTCATCGTCCCGGGACCCCTGATCCAACTGGATGATCACCAGCCCCTGGTACATGGCCAGCGACGCCGCATGTCCGTAGATGTTCTTTGGAACGCCGAGACTACGTGACCATACGACGTTGCCATCGAAGTCGACGGCTCCGATATCGCCGTTGGCGAACATGGCGTAGACGCGGCGTCCGTCGGTCGTGGGCGTGCAAGCGGCGAAGCCGGTGGTCTGGCCAACTTCCGGCGGCTCGGCTGTGCTTTCTGGTGTGCCCGGCACTTCTGCGGACCAAAGGCGATCGCCGGAGTCCGCATCGAAACAATAGATCTCGCGTTTCTGCTCATCCGCGCCGGAGACGAAGACTCGCTTCTCCCAAACGATTGGCGAGCCGTTTCCGGGCAATGGCACGGCCGTCTTCCACAAGATTCCTTCGCCCGATTCCGCGTCCCATTTCGTGGGAATGTTGGTAAATGCGGAGATGCCAGACCCGCTGGGACCACGGAATCTATGCCAGTTCTTCTGGATTTCCTCATCACTGGGGAAATCGGTTGGCAGTTCCAGCGTGGGGGACGTATCACCGTCTTCCTTTGGTGTTGGTGTCTCTTGTCCGTCGCCGGGCTCGCTCCCCTTGTCTTTGGGCTGCGGCATCGGGTTCTCGTTGCCGTTCGGGGCGTCCTTTTGCTTCGATGGCAGCTTCTTCGCGTCATCTCCGCCCTCCTTCGGGTCGTCCTTGTCCTTCGACGGTAACGTGTCCTTACCATCGCCGTTGTCTATCGCGTCGACATCCGGGCGTTCGCTTTCGATGAGCTTCGCCAACTCGGTCTCGTTTGGCAATACGCTGCGGATGGCCGCATACATTCCCAGCGAAGACGCAAGGATGACGCATCCGAACGCTGCGACGGCCCAGCGGCTGATGCGCCCCGTCCGTTCGTCCACGTCGTCTGCCCCGCTGCGAGGTGCCGGATGCGGAAGACTTCGGTGTAGCGTCACGGCTGATTTGGCGGATACCATGCAAATCACCATGCCACCCAACAGCAGCCACGCTCCCCACAGGGCAAATCGACGCTGTGAGAAATAGGCTTCGCGCAACGGCACGTCAAGCTTGCGAATCTGCTGCTTCAAGTCCTCCTTCAACTCCTCCGGACTATCATCCTTATCCAACTGCTCCATCAAAGCCAGATACTCTGGCGAGTTCAGTGGATCGTCAGCCACGCGGCGGCTGAAGTTGACCAGCAGCATTACGCTGACCACCACGACAAACAAGCCCGCCACGATCGCGCATCGGAACGCCAACTGATGTTTCTGTTCAGGTGTCATCGTTTGCAGTCGCCTCCGCCTTCGCCCTTTGGGCATCCAACGCTTCCATGTCGACCATTTCTGAAACGTCGCTGATCAGACCTAACCGCACTTGTTCACACGGGCAGTACCAATAACACCTGCCGCAGGCGACACACCGCGTCCGGTCTGGTTCGTAGTCCATTCGTTTCCGGCGCACTGACAGACTGACTAGCTTGACGCCGACGACTAGGCCAACCCACGCACCGAGCCATCCGCCCAGGGTGGTGAAGCGATCCTGGCGATCGTGCGCCCACTGGTACAGCTTCGTAGCCGATTGGCCTGTGTTGCGGAATGCCTCGCTGGCGTCGGTCGTGTCTTGGACCTTTCCGGTGTCCTCCAATCGCAGTCGTTCAGCCAACCGCACGTTTGGATCAAGCCGCGATATGGGCACGGCCAACAGCGCACCCAATCCCGCACCGGCGGCAAGCAACACAGGCGCAAGCAACAGCAATCCGGCCAACCGCAGTCGAACGAAGGGGCGAATTTCGCGTGCCAACGGTACAGTGGGGCCTCGAATTGCACCGTACGGGCACGACTGCTCGCACAATCGGCATTGGATGCACTCGTCGGGCGTGATCTTCGCATGCCATTTGGAGGCTTTTGACAGCAGTCCCAGTACGGCACCGTACGGACACAGGTAGCGGCAATAAGGTCGCCCAATGAACAGTCCCAGAACCAGCACGCAGACGCCGAACACCAGCATGTTCACATCGCCGCTCAAACGGAACATCGCCACGAACGGATCGTAGCGGCAAATCACAAAGCCGGTGTCCGTAGCGGCGTAGATCACTGCGGCCCCAAGGTAGATATAAGGTGCGAGACCCAGCGAGTGGTCAATCCATGTTGGCACGCGCAACGGACGAACCGCAACCAGTTCCTGCATCGCTCCCAGCGGGCAAACAGCGGCACAAAACGATCGCCCGAAGAACAACGTGAAAAGCAGCGGCAAGATGAAAACCGCAACAACCGTTGCCGGAATGACATACGTCGAGTCGAACAGCGCCAAAGCCACGTTTTGCGTTGCGCCAATCGAACACACGCAGCCGTCGCGCACAAAGCCGAACCAGATCAACGACGCTATCGCAAGTACAAACAGATTCCGCCGCGACCGATTCAGCAGTGCAAAGTAGGAGGCCAGTGACAAGGCCGCCAGCAGTACAACGACGTTGATCCACTCCCAAACGGGACTGTCCGGAGTGGGCAGCTCGGCAACGGGGATGTCATGGTCGCGAAATACCGGCGTGGGAATCAAGTCCGCGCCCAGCGCCGGAGCGACCAACGCAGTCAACACTGCCGCGCTGCCCAGCAACACCAACGTCGCAGCCGTCCGTTTCCGAATCCGCGGCGGTGTTGATTCTCGGCTTGTCGGTCGTTCTAAGTGTTTCACACCTGGCCCTGCGCCCTTTCTCCTTCTCTCTTTTCCTGTTCCGCCCGCCATTTGAGTTGCGTCTCGGCGCGAGCCAGCAACTGGTTTGCTTCCTGCTGCTTTGCTTTGTCGTCCCCAGCCTCACGCAACATCTTATGACCGCGGCTCTTCAAGGCGCTGGCTCCGCCGCGTTTCAGTACCTCCTTCTGGTCCGCCGGTATGCGGTAGAAAGCTTGCGTCGGACAGGCGGTGGCAATTGTGCACTCGTTGCAGTTCAGGCAACGGTCGTGTTCCACCTGCAGGTACATCGAGCCGTTCATCAAAGCGCAGCCCTTGACGCACTTGCCGCACCCGATGCACAGTGGTCCGTCGATCGTGTACTCGTAGAAGTGTTGGCCAGTTTTCTCTTCGATGAACTTGCGGACCACGGCTCCGGTGGGACACATCTGGTTCTCAGCCGCCGTGTCGGTGACGCTGTAGCCGGCCTCGAAGTAACCGGTGCAGATGTCGCAATAGCCGCACATGTCGAAGCAGTTGACACACTTGACGGCAGACAGGTCCAGCACGCAATGGGTGGCACAGTTGCCGCAGGCAGTACACTTGTCGGGGTCAAGTTGCCAGACAAGGTCGTCCCCTTGGCCGTGACGGACGGCTATGAAGCCCGCGGACCCGGCGAACGCAATCGCTCCCGCGATGCGAGCACCATCGCGCAGAAAACTGCGTCGATCAGTTGTCTTCTCCGTCTCGGCCATCAGGATTCCTTTCGTCGCTCTTGTCTAAGCTGTACCGCTTCAGGCAGGCGGCAGCGGCCGGCCATCGAACAACGCTCGCAGGCCGCGCGGCGCGTGCAGCGATCGGCCGGGGCAAGCGATCCGCGGCGAGTCAATAGAACCGCCGAAACGCCCGCCAGCGTGGACAACGCGCACCAGCGCATCGTGGAAGCCATCCAGCTTCGGCGATCAACGTCATCTCTATCACCAACATCCATCCTGCGTTCCTTGTTACAGGCAAGGAGAACGGAAGTCACTCGATGCGCTCATCGAACGCTTCGGATGAACTCGTTTCTCAACCGAAAACAACGGAAGTTCTATGTTGGCTCGAAAACTCGCACTGTGCGGTTGGTGGGATCCAGTACGAGGATCCGGCCAGCACTGTCCGTCGCCACGTCGAACACTTTCACTCGGTGGTCGTCACGGATCTCGTCGACTACGGCCTCGCCGGGGGCGAGCACGCGCGGTCCGGCGACAACGGACTCGAAGTCGCCCCCACGGCTGTAGACTTTGATCCGAGGAAGGCCCTTTTCTACAGTAACGAACTTGCCATCCGCCAGGGCAGCGAAGTTCGCTGGATTGCAGCAGCCGAAGAAACCGTCGATGTCCGCCGATGCCTTGCCCCATTCGCCCAGCCAAGCGCCGTCGAAGGTGTAAGCTTCGATCTGCCTGGCACCTGGATTCACAATACACACCACATCGCTGCCAGTGACCGCAACGTCGAAGTAAGGGCTCGGAATGACGAAGCCGCGCACATTGCGTTTCGGGTCAGGGACGCCAATCCGACCGACGAGTTCACCCTCAGCGTTGTATCGCAGCACGACTCGATTGCCCGCATCCGCGACAAACACGTCTTCGTCGGCCACAGCAATTGATGTCAAGATGGTCTTTTCGTCCAGCCCCTGTTCCCAAACGCCAACTGATTCACCTGACGAGTCGTACACTTCGATTCGATCGCCGGCGCCCACGTAAAGACGTCCGGGCGTGGTGTGGTCGGGACTGGCCACTGCAAGACACGAAGGCTCTTTGCCTATGTCGACCGTTCGCAACTCGCCTCCCTTGCCATCGAGCACGCGGACCGCCTGATCACCCGCCACATAGATCTGATCCTCGGGGCCCACGGCGATCGCTCGCACGTTATCCATGCCGACGGAGAGTTTTGCAGTCTCCTTGTAGCGTACCAGTGAAGGATCGACGGTCATGTGCTCGTCGATGTCGTATTTGAACCGATCCGAAAGCTTGTCGCCGCTTTCGCCCCACGTGTCAACGCGAAAGACAGCAACGGCGGCCACGACCACCAGGACCGTCAACACGGCGCCGACCAGCAGTGAACCTGCAGTCATGCGGCTGGAAGCAGCAGGGTTTTCTTGGTTGTGGGTGTCATTCGGTTTCATGGTACAGTCTCTTGGGGACGCGGAGGAAGAAAGTGGGGCACGATTCCATCGTGCCAGGCACGTTAGAAACGTGCCCCACAATGACAACGCGTCGGTGATTCCCTGCGCGCCCCTTCGCTTTTCGCCGTTGCTTCATGCTTCAATTCCCGCCCGCGCGTCTGACGTCCAAACAAGCCATGTTGGCCGAGTCTCGAACGATCAGACGTCCGGCGGCCATTGCCATCGGGCCCCAGGCTTCACGGCCCCTCTCGAAAACTCGAAACTCCGCATGCTCGAAGTAATCTGTGGGCGAAGCTTCGGCAATGACCAAGAGTCCCCGGGCCGATAACGCAAAGATCAGGCCGTCCGCAATCATGTAAGGGCCGTGGCCGAACTTCCGCCTGCCGCTGTTCCAGATTTCGTTTCCCTTCAGATCCAAACACATGAGTTGCTCACGGTATTTGCGCACCGCATACAGGTAACCGCCGTGAAAGATCGGCGTGTGATGCTCGGAATTGAACTGGTTTTCTGTGAGCGTGAACTCCTTTTCGGCTACGACTGCTCCATTAGCTTCCTTCATCCGAAGCATCATCGTACCGATCTCGTGGTATCCGCTCGACAGAAGGATCCGTCCGTCCGGCAAGGGCAGCGGCGAGGGGCTGGTGGCGTAAACCTCGACCCATTCAGTCTCGTCCCACAGCAGTCTGCCGTCGTCGGCCGACACGCCTACCGTACCGCCGTTGCCGCAATACAAGTACATCTTCCGTCCGGCGAATTCCATCGGCATGATGGAGCAATGGGTCATCTTCCACTTCCGCGGATTCGGCGTTTGCCAGATGATGTCGCCCGTCTTGTAGCCCACGGCGACCATCAGCGAGTCAGGCCCGCACGGAGCCAGAATGATTCGGTCGCCGTCCGCCAACGGACACTGCCCCGCATACCAATCGGGTTCCTCGGTGCCAAACTGCTTGACCATGTCGATCAGCCAGCGGCAATGGCCCGTCTCGGCGTCCCAGCAGGCAACGTGACACCGCGGCCCGATGGACACCACGCAGTCTCCCACCATCGTAGGCGTGGTGCGCGACATGCCATGATTATACGCAACGATTGCCGGGTAGCTATTGCGCCAAATCTCGCGACCATCGGCCAGTGAAAGGCAGAGCATCGTGTCGGTCGACCGGTCTACACGGTCCAAAACGTCGTCGCGGAGCGCGTCAACCAGATCTTGGCCTTTTTCGGTATACAGTTCTCGCAACGCCTCTGTCGTTTCCTCGTCCGCTCCCGGCGAGAGTTCGCGAAGCAGCGTGTCAATGCCGTCGAAGGCCTCGGGGGTCACACCGCTTAACGCCTCGGCCAGCGTGGCACACTCGTCTTTCTTCATGCCTCGCAACATTCCGACCGTTTCGTCGGCCACGTAATCCAGCAGATACACGCAACCATCACGAATCACCGCACCGGCGTGGCCCTCGCCCAACGCGCGGCGCCAAAGGACAGGCGGCCCCTCGGGTGGCCATTCACGAGCCAGAGGCGTGCCGTCGTCGCAGATCGCATCCCGATTCGCTCCGCGGAAAGCCGGCCACGCCCCCGGAATGTCAGCCGGAACGACATCCCCGCGAATCGGCTCGCCTGCCACAGCCAGAGGCTCGTCCGTCTGCTCAGCCGGCTCCGGCGTGTCGTCCATTCCGGGCACGCGCATGTCGAAATGGACCGTGGCAGCGCCAACCCACAGCACCAAGAGCACAACGCCCAAAATAGCGAGCAAGACCGGGCAGACAATTGGAACCCATGACGTTTTCATTATGCGTTCAATTGTAGTCAGTCGCGATGTTGGCGCAAACAGTGGCCTCCCTTGGGGGGATACGAGGCCGATTGACGCATTCGAACGGTCGGGCAGGCAAACTCGGAATTCATTGGACCAGTCATCGTCACAGCTTTGACAATGTGGGGCACGTTTCCAACGTGCCAGTCTTCCGAATACGGCACGTTGGAAACGTGCCCCACATGCTTACGACGCGCGTACTTCGCAACGTCACGATCGAGACCATACGCGCCTGCGGAGACGTCTATCGCCTGTATTCCTCCTCCAGTCCGGCTGCCTTGATGATCTCTTTGCCCGATTCCTTCACATCCGCCTCTTTACCGATGTGATTGTCCTTCCATGTGTGCCAGTCGCGGGCGCACTGGTTGAACCGG
Source organism: uncultured Pirellulaceae bacterium (assembly GCA_964623055.1). Lineage (GTDB taxonomy): Bacteria > Planctomycetota > Planctomycetia > Pirellulales > Pirellulaceae > JADHUC01. The sequence goes on from CAZURK010000267.1 coordinate 12,948, forward strand.
ACCAATTCGGCAGCGGTTCGATAGATGACGTTCCGCTCAAACAGATACCCCTTGCTGCCCTGGTCGATGAACATGCCGTTGTTGGGTGCTCCCTGGGCAAACGGGCTACGGTGGACGTCGTGCAGGTGGTTGCCGCGGATGATCGTGCCCGGCTGGAACCCGAGTGTGTAGATGCAACCGCCATCGCAGAGACATTTCATCACGTCGTACACGTGGTTGCACTCGATGATGTTGTTCTTGCATGCCGTCGGCTGCGGGTTCCATTGCCAGCCTACCGAAATGCCGCTGTAAGGAAGCTCGTGCACCAGATTGTGAGCGACCACCGCGCCGTCGGCGAATCCAACCCAGATGCCGGCGGCCCCGTAATACTCGGCACCGCACTCGTGGACGTGGTTGTTAGCGATGCGGTTGTTCCGCGGCACGCGGCCTTCCTCGCGCGGCCCGCCAAGCATGATTCCGTTGCCGCTCACATCGAAGACCTGGTTGCCCTGGACGACGTTGTCGTGGCAACAGTCGATCATTTCGATACCGCAGCCGCCAACGTGGGCAATGGCGCCGTTCGTCACGCTACAACCTTGGGCGAAGTTGAAGCAGATGGCCGCCGGAATACGAGCCCATGGTCGTGACCAGTCCCGACCTTGGGTGAAGTGGCAGCCCTGGATACCAAGGTAACCGTGCGGTGGAAGCAACCACGTGGCGTATTGAAACTGCAGACCCTTGAAGTGCACATTTCGGACCGGCCGATCGGCTGTCCCCGTGACTTCGATCAACCGCTCGAGCACGGGCGCGACAACCTTGGCAGACTGCATGTCTTCGCCTTCGCGAGGTATGTAGCTGAGCACGCCCGATGTGCGATCGAGATACCATTCGCCGGGAAAATCCAACAGTTCCGGCGCGTTCTCGAAATAGCAATATCGCCCAGGCCCAGGACGAATGGCTTGGTGGCCCGACGCGTGAGGCGGAGTCAATGTGATTGTGCCGGAAGACTTGTCAATCGCAGCAATTCGCTTGCGATTAATCGCCCAGTTGCCCGCAACCATGATTTCCATGTCGACGACGTTGCTCCATTCGCCCAAACGTTCCGGTGCAATGGTCAGCGTGTAAGTAGCCAGATCAGACGACAGAGTAGCGCCAGTGAGTTGCCAGTGCGGATTGTGGCCGACAACGTTTGGAGTCCGAGCACGGGTCGCTCGCCGGCCATCTACGAACAGATGACGGAAATACCACTTTCCTTCTTTGACGCCCGGCACCTTCGCAGTCCACACCTTGCCTTCGCCCTGCCGCCAACCCGTAATCTGACGACCGCCGCCGAGGATCACCGTCTCGCCCGCTTGCGCCGCGTACGTCACCGAACACTTGTCGGTACCCGAGTCCTCTGCCCCAAAACGCAGCGTCTCGGCCAATTCGTAGGTTCCGCCGCGGATGCACACCGTTACGTTGGCGTCCAAGCCCGCGGCGATCTTCTGCCGCACCACGTCGCGTGCCTTGCCGACGGTGGCGAACGGTTTATCAGGTGTACCTGGATCGTCATCACTGCCGCTGGTCGCAACAAAGAACTCGGCAGCGATCGACCCGCGCTGAATTGGAGCAAGTCCAGCCAGCAGGATCACAACAATCGGGATTCGCATGATAGTCTTCATTCGTGGTCCTCCGCATGCAAACGATCATAATTCACACACCGTGCGCACACTCGTGTAACGGCAAGCCGAAGGCGACTGTGTCTTCCGCCATCGCCGACGCCTTCGGCTTGCCGTTAAACGACCTTGGTTGCGGCTCTGCCGCGTCAAGCAGTCAAAGGTCTCTAGTCAATTCGTTGCCGCCCTGAATTCGCTGGGCCCCTCCGTTTTCCCCAACGAATTCAGGGCGGCAGCGAAGGAAGTTGGGATCGGATCCGCGCCACCATGTGATCCAGGATGGTTGGCAGATGGAATATGGCCGAGTAATGATTGGCATCGACGATGATGTGGTGATCGTTGTCCAGTTGGGCCGCCTTGGCCAAGGCCAATGCATTTTCGATCGGCACGACCTGATCCTTCCGCCCGGAATAGAGCCATGTGCGTTTCGGATCCAGCCGATGCGCGATGCGAGTTGGCTCGATCTGCCACAGTAGTCGCTTCAGTCGCTCGCCCGCAAGTCCTTCCTCTTCGAGCATCTCGCGCATCTTCGCAGTGTCTTTCTTGCCCTTGGCGATCATGCCGTGCAGATCGCCACCAGCCAGCATGATGAACACCGCATCGAACGAGCGATCCAGACTTGCCGCCATCGTGATCACGAAGCCGCCCAGACTGGTTCCTTGAAGCGCAATGCAGCGAGTGTCCACGTCGGGCAACGCGGCCACGGCGTCGCGAGCACGACGCATGTCGGCGATCGACTGACGCACCGATGGTACAAACATAGAACCATCGGGGCGACGGTCGCCGGTTCGTCGCTTGCCGTAGTAGGGTAGATGGATCATGAAGGCGTGCAGCCCTTGGTCCCGCAGGCTGTAGGCAAAGAGCTTGCCTACGGCCATGTTCGAGCCTGATTCATGGACGACCACGACAGCCGGGGCCTTGATTCGCTTGCCATCATCGTCACGCGCCGCATACCATTCCATCGACACCATATCGTTGACCGCATCGCCGCTGGGGGCCGGTGACGGAAAACGAACCAAACGGTCGTACACCGTGAGGCGTTCGGTCGAGCAGGTCACGTCAAACGTGCCTGTTGCCCACCGAAGCCCTTGCAGTAGCTCCCAAGCGTCCGGATTGGCGTCCTTCGCGATGGCAAGAGTGTCTTTGGCGCGGTATGTCTCGACTTCCGCGGATTCGTCGGCTGCCCAGACTCCCGGCGACACGAGGACAAGGAAAAACGCCGCGGCGATGGCTGCCCGCATTGGTGATCGTTCCGGTATACAAGGAGACTCCGAAAGGATGCGTGGACAGCCGCTGGGTGAAGTTGTCATCATTGGTTCCTGGGTATCCGGTAGCTCGTCACACGGCTGTGCGCGGGTCTCTGACCCCGCACACTTGGCTGACCGAAGGTCTCAAGAACTACAGGAGACCTGCGATCAACGGTTTCGGCGAGGTCGGGAGACCTTCGCCGAGCGCAAGCCGCAAGGCGAACGTGTCATCGCCTTCTTCTCGGGTTCGTCATTTCTGAATCTCCAGCGTAACACTCTTGATCTTGCCTTTGTACGCAAATGGGGCCTCGTACTCGCCAACCGCCCCCTTCAGATCACTACCGACTTGAAGACCGTCAATGGGCATGCGGGCCAACGGCCCGGAGACCTTCGCACGGGCGGATGGTTCGCCATCGACGACCATTAACACGGTTCCGCCCGCGTCGAGCGTGACGACAACGTGCGCGGATGGAGTAGGCAGCTTTTCGGTTGATGCCACCTTTGCCAGCGTGCCTGAGTGACGCGTGGCGAACGTGAGCCGGCCATCCTTTACGTACAAGGCGAATCCGTCCGCCGAACCGCCCTGAGCTACGATGACGCCGTCGGTTGCCGTCTCCGCAATGTCGGCCGTTACCGTGAAAGCTCTGCCTTCGACGAACGGCGCCTTCTCGCGCGGGAGGTCGTCGCCGGGGTTCAACTCGAATTGTCTCTGCTTCTTGTTGAATTTCGCGGCCTTCTGCTTCCCACGCCAGGCACCGAGCGGCAGCACGTGTGCCCGTTCGGCCCAGGCGTCCCACTTCGCGGCCAATTCCTTCGCCAGTTCCGTCTGTTCGGCGACCAGATCGTGCATTTCGGTCCGGTCGGCCTTCATGTCGTACAGTTCCCAAGGCTGGTTCTCCTTGGCAACCAGCTTCCATTTGCCATCGCGCACCGCCCGATTGCCTTCGTGTTCCCAGAAGATCGGATTTGGGCGATCGAGCGATTCTCCACGAAAGGCCGGGGCCAAGCTGGTGCCTTCCATCGGTTGGATCTTCTGTTCGTCAAGTTCATCAGGGTACGCTGCATGCGAGACGTCCACGCAGGTAGCCATCAGGTCGACCAAGTGGCCCGGCTGGTGATCCAGTTCGCCGTGGCGTTTGATCCCGGCTGGCCAGTGGGCAATCAATGGGGTGGAGATGCCGCCTTCGTGGACGAAATGTTTGTACTCGCGGAACGGCGTATTGCTGACATTGGCCCAGTTGATGCCGTAGGCGATGTAGGTGTCTTCCGGCCCCGGCATGATGTTCGGGCCCTTCAGCGTTGGCACACCGGCGCGGTTCTGTTTAGGGATCACGTCCAATCGAATGGCATCGTCGGCGATCTTCGGCAACGACGGTTCGACGGGCCGCTTCCAGTCACCCCCGCGGCCGACGCCTTCCTGACAGCCGCCATTGTCCTGCAGAAACACAATCAGCGTGTTGTCCAAACGGCCTTGTTGCGACAGTGCGTCGACAATGCGGCCTATGCCTTGGTCCATGTTGTCGATCATCGCTGCGTACACTTCCATACAACGGGCTTCCCATTCTTTGTGCTCGAACTCCTCCCACTCGCCGACTTGTGGCGTAAGGTCCCAGTTCGAATCAATCAAACCCATTCGTTTCACGCGCTCGAAGCGCGCCTGGCGGATCGGGCTGTAACCGGCGTCGTATTTGCCCTTGTACTTGGCAATGTCCTTCTCCAACGCGTGCATCGGCCAATGGGCACACGTGTACGCCACGTACATGAAGAACGGTTTCGCGGACGGCTGATTTTGACAGTGTTCGTTGATGAACCGAACGGCGTGGTCGCTGATGGCATCGGTGTAGTAGTACTCGTCGGTCTGATACTCGGGATCGGCAAACGGCGGAATGTTGGTGTTGTCCCGTGTCAACGTGCCGGGATCGAAGAAACTGCCCGCGCCGGTAATGGTGCCGTAGAACCGGTCGAAGCCGCGTTGAAGCGGCCAGTTGTCTTTCGGCCCCTCGGGATCCGTGGTCTTGGTCACATGCCACTTGCCCACACCGTACGTGCTGTAGCCCGCAGGACGCATCACCTCGGCGATCGTGACACAGCGGCGATTCAAATCGCCGCGATAGCCATCATATCCACGATCCGTCATCATCCAACCGATACCAGCCTGATGCGGGTATAGCCCGGTGAGCAAGGACGCGCGAGTCGGGCAGCAACGTCCCGTGTTATAGAACTGCGTGAATCGCAGCCCGTTCGCAGCCAGACGATCCAGCGTGGGCGTGTTGATTTCGCCGCCGTAGCAGCCCAAGTCCGAAAATCCCATGTCGTCGGACATAATAAGAATGACGTTGGGACGCTCGGCCGCAGGCAGAAGGCAAGCGGTGAGAGCAACCAACGTAACGGCGAACATTTGCAGGCAAAGAAATCGGGATTTGAGTCGCATGATTCTCTCCGTAGCACTGATCCTGTTGCAGAAATCAAAGGCAGAATTGGCGATGCGGGACGCCAATCATGGTGTCAGGTTAGCCAGCGGCACGCAAGACCCAACTCCACTTCGCTTTGCTCAAATTATGCAACCGGCGAGCAGTCTTGCGTAAGGTACGGAATTGGCCCAAGATGGATGTTGCAGCGTTGGAAAGCGATTCGTGTCGCAAAACGCAAACCGTTTTCTGGTCGGAGTGTGAGAGGGGCGCGAAAAGAGGGGTGAACCACACACGATACCTCCTCATGACGGAAGGGGAATTGCATGTATGACAGCAGCGGTTATCCACGACAAGACGATATGTTCGCACCAATTCTCGGCTGCATTTTTCAAATGGGAGGATCACTCATATTCTCGGTTGAGGGGATCAAGCTTGAGAGCCGCCTTGCTGACTATTACGGCTTGACGGATGAGCAACGAAATCGAACCGATCCGGCCTGCAATGCGAAAGGGAGACGCATCTGGCGGAACCATATCCAGTACGCACGTGAGAAGATGAAGAGGCAGGGGCTTCTGTTAATGCCCAGGCGAGATGTCTGGAGAATAGCCAACTCAGGATACGACTTGCTGTCCAGGGACTCGAAGGTGGTCGAGAGATTCAGCACGGCATCACCTAGTTCGAGCATCCGCAAAGACGGTTCGGCCAGTTCGGAGTTGGATGAATCGTCGTTCCCAGAAGGAAAAGCTGCGTACCGGCTTCACCGGAAGCTGGAGAGAGACACAGGCCTCGCAAAGATTGCCAAGCAGAAACGCCTGAACCATGCCGGGCGGCTCATATGCGATGTGTGCGATTTTGACTTCTTTGAAACGTACGGAGTGGTTGGGCAGGGATTCATCGAGGCTCACCATACGACACCCGTATCCGAACTCAGAGGGAAAACAAGAACAAAGATAGACGAATTGGCCCTCGTCTGCTCCAACTGTCACCGTATGCTCCACCGGCGGCGGCCATGGCTCACGCTTCAAGAACTAAAGCAAGTTAGACAGGCGGCGGACTAGACCAAGGCTGCGGCGTTACGCCGTAGACGGCCTCACGGATTCAGCGCCGGCGCTGGGCATGTGTCGGCTAGCACCGGATTTGAATTATGGCGTTGCCGGCGGGGACGCGGCGAATCACTCCTGCAGCAGGCCCGGCACCAGGGCGTTGGTTGGGCCGCGTGGGGTGTTGTCGTGGCAGAGGATCTTCTCTTCGCCTACGACATAGGTCTGGAAGTCCATGACGATCAGGTTGTACGTCTGTTGGTTGCTTCCTTCGTCCACGTCGCTTACCACCACGGAACCGTCCACGCCGTGCAGTACCATCCCCGATCGGAGTTTGCGCAGCAGGACCCAGCCTTCGCCGGATACCCATAGCGGATGCCCGCCGCTGCCTTCCAGTACGGTGCGGCGAGGTGAAGCCAGCCGGACTTTGATCAGTTGTTCGGGTGGACGAATCGTGACGCGCAACACAGGCTTGTATGCCAGTTCGCCCGTATCGGGGTTTTGGGAGAGCACCAGGTCGCCTACCTTGATCTTGTCGATATCGACCAAGCCGGAAACCGTCCAGACCGGCGTGCCCGCCACGAAACACTCGCACGGCGCTCGGGAGCCTCCAGTCGAGCCGTCCGTGCCGCCCGACCCCGTCACTTGGATGATGTCTTCATAGACTCGAACGTCTCGGTTGTACGCCACTTCGCTGGGCTTCTCGTCGGCGAACGTGATTTCGTTCTGCTCGTTCCACCAATTCCACCAGACCTGCGGCGACGGAGGCAGGTCTTCGTCCGTGGCCACGCTGAGCGCCAGGCAAATCCGTTCGTTCATCCCGTGGATGAGCACATTTTGCCGGAGACGCGCCCACTCGCGATTGCCGGCCATGACTTGCAGGTCCCAGATCGCCCGAGCCACAGTGTCTGCCCGCGCTGCCGTCAACGCCTGGGTCCCCGCCACGGGGTTGACGAACCCTGTGGGATTATCGGTCAACACGAGACTGGGACGCCTTTCGAACGACGTATCCAGCACGTTCACCTGTTTCGTATCCTGCCCTTCCCGTTCGAACGAATGCCGGTACAGGATCCGTCCGCCCACCAGTGCCGTCTGGATTCTGGATTCAATGGGCGACGACAATTCGGCCAACATCATGGGCACGTAGTGGTCGCGGGGGTGCTTCGCCAGCCCGAGGGCTGCCGCGTGGCGAACGGTCGACCAAGGCGAAAAGACCGCTTGACGCGTCAAGGCCGTAGCGGCCTCGTGTCCCAGCATGTCCTTCAGCGTTTTGACGGCCACTAACGCGCACGTTTCGCTGTCGGTCGCCAGCACCGCCTCCAACGCCGGGATGTTTTCGGGCGTCAGTATTTCCGCCAGACGCTCCTCGGCAGCCGCCTGCTTGCGCGGGTGGTCCTCCCGCAACCCCTTGCGAATCGATTCGAAGGCAGGCCGCCATTTATTGACGCTGGTGGTGACCTTCCGGGCGTCGCGCATGCCCTGCCAGATGTCCTGACTTTGCACCCACGTTCCGCCGACGCGTTGAAACCCCAGACGCGCGCGTGCTGTGGCATGGTCCGGCGCGAGTTGTATTACTCGGTTCAGATGAGCGATCTCTCGCAGCGACTGTTTGTGATTCGCGCACCAGTCGGCCATCGCCAACTGATCTTCCGCCGTATCCGGCGTCTTTGCTCGCTGAAACTCGTACAACTCTCGTCGTCGCTGCTGGCCGGGCGTTTCGTGGGAGTCGCCCACCTTGACCCATTCACGCCCCGCGAATACGTGGCCCGTGTGCCAATGAGCGGCCGGGTGTCCCGGCACCAATTTCAAAGCTCGATTCAATAGTTCCTGCCGCTCTCGTTCCATGCCGTAGACTTCGCGGCTCAGCGCCTCGCGGACCAAGCGGTCGGCGTTCTGCTGCTTTTCCGCCCTTGTTTCCGCGAGCCCTTTTGAACAGGTGGCAAGAACCGCACCCGAAACAAAAACAACACAGAGCCCGATAACGAGCCTCGATCGCAGGTAATCCGAGACGTGAGAAGACATGGTTCGCTCCTTCGTGCAGCAATTGCCGCAAGAGACGTGAGAAAGAAAAGGCTACCCCAGGTCGGAGTTCGAACACTCCACCGTGTATTAGATCACACTAGGTGCCTTTCGGCAATCTTTTGGCCGAGGAATGGGAGACCGGGTGCTATGGCCATCGCCACGGTAGCTGAACTCGCAAGAGTTCAGGCGGAATTGCGATCTTCAGAATTCTTGCGAATTCCGCTACCTGCAGGAACGGGTCGCCTGACACGCTGATGGCAATCAGTTGGTAGCGAAGCATTTCTTCAGAAACCCAAGTTCGTCGAGTTCACCAGGGTGGCCCGAGTACACC
>CAZURK010000268.1:0-16772 GCA_964623055.1 uncultured Pirellulaceae bacterium
GAGGTCGTACATATCAAAGAACCGTTTGGGTGGCGCACAGGCACCGCCGGGTTCGCTCGTGGAGACAAAACAGCAGAACGGTTTGCTGGCGGCCATTTGTCGACGGATGAAGTCGATACCCCGATCGAACGCCGGATGATGCGGAGCGTCCTGGTCGTCTCGGCGCACGGCCGCCAATACCACGTCGCGGTAGCCCTCTTTTCGCGACACCACTTCCGTGCCCGGGATACGAGGCCCTCGGAACGACGCGGTTCGGTGGATCTCATGCTCTTGCCACCCGTAGTCCTCCAACCGTTCGCTCTGCGTGAGGTGCCACTTGCCGAAGTAGGCCGTGCTGTATCCTGCTCCGACCAGACGTTTCGCCCAATGGACAAGCTTCGGCGAAACGTCCACCCATTCCTTTCGCTGGGTGTGCGTACAGTCCCAAACACCATGCGTCGAAGGGTAGGTGCCGGTCATCAAAGACGCGCGCGCCGGCGAGCACATGCCGAGCGGCGTGTAACATCGCGAGAACCGTACGCCGTCGGCCGCCAATCGATCGAGGTGTGGCTTCAGACATTGACTATTCGGGGCCACCATATCAGCGCCCACATGATCCGCCATGAGAATCAACAAGTTGGGCTGGCGACGAACCGCCGCCCTCGATTCCACCGGTTCTTCTCGCGAGGCGGAGCCACCGTCGCGTGCTGGGTCGGCGATCGTGTGTCCGCGCTCGCCTGCCTGACAATAGTGTCCCGCGAAGTACGCAACGCTGCCGGCACTTACAGACGCGGCAACCACGAGTACCGTGAAACGGCAGCGCACTGTGTTTTCCATGCCTCGACGCTCTGTACAGTTCATCGCCTTCTCCTCTCTCTGTCCGTTTGACAGGATGGATTGCGGCCGGGAAGCCGGTCCACATTGTACATGGATTTCCCTGCGTATTGCAGCAACCTGCCCCGGCAGGACCCTTTTCGACGATTCCCTGAGCGTTGGCCGCCTGATACAATCCCCACGACGAAATACGCACCGAAGCGGCCGACGCAAACTGGAGATTATTCGCAAATGCTTGAGCAACCGCTCATTCCCTTGACCTTCGTTTTTCTTCTCGCAGGCGCGACCGGCTACGCCAACGGCCGAGACCCGGCGCGTTACCGTTCCCAGTCGCTCGATCCTCGCGTCCGACGAGTCCCGGCGGGTATCCAACAAGGGGTGTTCAGCGACCCGGACAAACACCTGGGGCTGCTCGTACGGTTTCTTGTGGCGGGCGGGCGAGATAGCTTTCACAAAGTGAAAATATTGCACGACTGGATTGCCGACAACATCGCGTATGACGTCGATGCGTACTTCTCGGGTACCAAGACCAAGTCGTCCGGTCCGAACACACTGAAGCAACGTCGCGGAGTCTGTCATGGCTATGGCAGACTGATGGAGGAAATGTGTAAACTCGCCGGCATCCCGTGCCGGACAATCTCCGGTTACGGCCGGGGATACAGTTTTGCCACGGGCCGTAGCACGAATACAGACCAGGAAAACCACGCCTGGAATGCGGTCTACGTCGATGGAAGCTGGCATTTGGTCGACGTGACTTGGGACGCCGGACACGTCGACGGGCGGTCGTATCAGAAGGAGTATTGCACGACCTATCTGTTCATGGAGCCGGAGAATTTCGTTTATACCCATCTGCCCAAGGAACGACGATGGCAACTGCTGGCCGCGCCCTTGACCGTCGAGCAGTTCGAGCGTTTGCCGTATCTGCGTGGCGTTTTCTTCGACCACGAGCTCCGGTTGGCGACCAGATTGTTGCGAGTTACGCGCGTGGGCGGATCCGTGCAGTTTTCGATCCGGTTCTCGCGAGAAGTCAACATGATGGCCAGTTTGCTCACCGAATCCGGCGAGAAACTGCCCCGGCGCACGCTAGTCCAACACGAGGATCGCCTGTGCCGAGTGTACGTCACGTTTCCGAGCAAGGGTCGTTATCGTGTGAAGCTGTACTGCCGACAGCTTGGCGACGACAGCTCGATGGATCTGGTCGCCGACCTGAACTTCGAAGCAGATTCCGGCACTGATCGGACGTTTCCCGCTACTTACGCCCGCTTTGGAAGAATGCGCGGACATCTCTTCAGCCCCCTGTACACGCCGTTGGCCACTAACAAACAGTTCCTTTTCAAAGTGCGTCTGCACGGCGCCCACGACGTCTGTCTGGCGATCGGTGACGAGCCATGGCTCCATCTGACATCCAGCCCGGAAGAAAGGGCCGTGTATCAACTGAAAACGACGGTTCCGCCCGGCGTGCGCGTCCGTCTGAACGCGAAGTCATCCCCCGACGACGAATCCTATGCCACGTTGATCGATTTCACTTCCGGTGACTAGCTAGTGCTTTGTCAGCGCTTAGATTTAGGGTGGCCGGGGTTGGAGGGCGTAGCCCGAAACCCCGGGGCTTCCTTCGCTAACGCTCAGTCCAGCCCCGGCCACCCAACCCATCTTTTTGCATTGACAAAGCACTAGTGTGGCACTGCCTACTCGTTGGCAGTGCTTCTTGGCGACCTGGACGGACTTGGAAGTCCGTCCTACAAGAGACCACAGCATTGCGGCTAAGCGTCATTCGTGAATTGCTTGTCCGGTCTGAGCGTAGCCGGAGTCGCAAGACTTCGGAATTTGCCGCTACCGCCCGAAGTGTTGCCACCTCGGCTACGACAATCGTCTCCTGCGCGATCCTAACAAGGCGGCCTCGCTACGCCTCTCGGTCGGCAATGCCGTACTCTTCCAGCTTGCGATACAACGTGCCGCGGCCGATGCCCAGGATGGTGCATGCCTGGGTCTTGTTGCCTTGGACGTGGCGCAACACGTATTCAATGTGCCGGCGTTCGGCCTCTCGTAGCGAAGCCAGCTTCGGCCGCGGGAGATCGGCCCATGAAGGAGTGGCCAGTCCCAGATCTTCCGGGGTCACCTGGTCCGAGGATCCCAGGACGACGGCCCGCTCGACGGCGTTTTTCAGCTCGCGTACGTTACCCGGCCAATCATGCTCCCGGATCGCCGCGATGGCTTCCGCCGAAAACTGGCGCGGGCCGAGGCCGGTCTGCCGGCGGAAGTGTTCAAGGAACGAAGACGCCAGCTCGATCACATCGTCACCACGCTGCCGAAGCGGCGGCAGGTGAATGTCGACCACGCGAAGCCGATAGTACAAATCTTCACGGAAGCGGCCCTGCTTGATCGAATCGGGCAAATCCTGGTGTGTCGCTGCAAGCGTTCGGACTGCCACGCGAATCGACTCCTTGCCACCGAGCCGCTGAAAAGGATGGCCTTCCAGAATGCGCAACAGCTTGGCCTGGCACGACGGGCTCATCTCGCCGATCTCGTCCAGGAAAATCGTGCCGCGATGAGCCTGCTCAAACTGTCCGATGTAGCGATGATCGGCGCCCGTAAACGCTCCGACTTCGTGGCCGAACAGCTCGCTTTCCAGCAGGGATTCGGTGAACGCGGCACAGTTGACAGCGACGAACGGCCCGGCGGCGAAGGGACTGGTGTCGTGGATCAGGCGAGCCGCCAGTTCTTTACCCGTGCCGCTTTCGCCCAGAATCAGTACGGTGGTGGACGTAGAAGCCACGCGGGCCATTTGCTCCAAAACTTCCTTCATCCGCGGGCTGGAGCCTTCCAGTTTCGTCTGGCTGGACAACTGCCGCCGCAATTGCTCGTTGGCCTGTTCCAGCCGTTCCCGATGTTCCAAGTTCTCCAGAGACGAACCCAACTGGTGGGCCACGACCACGGCAAAATCCAAATCGCTCTGCCGAAGCCCCCCTTGCTCCGGCGAACGGTGGCACTCGATCGCACCGCGACAGGTCGGCTCGCCCGGAATCGGTACACCGATCGACGTGCCGACCGAAACAGCCGTATCCAGAACGCTCGCCGCATCGTTTGGCTTCTCCAGCAGAATCGCCTTGTTCCTCTCGACCGCCACACTGGCAAGCAGATGCTCGTCGCTCGATTCCCCGCGACTGCAGGCACAGCGCAAACGTCCGTCGGCACCGACCAGCCAAAGCGATATCGAATCCGGCGCAATGCCGTCGACCAATGCGTCGATAGCCACGCCAGGCAGCGACTCGGCGTCGGCGTGTTGCTGCAACAGATTCGCCATCCGGCACAACACGGCCGAATCGCGGATGGCGCGGGACATGGAAGCGCTTAGGCTGTGTTCGACCAGTTCCCGGCGGGCGTCCCCGTCCAGCCTCATCAGCGCCGTGGGCCGCGGCTGCGGCCACTCCGCGTGCTCGTCAGACGAATCTCGCTCGTCGCCGGCGAACAGGATCATTCGCTCGCCGATACGTATCAGGTCGCCCGGTTCCAGAATGGTCTGCTGTACGCGTTGCGAATTGACAAACGTGCCGTTCAGGCTGCCGCAGTCTTCCAGGCACCAGCGATTGGCACGGAACGAGATGCGCGCGTGAAGGCGACTGGCGCGGTCGTCGTCCAAATACAGGTCGCGCGATGTGTGGCGACCGATCGTCAGCGCAGGCACATTGGGATCCAGGCGCAGAGTGGAGCCTGGCGATGCCCCGTTCAATAGCACCAGCGAGTTAGACATTCCAACGATCCGGTTCGCCGGACAGAGATCTGATCTCGGAAAACGGACGCAATTGACCGCTCGAAAGTTCCATTCACAAGTATACCGCTCACAACGCCCGGTTTCGGCGATTTTCGCCCTGCGCGCATCAAAACAAGGCGCTTGAGAGACGATTATGCGTTCTGAGTTGGGGCGCTCGCAAGGTCCCTTTATACCTAATGAAAGAAACCGGGAAGCGTAACTGCTTTCATACGAGCAAGTTACGATCCCAGGTGAAATCGCACCTCAACTCCGGCCCGGCCTTTGCTTATCGAAACTGTTGGAACAGACGAATACCAGGTCCGGCGATCGCGGGGCCGTCCTTTTCACCAGTTTTTCTAGTCTCTAGGAACAGAGGGAGGTACAAGATGACTCGCAGACGGCCCAAATCTCGCGCTCGCGCAAGCAAGACCGGCAGCCGCTTCCGACGACAACTCGCGGCCGAGCGGCTCGAATCCCGGGTGGTACTCAGCGCCAATTCTGTCTCGGACGTCGCTGAGGTATTGAACATCGAGGGAACCGATCGCGACGATCGAATCGTCGCCTACGTCCGAGAAGATGTGTTGTTCGTCGTTGTCAACAACAAGATTGACATGTACCCCAACGACAAAATCCGGCATATCCGGATCGACGCGTTGGCTGGCGACGACAGTGTCGACGTTCAGCGAAGCGTGCTGCAAACCACAACGTTGATCGGCGGCGAAGGAAACGACCGAATCTCCGCCGGATCGGGCGCTTCGGCGATGTCCGGCGGCGCCGGAGTGGACACTCTCCATGGGAGCCCCAGAGCAGATTCGATTCGTGGCGGCGACGACAACGACTTGATCATCGGTGGGTCGGGGAACGATCGCATACACGGCGGCCTCGGTAGTGATGCCATTTTTGGTGGAGCCGGCGATGATCACTTGGTCGGCTATCTTGGGCACGACGGCCTCGTGGGTGGCGACGGCAACGACACGATCGATGGCGGCTATGGTCCCGATTGGATCTTCGGCGATGCCACCAACTATTACCCGGCAGGAGCAAACGACCCCTGGCAATACGCTCGCGAATACGCCAACACGGGTCGAGGAAATGACAACATCGTTGGCGGCGAAGGCAACGATGTCGTGTTTGCCGGCAATGGTGCTGATCGAGTGAACGGCGGTAACGGCGACGACATCCTGGTTGGCGGCTGGGGCCCCGATGGACTGACCGGCGGCAATGGTCGTGACATCGTCCTGGGTGATACCCGCGGCTTGGCGCCGCAGACGCCCGAGGTGGTTGCAGCACTCGAAGCAGCAGACCCTTCGCTACGTGATCTGCTTGCCCATCCGGTTCCCGAGGAGCCATCCGCCGTTGTCGTCAACGATGTGATCAATGGCGGCCGCGGGAACGATGTGCTGCTGGGGATGCGAGGCAATGACTCGATCCACGGCGGAGCGGGCAACGACATCATGCACGGTGGATCCGGCGCGGACGTGATGACGGGCGATCCGCCTGAGGTGGCCACTGCAGAGCTTGCCCAAGATGACGTGGAAGCCTTCCAGGTGCTGGCTGTGCAGGCCGTTGATCCTCGCCCGTTGTACAACGACGTGATGTTCGGCGGAACCGGCAACGACCATCTGCTCGGTATGGCCGGTCACGACATCATCTTCGGCGGCGCGGGCGATGATAGCGTTCGAGGTGGCCGAGGTAACGACGCGGTCGACGGCGGCGCGGGCAACGACTCGCTTTCAGGCGATGCTGGCAACGACGTGATCTTCGGCGGAACCGGCAACGATCGCATCAACGGCGGCAGCGGCCGTGACGGATTGGTGGGCGGCGACGGAAACGACGTGATCGCCGGTAGCGACGGAAACGACTGGATCTTTGGCGACGCCACCAACGCGTACCCCGCTGGGTATACCGATGCCTACGCCTACGCGCGTGACTTCGCCAATCGAGGACGTGGACAAGATACGATCACTGCTGGCGACGGAAACGATGTGGTGTTCGCAGGCAATGCCTCCGATCGCGTTGCCGGTGGCGAGGGACGAGACATCATTCTCGGCGGTTTTGGGGCTGACAACCTGATCGGCGATGGGGGCAATGATATCATCGTCGGTGATCCGCGACGATTGATGCCCGAGCCGGTCGACGACGTCGCTGGGTTGGACGCCGTAGAGGCGTCGCTGCGCGATGTGATCGTCCAACCGGTCGATCCTGCCGACGTGGCGGTCAGAGGGAACGACACGATTCGCGGCGGCCGTGGCGACGATGTCCTGCTGGGCATGTTCGGCAATGACGAAATGTTCGGGGACGCCGGCAACGACCGGATGTACGGCCACCGAGGCGACGACCTGATGAGAGGTGGTCTGGGCGACGATCTCCTGCGTGGCGGAGCAGGCCATGATCAGTTGTACGGCGAGTTGGGCAACGACCAACTGTACGGCGAAGCCGGCAACGACCGTCTGTTCGGCGGCGACGGGAACGACGCCCTGTTTGGTGGCGACGGCAACGATTTCCTTCACGGCGGTCGTGGAACGGACTACCTGGATGGTGGACGTGGCCGAGACATCATCTTCGCACGCGATGGCGAAGTAGACTACATCAACGCGGACGAATTCGATCTCGTCTTCGCCGACGACAAGGACGTCATATTCTGACGTTTGCCCCGATTCCAGTGAAAAGCAACAACGCGTCCCGATCTCCCGCGAGATCGGGACGTTGTCGTTTGGTTCGTAGTACCGCCTTCAGGCGGAAAGGAAGGCGAAACGTTCAAGTGCTGGATCCGCCGCCTGAAGGCGGTACTACGAACGGCTACACGGCTTCGGCGCCCAATTTTCCTGTGTGGTCGCGGGGGGGCCTATTGGCTGTCGGATTCGACCGGTACGCCTGGCGCATGGAACGTTTCCGGCAGCATCGACTTGACGCAGTCGACAACGCGGTCTTCCATGGCCGGACCCAACTTCTCGGGTTGCCCGTGCGTAACGCGCGAACTCAACGAGTTTCTCACCTCGTAACCGCCCTCGGTGATCAACCGCTTGGACACGATGTAGCACGACACGTCGTTCGAGTAGGCGTTAATCCACAGCCGGCTGGCATCCAATTCGCGTTTCAGACGCAAAGCGTAGTCCACAACAACCTCGTCCGAGAAAAACACCATCGCCAGATTGTCGCCGAACGTCCAGGTAACGATGCGGAAGGACTTGGTCGTCGGCAACTTTTCTCCGGATTCCAGCCGTTTCTTCAGCCGATTCAGCGGATGGGATCGACCCGCCGCCTGCTTGATCTGCTCCGGGGCGGGCTTGGCGAGGTAGGGCACTTCCAGGATTGTCTGCTTCGCCGCTAGATTCGGATCGACCGTTGTCCAGGAACCACGAACGAGCCGTTTGACTTCGTCGGCCAGGGCCCGGCCGTGTTGTTCGCACAATGCGACGGTGCCGTGCGGACATGGGTCGGAGTCGGCGCCGCAACCGATCGTGATCAGAGCCATCGCGCCCGGATGGTCCTGCTGGATGTACTGCTGTGCGCAAGCAGCCCAGTCGCCATGGATCTGCTTGAAGTTACCCCGCAGCGTGGTGCAATGGCACGCGTATCCGGCTACCAAAGCGACCAGTGTGCCGTCCTCGCGCGTCACTTTCAACAGCGAAAGGCAATGATCCGCCACTCCGTCCGGGACGGCACCAAACCCGGACCACTTGCCGTCTTTCAACACGCGGCGATTGGCGGCGAAGCCCACCGAGCCTCGTGTATATGCCAATTGACTCGGCTTGCGCGTTTTGACAGCGCCAAGGACTACATCCACTAAACGCTCTTCCAACTGCCGTGCATAGGCGGCAAGTCGCTCGTGCTCGCCGCCGGAGATCGACCCCATGCCTTTCAGGTTGGGCCCTGAATGATTGTGCGAGTTACACAACACGAATCGTTCGGACGCGATCCGGCACTTGGCCGTCACCCGTCGAAAGACCCTCTCGTGCAAGTCTGTGGGGACGGCCCCGCAATCGACGCACAGCATGACGGCCAAACCATCGCCTTCGTCGCTGCCGATTGCCAACGCCTTCGCCTTGAGTCGACCGGCCACTCCCTCCGATTCGGTCTTTCTCGCCCCGTACCCGTACATCCGTATCGGAGTCTCCGGCGTAATGTCGATTTCCGCCACTCCGACCGGCACGGCTTCTGCCGACCGTGCCAAGTCGATGATTCCTGCCGAGAGGAATGCGACGACGGCAAGGTGAATGGGCCCGATCTTCAACATTCTTCTACTGCTCATAACTCACAACTCCACTGTTGGTCTGTCTTCTCCAATGAATCCCGTTCAAGTCCTTATTGAACACGAACCGTCAGCCAAAGTCGACCTTCGGCGACCACGGAAACTAGACGTATTGCAGCGAAGATGTGAGAATACCGTATCCAGATCGTCGCCCGCAACTTCCCGTAGGCGACTCGCCCGAGCGAAAACCGTGTGACCGAACAAGTGGAGGAATGACCTATGACGGCGGCGGACCTATTGGTGGAGGAGCTACAGGCGCGCGGTGTTCCGTTCGTCGCAACGTTGAATGGACACGGATTGGACCCTTTCTACTTGGCTTGTCGCCGAGCGGGCATGCGCATGATCGACGTGCGTAACGAGCAGGCGGCGGCTTACATGGCCGAGGTCACCGGCCGACTCACGCGATCAGTAGGTGTGTGTGCGGTCAGCGGCGCCGTTGCCCATGCAAATGCCCTGACCGGCGTACTGAATGCCTGGTTCGATGGTGCGCCGATGCTCCTGATCACCGGCATTACACCATTGGCACGGCTTGGCGCGGGTGACTTTCAGGATTTCAACCCAGTGCCTATGGCGTCGCCAATCTGCAAGTACGCCCGTTTGGTCGACGTACCGGAACGCGTCCCCCAGATCGTGCACGAGGCGTTTACCGCGGCAACCACCGGTCGGCCCGGCCCGGTTCATCTGTCCCTGCCCATCGACGTGGCCTCGGCCGACGTGGACCCGGCACAAGTCCTGCGATCCGCCACGCGTTCCGGCGAGGTGCGCCACACGGCGGCCGCTCCGACCGAGTTGATCGACGAAGCAGTCCGGTTGATTCGTTCAGCCAGTCGTCCGGTACTGGCGGCTGGCAGCGGAGTCTACTATTCGCACGGCGAACAAGCACTGATGGATTTCGTCCGCCAGCAGCAAATCCCCACGGTACTGCCCATTTGGGATCGCGGCAGTATGCCGGAGCGGATCGACGAGTTCGTGGGTGTCATCGGCGCGGCATCGGGCGGTGCTCGCCTGTTGCCGGATGCGGACTTGATCATTTTGGCCGGCGCTGACTTCGACTACCGAGTCGGACAGCTTTCGCCGCCCGGAATATCACCGGATGCCGCCGTGATCCGAATTCACTCGGACGAGAACCGGTTGCGGTATGGGCTGGAGGCGCAACTGAGCATCCACGCGGCGCCGGGCGTCGTGCTTGGGCAATTGACGGAAGCTTGCGGACAAGCGGATTGTCCGCCAACAAGTGACTGGCTGATTGAAGCTCGCCAACGACGCGACGCCTATCGCCAGAAATGCCTGGATGCAGCCGACGGGCTGCCAGCCGGGACAGATGCTCGCGACGTAGTATTGGCGATCGGCGAAGTGCTGACCGACGATGCTGTGATGTTGGTCGATGGCGGCAATATCGGTCAATGGTATCACCAATTGCTGCTGGACCGGTCGCCAGGGCATTGGGTAACGTGCGGGGCCAGCGGCGTTATTGGCTGGGGTCTTCCGGGAGCAATGGCCGCGCGGGCCTTGTATCCCGATCGCCCCGTTATTCTCTTGTCCGGGGACGGCTCGTTCACGTTCACCGTAGCAGAACTGGAATGCGCCGCACGCCAGGGGCTGCCGTTCGTCGCGGTGGTGGCCGACGACGAACGCTGGGGCATATCGGTCAGTGGTCACATCCGAAACTATGGCGAACCGCTGTACAGCACCCTCGGACCTACGCGGCTGGATCAGGTCGCAGAGGGGTTCGGCTGCTGCGGCGTGCGAGTCGAGAGCAAAGACGAACTTGTGCCGGCCCTGCAGGAAGCGCTCGCAGCCGACCGCCCAACCGTAATCCACGTGCCGATCGTACCGGGCAGCCCGACGGACTGAGAAGACGTCGCATTCGCGCAACAGGGACCGCCTGCTCGGCGAAGGTCTCCCGACCTCGCCGAAACCGCAGACCGTAGGTCTCCTTGAGCCGGGAGACCTTCGGTCGAGCCCTGCGCGGGGTCAGAGACCCGCGCACAGCATAGCAATTCGCGTACGCGCGACCGGGACGACGCATCCGAACGTCGGTCGCTCAGTGCATCTCCGCACCGACCGTGCCGATTCCGTGCCGGTAGAAGCTGAACTGGACGTTGGGATGATCGGCCAACAGCGACATGGGAACCGCACTGTCGGCAATCCCTTTTGCGATCATCAGCGTGGTCAAACGCATGCCGAACGGGTTGTCGTGGCAGCCTGCCTGCCAAATGGAGACCTTTTCCGCCTTCCATGTCTCGACCGGGCCGACGGTGGCGGCTCTGGTCGGTACCAGCGACACGTGACCGCCGCCGGACGTGCGTGCGTTTTGGATAATGGTCATCGGGTGCAAGTCGGTAACGCGAGTCTTCAGTTTGCGGTAGACATCCGGCGGCGGTGGTTCGTTCTTGTATTTGCCGGATCGTTTGGGCGGGTCGTTGAACGCCCAGTGCTTCACTTCGCCTTGTCCGCCTTGCATGACGGCGCATCGGATAGGGTCGTAGCTCTTCGAGTAGACATTCAGGTCGCCGATCGGAAAGTGCAGGTGCGAGTCGGGCATCCGTAGTTTGCGGTCGATCCGATTGAAACACAAATCCATGTCGGCCTTGGCAAAGCTTAACGGATGCGTCACCGGCACGGGATTGCTTTCGGCATCGACCCATTCGTCCATGCCCCAGAAATGAGCACTGCGCACGTCAAGGCCCAAATCATTGACCAGCCGAGCCACCAGTGGAAGCTGCTCTGTGGGACCGATAGGCCCGCAGATCCCAACGGGATTGTCCGGAGTAGACTGCCGCCAAGCGTTGATGTACTCCAACGCCTCGGCCAGATAAAACTCCTCCAATGTGTCGTACATCACGACCTTGAACCCCGGCCGCGAAAGCTTGGCCATGGCCTTCAAGGTCAGCTTGGCTGCATCGTCGATAATCTCCTGCTCCAACGTCGTGTAGTCCCACCATCCAGGTGCGACTTTGCTTATGGGGCGCGGCATTGTGGTGTACTCCTTGTCTACGGTGTTCTGCGTGGGCATCAAGTCCAGGCTAAGGGAACGAGGCCGGGGTCGGGCGCTTCAAACTTCAATCTTCGCCGACGAGCGTTCAACCAACCTGTCGGTCTTCTTGGCGAAGATTGAAGTTTGAAGCGCCCGACCCCAAGGAGCCTCTAGTATACGCTTCCGCCTTTCAGCGACAACTATGACGTGTTGCCACTCTCATTTTCCTTTGGATTCATGATCCAACTCTTTGTACTTGTCCGCGAGTTCAACCACTGCGTCATCACTCTTGTCCACATACAACTCCAACCAGTAACCTTCGACACCCTTCTTGGCGACGCGGATCCCGGCGGCCAGGCGCCCGCGATGATCCCCACCCGCCTGGTCACCCGCGACCAGTGCGGCCATCAGCCGATCGGCCAGGCTTCCTTTCGTGTCCTCGTAGGCTTTGGCCATGGCTGTAATCACTTCGCGCCCGACCAGCGTGTTTCCCTGGCAGGCATAGAAGCGTCCGGTCATTCCGCCCCAGTAGATCCCCGACGGGTCCGCGACATTTGGGTTGCGGTTCACCGCTCGCCCCTGCATGTCGACAATGGCCAATTGGCGTTTCCCATGTCTCTGATCGTCGCGCAGAAGTTCCGCTAAGACTTCTTCCGGGCTCTTACCATCCTCCAGCAGGTCCAACGCTTGTTCGCCCCACTTGGGGTTGTGCCAATGCTGCGTGCAGAACGCTCCCACTCCGGCTCGAGTGTAAGGGACCACTCGGCCCACTGCCGGGTATTTGCTGGCCACGGCCGCGCCGCATACGCCCGTGTCGGGGTCGGCCGCCACAATGGAAAAGGTAGCGGATACCCCGGTGTCGGGCACCGTAGCCCCGGTCGAGTTCGTCTGAACCGTCTCCGCACTTTGGCAATCCACGACTCCTATGGGGGCAAATACGAACGACGCGATAACGATCGCGGCTGGAACGAGTCTGTAAGACCAGGTGGAAAGTAACATCACAAGCTCTCCTTTTTGTATTGGAACGCTCAGTATCCAACGATCCGATCCGGACGGCACATAGCCTCGGTTAGGTATTCCGTCCAGCGTTTCATTGTGTTCAATTTGCACACAAGAATCAGGCACGTCGCCCGGTCCGCATCGATATCCAGATCTAACTCGCCCGGCGCGAGCGAGACTCGTTCGAGTTCTGTCCACTGGCCGCCGCGGAACTCGCCGATCGATGCAACGAAACTGCCCGGCCTTTTCGATAACCGCAGAGAGCCCGGTTCAAACGGTGCTACCAATACGGCCGCCGATTTACGCAGGTCCTTGCCGTCCAGGGACAGCGCTGCCTTGAGGCCGCGGCCAGCTATCACCGAATTGGCGTCGATTGAGGCTGCGCCGTACGCGACGGTAGCGACGAGGCTTCCGTCGCGAGTCGCGGCAACCAGCGCGGGCCATCGATTGCGCGTTGTGAGCTGCACAATTCCGGCGGTAGTGGGCAGTCGAATCGGTTCGGTTCCTTCCTCCAGTTTCGTGTTGAAGACTACATGGACCGTACCATTGTCCGTCCGTTGAGCCATCGTGTGCAACCAGGGTTGGTTCGGTTCAACGGCCAGAGGCTTCTGATTGGCGGCCGTGAGTACGGTGGCATACAACTTGCGGCGAAACGATTGCGCCTCGTCGCCATCGGCCAACTCGATTGGGTCGGTGCAGTAGTAGACTGTGCCTTTGCCGAACTGCCCACGAAGCAAGATGGGTGTCCCATCTTCCGCGGCAGCCAGCACCCGTGCCCGACCCGGCTGAACGCGGATGCACGGTCGGGCCGCAAGTCCGTCAAGCTGCTTGAGCGACGAGACTACATGAACGTCAGTGGCTGAATCGCGAGCGACATTAGGATACTTCTCCGTGGCAAACCGGACTCCCGCCAACTCCTCAAGCCGTGATGTCCGAGTTCGCTGTCGATCGGCGTCGTATGAGCAGTCACCCGTTATCAGCACTGTGCCGCCGCCGGCCACCCACGTCTTCAGGCGGTCGTACGTATCGTCGCGCAGTGCAAACGGTGACGGATAGATCAGCACCTCGGTCTCGGTGGGCAAATCATCCAGAGGATGGTCGTCGATGCAATTGAAGTCATAGTGCAGTGCCAATAGATCGGCGATGGTCCGATACGCCACCGTGGGGCCCAAGTCTTCGTCGTTTCCCAGCCTAAGCTGATTCGCCAGACAGGCGGTCACTCGTGGCGGAGTATACCTCGGACGGAAATGACGCCAGACGAGCGACAGGTTGCGATGCACGTACGCCACGTCCTTTGGCACCAACTGATTCGGGTAGAAGATGCCCCACGGAAAGACGCGGGCCTGGGCGTCTCGTAAGCACCAGTTCTGTACTTTCGATGCGCCCAACCCCAACGCATAGTGGGCTACGGTTACAAATAGCTGTTTCTGTTGCTCTTCTGTTCTGACAATGTGATAGCCTTGCGCCCCGTTTTCTGTTGTCCAAGCCGGATGTGTCTTCACACCGTATTCCCCGAGGCTTACGCCTTTACCGCGAGCACGGAGATCATTGAAGCGGATTCTTAGAGGCAAGTTGTCCAGGTCGGCCACGGGCAAATCGAAGTACCCGATATTCGAGACGTCCTGGCCGTCGATCGTCATTGGAAGATCGATTCCGGCAAACGGCATCGAGTAGTACTCGGATGTGATCGGGTGCTCGATGTCCACGTCGCGGACTGCGTCGACATGAGCTTCGTTCCAACGACGCATGAGCCATGTCTGAAAGCGCAGCCGATCAACGGCCGCTACGTCGTCCCACCGTCCGGAGTTCGGCGGCGGGAAATCGACTTCGCCCAGTTCGCCGCCCACCGCATTGCCGCCCCAGACCTCCTGCAACCGCTCGGTTGTCTCGTAACGACGTTCGAGCCACTGATTCCACAACGATCGGACTACGTCCGGTGACTCGGCCAGACGCATTTGGTAGTCGCCGTTGATGTAGTACAACAGGCCCGGCGTGTCGCCCAAGTGTTCCGCGTACTGGCGACATAGCGACGACTGCTCCGTCAGTTCGGCATTGCTAATGGCAACGTTGTGCCCGATCAGCATCCCCGGCATAAAGGCCAAACCCAACCGCTGAGTCAATTGAGTCATGGCCAGGAACGATCGCCAATCGTCGTCCGCCATTTTGTGTCCGGGATTCGTGTACTGAAGGTTTTCGTACAGATTCATTCCCACATCGCGGGCGGCGCTCAGTTCGTCCAGCCACGTCAGAGGATTCTCAGCAGCCGAATTGTATGTTCGCGAGTAGGTATCGGTACCGAAAAGGAATGTGGGACGTTCGTCGAGCGTGAAGTAGTTCTCGTTGAATCGCAGCGTGCTTCCTGCACTGACGACCGCCGGATCGGCTACGACAAATCCAGTGCTCATTTGGTCGACCGGCTCGCCGTTGATGAGAAGCTCGGCGTCGATTTGATGGATGTCCGATTTATCGTCAAGCTTTGGCAGGACGACCTCGACTATCTTGTTGTCTTCCGGCTCAACTCGCACATCACAGCGACCAATCACCTGCGAGTCCGCCGCTCCCGGCCGGCGGACCGAGAAGCGAACTGCGGCTTGTTGCACTGAGCGGCCTCGATTATCGACCACAACGGAGACCTGTACGGATTCTTGTGCGTGATAGAGCCGATGGTCCGTTTTCAGATTGCGCAAATAGGTCTCCCGGGCCATGAAGCGGGCCGCCTGTCCAAGCAGTCGAGCCATTGGTCCATCCTTGTCCTGGAAGATGTCGACACTCTCGATGCCGAAATACGCCCAACAGGACCCCGAATAGAAGCCGCCGTAGTTCAGCGTCATCGCGGCGGCAGCGCCGCGCGGCCGCCCATAGCGGTCGAAGGTTTCCAGCAATGGAATCCATCTTGCATGGTCATAGCCAATCACTCCCGAGGCTGCCCAGCCACGTAACTCGTGGCGGTAGTCGATCGGCTCTTTGACAACGCGTTGCCCCGTGGCAGTTCGCATCCCTTGGGCGCGTTTTAGCGGGAACGATGGGTCGAAGACACCAATCTGAGCTGGCGAGACGGTCAGCCCGTCGTCCGGATGGCCCGTGGCGGTGTTGATGGGAACGAACCGAATCCCCGTGACGTCGCAGACGCGGATATCGTCGAACCAAGCGGTGCCCAGCGCGCGGTACAGGCCCAATTTGACTTGCATACGCGCGATGTTTGGATTTGCGGTGAAGCGGAAGTCGTATCTCTTCCAGTCCCTGTTGTTGTGCACGTTGGCAAAGTCGCAGAATTCCAGTAGCTTGCCCTCGCTGTCGTACTGGTACAGCGCTATGAACGCCATTCCTGGGCCGGTGACTTCGTGTGTCCGCATCCATCCCGAGACCTGGTATTCGGTCCCTGGCGATCCGGTCAACTCGGCATAGTATTGAGCTCCAGGATTTGCGACGGCCTGTGGAATGGAGACCTTCGCGCAACGATCGCCTCGGTACGCTCCGTCTTCGACTACCGCGCAATAGATGTCGCTTGTACTCTGCCAGAGTCCGCCCGTCGGTCCGCCCTCCGCGCGATCAGCCACCCGCTGCTCGAACCCTCCGTCCGGCAACAGCGAGCGTTTTTCGGCCATGGCCTCGTCCAACAGTTTCTGGGCCACTTCGCGTTCATCCATCCACACATCGCCAACCAGGCGACGCAAATCGTTGAAGGCGTATCCGCCGGTGGAAATGAAGTCTCCTCCATTGCGAAGGAAATGGACGAGCGTTAGTCGTGCCTCGACGGGAAACGTCTGCCCCGTCGGCAGAACGACCAAGTCAAACCGCTTGGTATTTAGCGACATGGGGTCGGCCAATTCGCGAGCGGGCAATACCCGCGTCTGGATTCCGACGTCGTCGAGAATGGCCGCAATGGTCTTTGCCGACGAGGGAGCACCGACCACGGGCATTTCCGTTTCGTGGAACACGGCTGCGGTTGGTGCTCGCCGCCCCACGATGTCGGTCGCTTCCGC
>CAZURK010000268.1:16872-21616 GCA_964623055.1 uncultured Pirellulaceae bacterium
TCTCGCCCCGATGACCAAGGTGTCAACCGTTGGGAATCGATGCCGGACGGATCCTTGAACAAATCGGAGAGAAATGCCACGCTGGCACTGCGCCGGGATTTACAGAAGGTAGAATGGACGCAGCAACACACGAGATCGGTCGGGGGTGAACTATGATCAAGTCTGGAATGGCAGAACACAAGAGTGGTTTGGTCTGGTTGTCCGTCTTGGCTATGTGCCTGATGGGGAACGGTGGTGCGCCGGCGGCTGACGAGAGCTCGACAAAGGCAATAGCGGCACCATCAAAACGGATCGTCTTCAAAAGTGGCGCCGACGGATACCACACGTATCGCATACCGGGACTGGTGGTATCAACGAAAGGCACGTTGCTGGCGTTCTGTGAAGGACGGAAGACAGGCCGGAGTGACCACGGCGATTTGGATTTGATGTTGAAGCGCAGCGAGGATGGTGGCAAGACTTGGTCGGATCAGCAGATTGTTCACGAGGAAGGCGGCACGGCGAATATCACGATCGGCAATCCTTGTCCGGTCGTCGATGAGACGACTGGAACGATCTGGCTGCCCTTCTGTCGTAACAACGACCGTGTGTTCATGACTCATAGCACGGACGACGGGAAGACGTGGGCCAAGCCGGTTGAAATCACCGGGAACGTCAAGGACCCCGCGTGGGGATGGTACGCCACTGGGCCCGGGCATGGTATCCAACTCGACACTGGGCAGCACCGTGGGCGGCTGGTGGTACCGTGCGACTGTGGCGACAGCAAGGGCTGGGGCCAATGGGACCAGAAAGGCCGCTCGTTGATGATCTACAGCGACGACCACGGAAAAGCCTGGCTGCGCGGCGAAATCACGGCCAAAGGAATGAACGAATGCGAGGTGGTCGAGTTGGCCGACGGCTCGTTGCTGGTGAGCATGCGCAACTATCATGGCAAGAACCGGCGGGCGTTTGCGATCAGCAAGGACGGCGGCCAATCGTGGTCCGAACCGGAACACCACGACCAAGTCTACTGTCCGACGTGTCAGTCGAGTATTCAACGTCATTCGCTCGAGCCCAAGAACATCATCCTCTATTCGGGGCCCGGCGGCAGCGGCCGCAACAACCTGACCGTACGAGCCAGCTATGACGAAGGCAAGACGTGGCCCGTGGCCAAGGTGCTTCAAGAAGGCCCCAGCGCCTATTCCGACTTGGCCGTCTTGCCCGGCGGAACGATCGCTTGCCTATACGAGACTGGCGAGAAGGGCGCCTACGAGACAATCACCTTCGCCCGTTTCTCATTGGAATGGCTGACCCGTCAATAGGAACAGGATCCTACGCCGTGGCGGCGGTCCACACAGATGTAGAAGCAATAGACCGCCAAACCGAGAACGACGCCGAGCGGAAAAAGGGTGGTCAGCGGTGCGTGCCACGCGGACAGATCGGACGTGATTGGGAATGTCAGCATCTGCCGGACGAACCCGTAGCCGACCACGGCGAGCAGGCCGCAACGCAGCACCAGAATCACAACCAATACCGAGGTGGTGCCTGCGACAAACCACGAGACATAGGGATGCCCGATTGTGGCGGACCAGAAGACGACGCCGATGGCGACGTACGCGGTGACGGCCGCCCATTGCTTGCGCAGGATAAGGCGTAGCAAGAGCAGGAACAGCAGCACGCACAACCCGCCGACGACGGCGAGCGACACATCGTAGAAGAAGTCTCCCAGACAGTAGCGTGTCCCGAGCAGGGGCCTTAATGGGATGCGGAAGAAGCGGCGCCCGGCGCCGAACAGTTCCGCCGACCCCAAGCCGAACCAAGAGGGCGCCAGCGCGTTCACCTGCCAGAGCAGACGCGTGGCGACGCCGAAGAGAGCGCCAACCAACAAGTCCCGCCCCACGAGCGGATCGCGCCATCGCCCCGCGAGAAGACGATTCCAGGAGATGAGCGTGCGGGGCCATACGCGTCGCACAAACGGCTCCAACGCAATGTAGTACAGCCAAATCAGAAACGCCCAGAACAACGCGATCTGAAGCCCCATGGCAAACACGGGCCAAGAGAACAGCTTCGCACCGCGGCTGGTCAATAGCATCCATCCAGCCAGCGAGACGACGAAGACGAACATGGCAATGCGAAAGGCTCCTCGACGGTCGCCGCGCCCTCGACGGAGATTTCGCCGCGTCAGAATCGCGGCAGCCACCATCATCGCCGCGAACAGAGTCACCATGATTGCATGGAATGCTGCGAACGATAATCCGCGCTGGGCGGACTGCCCGCTTTCGGATTCGTCGGATCGGGCGAGAGACGCCTTTGTGTCTTCGTGCCACGAACTGGCTGTACGCAGTTCGATCAAACGTCCTTGGGGATCCAGCCGCACGAACACTTCGTCCGCAAGGGGTGGCGGTGGATCGACGGGCGAGACCCGGCCGCTTCCTTTTGTGGCGAAGCTGCCGGCGAACAGTTGTGGCACGAATTCTACGGAACTCTGGCGGTACCAGAAATGGACGGGCGGCTCGTCCGCGCGATTCTCGGCATAGGCGAACCCGAAGGCTCGGTCTCGCGGTTCCACGTGGTCACCTCGCTCGCGGATAATCTCGCTGGCCTTCTCGGCCAGAACGTCCGGCTTTTTCAGGTCAACCTGCCCCACCAGGGTCGTTCTGTCGGAGAAGAACGTCACGGCCAACAGCCCAAGCAGAACACCGGCAAGGCAGAGCCAAGCGATGGCTGGACGAATGCTGCCCGCGTCTCCCGCAGCCGCGACCATGTCGGGCGAGGGAGTGTGGCCCGCCGCCAGGGCGGAGTCCAACGGGTCCCTGGCGGGAAGTGCACGCATTACCACCTCGACAGAAGGTGGTCGGTCGCGAGGCTCGCTTTCCAGGCATCCAAGAATGACGCGTTCGACCTTGGGATCGAGGTCTTCGATAAACTGTGAAGGCGCGATCGGAGTGGACTGCTCGCGCAGCTGCATCGGATCGCGAGCGGTGTCGGCATCGAAAGGCAATCGTCCGGTGAACAGCTCGCAGATCAACAAGCCCAACGCGAAAATGTCGCTGTGAACCGTCGCCTGCTCGCCGGCCAGTTGTTCGGGGGCCATGTATAGCGGCGTCCCGGCGAACACTTCCCGCGTCTCTGGCGCGGTGGTCAGGCAGGCGAGCCCAAAATCGGTGATCCGCGCTTGTCCGCGGCTATCCAGCATCACGTTAGCCGGTTTTAGATCGCGGTGGACAATCCCCACCGCGTGCGCTGCCGCGAGGCCGGCGCAGAGTTGCCGGGAGATCGTGATTCCCCGATCCGGCGGCAGTCGCCCGATGCGTTTGAGCAAGCGGGCAAGATCCTCGCCGTCGACGTACTCCATCGACAGGAAATGTTGCCCCTCCACGTCGCCAATGTCGTAGACGCGACACACGTTCGGGTGTGCGACCTGACGAGCCAGACGCACCTCGTTGTAGAACAGATCCAGGAATTGGGGATCGCCAGCCAGGGCTTCCGGAAGGAACTTCAGGGCCACGGGTTGCCCGAGTTTCATGTCGTCGGCCCGGTAGACCTCGCCCATCCCGCCTCGACCAAGCGGGCTGACGATACGGAAACGGTCCGCAAGCACGACACCGGGCAGAAACCGGCCTTGGCGGCCGCTTTGCTGTTGGTAGTACAGCTCTAACCGTAGCAACTCCTGAAAGAGCCGCGACCGTTCCGGTTCCGGAACGCCATTCAGATATGGTTCGACGCGCGGTTGGTCACCCGCCTTCCACGCATCCTCGAATCGAATGCAGATCTCGTCGATGCGTTCCTGGGCCGCCAATGGAAGCGTGTCGTCGTCAGGAGGAAGATCCTTGCTCATCGCAATGGCACTCACACGCCGTACACGCTAGTCGCCCGTACCACCAGAATTGATTGTACCGAATTCCTCTGTAGCAGCAACGAGCAGGTTTTCTCGTTTTTCGTGATGGGTGCCGGGACCGGTCAGTGAGTACCTGAATAGCTGAAAGAGAAGCTTCCCAGAAAGGCAAAAACTGTGTTTCACACTCACAAACCACAAGGAGAAAAGTCATGAAAACGCTCAAAAGACAAATGGTACGAATGGCTCTGGTTTTGGTTGCGGCTGCGGCATGTTCGGCCGCCTATCCGAGTTCGGCCCAGGCCGTGGATGTCACGGGCGTCTGGGATTCCACCGTCGGCACATGGGACCTCACTCAGAATGGAAACGTCGTCTGGGGGAACCTCAGCGGGCCGCTCGGAGCCGTTAAGGTCCGAGGGTCAGTCGAAGGCAGGTTGGTCCGACTCAGCTTTTGGGGCGTGGTCGATTCCGGTACCGCTTGGCTGTACGTGAAACGTACCAACGAAGATGTCATGGTTGGTCGCTACCGAACCACCGTGGGTAAACGCTCCGGCCGTTTGGACTTGACCCGCCAATGAACCGCACCAAGCGACGCTACATCGTCTTTCCTACCTGGGTCGAGGTGCTCGTCGATCGACAAAATCTCGACCGCAGGAGAAATGACAAAAGGAGAACACGACGATGGCCGCAAGTAGTCTCACCCGGGAAAGCCACCGTCCTTGGAGGCAGGGCAGTCGAATTCGATGTTCCTCGGGCGACGCTGCCAAACGACAGGACGGTGGTATTTCCGGCCCAGACGTTCGCGAGAGATGCGGGCACGTCAAACAGAACTCTTCTCACTCGCTTCGGTCCAATGATCGCTTCACTGGATGTTTCTTGAAGAACTCCCACATGAGATCATTGGCCGAGATGTCCTTTGTGGACTTGCCGAAA
>CAZURK010000269.1:0-21594 GCA_964623055.1 uncultured Pirellulaceae bacterium
CACTACATCGTTTTCGAGTTCATCGAAGGCATCAACATCCGCGACCTGGTGAAACAGAAGGGACCGCTGCCGTTGGAGGAATCGATCAGCTATATGCTGCAAGTAGCTGAAGCCCTCGATCACGCCTCCCAACGTGACATTGTCCACCGAGATATCAAACCGTCGAATGTGCTGGTCACAGCCCAGGGGCGCGCCAAATTGGTGGACATGGGTCTAGCGCGACTTCATCACCTGGAATCGGAATCGGAAGATCTGACGGCCAGTGGCGTGACCCTTGGCACGTTCGACTACATTTCCCCCGAACAAGCAAGAGACCCGCGTCTAGCGGACGTGCGTAGCGATCTCTATTCACTGGGTTGCACTTTCTATTTCATGCTGACGGGGAGACCGCCGTTCCCGGAAGGTACGGTCCTGCAGAAACTGCTCCGGCATAGCAGCGAGCAACCGGCCGACCCTCGGAACGTACGCACGGAGCTTGACGAAGAGATCGTCGAGATCGTCGTCACGCTGCTGGCGAAAGCGCCCGCTGATCGGTATCAGAAGCCCAGGGAACTGATCGA
Source organism: uncultured Pirellulaceae bacterium (assembly GCA_964623055.1). GTDB lineage: Bacteria > Planctomycetota > Planctomycetia > Pirellulales > Pirellulaceae > JADHUC01. The sequence continues at coordinate 561 of CAZURK010000269.1, forward strand.
CAAGTTGCACGCGGTAGCTGATCGGCTGGACCTGCCAGACATCGCACGCGGCAGCACCGCGCGCAGCCCCTTCCGAGCACGTGCTGTGACGCTTGCGCTGCGGAGCCTTCCTCTAGTCGTTCCTTTGGCCATACTACTCGTAGCCGTGTTTACGATGGGCAAAGTACTGTCGACCACCGCAAACGTGAATGGCACCGGGACGGAAGTCGAATTCGCGCCCCAGCTCAAGAATCCAGTCGAGCCACCAGCCGAGGCGGATGAAGCCCGGGGTGATGGCTCGTCAAAGGATACCAGCAACGTTGGCAAGGACGCCGAAGCAGCACCGGACGATGAGCCGAAGCCGAAAGCAAAGCCGGCATCCGTGGACGACGATCCCGGTACTTCCAAGGCGGATACGGATGTGTCCAAGCCAGCGGACGAGGGCAAGTCGTCGGCGCCCAAGAAGACGAAACCCGCCGCGAAGGGATCTGACCTAGAGCCAGGAAAACCTACAGCGGCCCCAACCGGCGATTCGGGCACATCAGGGGCTGGTTCGTCGGCGGGCGATCCGCCTGCAAAAGAAGGGACCGACACAACCGACGACAGCCCGCAGCCGAAAAGCGGGATGCCCTCCACCGAGCGTGCGAACGCGCTCGTGAAACGAATTATCGTCGGCCTGACCGACGAGGCCGCGCCGGACGACGCCGAGGAGGCCGAATCACTGGCTGCGGCGTGTCAGAAAGCTGCGGCAATGGGCGTCGATGTCGTTGAACTGCACTTCGATGGAGAGCTTGAGGAACTTCCTTTCGATGTGACGGCCAAGCAATTGACGATTCGCAGGGGTACCGGATTCAAACCGACGGTCGTCTTCCGACCAAGCTCCGAAGACATGGCCCAGGACCGGCAGATGGTCCGGTTGGGCGCGGCCGAATTGGGTTGGCAAGGTGTGCATTTGCGTTTTGAACTGCCGCCGCAATCGGCCGGATGGTCGCTGTTTCGTCTTCGGCACGTTAGCGGCTTGAACATGCGCGATTCGATAGTCACCGTTCGCGTTGTCGACGACAGCGGAAAACCGCTTCAGGCTGATGCTGCTGTGTTCGAGGTCGAAAACGGTGCCGGGCCTGGCGAACCGACTGCGACCGAGGGGGCTGGGCCATACATCAGCCTCGGGCAGTGCATCGTTCGAGGTAAGGCGACGGTGGTTCGCACCGAGGAGGTTTCGCCTTTCCGCCTCGCCTGCCAACAGTGCTTGCTGGTCACCTCCGACAGGCTGGTGGATGCACGAGTGGCTCGGACAGGGGCCACGCTGGCGGCCGGCCTGAACGAGGTGGTATTGGAGCACGTAACCGCTGTGATGGGCCAGGGAATGTGCCGTTTCTGGACAGATGACGCGTCCTATCGACCGATTTGGGTAACGGAATGCACGGACTCGATAGTGTACGTGACCGATCTACAGGCCCCGATCATCGAATGGAAAGGAATCAGCAGCGCTGACGACATCGAACAAGCTCTCTACGTCCAGAAAGGCTGCAACTTCTATCCCGGTTCGATAACTTTGCTGCGCATCAATCCGACAGGCGATCCGAGCCAATACGTGAACTGCGATTTCGGGCAGCACGACGGCATTTGGTACCTGGAAGAAGAGCCCCCTCGATTTGGGCTGAGCTGGGCAAAGGAACCGCCGTCGGCACTGACTGAAGACCTGCAGACGCCATCGGACTACGCCGTTGCGGAGCGAGAGGACAACCCGGCGCGCAACGTGGGCGACGGAACGCCGGCCGGCGTCGATGCCGACCTTCTGCCAACCATACCACCGGAAGACGGCTCTCGTCCCGTGGAGAGCGTGACTGGCTCGCCAACGGATCCCTGAACGACTCCAGAGGCGACATGGCAGCAGCGTTAGCTCGCCGGTGTCGCGTAGGACTCAAGATACCCACACTTCTCACAGCAGTGGGTGACGACATCACGTCGCGGTCGTCCGTGCAGATTCTTGACGGCTCCGATCCACTTCCCTTTTTCAATCTCATCGGCCTCAATGCCTACCCATTGCGTCTGAAACGGCGTTTCATCCCCAGTGACACGCACCTTGAATGTGAGGTCAATGATTATGCCGGGCTGAAAGTCACCGCCACATTTGGGACAAGTTGGATTACTCATGACAACTGGCCTTTCTGTTGGGCAACTGGAAAACGGCAGTGCCCGGTTTTCCGTTGCAGCCGAAAATTGAGCGGCATGCTAGCTGCAAGCGGCGTCAGGATTTATGTAGACTCATCGCCGTAGATAGAGCGTCTGGGGAAGGTGCAAATATACGTAATGACGGCGGCCACGTTGACGCCCTGGACAGTCCATCGAAGCGCCCCATCCGCTGGCCAAACTCGGCAACCGTCGCCGACTATGATCATTATCATCGAAAGCATGACGCCAGCCGCAACGTAGGAATCTTGTTCTTCATAATCGGTAGCCCGCCTTCGGTTCAACAAGACGTTGCCTCACCGCCACGTACTCAAGGAGTTTCGGGACTTCTGCATCGCAGCTCCGTTGTCATTGCTCGTGATCACGGGAGCTGCTTCTGCCGCAATCAAATGGGACCATGCACGTAGCTACGCCTCAGACATGCAGTAACATCCCAACTGTCGGCCTTGACCTGGCGCCGTCAGACGGAGCGCACAGATTCAGCTCGCGGTCCCTTCGGGCCTTCGCCCTCTTCGTATTCGACGCGCTGGCCCTCTTGCAGCTCATCGAAGCCAATGCCTTGGACGGCCGACATGTGAAAGAACAAGTCCTTGCCACCTCCCGTGTCGATGAACCCGAAACCCCGATCGGCGACTAGCCTCTTGATCGTGCCCTCTGCCATGGATGGTCCTTTCGGTGAAACTGAGTATCCCGCTGTACGCAGGCGAGCCTGGAAACCAAAACGGAATTGTACCCGTCGATCTATCGGTTGTCGAAAGGGTCACCTCTTGCGGTAGTGTGTGATTAGTGTGTTGCTGGCGACCAGGCGCAGACCGTGTTGGGCAGCATCCTGTCTGACACCCCACCCTACCACCAGCGAGACGCGGCGCGAAGACAAGAGGGCGCTGTGCGACGCGGGTGTTGCATCGTGCCGGCCCATTGTATTGGCCCGGCTTCGCTCAGGTGGTAGGGTGGAGGAATGTGCATCCAGTTCACCATAGGAACAATGCTGTGGTTGCTGTCCGGAATAGCTGGCGGCTGCATCTTGGTTCACGGCCTGCAGATCTCGGACCCACTTGAGGTAATTGCAGGACTAACGTGTATGTCCTCCTGCGCGGGGGTTCTCGCCGCCAAGCTCTTGCGGTCCAAGTAGTCACCTGCGATGCACGGACAATCAACGCTTCCACCGTTGCTGCCATACGAGCCTTGATTACGGTTGCTTCAGCTTCCCTTGCGGCGTTAGACTAGATGAGGAACCATCTCCTTGCTACAGGGTCTCAGCACGCAATCGCCCCGTATAGGTGATTCGTCCCCCATTTCACCGATCGCAGAATCTCAGTCTTCGTCGCCTCGGGCAGGTCCGGCCAAGCGTCGGCAATGGCCTGCAGATCGGGGTCGAAATTGCCGTTCCGTGTGCTCCGGGCATTGCATCGCGCATCACCGGGAGGCGGCGTTTCTTCTAACCGTTGTCGGAAAACGGGGTTGCGTCATCCCCAACGGATCCCTGAACGACTCGGCGCCTCGTGTCGGGCTGTCGATCCGCGCCCCAGCATGGCGGGACGACGCGTTTCTGAGACTTGGTACAGCGCAATGCCTTACCACTCCTGCACTTAGGGCGCGAGCCCCCGGTTCACGCGGTTGAAAGCGCGACGGGCACGCGTTAGAGTTACATGTTTCGTCCATTCCCGCGTCCACACATCCCGTTGATAAGCAGCGATCGACTTCTTCAACGGGCTTGTCCAATACGAGGTTACTGCAAGGAGAATGCCTATGGCCGCTGCTGAACAAGCCACCGAATCTCAAGTCATGAACGGCGCCGATATCCTGGTGAAGTCGCTGGTCGATCATGGCGTCGAGGTTCTGTTCGCATATCCGGGTGGGGCCAGCATGCCTCTTCACCAAGCGCTCACGCGTTTTTCAGATAAGCTGCGTACGATTCTCCCGCGGCACGAGCAAGGCTGCGGCTTTGCGGCGCAGGGCTACGCCCGAACCACAGGCAAGCCCGGCGTCTGTATGGCAACCAGCGGGCCGGGAGCTACCAACTTGGTGACCACCATTGCTGACGCCAAACTGGACAGCATTCCGATCGTTGCCATCACGGGTCAGGTTACCACGCCGGCGATTGGCTCGGATGCGTTTCAGGAAACCCCCATTGTCGAGGTCTGCCGCGGCATCACCAAGCATCACTACCTGGTGACCGAGGTCGCCGACCTGCCCCGTGTCATGAAGGAGGCTTTTCACGTTGCCACCACCGGGCGTCCGGGTCCCGTTCTGATCGACATGCCTAAGGATGTGCAGATGGACAAGGTGGCGGTCGACTGGGACGTGCCGATGAACCTGCCCGGATATCAGAACATCCGGCCGCCCCACGCGCGTTCCGAGCAGATCAATCAAGTGGCGGCGGCCGTCAAGCTGGCAAAGCGTCCGCTACTGTACTGCGGTGGTGGCGTCGTCCTGGCAGACGCCGATGCCGATGTTCGCGAGTTCCTACGTAAGACCGGCATCCCCATGACAATGACGCTGACGGGCCTGGGCGTCATACCCAGTACGGATCCGTTGTGCCTGGATATGCTCGGGATGCACGGCAGCGTCTATTCCAACTGGGCCGTGCGCGACTGTGACCTGCTTCTTGCTTTCGGCGTGCGGTTCGACGATCGCGTCACCGGGAAACTGGATGCCTTCGCGGAGCACGCGAAAATCGTGCACATTGACATCGACCCGTCGGAACTTAACAAGAACAAGACCGCCCATATTCCAATCCACAGCGACATCAAGTACGCGATCGAAGAGCTGAACAAGGTCGTCGAACCGAAGGACGACATCGACGAGTGGGTCGCGCAATGCCAGCAGTGGAAGCGAAAGAATCCATTCCACTATGACCAGCAGTTCGATGGGATCCTGCCGCAACATGCGATCGCAGAACTCTCCCGATTGACCCAGGACCGAGACACAATCATCACGACCGGCGTCGGGCAGCACCAGATGTGGGCGGCTCAGTTCCTCAGTTTTCAAGATCCTAAGAGATGGCTCTCCAGTTCCGGTCTGGGCACGATGGGATTTGGCCTTCCCTCTGCCATCGGCGCCCTGGCGGCGCATCCCGATGCGTTAGTGGTCGACATCGACGGCGACGGCAGTTTCCAAATGAACATCCAGGAACTGGCGACTTGCCATTGCGAACGTTTGCCCGTGAAGGTGATGCTGCTGAACAACCAGCACCTGGGCATGGTGGTCCAGTGGGAGGACCGGTTCATGGCCGGGAATCGAGCACACACGTATCTTGGGCCGATTCATCATGCGGAAGCAACAGGAAGAGGCAGTGATCCATACGTGGCCGAACGTTATCCGGACTTCGTTCAGATCGCCAAGGGATATGCGGCGGGTGCGTCCACTGTCCGCGAAAAGAATGACCTGACGGCGGCCCTCGAAGAAATGATCAATTATGATGGACCATACGTGCTGGACGTCCAAACGCCTTACCAGGAGCATGTGCTGCCGATGATACCTGCGAACCACACGGTAGACGACATGATTCTGGAGTAGGCGGGTTGCGTCCCGTGCTCCCGATGGCTTTGGTCATCCCGGCGGAGAACTGAAGTTATGCGAGTGACGGGCCCTCTACTGGCATTTATTGCCAAAATGTTGAGCGGCGCCAGTGTGCGATGGATCGACTGTCAGCCGGACGACTGCCAGCGCGTCTACTTCGCCAATCACACAAGCCACCTGGACGCCCTGGTCCTGTGGTCCTGCCTGCCAAAGGAACTTCGCCCGATGACGCGGGCCGTTGCGGCCAAAGACTACTGGGACCGAGGCCCCGTGAGGCGTCATATCGCCCGTTCGTTCAACGTCCTGCTGATCGACCGCAAGAAGGTCAAAGTGCACAGAAGCCCCGTCGAGATGATGATTCGTGAGATGAGCGACAAGTATTCGCTAATCGTATTTCCCGAGGGCGGCCGAACGTCTGGCGAGGAGATGGGCGAGTTCAAAAGCGGTTTGTACTATTTGGGCAAAAAACGTCCCGATCTGGAATTGGTTCCCGTTTACATGGACAATCTGAATCGCGTGCTGCCGCGCGGCGAGGTCCTGCCGGTGCCCCTATTGAGTTGCATCACGATCGGCCCGCCCATGTGGCTGGAACAAGGCGAGCCCAAGTCGGAATTCCTGACGCGGGCCCGTGATGCGATCCGGCGTCTGAAGGACATGTAGGGAAGCATGGAGAACGCGTTCATGACAGACTGGCCGGGTCCGACATTGCGACTACTTGCCCAGTCCCAGGTGATCAGCACCCGAATCTACTGGTTGCTCGGAGTCGTGCTGGGGTTACTGGCTATCGCCTACGTGATCGGCTGGCTCCTCAAGCGGTATCCGGACAGCGGCCTGAATCCGGCACTCGTCGAGAGGTTCAACCATCGCATCCGAGTTTGGTGGATGATGTGCGCGATCCTGGTAGCGGGGTTAATTCTGGGCCGGGTGCCCACCGTGATCTTGTTCGGTCTGGTCTCGTTCTGGGCGCTGCGCGAATTCATCACGATGACGCCGACGCGCCGCGGCGACCACAGGACGCTGTTCTGGGTATTCTTTGTTTTCACTCCAGCGCAGTACGTGCTGGTCGGCCTTGGCCGAGAGATGGACCTGTACGGCCTATATAGCGTCGCGATTCCCGTCTACGGTTTTCTGTACATTACCGCACGCATTGCCATTTCGGGCGATCACAAACGCTTCCTGGAACGATCGGCCAAGATCCAAGCTGGCCTGTTCATTTGCGTGTACTGCCTGAGTTTCGCGCCGGCCGTGCTCAATCTGGACCTTGTCACGTCGAAAGGCGAACCGTGGGGCAACAAGTTGCCACCGATAACCGTACCGGACGGCGAGGCCAATCCGGAGCACGAGCTAGCCCATCTGGCTGGCGAAAAGCTGCCTCCGGATATCTTGCCGAACGCAGGGTTGCTGTTTTACTTCTTCCTGATCGTGCAACTGGAGGACGTGCTGCAGAGCGTCTGGAGCCGACTTGCCGGCCGCCGAGTGATCGCACCGGCTATCAGCGCCACTCGGACGTGGGAAGGACTGATGGGAGGAGTAGCCAGCGCAACGTTGATCGGCGCGCTCTTGTGGTGGGCCACGCCGTTTCGGCCCTGGGAGGCAGCCTGCATGTCGATGATCATCGCCGTGACCGGGTTTGCAGGCAGCATGGTGATGTCGGCAATCAAACGCGACCGCGGCGTCGCGGATTACGGTACACTGGTGCAGGGCCACGCAGGCGTTATGGACCGAATCGACTCCATCTGTTTTGCTGCTCCCGTGTTCTTCCACCTGACACAGTATTTCTTTTCAAGTGTTTCCTGATGAGCGGGGCCAAAACATGTCCGATGTCCATCGCCCCAATCGTCCTTCGTTCAACCGCGACCCAATGGGGAGCGCGTCGGGTGACGTCAAGTCCCGCGCTCCCCGTTGGGTCGCGGTTAAACGCCGGGGCTATGTCGGCCGCGTTCCTACGTGTATTCTGCTACCTGAGACCTGAAAAACGAGACTACCATGCCCAGTTCTGAACCACGCATTGCTGTCTACACCGGATCGTTCGATCCGATTACGTTGGGCCACTTCAACGTCATTCGTCGAAGTTCGCGTCTGTTTGATCGCTTGATCGTCGGCGTCGGTATCAACACCAGGAAATCGGCGTTGTTCTCGCCGGAGGAGCGCGTCGATCTGGTTGCCCGCGTGACGGCCTCGTGCGGAAACGTCGAGGTGGGGACGTTCACGGGGTTGGCCGTCGAGTTCGTACGCGCTTGCGGGGCGATGGTGATGATACGCGGCGTGCGACCACTTACGGACATCGCCGCAGAATTTACGATGATGATGGCCAACCGTCAGTTGGACCCCGACATCGAAACGGTTTTCCTGATGGCGGACGAGGAGTTTTCGCACGTATCAAGCTCGTTCATCAAGGAAATCACACCCTTGGCCAACGACGAAATGCTGGCCCGATTCCTGCCACAGGAGATCATCCCCGACATGCGCAGGAGGATGGACGAGGCCCAGCCGGCATTTTAGAAATATAAACTTGTCAAAATTGCCAGAAATTGCCGCAACGCGGTGAAATCGAGGCGAATCTTGCGGTACGCCTATCATGGGCATCGACAGTGTAACCGCAGAATAGGCTGTCCCGAGACCGTTACTTAGCCTTGCGCCCCGAGATTGTAAGCGCACGGAGCGATGGAAGAAGACTTCGTTTCCTCTGATTCGATCATCCTTGACTTGCTGCGGAACAGCGAGCCGATGACCGTCGCGCAACTTGCTGAAGCAACGCAAGTTACGGCGACGGCAGTGCGTCAACGACTGAACCGGCTGCTGGCTCAGGGGTACATCGAACGTAATTCCTGCAAGGCGGGACGTGGACGTCCCAGCCATAAGTACGGGTTAACGGACAAGGGGCGCCGCAAGGCCGGGTCGAATTTCGCAGATCTGGCCACGGCGTTGTGGCAGGAGGTTTGGGCAGTTGAAGATGCGGAAGTGCGGCGTGGGTTGCTGCAGCGTCTAGCAAAGCGATTGGCTGTGATGTACGCTGGTCAGATTCAAGGGAAAACCCTGGAGGAAAGGATGCTGGCATTGTCGGATTTGTTCGCCGAACGGAGGATTCCGTTGAGCGTCGAGCACTCTGACGACCTCCCGATCCTGACCGCCGTGGCTTGCCCTTATCCTGCCTTGGCGGATGACGATCGCTCCGTATGTGCGATGGAGAAGGTACTCTTCTCGGAACTCCTCGGAGCGGACGTACATTTGGCCAAATGCCGCCTTGATGGCGAAGCGTGCTGCACGTTCGAGTCCAACTGACACGTGAAACGGACCACCATGACACAGCCCTGGATTGAAGCAAGAATCGAAGAGAACGTCCTTGTTACCACCGTCGAGCAGGCGATTAACTGGGCTCGCCAGTCCAGCATATGGCCGATGACTTTCGGCTTGGCATGTTGTGCTATCGAGATGATGGCCGCCGGAGCTGGTCGTTACGACATGGATCGTTTCGGTGCGGGGGCCTTTCGAGCAACGCCTCGCCAAGCGGATTTGATGATTGTAGCCGGCACGGTCACCTATAAGATGGCCAGTCGTGTCAAACGCCTGTACGACATGATGCCTGATCCGAAGTTCGTGATGGCCATGGGTGCTTGCACCGTCGGCGGCGGTCCGTACTTCAAGTATGGGTACCATGTGGTCAAAGGCGTGGATCTCGTGGTGCCAGTGGACGTTTACGTTCCCGGATGCCCGCCTCGCCCCGAGGCATTGCTGGAGGGTTTGATGCGTATCCAGGACAAAATGAAGGGCCACAAGATTGCTAAACGCAAGACGGCCGGCAGCTCGTCGCTAGATTTCAGCCGCGGAGTTAAGGTCGACGACGAACTACCCATTCCTCATCACAGCGGTTACGTCGAAGCCCCTTCGGACCAGGAGCCGTTGACCGACCATCAAAAGATCACCGGTTAGTCAATCGTGCTCGGACATTAGACCGCTCGCATTTCAGAACGCCTTCAAGGTGGAGGTTGAGCTACCGATATGGAATCTACACTTAGAATACGTAACTTGCATGTGTCCGTCGAGGACAAGCCGATCCTGCGCGGCGTCAACCTGCAGATGAATTACGGCGAAACGCACGCGCTGATGGGACCCAATGGCTCGGGCAAGAGCACGCTCGGTTTGGCCGTCATGGGACATCCAGACTACCAAGTGACCGATGGGTCCATCGAACTGGATGGGCAGGATCTTGTGGACGTAGGCGCCGACCAGCGGGCGCGTGCCGGGCTGTTCATGGCCTTTCAGCGTCCGGTGGCTATCCCCGGCGTCAAGATGGCCGACTTCTTGCGGCACGCAACCACAAACGTTCGTAACCCGGATCGCAAAGAGGGCGAAGAATTGCTGTCCATGCAAGAGTTCCGCAAAGAGCTGCGCGACAAGATGAAACATCTGCGCATGGATCTGGAGTTTGCTCGGCGTTACGTGAACGACGGTTTCTCCGGCGGCGAAATGAAACGAGCCGAGATTCTCCAATTGGCCATGCTGCAGCCGAAGTTTGCCGTACTGGACGAAACCGACAGTGGTTTGGACGCCGATGCGGTGCGTTTGGCAAGCGAGAGTATCGCGCAGATTGGCCGGCAGAAGATGGGGCTGTTGATTATCACCCATCACGACAAGCTGCTGGAGCACAATCCGCCCGAGTTCACACACGTGATGCTGGGCGGCCGGATCGTCGAGACGGGTGGCGTCGAGTTAGCAAACGAACTGCACCGTCACGGCTACGACCGCATCCGCCGGACATACCCCGAGGCCGACGCCAGGAACCAAGCAATGCTGGCAAAGTAGGTCCCGCTTGCCGAGCGGGACCTGAGACTGCTGAAGGCCCTCGGAATTCCAGGCCCCGGTCGGCAGCGGGACCTACTTTCGAGCCCCAAGAGGCGGCTTTCTCGGCAGCCTCCTGCGGCGACAGACCGACCGAGATACCAACCATAACACGAGAGCCAAGAACCATGGCCACCGATACACCAACTCTATCGCCGCCTGAACAGATCGGCGAGATAAACAAATACGATTTCCGCACGAAAACCGAAGCCGTCTTCAAGGCCCGCAAGGGCCTGGACTCCGAAATCGTTTGTCAGATTTCGGAGATGAAAGCCGAACCGGATTGGATGCGAGACTTTCGCCTGAAATCCCTGGAAATCTTCGAATCCAAACCCATGCCCAAATGGGGCGGTAAGATTGGCGTGAACTTCCAGGACATCTACTACTACCTGAAGCCAACGGACAAACAGGGCAAAACGTGGGAGGAAGTGCCGGACGAGATCAAGGACACGTTCGAGAAGCTCGGCATACCCGAGGCGGAGCGCAAGTTCCTGGCGGGAGTCAAGGCACAGTTTGAAAGCGAAGTAGTCTACGGTTCGTTGAAGGAAGACCTGGGCGACCAGGGCGTGCTGTTCACCGACATGGATTCGGCGCTTCGCGATCATCCGGACATCGTCAAAGAGTACTTCTCGACCGTCATCCCGCCTGACGACAACAAGTTCGCCGCCCTGAATTCGGCTGTCTGGTCCGGCGGCTCGTTCATCTACGTACCGCCCGGGGTGAAGGTCGACTTTCCGCTGCAGGCATATTTCCGCATCAACGCGGAGAATATGGGGCAGTTCGAGCGCACACTGATCATCGTGGACGAGGGCGCCGAGGTTCACTACGTCGAAGGATGCACCGCGCCGATGTACAGCAGCGAAAGTCTGCACTCGGCCGTTGTCGAGATCGTCGTCAAACGCGGCGGACGGTGTCGATACTCGACCATCCAGAACTGGGCCAACAACATCTACAACCTGGTCACAAAACGAGCGGTGGCGTACAGCGACGCCACGATGGAATGGGTAGACGGCAATCTGGGTAGCCATTTGACGATGAAATACCCGGCCGTCTACATGATGGAACCCGGCGCTCGCGGCGACATCCTGTCGATTGCCTTTGCCGGTGCGGGCCAGCACCAGGACACCGGTGGGAAGCTGGTGCATTGTGCGTCTCATACCACCGGCCAGATCATCTCGAAGTCGATCTCCAAGGACGGCGGCCGCAGCAGCTATCGCGGTTTGGTGAAAGTCGAGAAAGGCTCGAAGCACGCCAAATGCAACGTCGTTTGCGACGCGTTGATCCTGGACCCGCAGAGCCGCAGTGACACATATCCGTATATCGAAATCGCCGAGCAAGACGTATCGATCGGGCACGAGGCAAGTGTGTCGCGAATCGGCGAGGAACAGCTATTCTACCTGATGAGCCGCGGATTGAGCGAATCGGAAGCCAGCACCATGATCGTAAACGGATTCATCGAACCGCTGGTGAAAGAGCTGCCCATGGAATACGCCGTCGAGATGAACCGTTTGATTCAGTTGCAGATGGAAGGTTCGATCGGGTAACGCAGGGAACACCGTCGTTTAACCGCAGGGCCAGCGGCCCGCGCGGGAGTTGAGGCGGCATTGGCATTCCGTTTCACGTCTGAGGGAAACGCCACCCAACATCCTAGCCGACGCGCGGCCTGTTGGGCACGGCGGTTAAACGAATGCAGTATGCCAGCAGTTACGTCAGTAGCATCAGACAAAGCCATGAATACAGCCACCATTCAACCAACATTTACGGACGAGGGATTCGAAACGTTCCTCCAAGAGCGCGACGAACCCGATTGGCTGGTCGACGATCGCCGATCCGCCTGGAAAACGTTTTGCGAACTCGACTGGCCTTCCCGCCGCCATGAAGAGTGGATGCGGACGGACATTCGCGCTTTCAAGCTTGACCGCTACTCGCTGCGCTTCGAGGAAACCGCGATGGAAGAGACTCCGTCGGCGCTGCTGACCGAGGGGGTCCAGTTGGGCGGCTATTCGGAATCGCTGGACAGTCAACCCATCGAGTCTCGACTTGATCCCAAATGGACGAGGAAGGGAGTATTGTTCGGCAGCCTCGACGAGTTGGTCACCGAACACGGCCATCTGATCCGGCCACACTTGCTGCGACGAGCGGTGAATCCGGGTTACGACAGATTCGCCGCCTTGCACGCTGCTTGTTGGTCGGGCGGACACTTGTTGTACGTGCCACGGGGCGTGGTGGTTGATGAACCATTACACGCGTTGTCTGCCATGACCGACGGAGGCGTAGACCTCAGCCACACGATGGTTGTGCTCGAAGACGGCGCGGAAGCGACCATGCTGTCCGAAACGGCCAGCACTGGCTCACACAGCGGCGGTTTCCACTGCGGAGCCATCGAGATCCTGCTGGGGCCCGGGGCCAATCTGCGCTACGTAAATCTGCAGGACTGCGGAAACGGTGCCTGGTACTTCGCCCACCAAAAGGCCGTCGTCGACCGCGACGCCTCACTTCAATGGACGATCGCTGCCTTGGGTAGCCGACTGTCGAAAGTGAATCAGCACGTTGCATTGGTGGGCGAAGGCGCCAATTGCCAAGTGAACGGCGTTATGTTCACCGAAGGCAAACAGCAGTTGACGTACCATACGCTGCAACATCACGTCGCCCCGCATTGCCAGAGCGACTTCCTGTACAAAGCGGCACTACAGGACCGCTCCCGCACCGTGTGGCGAGGGATGATCAAGGTGGATCCTGACGCTCAGAAGACAAACGGATACCAGCGGAACGACAACTTGCTGCTGAGCGAACGGGCGCGAGCCGATTCCATCCCCGGACTGGAGATCGAAGCCGACGACGTACGTTGTACGCACGGTTCGACCAGCGGCAAAGTGGACGAGGAGTTGATCTTCTACGCCATGTGTCGAGGCTTCACTCGCAAAGAAGCGACGCGTATGATCGTCAGCGGGTTTTTCCAACAGATCTTCGACCGCATTACCATCGAAAGCGTGCGTGACGCGTTGGGACTGGCCATCGCGGCTCGAGTCAGGGAGTATGAGTAGCGAAATGTCAGAATTCATCCCAATTGCCAAGACAGACGAGATTCCGGATCCCGGCCGGAAAGTGATCGAACTGGACGACGGGTTCGTCGTGTTGTTCCGCGTGGACGGGCAGTTCTACTGCATTGACGACGTGTGTACTCACGACGGCGGCCCGCTGGGCGAAGGTCACTTGTGCGGCCACGAAATCGCCTGCCCCCGCCACGGTGCCAAGTTCGATATTCGCTCGGGCAAGGCGCTGACCATGCCCGCGACAGAATCGACCATCGTTCACGAAGTGAAAGTCGTCGGCGATGATGTGTACGTTAAGCTAAGCGAGGACTGATCATGGCGATCACCGAAGACGCCATCCGCGAACAACTGAAGAACGTGATTGATCCCGAACTGTTCGTCAACATTGTCGACCTTGGGTTGGTGTACACCATCAACCTGTCGGCCCGCGCGGACGGGATGACAGACGTACAGATCGAGATGACCATGACCAGCCCCATGTGCCCGGCAGGACCGCAACTGGTCAGCGGCTGCAAAATGGCCCTTCAGCAATTGAACGAAGTGAACGATATCGACGTCAAAGTCGTCCTCGATCCCCCATGGTCACCAGACCGAATGACGGAAGACGCACGCGATGAGTTGGGCATCTTCTGAATAGGCTTGCGTGACAACGATCTGGTGAGAGATTCTCTTTCTACCATTCGCGATGAACCGCAGGACGTCTTGTCAACGCCAGCAACAGACCGTGCCGTCTGCCAAGCTCATAAACAGTTTCCCGTCTGCGGCGATCAGACCGTCGAAGACCGGCGGCACTTTCATCACATACGACGCTTTTTCCGCCCCGTCTTGGGCGGAGATGACCCTTAGTTCTCCGCCCAGCCGGTCCTCGAAGGCGGCGTACGGATCAGATTCGGGCACTTTGTCGGGCCAGCCGGCCAGCACGAGATGTTCGCCGGCCAGAACCATGGCGCGAGTCCGCATTGGAATCTGCCATTCCCACTTTGGCGGACCCTTCCGTTGCCAAGGGACAAAGCCTTTGGATTCGGGCACCACTGATTCATTGGCGACGTCATCGGCCACAATCATGTTCCCGTCCTTGCCTGGCGCGTAGTAAGGGCTGCGGCTGAAGACGTGACGGAACGTCTTGGCCGCGTAGGTCGTCGTCTCGTCGAAGACGATGATCTCGCCCTGCTGTGATGCCGCGTGCGCGAAATGCACTCCCGGCCAGGACCGGGCGCGTATCCAGTAGAGGCGGTCGAAGCCAGAATCATCGACATACCCGCCGGTGGGCATTAGACGGAGCGGCCCCGGTTCGCGACCGCCATACTGGGTCACGACAGGCTTGTCATGCCGTTTCAGGTCGAGATCGAAGCAGTTCTGCAACAACGATAGTGTGTCGTCCACGCAGGTGAAGATGTCGTTGAGCGATCCCTCCATGTTGTGCGCGTCGTGCGCGTCTCGACTGGCATTGTGCGGGCCATCCAAACGGCCTCGGTGGAGGATCCTCCCGGTCTTCACGTCAAGCCCGTACAGGTAGATGCCTCCGTCGAGAAAGGACGAATAGCCGGCGCTGAAATAGACCACGTTCCCCCGTACCAAGACGCTGCCGTGGATCGGCCAGGCAGATTGCACCTGCCCACAGCTTACAACGATCTTGTCGTACGGCGTCGCATCGAAACGCCAAGCCAGGGCGCCGTCCGCTGCGTTCTGGCAGTAGACCGAACCGTCCGCGCATCCGAACAAAACGCGCCCCTGGGCGAGAGAAGGCGCAGAATCGACGGCACCGCCGGCGATGTAACGCCAACGCTCATCTCCTGTTTCTGGGTCGAGGCAATGGACGTTGCATGAGTCTCGGCCTGCGACAAACAACGAATCGTAGCCAAACACCGGCTGCGAAATGCGTCCCTGCAGCCTGGTGCTCCACGCCTGCTCCATCTTCGCCGACATGGAGGTTCCGGCGCATCCGCTGCGAGCAGGATCCTTCCGGTACATAGGCCAATCCGTGTCCTTCAGCGTCTGCGTCTCTTTGATAGCGTCATAGGCCGGCCCCTTGATCAGACGCGTCCCTCTTTTTCGATGCTCGAAACCGGTCGGTGGATGCGCCGCAAGGGCATTGTATCCGGTCAACTGCACACCCGGATGGCACCGGCACGGGGTGGGCGGCATATACAGCAAACCATTGGCCGGCATGAATCCGTAGCGGCAAACAGCCCGGACCCAGTTGTTCGCCGAATGGTTCTTCCCGCGGACAATGTCCATGAATTCTGCGCCGCGTTTGGACCAGATGACGAAGCTCTCTGTCGCCTTTGCACGATAACAACGAGGATGATGCCCTGGCGTGAAGAGACTCTTGTCGGCCACCGGCGGCAGCATCTGGCCGGTATTCACGTCGATCCCTGCTGTCGCCAAGACACCGGCCCAAACGGCGTTGTTGGCAATCATCAGGTCCGGCAATCCCCGAAACGATCTTGGGACAGAGCCTTCCTTCCGCCAGAGTCTCTTGCCGTCCGACAGGTCATAGGCATTCACTCCGCGGGCGACCAAGACCACCTTATCGTCGGCGATCGCCAGCGACGTGCCCATTGCTCCGAATTCCCCAAAGGGGCGCGGTACATCGGCCCGCCAACGCTCGGCGCCCGTTCGTAAGTCAATCGCTGCAAGCTCGTCCACTTCGTCCTTCACTCGTAGGAAACAGACCTTCCCATCCGATGCGGCCAAGCTGAAGGGTATCATTTCGCCTTCCGGCTCCTTCCAGAGCGTCTCACCAGACTTCAAGTCAATGGCCACCAACGTGGTATTGGGGAATTCAAGACGCACATCACCAGGCGCCGTTCCCGGTTTTCTCTTGGCCTTCGGTCGCGTTCGTCGTACCGTCGGTCGCTGGCCATCGGGAATCACACAGTTCCGCGCTACAAGAACACCATTGCAGATGATGAACTCGTCTGTCGTTTCAGTATCTGCGAAATCGCGAAGTTTCTTTCCGGTTGTCGCATCCAGTTCCGATACCAATGCGCGATAGCCCAACGTGATATAGACACGGTTGCCGACGGCTACCAGTCGGCGCGACAGGATCGGTGGCAACGACCACATCTCGTCCCCGGTCGACACGAGATACGGATTTCTTCCCCGCTCCCAACTCCGGGGTCCCCACATCGGGATTGGTACGCGCCAGAGTTCTATCCCGTTGAACGCGTCCTGAGCCACCAACGCCCACTGGTCCGGGAAGCACTTTTTCCCAAGCTCCAGCGGCGTTTCGTGAACTCCCGTCGGACCCAAGTCGACCACGGAGAACAGTCGTCCCTCCGCTGTGACAACGGCGGGGATACTGATGTCCAACTCATGGCTGCGGCACCAGCGCGGGGCACTGGCCCATTGCAGGTGGCGCGGCGGCCCGACCCGCCGGTCCTGCGCCACTGGATTGCCACTGGCGTCGTGTAGATAGTGTGTCCATTGGTCGATGTCGTCGGGCCACGGTTTACGGAAAGTGGCGAGTGGGGAGTGGCGAGTGTCGAGTGTAACGGCCACACCGCCGGGAGCGAGAACGCGGGCAGCCTCCTCACTTGTCACCTGCCACTTGTCACTTGCCACTATCAAGTTCACCAGGTTGTCGGCGTACGGCAGGTGCTTGCCATCGAAATGTCCCACCGAAACCCGGCCATATCGGCCAGTTGCGTCGATCTGCTTTCGGGCCGCCTCCACGACTCTAGGATCTACATCTATACCGTGCACGACCACGTTTTCGTTCCTGCGCAGGGCCAACAGCGATTGCGTATCGGAACAGCCGAGCCGTACGACCAGCCCGCCGGTGGGCACAACGTCGACCGCTTGGCTCCATGCGTTGGAGCAGACAGCGGCCATCCATATCAGTGCGATTCCGCGACTGAGAGATGTTTTCATGATTTGCCGTCTCCTGTCGTCCATTGCCGGGCGTATCAGGACTTGAGGTTTCTGAAGCACCTGGATCTCACGTGCGATCGCGTTGCCGGCTTGGCGGGGACCGCGTCTTGCGCCGTCTTGTTTCCCTTCGCAGAGATTTACCGAGTACTCGCCTCCTTCTTTCATGTCACAGGCCCTTGCGCGAGATTGGGATAGAACGGCTAACATGTTTCACACACTTTCCAACTGATGATATCATAGCGGCTGCCGACGACGCCTTCGAGACAGGAGTGGCCGCCAAGGAGTTAGCGACACCACTGGGCACGATCATGTCCAGCAGCGGGACGTGAAGGAACCATTTTCACAGTCATTGACTATCATGACCAACCGCAAGATCTCACGTCGCCGTTTTCTGAGCAGTGTCAGTGCCGCGGTCGCAGTCCCTCACGCGATCGCTTCGACGGCTTTGGGCGGGCAGCGTCGGTCGCCGGCCAGCCAGCGGGTCGTTATGGGCTCGATCGGGACTGGCGGTCGGTGCATTGGCCAACAGGTGATGCACAACTTCCTGGCCGAGCCCGATGTGCAGATGGTTGCCGTCTGCGATGTCCAGAGCAAACGGCGCGAGGTGGGCCAGGCGGTCGTGAACAACGCGTACGGCAACGAGAATTGCGCGGCCTACCGCGATCTGCGCGAGCTGTTGGGCCGCGAGGACATCGACGCCGTGTTCATTGCCACGGGCGATCGCTGGCACGCGCTGGCCTCGGTCATGGCAGCCAAGGCCGGCAAGGACGTGTATTCCGAGAAACCTATGTCGTTAACGATCGCCGAGGGCCGCGCGGTGGCCGACACGATGCGAACGCGCGCGAAGGTGTACCAGGGCGGTACGCAACGGCGAAGCGTCCCAAAATTCCACTACGCGGCCAACGCCGCCCGCAGCGGGCGTCTGGGACGCCTCCAGACGATCTATGCCTACACTCCCAGTTTCGTACGCAACATCGGTGCGTTCCAAGCGCGGCCGGCCGAGCCGGAGCCGGCGCGGGAGATCGTCGACTGGGACCTGTGGCTAGGAACGACTCCGTGGCGTCCCTACAATTCCGCTTATATCGGCGGACTGAGCGGGTGGAGCCACATACCGGATCTCGGCGGCGGAGGCATCACCGATTGGGGAACGCACCAGGCCGATTTGGCACAATATGCCAACGATTCGGAAATGTCCTCCCCGGTCCGGTACGAGCAGTTGAGCCACGGCGAAGTAGCGGCCGAGTACACCAACGGGGTCAAGCTTATCTTCCACCAAGGGCTTCCGTCCGGTTCCTGTTTGATGGCCCGCTTCGAAGGGACCGAGGGTTGGATTACCGTGGACGACAATTTGGGATTGGAGGCGGATCCGCCATCGCTGCTGGGGCCCTACCGGGCAGGCGAAAGAGGCACGTACGAAAAAGCGACGAACCACATCCGAGACTTCCTGGACTGCATCAAGACGCGACAACAACCTGTCTGTAACGCGGAGGTGGCCCACCGCGCCACCACGGCATGCCACGCCGCCAACATTTGCCTGTGTCTGGGCCGATCATTGACATGGGACCCGGCCAAAGAAGCGTTTCTTGGCGACGACATTGCGAACCGGATGCGCAGTCGCGCCCTGCGTGAACCGTGGCGACTCTGAACCGTATGGCGAAGGAGCAACTAAATGTCGTGCTGCCGCGTGAAAGCGTCTCTACTGGCCGCGTTGTTTCTGGCGATTGCGTCGGCCTATGCCGACGATGGCGGCAAGTCGAAGACCATTCGGCTGGCCGTCACCGATCTCATGCAGACTTACGGAACGCAGTATCCGCGGGGGACGGAGTTTCTGAAACGGCTGGACGACCTGGAGCAGCGGTTGGAGGCGGCCCAGACGACGGAGGCCGTCAAGGAGGTCGAGGACGAGTTGCGGTCCCTCCAACGCGAGGCCCTGTTCGCCAATCCACTTTTGGATTTCGGCAGACTGCTCTTGGTCAAGCGGGCGGCCGACTCGCCGAAATTGGGTCTTCCGCAGAATTGGCAGAGCAACTCCAGCCTGCCGAAGACGGGCTTTCGCGATGCCATTACGGTGTTGTCGCCATTCGACGCCGAAGGTCAGTTGACCACGCTCTACGAGCCAGAGGACGGACGATTCGTTGGGGACATGGACCTGGCCTTCGATGCCGAGCGTCTTCTGTTCTCGATGCGGAGCGACAATGGCCGCTGGCAAGTGTTCGAAATCGGCGTAGACGGTGCCGGGCTGCGGCAACTGACGGGTGAACAACCGGACGTCGATAGCTACGACGCGTGCTATCTGCCCGACGGCAAGATCGTCTTCACCTCGAGCGCCTACTTCAATGCGGTTGCCTGCACCGGCGATCACGCGGCCGTCCTTTACGTGATGGACGCCGATGGTCGGGGCATCCGCCAGCTTACCTTCGATCAGGAACACGACTGGTCGCCAGCGGTCTTGAACAACGGCCGGATCCTGTACACGCGGTGGGAATACACCGACACGGTTCACTGCCACTCGCGGTTGCTGTTCCATATGAATCCGGATGGCACCCAGCAGATGGAATACCTGGGGGGCAATTCGTATTGGCCCAATGCCTTCTTCTACGCCCGGCCGATTCCCGCTCATCCCACCAAGGTCGTGGCCGTGATCTCCGGGCATCACGGCGTGCCGCGCATGGGCGAATTGGTGGTTTTCGATCCGGCCCGCGGGCGACACGAGGCTGCCGGGGCCGTGCAGCGGATCCCCGGATACGGCAAGAAGGTCGAGGCGATCCTCAAGGACCAGTTGGTCGACGGTAGTTGGCCCAAGTTCCTCCATCCCTATCCATTGAGCGAGAAGCACTTCCTGGTGGCCTCGAAGCCGCGGCCGGATTCGTTGTGGGGGATCTATCTGGTCGACACGTTCGACAACATGCTGCTGATCAAGGAGGAGCCAGGTTACGCGCTGCTGGAGCCGATTCCGCTGAAGAGGACGCCAAGACCGCCCTTGATTCCCGACAACGTCGACCTCGCGCGAAGTGATGCCGTGGTCTACATCGGCGATATCTACACCGGTCGTGGGCTGAAAGGAATCCCGCGGGGCACCGTCAAGTCGCTCCGCGTGTTCACTTATCACTTCGCCTATCAAGGAATGGTGGGAAATCCAAACACGATCGGCGTCGACGGTCCGTGGGACATCAAACGCGTGCTCGGGACGGTGCCCGTCTATGAAGACGGATCGGCCAAGTTCCGCATTCCCGCCAACACGCCGATCTCCGTACAGCCGCTCGACAACGAAGGCAAAGCCCTTCAGTTGATGCGGAGTTGGCTGACGGCAATGCCCGGTGAGACCGTGCAATGTGCTGGGTGTCACGAACCCCAGAACTCCGCGCCACCCGCGCAAACGAGCCTCGCCGTGAACCGGCCGCCGGACGAAATTACCCCTTGGTACGGTACAGCGCGAGGCTTCAGCTATCGACGCGAGGTCCAGCCGGTCATCGACCGCTATTGCATCGACTGCCATGACGGTACGAAAAAGGGGTCGGGAGTCGTTTTTGCGGAGCACCCGTCGGGCCTCTCAGGAAAACGACTCCCGACCC
>CAZURK010000270.1:0-21533 GCA_964623055.1 uncultured Pirellulaceae bacterium
GGATGGATTTGGAGGAGACGCAATCTGCCGAAAACGTCCTGACCGAACCCGATGAAGTAACCCGGTTTGTCGAACAGACCGGCGTCGATGCCCTGGCCGTCTCGATCGGCACGGCGCATGGGGTATACCGCGCGCTACCGAATCTGAATATCGAGAGGCTGAAGGAACTGAACGCCGCTAGTCCCGTGCCGCTGGTGTTGCACGGAGGATCAGGTACGCCGGAGGAGCAGATCCGAGAAGCAGTACGCAACGGAATCTGTAAAGTAAACCTCTATGCCGATCTGCGAGTGGCCATGTACGGCGCACTGAAGACGACCGTTACGGCTCACGAGCGCATCGATCCGCTGCCGAGGGATCTGTTCCAGCCAATGCGCAAGGAACTCGCGGCGGTGGTCAGGCAGAAGATCGAATTGCTGGGGGCGAAGAATCAAGCAAGGTAGGTCCCGCCTGCCAGGCGAGACCTGAGGGCGTTGGCGGACCTCCCGATACAAGGTTCCGCTCGGCAAGCGGGACCTACCGGCACGGATACCGTTACCGTGGAAGAGTGCGACAAAGGACGAATCATATGAAGCTCCTGGCAATCAGCGACAACTACATTCCATCGGAGTTCATGCAGCAAGGGTTCGCGTCGTTGGCCGATCTGGGCGTCGAGGTCGAGGTTCGCCGCTGGGAGCATCCCACGCTGGTGGACCTTCAGGAAGCGAATCTGGCGATCGAGCAGGGTGGGCCGGACGCTGTCACTTTGCCACGCGAGGTCACCGACAACGTCGCCGGATTCGATTTCGTTTGCGTGCAGTTTACGCCGCTTTGCCGCAGTTTCATCGAAGCAACCGAGAACCTCAAAGTGATCGGCGTGCTGCGGGGCGGAACCGAAAATGTGGCGGTAGATTTCGCGACGGAGCGTGGCATTGCCGTGCTGAATACGCCGGGGCGCAATGCCCGCGCAGTAGCTGAGTGTGCGTTGGGGCTCATCTTATCGGAAGTACGCAACATTGCGCGCTCGCACGCCGCGCTGAAAGCCGGCCTCTGGTCGAGAGACTATCCCAACCGAGAGACCATCCCGGAATTGAACGAAAAGACCGTGGGACTGGTCGGCTATGGCTCTGTCGCCAGGCTGCTGGCTGGTTATCTTCAGGCGATGGGTTCTCGTATCATCGCCTACGATCCTTTTGTCGTGGGTGATACGGAGCCGGCCGAGATGGTCGATCTGGAGTCGTTGATGCGTCAGTCGGATGTCGTCTCGATTCACGCCCGGTTGACCGCGGAGACCCAACACCTGATTGGCGAGCAGCAACTGCGGATGATGAAACCGACGGCGGTGTTGGTCAACACCGCGCGAAGCGGCCTGATCGACGAACAAGCTTTGGTTCGTGTGCTTCAGGAACGAGCGATCATGGGCGCAGCATTGGACGTATTCGACGTGGAACCGCTGCCCGCGGACAACCCGCTGTTGGAATTGGACAACGTAACCATCGTGCCGCACATTTCCGGCAGCACGATTGACGCCTTTCGAAACAGTCCGAAAATGATGGCTAATCATCTGCGGCGGATGCTGCAAGGCCAGTCGCCTTTGCCGATAGTCAACGGAATTGAACCGACGTTACGCGTTTGAGAATCCAGGAGAAGCAGATATGAAAATGGTCCTCATTGCACCGCGAAAATACGTACAGGGACGAGGCGCGATCGCCGAGGCCGGATCCTATCTGGCGATGCTTGGCAAGAAGCCGTTGTTGGTTTGGGATGCAACCGTGAAAGGGCTCGTGGGCGAAGCGCTTCTCGGAAGCGCCACGGCAGCAGGACTCGAACCTATCGACGACGAATTCCAAGGCGAGGTGACAAAGGCGGAGGCGGAACGACTCGGCCAATTGGCGCGCGATCAAGCGGCCGACATCGCGGTCGGCATTGGCGGTGGCAAAGCGATCGACGTTGCCAAGGCGGTGGCGTTCGACGTCGGCACAAGACTGATGACGATTCCCACCATTGCCGCCACGGACGCCCCGACCAGCGCTGCGTCCGTCTGGTACGACGCGGATTCGAACTTCATCGAGTTCAATTGCTGGCCGTTCAACCCGGACGTTGTGCTGGTAGACACTCAAGTGATTGCCAACGGCCCAGCGAAAGCATTTGCCTCCGGCATGGGCGACGCATTAGCCACGTGGGTCGAGGCCGAAGCTTCCTACAAGACAAGAGGCACCACACTGGCCGGTGGCGTATCTACGCGTGCGGCCATGGCCATCGCTCGATTGGGATACGACACGCTGCTGGAGTACGGGGTCGACGCATTGCGTGCGGTCGAACAGAACCTGGTTACGCCGGCCGTCGAAAAGGTGGTCGAGGCGAATGTACTGCACTCGGGGCTGGGCTTCGAAAGCGGCGGGCTGGCCACGGCTCACATGGTGGCTAACCCGTTGTCCAACTTTCCGGAATGCAAGCATCTGATGCACGGCGAGAAGGTGGGATTTGGCGTCGTCACCCAGATGTGCATGGACGAGGACACGGACGTCGAGGAGATGTACGAGATCGTCGATTTCATGATCACCATCGGCCTGCCCGTCACCTTTGAGGATTTGAACCTGAAGGGCGCGACACGAGACCAGATGCGAGTCGTTGCCGAGATCTGTGCGTCCGAAGGGTCGCTATGCCACAATCACGCCTTCGAGGTAACGACGGAAGGCGCCCTGGACGCCATATTCGCCGCCGACGAACTCGGCCGACGGCGAAAGGTGGCGGCAGGAGTTGAGTAGGCGCGCAATCTGCGTGAAGTACGCTTCTTCGTAGGGTGGGCCAAGTCTTCGCGGGCCCACCGGGAGTTGGGTACCGATTACTGTGTGCTGCGTACCGAGCGGTGGGCCCGCGAAGACTTGGCCCATCCTACACCGATTGAAGGCATAGGTCTCCGGTTACCTCACATAGCGCACTTCAACAAAGTACGCTCCGCGTGTCTTACCATCGGGCGTGGTCAACCAAGTTTGCATGCGGGTCTCGCCCTTTTTCAACGCGACTTTGAACGTCGCGCTAGTGGCACCTTCGCCGACTGCCTGCTTCTGATCCACATTGCCGATCTTCAATCTTGCTTCGGTTGCTTCGATCGACTGCTTCATCTCCTTGGGCCAGCGGCGAAGTGTGATTTCGTATTGACCGTCGCGCACCACGTTTACGACCCACCATCCGTTGGCCATTGCTCCGCTGCGGATGTGACCTTGATTCCAGGGGACCAAGCCGCCTTCCGTGTGCCAATCATGACAAGTCAAATTCGCCGGGTTCTCATCGTCTGCGCCAATTCCGATAGCGACGAAGTCATCGAACACGGGTGACAAGCTCTGCCACCAATTCTCGTATTCACCACGCAACCTTTCAACTACGCCCTGCTGTTGATCGGCTACGTTTGTCGCCTGGCCCGGGTCAGTTTGCATATCGTACAGCTCTTTGCCGTTCACCAATCGCCATCGGTCGGTCATCACCGCGCACTTTCGCCACTTCTCTGGGTACTCGATCCGTTGCGAATGGACCAACAGCGTACGCGCCGGCCATTCGGTTGCGTCGCCCTTCAGTAGCGGCACAAGACTCTTGCCATCCAACGCGACACCTTCTGGATTCTCCGCTCCGCACAACTCGGCAATCGTCGGCAATACGTCGATATGCGCAGCCAGTTGCGACACGTCGCACCCGCCGCCGATTCCGCCCTTGGGCCATCGAACGAAGAACGGCACACGGTGTCCACCGTCGTACTCCGAACCCTTCTGGCCTCGCATCCCGGCGTTGAACCCGCGCCATCCCGTCGGGGCAGGCTTCTTGCCTCGTCGACCGCGAGCCACACCTGCCGCTGTTCCGTTGTCGGTCATGAAAACCAGAGCAGTGTTTTCCTCCAAATCCCATTCCTTCAGCTTCCTCATCAAGAGACCCATGTTTTCGTCGATGTTCGTGATCATCCCATAGAAGGCGGCCATCGTGGCCGGGACGCCTTGGTCCCGATACGGCTTCGAGTACTTTTCGTCCACCAGGAACGGACCGTGCGGCGCGTTGGTGGGCACGTAGACGAAGAACGGTTGATCCTTGTTTTTCTCGATGAACTTCAAGGCTTCGCGGAACCATACGTCGGTACAGTATCCTTCGGCCTTTTCAGGTGTGCCGTTGCGAAAGTACGTGTCGTCGAAGTAATCGTTGCCGAAGAAATCCGGCGTCTGCGTCACGCCGCCACCGCCGTTATAGAACGTCTCGTCGAACCCTTGATCCTGCGGTCGGCAAGGGTAGTTGTCGCCCAGGTGCCATTTGCCGAACATGCCTGTTCGGTATCCTTTCGCCTTGAGCACCTCGGCGATGGTTACTTCGTTGGTGCTCATCAACGAGCGGCCCATGATTGTGTGCCAGACACCGGTGCGTGTCGAATAACGGCCGGACATCAGGGCGGAGCGAGTGGGCGAGCAAGTCGGGTCTACGTGAAAGTTGGTCAGCCGGACGCTTTGCCTGTAGAGTTCGTCCAAGCTGGGCGTTTGAATCATCTTGTTGCCGTGAGCCCCAACGTCGCCGTAGCCCTGATCGTCGGTTATGACCAAGATGACATTGGGACCGCGCGCCCAGAGCGAGGATGCGAGAAAAAGGCCCAGCATTGACACAAAAGACACAACTGGCGGTCGATTGAACGTACGTTTCACGGTGCGACCCTTTCCACTCGATAGATCCGATTTCTGCGTTGTTAGTAGCCGAACGATCGAATTATGATACAATTGATGATTAGACTAAAGTAGTTGGTCGCAAAGCAAAAGGAAATGCAAGGCCATGAGCGAGACATTAGCGCCGGTTGCCAACGAAATAGCAGCGCCTCTGCCAGGTGGCGACGTACTGTACGAGGTGGTTGGCGGGCAGGTTGTGGAGTTGGAACCGATGGGTGCCTATCAGATTCGCATAGCGTCTATTCTACTTAGTCAGTTAGAGGTCTTTGCCAGGACCGAGAATCTGGGGCGTGCGGTCGCGGAGATGCTGTTTGTTCTCAATGCAGAAACAGACTTCAAACGTCGTCCTGATGTCGCGTTCGTGTCTTTCCATCGATGGCCTCGGGAGCGTCAGATTCCGGAATCGGAAGCGTGGGACGTGACTCCTGACTTGGCCGTGGAGGTGGTTAGCCCCACGAATGACTTCGACGAAGTGCTACAGAAAGTAAGCGAGTACTTCGCGGCGGGTGTGGGATTGGTTTGGGTGGTCATTCCGTCGCGAAGGCAGGTCTACGTCTACCATTCAGAAACCGACCTTCGCGTTTTGCCTCTGTCCGATCATCTTGATGGAGAGGACGTCCTGCCCGGGTTTCGCTTCTCCGTAGCGGAGTTGTTTGAGGAAACGGAGACAAGCGAGACGGCAAACCAGACCTAACGCTTCTATTGCCTCAATCGCCGAACACGTGTCGGACGAACCGTCGGAGTAGCGTCTCGCAATCGGGTGTCTCACGACACGTCTTGCTGAAGTCCTCCAGCGTGACCCCTACGATTCGCTCGACGTATTGCGGATAGGCGTAGACGCGTTCGAGAAACGCCTTGCGGTCCAGCTCCGGGTGGAATTGAGTGCAGTAGATCGGCTTGCCCTTGAAGCAGTACGCTTGATTCTCCACGAGATCCGTCGAAGCCAACCGCACCGCGTCTTCCGGCAGGCGGACCACGATGTCTTGATGTCCCATTCCCGCTTCGAAGGCGTCACCCAGCGGTCCGAACACCGGGTCTTTGCGGCCAGCCTGTGTAAGTCGCACGGGGATCGTCCCCAGTTCGGCACGCTCCGGATCGGTGACGACTTCGCCACCCATCGCCTTGGCCATCGCCTGAAACCCCCAACACGAAGCGAAGGTCGGCTTGCTAAGGTCGTAGAGTTCTCGCATCGCCTCCAGCGCCACCCCAAGCCAGTCGCCTCCTTCTGCCACGGAATAGTCGCCGCTGCCGCCGAGCAGGACGACATCGACCGTGTCCAGTTGCTCGACTGTGGGTACGCCGCTCAACAGGTCGACTGCGCGGATCTGTTCGCGCGAGCAGCGAAGCGTTCGCGCGAAGCAGCCGACTTCCTGGGGGCGCATGGGGTCCTCGGGATTGCGGACCTGAAGCAGCAAGTAGCGAATCTTGTCGAACATGTTACGCGAGAGCAACGTTCATAAGTGACACGCTGACGCGGGATCGCATCATTCTAGACACGAATAGCCTCCACGCGAAACCGCAATTGAGTAGGTTCGCGCGGATTCGTAGGGGGCAGTCACTCGTTTGTAGTCCCGGCTTCAGGCGGAAAGAGCCGGCTGAAGCCGGTACTACGAACTGGCCGATACGAGGCGGAGAAAGGTACTAGCTCTCGGAAGGAGTTTCGCTGCTTGTCGTTGTCGTCTTCTGTCCGTCGGGGGCAAAGACGGCAGGGTTGGCTGGGCTGGCCGCTTGGGCCTGTTCGATACGCGTGTTTACCAGGTGCGGCATCCAAAGAGCCTTTTCGACGAGTTCCAACAGAACCTCGGGGTCGTATGGCTTCTGGAGATAGTAAGCTCCGCCTGCCTCGTGAGTCCGACGGACGTTGTCGGGCGATTGTTCGCCGGAGACGAGAATGAAGGGCATGTCGCCGCAATTCGGCAGTTGCCGGAGTTCCTGGCACAATTCCAGGCCGTTATCACCGTCCACGTTAGAATCGCAGATCATCAGATCCAGCTTCAAACCTCGAGCGGCTTTGACGGCCGCTTCGGCATCGCGAGCGCCGTGGCATTCGTAGCCGGAGATATTCAACACCGCCCCGACGGCTGTGAGCATCAAGGGATCGGGGTCAATGACGAGAATTACCGCCGAGTCGTGGCCGAGACTGTTCATGAATGCGACCTTACGTCTGGAATTTGGAAATAAGCCCAGCCGATCCTTCGGCGCGCACATCATCCCGTGACGGGGAACCCGCCTGCCTAGGCAGATACTCGGCTACGTAGAAGCGTAGCCGTTAGAGTTGATTCGCCAGTGTGCGTAACCGGTACAATCGGAAGAGTCGGAAGCGGGATACGAGACGCGGGATGCGAGATACGTGTGTCGGAAGAGTGCACTCTCAGGGCCACGGCAATCTCACTCGACGCCCGTATCACGTATCCCGCAACTCGCTACTCCACCCACGACAGTTCCAGGGTCAGTTCGCCGGTGGCAACGGGCACAGTCATTCGCGCCGTGGATTTCGCGTCTCGCGTGACAAAGGCCGGGATCGCTCGCAGGCAGCCTTCGGCGAACTCCAGTTCCCACGCCAACGGCGGGCGGACGGCCATGCCGGGATTGACTCGCAGAATCAATGGGTAGGCTTCGGGGCCGGCGATTGGCCAGCCGTTTTCCTCGGCGGCGTCCAAGTCACGAATGGCGATTTCAAATGCCTCGCCGTACATAACGGACAAACCGGAATTGCGGCGGTTTGCGTCGTCGTCCTCGCGCAATAGCGATTTGAGTACGTCCAGATCCTCGTACAGTGCCAGTCCCAACGTCATGCCCGATTGGCCCATGACCACGGCGTACCAGTTGCCGTTGTCGAACTTGTCGCAGCGCACGTTGATTGGAACGTCGCCTGGTACGTTCCGCCACGGCGTCTTCTCGTAGTATTTGGCGGCAGCACGAAAGAATCCTCCCACGTGCTTCGGCGTTACACCCGGCGTGTCGATCAAAGCAGGCCCGATTTCGGGACCTGACAGAGATCGCTCCATCTCGCTGAAAATGAACTCCATCTGGTCCAATTGGTCGGAGACGACGCAGTTAACGCCCAAAGGCTCCAAAAGCGGAACGAGCGCGTCGTGGAAGTCCTCGGATGCAACTTCGATAACGCCCGGCGAATGAGGTTCACCGGCGATTGGGCTGAGCATCGCCGCCAGGATGCTGTGCCGTAAGGAGTCCGCGGTTGGCTCTTCGATCGTGAGATCCTGGGCAAGGATCAAATCCTCCGTACGGTTTGCCACCAGCGCACTCCACGGGCGCTGCGGTTCGCCGCTCTCGGTGAGCCACACCGACAGCTTGCGAGCGTCGGCCTGCCATACTTCTCCAACCGTCTGCGGCAACTCGGCCAATTCCGATACGCGGGCCTCCAACTCACCGGAAGACGGGCAAGGCACAGTGCCCATGCTCTCCATCACTTCGATCACGTGGTCGACGTGTTCCAAGGAATCACACAGTTCGCACTGGATGCCGATCCGATCCAGTTTGGCCTTCCACGTGTTCAGATATGTCTTCAGACGCACTTGAACGCACTCCGGTCGCCGCGCCTCGCCTTCCTGTGGATCCCGCATGATCTGCAACAGATCCACCAGGACCTGATTTGGCGTCGGCTTGCTGGCGTCCTCGGGGGTTGCCAAGGCGATGACCCCGTCCTCGACGGGTGCCGTTACTACTAGAGTCCACGGCTGCTCCATGTCTTCGCCCGGAGGCAAACCGATCGCGGTTCGCCGCATGTCAACTTGCCAGATCTCACCTTCGGCTAATGGCAGTTCGCTGACAGACTCTTTCAAGAAGTCCCACGAAGGTCGCCGCACAGCGGGAGCCTCTGACGGCGCGATCTTGAGGGTCCTTCGCACCCAACTAACTGCCCCAGCCACACCGCGCCAGCCGGTCAGGAAGTTGGCGGCGTAGCCAACCGCTTCACTCTCGCCCCCTCGCTCCACATATTGTGGGAATTCCATGGGAAGCTGTTCCTGGCCAAGCAGGTACTTGGCAACGTGCGGATTTGCATCGTGGGCTCGACTCAGCAGACGCTGCGAACCGGCCGTATCGCCTTCTTGACGGAAGGCCAACAACGCGCGGCTGAACAGCCAATCCGCCGAGCCATCGTCCTCGTATTCATCGAGAAGCCGCTGCAATTCGTCGTTGCATCCCAAATCGCAATAGTAAGAACAGAGGACGTAGCGTATCCCTTGATTATCGTTGGGATTCAGACGCAGCAGTTCTCGGCAATTGTCCACCGCTTCCTCTCGCTGGCCGACGGCCCATTGGCATTGGGCCAAGCCCAGCCGAGCCCGCATATAGGGCCGAGTCTCCAGAATGCCCCAGAAATGGCCCTCATATTCGCCGAATGCTTCCGGTCCGCCCAACGCTCGTTCGCCCGCTTCCACGCCCAATCGGTACATGGTCGCCGCCTCGCTCGGTGATGGAGCGAGTTCCGCGATGCAGACAAAGGCTTCGGCGCACTCCGGGCAGATGTCAATTGCCTCGGACGCCAGTTCCAGTCGCTCTTCCAGATCGTCTGCATCATATGCCCGATCCACCAGATCCTCGGCCTCGGCCAGCGCCGAGTCACTCTCGTCGATCATTCCCGAATCACCGAGAAACTGCCGCAAGACGCCTTCCATCACGCGTCGATCAGGCATGTGTGCATCCGCCGACTCCGCCGATTTCTGCTTCGAGGACTTGCGCCGGCGGTTACGAACGGATTTCTTGCGAGACTTGCGTTTTTTCTTGGACATGAGCGGCTCCTTCCAAATCGCAGGGGGGGTGAGACCCGCCAGAGAAGTTCCCATCCAGTGCACGTATTGTCCGGCGGTCCGATCTGCAAATCAATACGCCTGGAGCCGCCGTGGCCCTGGATTCTTGCGAATTCAGCTACGCGAATTCGACACATGACGCCCGACCAGCGCCGTGGCACAACCGTGTCGCAATGTTCGGCGTGCAACTATACTGGAAGGAAGGCGTTTGTTACGAAGCCGTTACAGCCATTTTGAGGTGCACGAAGAACAATAGTGGTTGGTGCATCGTCTTGATATTGGCGGCGGTTCGTCGTTCTTGCGTCGATTCTGCGCGGCGGCAACGCCTGCATTGCCACAAGGCCCCTTCTTCAAGGAACCAGGATATGAGCTTTTCACGCATCTGGGCCATCTGCACTTTCGTCCTCCTCTGCTCCGTTGCTGTTTCGGCTCAGCCGCCAGCGGACGAGAACGGCGGAAACGAGGCGGATGACGCGACCCTCCGCGAACAGACCATCTACGTGCCGTATTCGAAGCTGCAAAAGACCTTCGAGGAAAAAGGCCGCGGTGTCTTCCTCCCGTACGAGCAGTTTCAGAAGCTCTGGAAACAGGCTCGCGCCGGACTACCCACAGAACCCGACGAAAAACCACCCGTGGCGGCATTGGTCACGGAGATCGCCAGTGTCGCTACGGTGGGCGAAGAGGTCGTCAAAGTCGCGGCGAGGTTGAAAGTCGAGGTGCTGACCGAGGGTTGGCACGAGGTACCATTGCGGCTGGCCGATGCAGCGATCCTGTCGGCCAAGTTGGCCGACCAGCCGGCTCGTATCGTGTCCAAGCCGCGGGTCGGCTACACGCTACTGGTGAAGAAGGAAGGCGAGCAGCCGGAGGAGTTGGAACTGACGCTGGAGTACACCAAAGCGTTCTCGAAGTCGCCAGGGCAAAACAGCGTTTCGTTCCAGGCCCCACAAGCGCCGGTGAACCGCTGGGAAATCCGCATTCCGGAATCAGGCGTCAAGGTTGAAGTGCACCCGATGATCGCGGCTACCGAGGCGCCCGGTGATGCTGCGGGCGACGATCCGGACGGGGAAACGGTAGTGCTGGCCTTTGTCGGCGCCGCACCGAGCATGCGGATCGACTGGACTCCGAAGGCCGAGGGCGCCGCCGGCTTGGAGGCATTGGCTTCCGTGCAAGCGGAGCAGCAAGTGACGATTGACGAAGGCGTCGTACGCACCAAGACACAGTTGTCGTACAAGATCAGCCGCGCCGAGTTGTCCCAAATGTCCGTCGAGGTGCCGCCCGATCACCGAGTGCTAAACGTCTTCGACCCGAACGTCAAAGAATGGACTGTCGAGCAGGACGAAAAAGTCAACAAGATCACGGTGCAGTTGTACGAGCCGGCTCGCGAGGAGCAGACGATCACCGTCGAGTTAGAGAAGTTCAGCGATGATCTGCTCGATGG
Source organism: uncultured Pirellulaceae bacterium (assembly GCA_964623055.1). Classification (GTDB taxonomy): domain Bacteria; phylum Planctomycetota; class Planctomycetia; order Pirellulales; family Pirellulaceae; genus JADHUC01. The sequence continues at coordinate 10,881 of CAZURK010000270.1, forward strand.
GCCGGTTCCGATCCCCGTTGTCAAATCGCTCGGCGTTGGCCGGCAACAGGGCGTGGTGCTGGTGCGAGTGACTTCTGCGTTGCGAGCCGAACCGGACACGCGCAGCGGGCTGCTGCAAATGGACGCTGCCAAAGGTTGGAACTTCTCCTACCGCTATGCGTCGTTGCCGTTCGACTTGCAGTTCAGCGTCGAGAAGGTCCAACCGCAGATCCGCACTCGCGAGTTGGTGGAAGCCTACTTCGAGCCCGATCGGCTGACTGTCGATCTGTTCGTTCTTTACGAAATCAAACGCGCCGGCGTATTCCAACTGGAGTTGGACGTGCCACAGGGATTCGAAGTAGAAGACGTCCGAGGGCATGCCGCTGCCGGCGCCACGGCAGTCGCCCGCGATACGTACCACTTGCAGGGTGAAGATAAGACACGTCTGGTTGTCAATCTGTCCAGCAAGGCGGAGGGCAAGGTCGGTTTGTTAGTCGAGTTGATCAAACGCCTGGAAGACCCGAACCTGCTGACTCCGACCGGCGATGCATCCGATATCACCTTGCCATTGCCGCGCGTCGCGCCGGAAGGCATTGAACAGTCGACGGGCCGCTTGATCGTGTACGGGCCGGAGAGCCTGCGGGTGAACCCAACCAAGCAAGATGGCGTGCAGGCCATATCGGCTGCCGAAGCGTTGGAAGAGACAGCTTCCGCGCGAAATGGACGCTTCGGGCAGGCGCGCGAGGTAATGGCCTTTGCATACACGCGTGAGCCGGTGGACTTGGTAATGGCGGTCGAACGCCGCAAGCCTTACATCACCGCTCGGCAGTTCCTGCTGGCGAGGATCGAATCCGGCGTGGTGAAGTACGAAGCGACGTTCTTCTACGACATCCGCTATAGCAGCGTGAAGTCGCTACGTCTGGACGTGCCGGCGGCATTGGCCGACAAGGTTCAAAACGACACCACCGAGGTCGCCCGGGATGCGACATTGACTCCACAGCCGGACGATGTCGCGGACGGGTACGTGGCATGGAGCCTGACGGGTGACAGGGAACTGTTTGGCAGGGTGACGATCAAGTTCTCGTGGGAGAAGAAGATCAAGCAACTGGAAATCGGCGGAACCATGGACGAGCCCGAACGCCTGCCTCGGTTGATACCGAAAGACGTGGATCGGGCAGAAGGACAAATCGTGGTTGCCAAGGCGGAAACGCTGGACGTACGGCCGTCGGGCGAACGGGTTGGCCTTCGGCCAATTGATCCGCAGCACGAATTGATGGCGGACGCACCGAAGGTAGATGATGCGGCGATGGCGTTCGAGTATCACGACGACTGGGAACTGGCCGTCACAGCTACGCGATACGAGTTGGTTGAAGTCAAGCGGACAAGTATCGAAAGGGCGTTGGTGCGTATGGAGGTCACGCGCAGCGGCGAGATTTCCGTGCAGGCACTTTACCGCATGCGCAGTGCCCGTCAGCGTCTTGCGATTGTGTTGCCCGAGAAGGTGGATTTCGACACCATGCCGCTACTGCTCAACGGCCGGTCGCTTTCGTTGGAACGCGGGGACCAAGGCAAGAACGAGTTCTACATTCCGCTTGCGAGCCAGAATTCGGAGGACCCGTTCCTGATCGAATTGCGATACACCATGCCGGGCAACCTTGGCCAGTTGGATTTGCCCACGTTTCCCAGCCGGCCTGCGGTCCAGAAAGTGTATCTGTGTGCTTACATACCGCGCGAACTGGCGCTTTTGGGATCCAGAGGGCCCTGGACCGACGAAATGGCGTGGCGATGGTACGAGAAGCTCGACTCGAAGCCCCAGCCCCACAGAAGCGACAAGGAGTTGATCGGGTGGGTCATCAAGGACTTGCCGCTGGATAGACCGCCCGAAGAATTCGTCACGGATGGGCGGCTGTATACGTTTTCCACGCTCAGCCCGGCGCCGCCACCTGATGGTTCCTTGCGGCTGGTAGCTGTGAAGGAGACGGTTCTGCACTGGTTGGTGTTTGCCGTTGTCGTCATTCTGGGACTGCTGTTGATCCGTCAGCCGCTTAGCCACAAGTTCGCTGCAGTGGCCTTGTTGGTCGTTTTGCTTCTGGCGGCGGGCGTATTCCTGCCGACATTCTCGCGGCAGATCATGGATGGTGCTTTGCTCAGCGCTGCGTTGATCGTCGCGGCCGTGTGGCTGATTTGGCACGTGGTACGAGCCTGGCCTCACGTCGTCGCTGCACTCGCCCGCTGGAGATCTGCCGCGGCAGGTTCGCCTTCACCCGAACCGGAAGACGCGCCCGGCGGCGACATGCCGGCTGTGGACGATGACTGGGGGGATGTTGAATTCGACAGGCCGGAGGCTGAAGAAGAAAGCGGCGACGAGCCGTCCGACGATCAGCAGGAAGGAGGCCGCGACAATGCGTAGCAAACCACAGACGCCAAATCCGGTCCTCGCGGCCCTTCTGCTGTTCGCTCTTTCACCGGTAACCAGCCGCGACGCCGCGGCCCAAAACGACGCGGGCGATGAAGCGATCGTCCGCGAGATCTACGTTCCCTATGAAGACTTGAACGTACTGCTGGAAAGCGACGTGCGGCGAGCTTTCCTGACGCGCGAGGAGTACGACGAGCTGCTGGCAAAGGCCAAAGAGACCAAGCCCGACCAGCCTCCACCGCACGGCGCGGTGATCCTCGCGGCCGAATACGACGTGACGATCGAAGAGGGACGCGCCCGCCTGAAGGGCGTGTTGGACATCGACATCCTGGACGAAGGGTTGCACGCGTTGCCGCTCGAGTTGGGCGGGGTAGGCGTGCGCATCGCGACCATGGACGGCGAATCAGCCGCGATCGGGCTGAATGAGGGTGGCCAACCGGTCCTGTTCGTCGAAGGCGAAGGACAGAAACGTCTGGAAGTGGAGATGGTCGCCCCGGTCCAGACGTCAGCCGCGCAACAGACGCTCGATTTCCGATTGCCTACGCCAGCCGCCACGCGCATGCGGGTGAAGGTTCCAGGCAACGTCGATGTGAAGAGCGGCGCCAAGTTGGTCAGCCGGGTCGTCGATGAAGCGGCCGGCGTGACACGTTTCGAGGTGCTGCCCGCGCGCGGGCAGACGTCGCTGGTCATGTCGCTGAACAACCGCATGCTGCGGCGCCAACGGGTGGTCGTAGCTCGCAGCATCTTGGTGGATGAGGTCACGGTCGGGTACGAGCGCCTGCATGCCACGGTATCGCTGGACGTGCTGCACGGGGCAGCGGACCGTTTTCGTTTCGCCCTGCCCGAAGGCTTCGAGCCCACTGATGTCCTGGGCCCGGAGGTCGCGCGATGGGTCGTGAACGATGCTGATGGCCAGCGAGTGTTGGAAGTCATCCTGCGCGAAGCCGCGACAGAAACCGTGATCTTGAACGTAACGGCAACCAGAACGCCGGCCCAAATGGACGCCTGGACCATGCCGCAGTTGGTGCCGCTGGACGTCGCCGGACAAGTGGCCGTCGTGGGCCTGGTGGTCGAGGATCGCCTGAAAACCGAATCGTTGGCCCACAAGGATTTGATACCGGTGGATAACGCTGCCCTGGCACCAGCCCTGCCCGATAGCATTTTTCGGACCGATCCAGGAGCCCCCCGCGTTCGTCAGGTAGCGGCGTACTACGCGCCCGGCCAGCAATACTCGCTTGCGGCCGACTTCCGCAAGCCTCCCGGGCGCCTAGAGGTGACGACGAACCTGCTGTTGATACTGGAGGAAACAGGGCATCGCGTGCACGGCGGTTTCGCTTTGCTGCCGGAGGTCGAAGAACTATTTGACGTCCGTTTCTCGGTCCCCGCCGACTGGCACATCGCCGAGGTTACCAGTGTCGACGGCAAAGTTCTACCCGTGGAACGGTACGACGATCCTGACGGCGAATCGGTGGTTCACGTGCGGCTTCCACAAGGCGTACCGCCGGGTGAGGTGACCAGCGTCCTGTTCAAGGCGTCCCGCGTTCCAGCCGATTGGCTCGGCAATTGGCCGCAGCAGGCGGCCGAGTTTCCTCGTTTCGCCGTCAAAGATGCCACACGCGACATCGGGGCGATCGCTGTTCGCGCAGAGGACGACTTCATCGTTCGGCCAAACGAGCTAGCGGGCGTGATGCCGTTGGACGAAAAGGAAAAGGGCAAATACGGCCTGGGCGGCGTCGAGTCCAATTTGGCCTACCGTTATGACGGCCAGCCTTACCAGGCGACCATGACGGTCACGCGCCAAACGCCTACGATCACAGCCAGGAGCTTTTCGTTCTTGCGCATCGCTCCCGGCAGTTTGACGGCGAACTACGAGATCATCTATGACATCCAGCAAGCTCAGACTCGGCGGCTGTCTCTGCTGCTCCCAAAAGACACACCGATATCCCTGGTGATCGCCGGGTTGGACGGCGTGACGGTCAAGGACTCCAGTAGCGAGGAGACGGACGACGGCCGTCGCTGGACGGCCCAGTTGGCCGAAGCGACACAAGGTGCGGTCCGGCTGGCAGTCGACTTTCAGCAACCGCTGAAGGATCAAGATCTGGACGACCATGCCCTGCCGCTTGTCCGCGCCGACGGAGTGGCCTATCAGTCGGCTGTGGTCGCCGTGGAAGGCAGTGCAGAGTTGGACATCTCGGTCGACATCGACGCTCGCCGGGTCGACGTGGGCGAACTGGTGGCGGCTCAATATCGCGTAGGAAGACGATTGTTAGGCGCATTTGAATTCGTCGGCGCTCCGGACGAGGTCACTGTGGACGTGAATCGGCGGCCGGGCTACGAAATTGCCACGGCGATCGTCCAGCGGGCCGAACTGGTGACGCTGCTGTCGACCGACAAATTGGCTCAAACGTCGGCCCGCTATCAACTGCGGACGAAAGCTCATTTCCTGGAAGTCCGATTGCCGCCGAACCATACGCTGTGGTCGGTCTACCTGGACGGCAAGCCGGTGGGGCCGCAACAGGACGGCGACAGCCTGCTGTTGAGCTTGCCGGTCACCAACCAGGCCGCCATACGAGATTTGCAGATCGTGTACGAGACACCGGCATCGCCGGTCACGCTGATGAGTGACGTTCGTACCGAAGCGCCGGTGCTGCTGTTGCGCGACAGTCGCGATGCGGAACAACGAGAAGTACCCATGGCAGACGTCAAATGGGACTTGGTGCTGCCGCCCGAGCATCGCGTTGTGGGCACCCATGGAACGGTGTTCACCGAATTGCCGGAACGCGAATCGCCGATATGGAATGCACTGTGGGCGCTACGCCGGTCATTGGGAGGCATCCAGTCTCCTCTCGAAGCTGATCATCCCACGATGGGTCGGGGGGATGTTGAGTGGGGAGAGGCAGAGGCGGGGCTTCAACACTATTTGGATGACTCGTCGAACATGGGATACATGGAGTTAGCCGAGTCGGATAGCAGAGGTGCAGGGGCGGCAGCACTCGTGCCACCGTCAAGTGACGAAACCACGCTGGACACAACGGACATGGACATGCCGATGGAGGCGACGGCGCCGGAACCTAAGGCGGATCCCGGAGCGACCACCGCCGAGGGCATGGAGGAGGCTGGAGGCGCGGAGGAAGAAGAGCCCGAGGTGCCTGCCCAGGATGCGCCGCGCGCTCAGCCCCCGGGGCAACCGCAGGCTGGAACACCGATTGGGCGACCAGGGCCGCCGCAAGACGCTCCTGTCAATGGCCTTTCGGGCACAGCACTGCTGCAAGAAGGGAAAACGGCGAAATTCTGGGCGATGGAGGGCATCCGCAGCTTGCGCATTGATTTGCAGCAAATCGAAGACGGAGAGACCGTCACATTCCAAAGTCTTGGCGTGCGCCCGACGCTTGACGTGACTCTGGTCAACGAAAACCAAACCGAGTCTCTTGCCTGGGGAGTAGCGTCGTTGATTTTCGTGATCGGCGTTCTGCTGACTCGCCGCTCGGCTCGAGTCAAAGCGATGTACGTGATCGTTGTGGCACTAACCGCCTTGGTGGCGACCGACTGGATCAACCAATTGGGTAACACCTTCGATTTTGCCTTCTACGCCGCCTGCTTGCTGATTCCCTACTACCTAGTCGTCGGCGTACTAAGATGGCTGGCCCGCAGGTGCTGCTCACGGTGTTGCCCAGGTCTTAGTGCAAACGCCGGACAAGCCGCTGCTGGTGTGTTGCTGTTGGCGGTTTCTCTGGCCGCTGTCTCTAATTCGGCCTTTGCCCAAGCTCCGAAACCGCCAGCCTTCGATCCCGCCGAATTGATCGATCTGCTCAGGCCGCCCAAGCCGGTGACGCTGCCAAAAGACGCGGTCATCATTCCCTACAACGCAGACGACGGCGCCCAGGGAATCGAGAACGCCGAGAAGGTGCTGGTGCCGTATGAGAAATATGTTGAACTGTGGAACCGGGCATTTCCTGACCAGAAGATCGAAGCGAAACCTCCGATCGTCCCATACTCACTGGCTGGTGCTGCGTTCGACGCGACATTGGCAGGCGACGAGTACCTGTTGCTGACAGGACACCTGGACTTCGTCATTTGCTCGGACAAGGAAGTGCAAATCCCGCTGCATTTGGACGGAGGCGTCTTGGCCTCGGCCATGCTGGACGGCAAACCGGCACGGCTGCAAATCGTAGAAGCGGCAGCCGCAAACCAACCAGAAGTGGCCAATGCGCCCGCTCAGCAAACTCCGCAACCGGCACCAAACGCTCCAGCTCAAGTCAGGCAAAGCAAAGCTCGACCCGTTACCGCGCCCCCCGATTGCTTTGCCCTGCTGTATGCGTCCGGCGAAGGCCGCAAGCGATTGGACCTGACAGTGCGCATCAAGCTGGAACGCCGGGGCGGCTGGCGAGTGGCGTCAGGCCGTGTCCCGGCGGCTCCCGCGACGGCGCTCACCCTGACTGTGCCCGCAGCCGAAACGGAGGTAAGCATAACCGGCATTTCCGATCGTGGAGACTACGAGACTAAGGCTGACAACGAACAGATCGTCACTGCGCTGAGTGCCGATCAGGGGTTCAAGATCGAGTGGCGGCCCAAGGTGGCTGAAGGTCAAGTCGATCGCAGTCTGACCGTCGATTCCGAAGCGGTGTTGGATGTCCAGGAAGAAGGCTTGCGCCTGATGTGGCGACTGAACCTGCAGTTTCCACAAAGCCATCGAGACGCATTTTTCATATCGATTCCCGCCGAGTATCTCGTCGAAAAGGTCGTCGGCGACAACGTTCGCGGTTGGCAGGTCCAGCCGGACGACGATCGGCAACGTCTGGATGTGACGTTGCTGGACGAGGCCACAGACGGCGAGACAATCACGCTGCACCTTTCGCGGCGCGGCATTGTTCAATCCAACGCCGCGACGGAGTTGGACGCGCCCGTAGTCCTGGTCTCGGATGCGGCGCTGCATAAAGGCCGACTGACGATCCGCCGGAGCACGCTGCTGGATCTGCAAATCGAAAACGCGACGGGCCTGCCACGCACCGACATTCCAAACAATGCCATTGCCAGCGTCCAAAAGGACGCCCCCGTCCAAGGAAGCGCGCTGGGACTTCAGCCCTATCAGGCATACAACTTCAGCGCAGTTCCTTTCGACATACGGCTGACGGCCATGCCGATCGTCAGTGAGACGTCGGCCACGCTGCGCACGCTGGTTAGGATTGCGGAACGTGAAACGACGCTCGAAAGCCAAGTGACGCTGGACGTAGACCGGCGTGCGGTCCATCGCGTGCGTTTGTACATTCCGGAGTCGTTGAAGCTGGAATCGGTCTCCCTGCCCGGTGACTTTGACTGGACGGTTACCAGAGAGCAGGGACGCGGGCTACTGAACATCTATCTTGCCGCCGGACGCGATCAGCCGTTTTCGATTCAGATCATCGGTTCGCTGGGGCGTCGCCAGGCCGACGACCCCGTGCCGGTGCCGAAACTGGATGTGTTGGATGTCGCGAGCCAGCAAGGGGACATCGTCGTTCAAATCGACCCTGCATTCGAGGTCGCTGCCACGGGGCTGAAAGACTGCCGCGTCATCTTGTTGGAGGAGACGTCCGGCTGGCTTCAGACCGATCAGCAGAAATCCGCGTCGCGACTGGCCATTCGGTATGAATCGCTCGATGGCGAAGTTCCCGACTACGACGCGACGTTCGAGATCACGCCCCGCGAAGCTGAAGTCACGGGCGACACAATAACCAACGTGATGGTTACGGACGTGGCGATCGAAGAGACGATCATCCTAGACTTGACGATCGAGAAGGCGGGCATCCGCGAAGTGTCCTTCCTGCTGCCCGACTGGCTGGAGAATGCCCGAATCAAGGCGCCGCTGCTGCGTCAGAAGACGGTCGAGGACGCGGGTGACGGCTGGAAGCGATTCCGTCTGGAATTGCAGGAGGAAACGACAGAGCAGTACCGCGTGGTTGTGGAAAACGATCGCTTGCTGATGGCCTCTGGAGAGGATGCGGCGGAGTTGCCCGAAGCGCCGATTCCGGTTCTCCAGACCGGGAGTACCGGCATCCGCTACGTGACCCTGGAAAACGCGGGGAGGGACGAACTGCTGGTGGGCGACCGAGTCGGCGTCGAGCGTCTGAACCGGCAGCAGGAGGCGTGGGACACGCTGGCGGCGGTTCTTGGCGAAGGAATCACGGAGGCTTATGTGATCCAAGACAACGCCGCCTCGCCCAAGTTGTCCTTCAAGACAAAGCAGCGCGAAACGGTCCAGACGGCTGGTGCGCAGATCGGGCTGGCCGAGACGCTGCTGATTGTGGACGCGAACGGCGCCTACCGAGGCCGGCAAACCTATCACGTGAACAATTCGACCGAACAGTTCCTGAAGATCAGCTTGCCCGACGGCGCCCGTTTGTGGACGGCGACCGTGTCCGGGGAGCCAGTCAAACCGACCGAGGTCCCAGGTGGCAAGCTGCCAAACCACGTGCGCATTCCGCTGATCAAAACGGCTGAAGGGGATCTGGACTACCAGGTTGTCCTGAAGTACGGCGGCCATCTCGGCCGGATCGGGACGTTTCGGCAAGTCAGTTTCCCGCTGATTCATGCCGAGAACATCAATGTCGAACAGAGTCAGGTCCGGCTTCGTCTTCCAGAGAGCCATCGCTGGTTCGACTTCGGCGGAAGTATGAGGCAGGTATACGAAGAGGGGACCTACCAGGCCGGCCTTGTCCTCTACGGCACGAAGCAGACGAAACGGCTACGACAGGTGCTCTCCGGCGACAATGCCTACGCCAAATTGCGGTCCGCAAACAACCTGAAAAAGATCGCCGTGGACTTGCAGAACTACAACGATACATACGGTGGCCTCATCGATTCGAACACGGAATTTAACAGAAACTACACCGCCAACACGTCGGCCGTGGCAGATGCCCAGAAGCAGGCCCAGGAGTTCTTGGTCCAGGAGGGTGAGGCAGTGGTTGTCGGCAATCGTGACCGTCTGAACCACTTCTGGATGGATCAGACCAACGAGCCGGCGCGCAACGTAGTGACGGACCTCAGCCCCAACTTCACCATTCCTCAACCACAAGGCGCCCAGCCGCAAGCTGGCAATGAAACGCTCGGCAAATGGATCGAATTCAACAAGCTGGAACGCAAAACCAAACAGTCGAAGAAGGATATCGAAGCTCGATTCCAGGCCAATATGCCGCAACAGCAAGGGGGTGGCAAACTGAAGGGCCTCGCGGCCGAACAGCAATTGCTGCAAAGCATCGCAGCGCAGGGCGAGAAGCCTTCGAGGCAAGGGCAAGCTGAAGGTCAATCCGGGCAAAGGCAGACCAGTTCCAGCACCGTGGCGCGCAGTCAGAAAGAGCTGACCAAGCAGTACCAGGAGCAGCTCGAAATGGACAACATGCAACTCGGTGAACAGGGGCGAACGGTGAGGGGCGATGGGGTCCTACTTCGTGGCGCCGCATCGGCGAGTGGCGGACAGACCACTCGCGGCCGCGACCCACTGGAAGACCTCTTTGGCGAGGCAGCAGCCCCTGACGGACCTCGCGTGGCAACGGGTGTGGCAGATCAGTCTACCGTGTGGGCAGGAGCGGCCGCCCCGGCACAAGGAGTCGAGCCGCACTTGGCCAGTCTTGACGTGGATTTGCCTGAACGCGGCGTCGAATTCCTGTTCACGACGGCGCGCGGCGAAATCGAGATCACCGCACGCGCCTTTTCTGATCCGCTCGTTGAGCGACTCGTGTGGTTGTTCTGGATTGTTGTCGGCGTTGTGGGGCTGTTGATCGCCTACTGGCTCGCGCGCCGTATCGTACCGTGGCTTGTGGGCTCGCAAGTGGGCGCCGGCCTGCTGTTCCTGGCCGGCCTGTTTAGTCTGCTGCTCGGCGTGTTTCCCATCGCGGGGCTGATCACCCTGGTCGTCGGCCTCGTACAACTCATTCGCCTCTCGATCGCCAGCCGCCGGCACAGGCGGGAAACAGCACAGGTTACGGCTTGAATGACGATTGACGAATGACCAATGACGAAGCACGAATGGCGAAAGTGGCGTCGCCTTGCGCATTAGCCGTTCGAAGGTCCTCCAAACACGTCCACCGCAACCTTCTTGATCCCTCGCAGATCCAGCTTGCCGGTGCCGAGCACGGGCACGTCTTCCACTTGGTGGAAGCTGTCCTCGGAGGGGATGTAGATGTTGGGCAGGCCCTCGTCGGCCAGGGCCTTTCGCAACTGGCTCGGCGTCTTGTCGATGGCCGTGTGCAGAACGATCAACCGTTCGCCCTTCTTCTCGTCGGCTA
>CAZURK010000271.1:0-21234 GCA_964623055.1 uncultured Pirellulaceae bacterium
TCGTTGATCCACTCGGGGTGTTCGATCACAAAACGGTACATGTCCAAGACCCACAACGCTCCGTCCGGTCCGGTTTCCACCGTCGACGGCCGGAACCAGATGTCGTGGGTGGCCAGGAATTCGCGTTGTCGCTCTTCAGGGCTCCGCTCGCCGCGGAACAACACGCCGTTGGGTTTCAAGATCTCCCGATGGACCACGTTGAACACCGAATCATCAACGAACAGGTTCGCTGTGAAATGCGGTCCAAACAAATCGTCGCGATAGACCATCACGCTGGCCACCGACGTGCATCGGCCGGGTTTGCCCCAGTCGGCGTACGGACGGTGCTTCAGATCGCAGTGCGAAATCACGCGGCCAGCGGGATAGAGCATGTGTTCCGGCGTGACATCGACGCGACCCGATGGCGGAGCCACGTGCGGGTTGCGTCGCAGGTAGTGATCCCTCAACGCATACAGCCAGCCGAGATCGCTATTGTTGCAGCCAAACCAGTTGCCCCAGTCGTCACGGCTGGTACCGAACTGGGTCTGCCCCGCCTGAGCCTGGATCGAGCCTTCGTCCGGTTTGAAACGAATGTCGCGACCGCTGATGTTCACCGTTTGGCCGGTTATCAGCGACTTGATCGTTCCGCCACTGTCACCGTTGGCGGCGTGGACCCAGTTGTCCAAACCCCATCGCGGATGATTCACCCGGTGCTGCTGGTTGCCCTGGCCAAAGCCGGTGAACAGGGTCTTGCGCACGTCGGCCCGTCCATCGCCATTGGTGTCCTCGGCATAGAATACGTCGGGAGCCGCCGTTACCAGCACGCCGTTGCGCCAGACCATGATGCCCATCGGGTAGGCGATTGGTTCCAAGAACACCGTCGACTGTTCGTATCGCCCGTCGCTGTCGGTGTCCTCCAAGCAACGGACCCGGCCACACGGGATGCCTTTATCGTCCTTCCCCAGCGGATAGTCGGCATACTCGACGACCCACATCTTGCCGTCCGGACCCCAGGCGATGTCCACGGGGTCCATCACTTCCGGTTCCGCCGCCACCAGTTCCACTTGGAAGCCAGGAATCACCTCGAACGACTGAAGCGATTCATCGGGCGTGCGCGGCGGCGGATTGCGGTCGGTTCCCAGCAGATCGGTGAAATGGCGGCTGTCGATGTGGTGAGGCAGCTTGCCGCCGGTGTCCTCGTTTTGAATCCACATGTGGTTGAAACTGAACCAGGCGCCGTTGTTCGTCCCGTCGGCGCGCACAATCTCGGGAATCGCGCCTTCGTCGCCGCGCCGGCCGGTCAGCATCGTTTGCGACCAACCGCTCTCCATTGACACAAAGCGGTAAACGCCGTAGCTTTCCCCATTGGAGAACACGACGTCCGGATGCGTATCAACGTCCACGTCCACCAACCGCAGACCAGCATCACGTCCCTGACCGTCGACAATGGCCGTGTCGGCCGGCAGCCCAAACGGCAGACGCTTCCAGCCGCCCGTGTCGGCTAACCAGTGAAAGACGGCCGACTGGTCGTCGTTACCCACGATCAACTCGCAGATTCCGTCGGCGTCCAGGTCGCGTAGCCGCACGCCGCAGTCGAGGCCTTCGGAAGTGGTGAAGACAGGGGCATCAGCATCAAAGCCGTCCAATCCCCGCGCATCGCTGACCCAACGCTCACCATCGAAATGCCAAAGGCCAGCGGTCTTCTCGTTGCGGACCAGCATGCTGGCAAATCCACCCCCGCGCAGCACACCGAACCGCACACCCGTCTCAGCTCGCTTGCCCTGCTCGTCGACCGTAACCGCCGCGACCGGAAAATCCGCGACTCGCCACTGGCTAGTCGAAGGTGACCAGATGCGAGTCTGGCGTACCTGGTCGTTGGCAACAATGGCATCCATGTATCCATCGGCATTCACGTCCAACAGACGCACTCCGTTGTCGCCGCCATCGGCGGCACGCAACGGATGCCCGCCGAGCGCGTTTTTCGTCAAACGCTCGTGCATGTCTCGAAAGTTCAGAAACTTCACTTTGCCGGCTCGATCGCGGACAGCGTGATCTACCATCTCGACGACTTGGTCGTTTCGGATCCAACCGCCGGGATGAAACGTCAGTACATACGTGCCGCGTTTTGCCACGGTAGCGTCGATCGCTGCCTTCATGTCGCGAACGGTTGTCGCGTGGTGAGGCCCCTGCAAGTTGTGGCCTTGCCAATCGTCCGGAATCGCCGACGGAATCTCCCAGCACAGCCGGCCGATCACGTAAGGATACGGATAGTTCTCGATGTAGTTGACAAACCGGCGGTTCCGCGGCACGTACTTGTCGAAACGATGTCGGCCCTCTTCCTCAATCACCAGTTCTCGCGGGAGGTCTGCGTCGGCAGGCGTGAACAACATGAAAACCGACGAGTCCATTCGCGTGAACTTGCCGTGCGGCGTGGTTCGGTTGAAAATCTCGGCGAAGAACCGGGGGCTCATCGAATTCATCGAGTCGCAGCAGGGCATGCGGAAGGAAGCGATCTGGGTGTTCGGGATCAGCGATAGCAAATCGATGCACTCGTCGTACGTAGCTTTCGCCTTCTGAAACGAACTGCCCTGCAAGCAGGGGCATGGATGATTGCTAGTGTGAGGCTCGATGCTGAGCCCTTCCTTCAGCCACTTCTGCAGATGCGGATGGTCCGGATCGATACGCGTGGTCATGATACTGACCGGAGCCCGGCCGTCGATCTTCTTCAGACGCTCTAGAATCGGTCGCAGGTAGCTTTCATACTTGGCCGTATCGTTCATATCGTCGATCGACAACACAATCGCCGCCTCGACGCCCGGCTCGCCAATCCACTGCGGCGTGACCAACTTCGGCGCATCCAAACCCACATAATACGGATTAGGAAACTCATCCAAATACGCCAGCCGATTACCGCCGCCAGCCGCCAGAGCCGAGCTGACGGATGACAAGATCACCCACACAGAGACAAATCGCATTCCTCGCATCGCATCCACCTCCCGCGGCCGTCTCTCATAGGAGAGCCATTGGAATCACATCTAACAAGGCACGTTCACCGGCAGCCCATGTCTCACAGCAATGGCACCATTCTCTGAGGGTCCGCTTCATCGGTCAAGCGCGCCGCTACCATAACCGCGGATGTACTTCGAAGATGCGATTGGTTTGAGTATCGGACATCGAAGTCCGTGGTCGCCTAGTCTCGGTAGAAGACTATCCGGTCGTACATGACGTTCCGGTCGGCTTCGCCCGGTCGATTGGCGTCGTTGATGAACGATAGCGAAATCTCGTGTGAGCCTTCTGGCAACTCGACCGAAAGCTGGTAGGACCGCCAATGCTCGCTTGCGATTTGCACTTGGCCGAGCTTTTCTTGTCGCTCTTGCCCGTCGAGGTGAATCTCGACCAGCGGAAAGACGCCGTCGAGTTGTGTGCCTCGGGCGGTCAACTCCATCGTGTAGCGACCGGCTGTGGCTACGCGGATCGGGCCGCGAATGGTCCCGTTGGTGGCTTGCGAGACGATTCCGCCGGCGACGTGGAAATGCGGCATGTCCGGTGGCGGTTTCAGTGTTTCGCATTCGACCGCCACGCCGAATCGCGGTGTGAAATCGCCACCCAGGGCAGTGAGCAGCGAACTGGCGTAGCGGGATGCCTTTTGCCCGTTTCGCTGTTCGGTATCCCAGCGAAGCTGGTCGATGACCACCTGGCCCTTGCCGCGATGGATGTGTGCCGCGACCGGGGGCGTTGTGAGGAAGGATGCGTCGGGGTTCGGATCGAACGCCACGAGAATCTTGTCGACGAACAGGTTTCGGTCTTCGTGTTCTTCCGGATTGCTTTGGTCGTTGATGAACGCTACCGATACCTTATGACGTCCCTTCTTGACGTGGCCGAACACGGTGGATGTCTGCCACCGTTCGCTGGGAATCGTAGTCTGCCCCAACGGCACATCGTCGATCGAGACTCTTGCCATGGGCCAACCACCATCGCAAGACGTACCGCGGCCAACGATGCCGAACACGTAGGCGCCCGCGTCGGGAAAATCGACTTCGGCCGAGGCTGATCCGATGGTGGCGAATGTGACACCGGGCTCTCGCCGCTCGACGATGTACCCCTCTAATTCCCACTGTTCGACCTCGAACTGGCGACTCGGCTTGTCGTCGATTCGCTTGCCGAACATGCAGTCGGCCATCTCGGTAGATCGGGGCGTTGGCGACCAACTGATACCCACATGTTCGCCAAGCCAGTAGAGATCCTCGCGAGCAATCCGTTTCAACAGGCGAGAATCGCCCTCGGCGCGAGTCACCGATCCAGAATAAGGCTGCAATTCCAGGTCCAAATCAAAGGCATCGCGTACTGCTTCCATGTCGTCGCGGCCAGGACAATGGACCAGAAGGTTGCCGCCGTGTTCGACGAACGACCTCAGCTTCTCCGCGTGCGGTGAACCGCCTCGGCAAAGAACTAATGCGTACGTTGACAAATCTGCGTCCGCCAATCGCTTGGTCAGATCGTCGTAGCGCAGGCCCACCGATCGAAGAAACCGATGGTATTCGTCGGAGCCTCCGACAACGGCCGTCTTGTGTCGGGTGAGCTTTGAGTCATAAAGGTCGTTGGACAAGTATTGCAGGATATTCACAAGCAGCAGATCGGCCGTCGGCTCTTTGCCCGCTTTCTCGACCAACTTCAATTGGCTGTGAATTATCGCCCCCCGGCCAATCCGGCGTTCCAGCAACGGGGAATGATGGATTCCCTGCTTTGATCCGGAAACGACGATCGGTGTGCAGCCGCCCTTGGTCGGTCGTACTATCTCATGGGAACTGACCATGTGATCGCCACGCCAGAACTTCAGATCGCCGGGCTCGATGCCTCGCAGGACGGTATGATCCGTGCATAGCGGGAACGTCATCGTCGATTCGTGTTCTGTCAACGTCACATCGAACCAACTTTCCGGATACGTGTCCTGCCGCAAGACAAGAATCCGACCGCCGTGGGTAACGAAGTCCGTCAGAACCTGTCGCTCCGGTGGGACTTCGCCGATTGCCAATGCCGGTTGTTCTTCCGGATCGAATGCCCCGGTGCCGATGATCAACACGTCCAACTCCGGCAATTCACCGGTCAGCGATGCGATCCGGCGCGGAGCGACGCCCAGTCGCTGGAAGGCCGCGGCACTGGTTCCTTTCGGATCGTAGATGCCGATCCGAGCAGTAGTGGCTTGAGATTTGGACGTTGGGAATGCGGCGTACTCGTATGTGTGCTCGAAAACCTGCGTATCGTCACGGCGAATCGCGATCTTCCAAACAAGCGGCGTGCGTCGGGTCACCTGCGGCATGTGCAGATCCACCGATAGCATCCGATGGTCACCCGCCTCAAGCCGCAATGTCCGCTCGTCCCGATCGACTATTTCGCTCGCCGCGGACAGCGTCCAAGCGACCGTCAGATCGGACCGATCGAACACATCGTTGAATGCCTCCAGTCGCCGAGCGACCGTTTCGCCGCTGAAGAATCGACTGTCGTAGTCGTGGCAGTAGGCGGCGATCTTCTGGTAGGCAAACTGGTGCGCCTGGCACAGGTAGTTTTCCTCGTCGAGCGGGCCGCCTTCGATCACGGTCCACGGCGAGATGCCAGCGACTTCGTGATGTCGATAGCCGAGGATTTGCATTCTCCAGCTTTCCGCCTTGCCCATGTTTCGATAGCGGCGGTAGTCCAGGTACGCGTCATCGCCGAAAAACACGGTGTGCCACGATGGGTCGGCGGATGGGAGCCATAGGAACTCGCCAATGTACAGCGGTTTGTTTTTGCGCCAGAAGAATACCGTCTCGCCGTTGGTGAAGTGGTGGCCCGCGGCCTGCTGTGGCTCGGCCAGCCAGTAGGCTTCGTTTGGCCAGCAGGTGTACTCGGGATACTCGTGGGGATAGTGGATCCCTATCACGTCGGCCACGCCGCCCGGATCGCCGTCTGATTCGTAGAAAAACGGCCGAGTGGGGTCCCACTGGCGGACCAGCTTTCCCATGCGCACCAAATCGGCCTTGGCCGGCGCCTCGTCGTTTAGCCGGCCGCCGTAGAATTCGTTTTCCAGGCTCCACATGATCATCGACGGCCGGTTCTTGTCACGGTCCAGCATCGCTTTCAGATGGGCTGCGTAGTTCTCCCAGAACACGGGATCATTGATCCGGTAGACCGACTCGTCGTTCCAGACTGCACCTTCGTTGATCATTAGCAGGCCGACCTCGTCTGCCACGTCATAGTGCGCGCTGCGCCAGGGCTGCGTATGCGTACGAAAGGCGACACAGCCGATCCGCTTAACCGTCTCCCACCGTTCGCGGATTTCCTCGCGGGGCATCGGTGTTCGCGGCGGCCACCAGGACGTGGCCAACAGATTGATTCGCTTTCCGTTTAGATAAAACCGGTGGCCGTCGACCCAGAATTCGCGAAAGCCGAATCGAGTGCGCAGAACGTCACCCGAAGAGAGCTTTGTTCGCAAGTGGTACAGATGCGGATCTACGTGCGACCAACGGCGCGGATCGGGCCATGCTTGCCGAAGTGTGACCGCGACCGTCTGCCCGGCGGGAAGGCGCACGGATTGCCCCGGCAGTGATAGGCATTCTTGGCTCCTATCGTCCACGACTGCCGTGATGTCCACTTCTACGTCCTGCGTGGACTCATTTGCCAACGTGTAGTCGACGACCAGTTCGCCCTGCCGAACCGACGGCTTGACAAACAGATCTTTGACGTAGGCGGCCGGGTGGGCTACCAGTGCCACGTCGTCCCAGATGCCGTACGATTCGAAAATGCCGCCGATAGGACTGAGTAGCTTGTCCTTCGGTCGGCTGCGCATGCGAGACCAATCGGGACGGTCGCTCAGATCGACGCGACCGGGCGTGAACACCCCGGTCCAATCGTGCACACCGACCAGCAGTTCGTTTTCCTCACCGAAACGGGCCGCGTTGGTCACGTCGACGTCGAACGGACGGTACCCGCCGAAACATCCGCCCACGTGCTTGCCGTTCAGCAAGACTCGCGAGTTGTACTTCACGCCACCGAAACCAATCTTGATACGGTTGCCTCGCATCGACTCGGGCACGATGAACGTGCGGCGAAACCAAGCTCGCTCGTAATCGCTTCCACGGAGGTACCCGGGCACCTCACACGTTTTCCAATTCTCTGGCCGCGGACCCTTTTCAAGATCGTCGGTTCTCTGATACTGCCACGTGCCGTTCAGGTCCAACTGTTGTCTTGGCCCATCCGCAGCCGAGGCGCCGGCCGGTACTGCAATCGTCAAGAGGAGGTTGGTGAGGATCATGTCTGCGCACCCTTCCTGTGGCAATTCGGGGCTTCCGAGGCAAGAGTGCAGTACAGAGTACTCAGTACCAACGGCGAAGTCACCAGGGCGCGCGGTGATCGACCGTCAGCACCGCTACCATTCCATCACAGCGGTGCCCCAGGTGAATCCGCCGCCGAAGCCACTGAGCAAGATCTTGTCGCCTTTGCGAATTCGGCCTTCTCGGCAGGCTTCGTCCAGGACCAGCGGCATGCTGCCGGCAGATGTATTGCCGTAACGGGTTAGATTGATGACGACTTTGTCGCGGTCGATGTGCAAATCGTCCAAAGCAGCATCGATGATTCGAATATTCGCCTGATGGAAGACGGCCAAATCGATATCACTCGGGTCCAAAGCGGTGTGACCCAGCACGTCCTTGGTCGAATCGATCAACACGCGTACGGCCCACTTGAAAACCGCGCGGCCTTCCATGTGGATGTAGTGTCGTCCCGCGGCAAGCGTCTCGCGAGTAACTGGCTCCCGCGTGCCGCCGGCCGGCTGCCACAACAGGCCGTCCGCATCGCCTTCCGAACCAAGCGTGTAGGAAAGCAGGCCCTGCCCGGCGTCGCCTGCGCCCAACAGTACGGCCCCGCCGCCGTCGCCGAATAGGGGATATGTCTTTTCGTCAGTTGGATCGACCGCGCGCGACATCAAGTCGACGCCGATCACCAACACGCGGTGGGCGCAGCCTGTCCTGATGTACTGCATCCCAGTCACCAGTGCGTACATGAAACCCGCACACGCCGCATTGATGTCCAACGCCGGCGCTATACATCCCAAACGCTGTTGAAGCAGGCATGCGGTCGAGGGCAATGGCGCATCAGGAGTCATCGTGGCAACGAGGATCAAATCGACTTCGCTGGGCGACACGCCAGCGGCGGTCAGGCAGCGCACCGCTGCTTCATGCGCCACGTCGCTGGTCGCCTGATCCGGTGGTGCATGACGCCTTTCGTGAATCCCAGTACGCTGGACGATCCAGTCCTCGTCACATCCTAGTGCGGCCAAATCGTGGTTGCTGACAACCGTCTCAGGTGCGTACGATCCCGTCGCCAGGATTCGCACGCCTGTCAATGAGCCCAGGCGACTGCGTCCGGATGCGGTGGCCGCTGGCTCGGTACTTACTTCGTGGGCGCGGTGCGGGCGCAGTGATTCCGCTGGTGGTGAGCGCTGTTCGCGTTCTGTAATCGTGTATTCCATGCGGGTATCGGCAGGCGGGGGGCCAGGTCGGAAACGGATGGTCGGTTTATAGCGGGCCCGTCACATGCTAACGAGGTTCTTCGGGGATATCGATCCAAGCGTGATTCGTGTGGGACTCAAGCACGGCATCGGCCACGATCTGGGCCCGCAATCCATCGTAGAAGCTGGGAACAGCTTCGCGGGTCTGGACAATCGCCGAAACAAACTCCCACACCAAATCGTACCGAAACACGGTCGCCGGTACGCCTTCGCCCGGGTTACGAGGACTACCCTCGGGTGCCAGGAACTCCTCAGGTACGTCCACCGGCGCCAAGTCCTCGCCGGTCTTGCCTAACCATATCTTGTTCGGCTCGTGCAAGCGGTAGACTACAGACCGTTCCGAACCGTTGATCTCAGCCCACTCATGGCCAAAACCGTCAAATCCGTATCCCTTCGCAAGTGTGGTTCCTTCCCACACGCCAACGGCACCATTGGCGAACTCGCCGATCAGGCTGGACCAATCGTCCACCTCCGACGGCGAACACTCCCGGCCGTCTTCAGTGCGATCACGCGAAGCAAACCGCGCTACTGCCCCGCAGACCCGCTGGATCGGCCCCACCAGATCGATGGCGAAGTCGATCCGGTGGATGGTCATGTCGAACAAGTCTCCAGCCCCTGCCTTGTCCTTATATTGTCGCCATCCCCAGCCGGTTTCGGGCCAATCCAGGAACCGTTGGCTGCGGAAGTGACGCAAGTCGCCCAGTTGGCCGCTTTGGACCAAGTGCCGCATATACCTCATCGATGGGGCAAACCGGTAGGTAAACGCCGTCATGTGGACCACTTCGGCATCCCGCGCGGCGTGATACATCTCTCGTACTTCACCGGCGTTCAGTCCTAGCGGCTTCTCGCACATGATGTGTTTGCCGCCAGCCGCCGCTGCGATCGCGATCGGGACGTGTGTGTAATTCGGTGTTGCGATGATCACAGCGTCCACATCTGGATCATCGCAAACCTTTTGATAATCTTCAGTTACGTTATCGACGCCCCATTCGTCTTTCCGCTGTTCAAGCAGTGACGCGCTGGTGTCGCATACGGCCACCAGGCGAGCACGCGGGTCGACATCGATGCCGGGCACGTGATGGTAGTCGCTGACGGCCCCGGCTCCGATAATCGCGATCCCCAACGGTTTGGCGTCAGACGACTCTGTCATGTTTGCTTGGCTTCGTGCGCGCAAGCGCGGCTCCTCATTTTCGAAAGCACAGCAGATTAAGCCTTTTTCTCTATCTTCACAAGGCTCCCATCACGGAAAATCCAACCCTCCCCAACTGAAAAATCTCCTTCACGACCCCCATTATAAGGTGTCAAAAGGGCCATTTTCGGAATACATTGATTGACGGCTGGTGCGCTCTTCCTGAGCGAGAAACGACAGGAAGCCACCCCGATTCAACACCATCGGATTCATCGTCCCTCCAACCGCAAAGACTACCAACCCCGCCAATCCCATGTGCATACTTGCCATTCACTACCAGTTGGTTCCCGATTCCCCGGTGCTTGTCGCTGCTAACCGCGAAGAAAGCTACGACCGACCGTGGCAGCCGCCATCGATTCAGTCCGGGAAGCCGCGGATTCTTTGCGGCATCGACCAGCAGGCTGGGGGCACATGGTTGGGCGTGAATCAGAATGCGATGTTCGTCGCGGCCTGTAACCGTAAGAAACTGATTCCCCCGCTGACTCCCCGATCGCGAGGAGTGTTGTGCCGCGAGCTACTGCGATGCGGTTCGGCGCGCGAGGCAGTGGATCGAGCTATGGAGGAGCTGTCCACGAACAAGTACGACGGCGTTAACTACGTAATGGCCGATGCCGAGAGCGCATGGGCGGTCCACGGCGGCGACGAGTTGGATGCGGTGGAATTGGACGAGGGACTGAATATCATCGCCAACAAAGACGCGAACGATCCACGCGACGACCGGGTTCAGTTGGCGCATCGACTTCTTACTCTGCAGACCCTCGATTCCCCCGTGAAATTCCTTGCGGTGGCCAGCAAGGTCTTTGCACGAGCCCCGTCCCCGCCCGGCCGTGCGACCATGGTGGTCCGCACGAAGAAGTACGGTACCGTGAATTCGACGTTGATCGCTTTGGGCAAGAAGCCGCGAGACGCCATCTACCAGTTTGCCAACGGTGCGCCCGATCAGGCGAAGTACGAAGACTACTCGCCCATGCTTCGCGATATCCTCAGTCGCGGCTTGAGGGAAGCACGCACGAAGGCGGCCAAAGCGTAACGGACCGTCGCCAAGCCGGTTGCTGAGAGCCAACAAGAGGGGTCGAAAGTCCCTTGGTCTATCCCTGGATGGTTCCTAAGCGGCATTTCGTCAGGCAGGGTGTGGCCTACCGATACACATGGCAGTGAACACCTACGAGTACGATGTGCTGGTAGTCGGCGCCGGCCACGCCGGTACCGAAGCGGCCATGGCGGCGGCTCGCATGGGCGCGCGAGTAGGCCTGCTAACCGCCAACCTGGATACCGTGGCCCAGATGAGCTGCAATCCGGCGATCGGCGGCGTGGCGAAAGGGCACATCGTTCGCGAAATCGACGCCTTGGGCGGCGTGATGGCTCGCGCGATTGACGCTACGGGAATCCAGTTCCGCATGCTCAACCGGCGCAAAGGGCCGGCCATGCACAGTCCGCGGGCCCAAGCCGATCGAAAGGACTACCAACTCGAAGTCAAACGCCTTGTCGAGCAGCAAGAGAACCTGCACCTGCGACAGGAGACAGTCGAAGACATCTTGACCGAAGGCGACGGCGACGCGAGTCGTGTGTGCGGCGTGCGAACGCGTGAAGATGTGATGTACCGCGCGCCCGCCGTCGTTCTGACGACGGGAACATTCCTGCAAGCGGTCATGCACATCGGCGAAGCCAAGACCCCGGGCGGCCGGGCAGGCGAGGGAACGACCAGCGGCGTCAGCCAAGCCCTCCGGCGATTGGGCTTTCGCGTCGAACGTTTCAAGACGGGTACGCCGGCAAGGCTGAACGGCCACACGATCGACTATGCCAAGACGGAAGAGCAGCCGGGCGACGACCAGCCCCGACCTTTTTCGTTTCTCACCGATGGGCTTTCGGTCCAGCAACTCTCGTGCTGGATCACGTATACAAACCAGCAGGTCCATCAATTGATCCGCGACAATCTGCACCGCGCCCCGATGTACAGTGGCCAGATCCAGAGCTGCGGCCCGCGGTATTGCCCATCGATCGAGGACAAGGTGGTGCGGTTTGCCGAAAAGGAGCAACACCAGCTATTCCTCGAACCGGAAGGACGCAAGACGTGCGAGGTGTACCTGAATGGTCTGCCGACCAGTCTGCCGCGCGACATCCAGGATCAAATGGTCCGCATGATTGCAGGGCTGGAAAATGCCCAGATCATGCGATATGGATATGCTGTCGAATATGATTTCTGCCCACCCGATCAACTCCGGCCCACACTGGAATCGAAACGAATGCCCGGCCTGTATTTCGCCGGCCAAATCAACGGGACCACCGGCTACGAAGAGGCCGGCGCGCAGGGACTGATCGCCGGCGCCAATGCCGTCTTGAGCCTGAGATGCGAAGAGCCGCTGATGCTGAGCCGCGACCAGGCGTACATCGGCGTACTGATCGACGACTTGGTGACGTGCAGTGTTGATGAACCCTATCGGATGTTCACCAGTCGCGCGGAATACCGTTTGCTTCTGCGGCATGACAACGCCGACCGGCGTTTGACACCTCGGGGACGCCAAATCGGCCTTGTGGACGAAGCCCGTTGGCGGCGGTTGGAGCGGAAACAGGCGGAGATT
This sequence comes from uncultured Pirellulaceae bacterium, assembly GCA_964623055.1. Taxonomy (GTDB): domain Bacteria; phylum Planctomycetota; class Planctomycetia; order Pirellulales; family Pirellulaceae; genus JADHUC01. Next base: position 12,290 of record CAZURK010000271.1, read on the forward strand.
GCTCGCGTCGTGGATTTGATCGAGACAAACCGGGCCGAAGGGGTAACGCTGGCCAAATTCCTTCGGCGTCCGGAAGTAAGGTGGGACGATCTGGCCGATCGGCTACCGGAACTGGCCGATGTGGACGCCCAGGTGGCTGAACAAGTCGTTCATGATGTCAAGTACGCCGGCTACGTGGCCCGGCAGCAACAGCAGATCGCTCGCCAGCAGCGCCTTTCCCACAAACGCATCCCCGATGATTTCGACTATGCGGCGATCGCACATTTGCGGAGCGAGGCCCGCGAGAAACTGACGCGAATCCAGCCCGTGAGCATCGCCCAGGCCAGCCGCATCAGCGGCATCACGCCCGCCGACGTGGCCTTGGTGATGGCGAACCTGGAGGGACGTGTAAAGTAACAGACACTGTGCCGTTTGCAGACGCTTCACACAGTGAGCCTGCCGCTATCAAGAAACACAGCGAGCCGCAGGATGTCTCCCGCGGCTCGCAGGCGTTTCACAAATCCGTGTGCGTGGCGATCAGTAAGTGATCGAAATGGCGGGCAGCCGCCGGAAGTCCAGGCGCCGTGCCGACTTGTCCAACGGTGCCAGCGGCGGCAAATCGTCGGAGAATTCAGTCGAGGTCTCGGGGGCTGGTAGCTGTGGCTTCGGCTCTGCCGGCGTAGGAGTGGGCTGTTCGGCCGGTTGCGGTTGGGCCATCGTAGGCGACGGAGCGTGTTGCGTTTGGCAGTCATTGCAGCAATCATCCGCGACGGACTTGCCCAACCAGGTATTGCATTGGTTGCGGAAACGACGCAGCTTGCAGCACATCGGCTCGTTGAATCGCTCGCGACAGGTTGGCGTCACAGGCCACCAGTTGGCGCCGACGCCGCCACAGCACGACGAAGCGCACTGGGGATAGCAGCACCAATCCGGCTTGCAGGCAAAGTGCCTCTGCAGCTTGCTGCTATCGAACAGGCAGCAGCCGCCGAACAGCTTCGGGCCGCGGTGCTTTGGCTTCTGGCATTCACCGCACCCTTGGCATCCTTTACTTCCTTTGCATCCTTGGCAAGGAGCTTTGCCTCCTTTGCATCCTTTCTGTGCACAGTAGCCGTCCCAGACGTGGTCGGTGCAGGGCGGGTTTTTCTCGCAGCACGTGCCCCAGAAACCCAGGCCACGATAGTTGGTGAACCCGATGGGGTAGGCCGGGTAGTCGGCGAAGCTGCCGGCACGCATCGAACCGGCGTAGTAGTCCGCAGCCGGAGCTTGGAACGGATTGGACACGGCCGCTCGCGACAGGCGTGTCGGCTGAAAACGTCCAAAGTCGTCGGCAGAGGCGACGGAGACAACCGTCAGGATCACGGCAGAGGCTAGAAAGCTGGACCATCTCATGGCAAGTTCCTTCGATCTCGATTCGTTTCACCCAAAACAGCACATCGGGCAGGCAGCCCTGTATGTCGTGGAAACCTGATCCACATTCACCACGTGTTACCTTGTCCGTGGCGGGTGCCCGATGTTCGTCTGAGGAAACATGGGTTCTTTTTGCGCCCTAGGCAAATGGCAATGTTGATTTTTTTCAACCATTTTCCCCGATGTGGGGTAGTGCAGATTCTGCGGATTTCGAGTACACGTGGTACTATGCCAACGATTTACGAACACCGACTGACCGTCCCTGACGACGCGATCGACGGCCAAGGGCATGCGAACAACCTGGAATACATTCGATGGATGCAGGAAGCCGCGATTGCCCATTCCGATGCCCAAGGATGGCCAGCCGAACGGTACCGGCAAATCGGAGCAGGCTGGGTCGTACGCTCGCACAAAATCGAGTACCTGCAAGCGGCATTTGCAGGCGACCAGGTCGTCGTCCGCACCTGGGTATCCGATTTCCGCAAGATCCGCTCGTTGCGCAAATACAAGATCATCCGCACAACCGATCAAACCGTACTGGCCGTCGCCGAAACCGATTGGGCGTTCATTGGCTACGAACGCCGCGCCCCACGACGAATCCTGCCGGAAGTCGCCAAAGCGTTTATCGTGGTCCCGCCAGAAGACGAACCGTGAGATGTCTGCCGCGCCAGGCGTTTTGGAGTGCTGCGACTTGTCGCAGCTTTATTACGGTTCTTCACGGAGTTACCCATCCCACGGCTTACGCCGTGGGCTAACTGCTATCGCCGCTCCGCGGCTTCTGTTGCCCCGCCGGGAAACGCGTGAAGAACCTTTCTTTTGCGGCACGCGATGGAACCAGGCCGGTAGGTTCTGGTATCATGGTGGTGAGTTCAAATCGTTGCCGTTGTCAAATCGAAGAGACGCAGGACGATGCCGGATATCCCTTGGTGGGTTTGGTTGATCGGCGGACTGGTGGCGATCTACCTAATCCTGCGATCAGCCAGGACGTCATTCCGACGTGGCGTTCGCGAGCAAGCGATCGCGTACCTGGCGCGCGAACACCCTGACGTCGAGGTCATTGACGAAAACGAGAGTTTCCTGACGGTGTGCTCCGAAGATTTCGACGAAGGGCAGCTTCACCTGCCGAATCTGTACCTTGCGATCGTTGAATCGAAAAAGCACACGCCCGAGGATCGAGAGGAGCTGTTCGACAAGTTCATCGGCGGGCCGGTGCACGACTCGAAACTCATGGCGCAGCCGGTGAGCCTCGATACGCACGGCGATCGCGTCATGCCGCGGATTCTCTCGTCCGATACGCTCGATGAACTGCAAAAAGGGGGCGACACGCCACACACGCCGTTGAATGTCGCTGAATTGCACGTCGCGTACGTGCTGGACTACGAGCACAGCGTGGCCTACCTCACGGAGGGACAACGCGAGGAATTGGGGCTCGATTTGGAGTCGCTTCACCAGCGGGCGTTGGAGAACTTGGCCAAGACATTCGCTCCGGACGCCGTCCGCGCGGTGGTTGACCAGCGGTCGTTGGTCACCGTCAAATCCGCGGACAGCTATGACGCCGCACGTCTCCTGCTGGTCGGCCGACACCTGCGAGAAGGCGAAGCAGTGCTTGCCGCCATCCCCGATAGAGACTCCTTGGCCCTGATTCCTGAACCGGACGACGAAGCCGATTTGTCCAAACTAAGAAAGTTGGCCAAGACCCCCGTCAGTGATCGGCTGATCTGCGATCACCTATTGAAGGTCACCAAGGACGGCATCACGCTTGCCTGAACATCGTTCCCCGGAGGCGAACTCCGGGGTAGCGAGAGCTAACACGGCTGACATCGTGTGTGCGGGAGTGTAGAATCTTCTCGCAACTGAGATAGTCGCAATACTGGGAGGCCTGCTGACGTGCGAAAACCAAGTCGAATTGCAGAAGAACATGTAGACGTTACTCGGCGTTACTTTCTGGGAATCGGAGCGGCGGGAGTGGCCGCTCTGAGCGTTGGGCCGTTGGGGGCTCAGGACGATGGAGGGAAACGCGTGCTGGCCGACGCGATTGCCAGGCTGGAATATCTCACTCCGGAAGCGAAATTCAAAATGTTCGGTCGCGGCAATCCGCCGCCCCATACGCTGTCGCCGGAGAAGAGGCGCGAGGTCGGCTTGGATCGGGAAACGTGGAAACTGGAGGTCGTGCCGGATCCGGAAAGCAATGCCGAGGTCGGGCGCCCGCTTACCAAGGAAGCGGGCACGGCATTGGATTGGCAGGACCTGATGGAACTGGCCGAGAAGCACGCGGTTCGATTTCTGCATGTCGTGACCTGCACCAACGGTCGGAGGCCTTGCGGGATGGGGCTGTGGGAAGGCGTCCCGCTCAGGGAGGTGATCTGGCTTGCCAAGCCTACGGCGAATGTCCGCCGGGTCTTTTACTACGGCTATCACAACGACGATCCAAAACAACGATTTCAAAGCTCGCTGCCGATCGGCCGTGTTCTGGAGGATCCGCCTGGAGAGCATCCCGCGATCCTCTGCTACAAACTGAACGACCAATGGCTCTCGCCCAAAGCGGGAGCGCCGGTCCGGATGGTTGTACCCGACCGCTACGGGAACATGTCCGTTAAATGGCTCCAACGCATTGTCTTGACCAACAGCTTCAAGGCCAACGATACCTATGCTGAATGGAACAATGACACCGATAGCCACATGAAGACGTGCGCTCGTTTCATCTTCACGCCCGCGAAGGTCAAGGCGGGGCAACCGATCGCCGTGACCGGTTTGGCGCAAGTGGGCATGTCCGGTTTGAGCAAGGTGCAATATTGGCTTTGCCCACAGGACGCCGATTTGCCCGCCAACGATCCGCATTTCACAAAAGGCGATTGGAGGGAGGCCGACATACTGCCGCCGCCTCGCGACTGGGGTGCCGGACTTCGCGACGGAGTCCTGCCGCCGACCCCGCGCCAGATTGACCCGGCCACAGGCAAGCCGAAGACTTGGCCGCTTCGAGGCACCCTTGTCCATTGGGCGGCGTTGCTGACTGACGTTCCGCCGGGACAGTATCACATGCGCTGTCGTACGATTGACGCAAACGGAATCGCACAGCCCATGCCCCGCCCGTTTCTCAAGTCGGGGCACAACGCGATTCAGCAGGTACCACTGGCGGTTCAGGCGTAGCGGCCGCCTGTACTGCTACCGCTCAAGTTTGACACATCCGACATTAGCCCGACGCGCAAGCGAGGGACATGTTGCGGCAAATCCCTCGCTTGCGCGTCGGGCTTGTGTAATATCGGGCCGCCAAGGGTATAACCTATCTTTTTCGTTTGCCGCGGGCCGCCTGTTCGATACGACGCAAGGCTTTTTGGACGGTCGCCAGTTGACTGTCGTCCAAGTCCGCCTCACCGAATCGCACCTGGTAGAAGGCATTCACGACATCCAACGGCAGAGTGGCTATCTGGACTTCGCCCGTTGATTCGGAGAGCTTGATTCCAGATTCGCGGGCAAATTCGCGGTGCGTCTGCGATGCGGCGCGCGCCAGCCCGTGCCGTCCTAGCAGCGTTTCCAGCCGGCGATAGAACGGGATTTCTTCCCGTCCGTTTCGCCCGTTCGGACCGCCGGCCCGTGTCGCCTGCAACTTGCGTCCGCGGGACCATCGTCGCACGCGCCCAATGGCAACCACGGCGACAATCAGCAGTACCAGGCACGCCAACCCGCCACGCCAGCCGAAACGGCCGGACGCTTCATTCGGTAGATTCCTTATCGTCGCGACGGTACTTGCTGTGAGGTTGCTCCACCATTCCGGGCTTGTCAAACGGACGCCGATCCCTTTCGCTCGCGCCGCCAGCGGTTCGTAGAGTGACCTACGCTGGTGCGACCGGCTCATGCCCGTTACGTGTTCCCTCCAAAACGAACGCAGTTTCCCAAACCAGTATCCCAAGCCCCGAGCCAGTAAGCCGCCGCCGGCATCGCCTGGGGAAACGGCAGGCGTGGGATCCAGCCGCAGCCAACCTCCGCTGGACCAGTCTGACAGTGGGTCGTCCTGACGCGGAGTTTCGCCGAGACGATCTGGAGATATGAACGCTTCGACCCACGCGTGCGCGTAAGAATTCCGGGCTATGAATGTTTGACTCAAATGGCTGTACTCGCCACTCTTGAAACCAATGACCATACGGGCCGGAATGCCCTGACTGCGCAGCATCAGCGTCAGCGTTGACGCAAAGAACTCGCAGTTACCTTCAGAGTTACCCACAACGAAATCTTCGATGGGGTCAATCGCGGAATTGCGATCGGGTTCTACCAGGCTGTAGGTGAATTGGTCCGAGTCGTGCAGGCGCCTTTCCAGGTAACGCGCGCGACCGATCGGATCATCCGGCGCGATGCCGGATTCGGAAACCCACTGCTCGGCCAATGCTGCAAGTCCCGGCAACGAGCCGGACGGCCACTGCTGCAAGACTCTTGCCACATCGACCTCGCATGGCGCCAAGTCCGTCTGGATACCGTCCGAAAAGGCCGTCGTTCCCAACTCGTAGACAAAACGGCGCCCTCGTGCACCACGCGATCGTCCAAGACTCTCCTTGTGCGCGTCGAGCCAAATCTGATCGTTCTTTGCGATGAACACGAGCGGCCACACGCAGAACAGATCGCTCCGCCCCATGGGTTCGATCGTGATCCTCTGCCGCACCAACTGGACAGCCTCGGTGTCTTCGACCGACGGCAAGTGCCCCAAGCGTAGCCGCGATCCCGATCTTCGGTGAAGCCATCGGCCGTTCTGGTAGTGGGTGAGTACGGTGCCTCGCAAGTACACGGTCCCCTGCACCGGATATGGTTCATTGGTCACGTGGTCCATGAACTCGACTTCCAACACCTTCTCGGAATCATCCAGAAGCGTGCCCAGTTCACCCAGCCTGACCGTGTCGGAATACCCTATAGTCCGTCGGAACGTGACGGGTGTGCGTGTCCAACCAGCCACTCCGTAGCGGAGAAACGAGACGTCGATGCCGCCAAACCGAGGGACGGTAAAGAAGACGATCAGCGACAACACGACACTGATCAAAGCCATTTGGGCGATCCGATACCAGAATTCGCGCCCCACGCCGGGCGGCCCAGCCGCAGCGCCGGCCAAACCGTCGAGAGTGGGTTCTTCCCGCAGCAGAGGCCAACGCTTCGAATGCGATCCCGTGCGAGCCGGCTGTTCTGTGCTGCGATCGTCCTGCGTACGTTCACGGAATCGCAGATAAAGCGACAGTGGCCCAACGACCGCTGTCCCCAGAATAACCTTGCCCAGTCGCCCCCAATTCATCGAGTGCCTGTTCGCGGATTCTCGCGGCACGCTTGCCGATTCACCAGGGCCGCCTCGTTGATCCACCGGGAATCGCTCTCGGTACAAGAACATCAGCGAAAACGTCGACAATCCGAAAAACAGGTACGCAACCAGCACCAAACCAAACAGCGGTCCGTGATCCTGCAACGCGGCAAAAACGACCTGTATGAACCCCAGACTGAGCAAGTCCCACCAGGTACGAGCGGTCTTTTTCTCGAAAAGCAGCACGATCTGCACACAGGCAAAAGCGTCGGCCAGAACGGGCAAATCCCCGATGGCCTGAGTCTCGACAAACCTCAATGCCGTCACCGCCGCGACCAGCACCAGCGCCGTGTTGACGCTCCAACGCCCGAGCGAGAACCGTTTTGTGAAGTCTGTCAGCCAAAGCGAAAGGACAGCGGCAGCCACAGCGCACAACGGTATCGCAATGTTCGCCCCGCCGATTCCGGAGAGAACCGTTGCGAGAACCGCCAGTATCGCGATGTTGACGTTGACTAACTGCCGAACACTCAAACTACTACACTCCGCGATCTTCTACTCAGCCCGAAAATACTCGGCGAACTCCGGTGATCCCGTATTCACGCTGCTAATGCCCGAGGCAGCGAGTTGACGACTGCGACCGGCACGCAGGCCGGGGAATCGCCCCTCGTCGTTTAGATCGTTGTCTCGCGTGCTTATCAGACAGATCCGCGTATCGTGCGTGATCTGGCCTGTGGCATCAAAGAGGGCCGGCAAGTGATCCGCGTCCGTGGCTTGGGCCACGGCAAGCGCCGTCAAGACGTCCTTCTTCAGCGCCGCAGAAGCCAGACCGGTTACGCAAACGGGCACCGAGCCGGTGATACCCACCGTTACGTTACCACCCGGCCTTGCGCACAACTCCGCCACAACCGTGGCAGCAAAACTGACCGCCAATTCGACATTCTCCAGATGCTCCTCGTCCGGTTCGGCGGGCTGCCACAAGTCCAACAACAGCACGATGTCTCGGCGTCGGGTCTTTTCAAACTGGCGGACCATCAACTGCCCGTGACGCGCGGTGCCTCGCCAGTGGATCCATCGCACGCTATCACCCGCTTGCCACTCGCGTACTCCGAAGAAGTCCCCCGCCGCGCGCGTGGGTCGCCGCCCGCCCTGCCATCCTTCGATATCCTCTGCATGCTGGATGTTCCAAGCGGGCATCAGCCGCCCGAGCCGCGGCAACACGGTCAGATGGTGTTCACAAGGGAATGTCAACGTTCGCCGGACCAGCCCGAAAGGAAACCGCGTAGACACCGCTACCGGCCCCAGACGGTAGCGCCCGCGCTGTGGCAAACACGCACGATAAGTCAGCCGTCGCGATTCGCCGGGACGCAGGCGCGGAAAGACGAGTTCCGGTTCGAGAGACTGTCCTGGCCCGGGACGGCCCTCCCACCGGATGTGATCCCGCACACGTACCGCCCAACTGCCAAACCTTTTGCGCGAGTTACTCAGCCCGATCTCGACCACCAGTGGTTCGCCGGCAGTCACCGCTTGAGGGGCGCGTCGTCGCACGTCCACTCGTTTGAGTGCCTTGGCTGCAAGACGCCAATTCAGCAACAGCGGCCCGCACAACATGCCGGCGACGACTAACAGCAGATTTGCTTCGAGAAGAACTGCCAGACCGAGCGTGAACGCCAGCAGGAGCAGGTAGTGATACCCTTCACGACAAATTGCCGATCGGCGATGAACTGACATGACGACTCGGATTTCACGGAGACGGGGCGATCAAGAACACCGGCAATCGGCAACTGCCGGTATCGTGCATCATACCCTGTTTTCGAGCCGCAAGACATGGGCTTGGCCATCGAGATTCGTCCATTTCTATGCACGCGCTTTGGGACGTTTGGATGCCACAATCGGGACTGCCGTGCCAAAGCAGTCCCGGCTATCCCACGCGCGACCGTCCACCAGCATCACCGAACAGGGGACTCCCCAAGGTGTGAAACCTCGAGTCCAAGCAATCGTCGGCTTCTTTTCCACATGATGTGGTGCTCTTTTGATTTGCGGCATCACCGCTCCCTCGTCGCGCTCAAGCCGTTGCGTCGGATAAGGCAGTCGGCTTGAGCCTATGAATTGGCCCCCTCTCTGTCTCTATACTTATGGACGCACCGCCGGCGAAAAAGTTACGTGGAAAACCTGGCACCTTAGCCATTTGAACTTGTCAGGAAGATGGCGCGCCCGACGTAAGTCGAATTGCGGCGTGGGATAGTATTCCAGCCTGTCGTTTTTCCATACTTCCGACAGGCTGGAAGCC
>CAZURK010000272.1:0-21127 GCA_964623055.1 uncultured Pirellulaceae bacterium
CACAGGTGGCCCAGACGGCAAACACGCCGAACGACATGGCCCGGCCTCGGATCCGTGTGGGGAAGATCTCGGAGATGATGACCCAGGGGATCGGGCCGAAGCCGACCGCGAAGCAGGCGATGTAACACGTGATCATCACCAATAGCCAGGCGCTATCGGCCTTGTCGTAGTGGTAGAGCAGTCCGACCATCACCAGCGAGGCGACCGCGCCGATGGTGCCGATTTGCAGGATGGGCTTGCGGCCCAGGCTGTCAATTTTCCAAAGCGTCAGCAACGTAAACGCCGAGTTGACGATGCCGATGATCACCAACCCGCCCAAGGCAGCGCTGAGTTGCCAGCCGGCCGCGTCGAAGAGTTTTTCGCCGTAGTAGATGATCACGTTGATCCCGCTGGCTTGCGCAAACATAGGCAGCATGACGCCGATCAACAGGGCGACCCGCATTCCCGGCTGGAAAAGCTGCCGCACGGAACCGCTTTCGTGCGCGATGGTATCGCGGATTTCGTCCATCTCGAGCGTGGCCGTTTCTCGCCCGCCGACCCGGGCGAGTATGCTCGTGGCTTCCTCCTCGCGCTGCTGCTTGGTCAGCCAGCGGGGACTCTCCGGCACCGCCAGCAGCAGGAGCAGAAACAGAAACGCCGGCAGCACTTCGGCGCCAAACATGCCGCGCCACATCTCGTCGACGAAGATCCAGTGCACCGTGGCCTGTGCGAACAATTCGCTATAGTTCTCGGCCAGGTGCAGAAGAAACGCATTGGAGAGGTAGGCCGCCAGCACGCCGACGGTGATGGCGAACTGATACAGGGCGACCATGCGGCCTCGCAGATGAGGCGGCGAGAGTTCGGAGATGTACAACGGCGCGAGCATCGACGCGAATCCGACGCCCAGTCCGCCGATCAACCGCACGACGATCAGCACGGCGGGCGTTTGCGGAATGGTCGACCCGAGTGCCGAGACCAGAAACAGCCCGGCCGCCAAGATCAGCATCCTCTTGCGCCCGAATCGGTCGCTGAGCGTCCCGGCCGCCATGGCCCCCGTGATGCACCCCAGCAGGACCGAGCTGACGACCCAGCCTTCCATCACCGAGTTGAGTGCAAACTGCGTTTTCAGCATCCCGATGGCCCCGGAGATCACGGCCGTATCGAACCCGAACAGCAACCCTCCCAATGCCGCTACCGTGCAAACGCCCGACAGGTACAAAATGCTTCCCCGCTCGGGCACGGAGGTTTGTTGTGGAATCCCAGCGGTTTTGTCCCGTGTGGTCAATGGTTTTCTCCCGGTGGTTTTGGCCGTCCGATCTGTCGGAACGAACATCTCTCAGCGAAGCGTGGTGTCTTCGACGTCCAATACCTGGATCGCCGCCGGATCGAACATCCGCTCGTGCATCGCCGCACGCCAGACCACCTCTTTATCGGGTGTGACCTCGAAGAACGGTGCGCTATCGGTTCGGCGCTCGTGGATGAACCAGTTGCCGACGACCGTGTTGCCGTTGGGAAGCCGCTGGATACAGCAGATCCAGTACAGCTTCACGTCCGGCACATCCTTTTGAGTCAGATGCCAAACCACCTTGTCCTTTGGATCCACTTCGATGACCCCGCCACGGTAGCCGATGACGGTATTTCCGTTCTTCAGTCGAATCGCACTGAACGCCAGATCAGGCACTTTGATCTCGCGTATCATTTTTCCGGATGAGCCGTACTCCCGTACAGCCTTGTCGTCCAGCAGGCCAACCAGATAGTTCCCGTTCGCCAATTTCCGCGCATGGCGCATTCCCATGTGCGTGTTGCCTCCGGATTCAACGGACACAATCTTGACGATCTCTCCTTTTCTATCGACCTCGACCAAACGTTTGTCCGTACACTCGGCTACCAGCGTATTTCCGTCGGGCAGCCGCTGACAGCCCCAGACCTCGCTGCTCGTGTCGTACTCCCAGATGATTTTCTTGTCGGGGGTGACCTCTCGAACTCCGCGTTTCTTGCCTGTAAAGCTTATCAGGATATTGCCGTTATCAAGCATCCAGGCATCTGTGCATTGGTCCGCCGGATACTCCCACTCAACTTTTCCCGCCGCCGATATCTTGAAGACACGCTTTGCTCCGATATCACTGCAAAGAAAGCAATGCTGTATCGTTTGTCGCGGGGTCTCTTCCTGTTCGGCGCCGTATGATGTTATTGCCACTGGCAGCAAGAACATGACCATTGGAGTTGCACATGCAATGCTCTTCTTCATCTTCTGCTCCTTGTTTTGATGTGACTATGTTCGAGTTGCTCAGCGGCCACGTAGCATCCACGACATTCTCAACCGCATGAAAACGCGAATTATATGATGAGCCGAGCGCCAATGTCCACTTTCACAATCCCGGTCGCGGTCTGAGACCAATTCATGACACCCATGTATCCGAGAAACTATGGTTGAGACTCTGGCGAAGACTACAACGCGCGTTGGTCGTCTACGGGGCGATGCAGATACTTGCGCGGGTCGCGTTTCTAATCATCGTAAGTTACGATGACACTCAGAAACGGAAGAGCCAAGAAAGGAGTAGTTGATCATGTCGCACGTGAATGGTGCCGATCGGCAGTTGACTGGAGAGCTGAAGGAGTACCTCTTGGACAAAGGAGCCGATCTGGTAGGTTTCGGCTCCGTGGAATTGATGGAAGGGGCTCCTGATATCCAGAGGCCCGAACGCTATCTGCCGGATGCGCGGAGCATGATCTCGATCGGACTGGCGATCAACGAGGCGAGCTGCGACATCATCGCCCGCAGCGCCCGAGATAATACCGTACCGGTGTCCTACCACTCCTATCAGTTGTTCACCCTGACGTTGATCAATCCCCAGCTCGATCAGTTGGCCTATCATGGAGCCAAGTTCCTGGAACGCCGCGGCTTTCGGGCTTACCCTTTTCCGGCCAATATCCCACATGTTTTGAAACCGACGGAAGAATACCCCGGTGGTCCTGGGGACATTTCGCATAAGCACGTTGCCGTGGCCTGCGGGCTGGGCCAAATTGGCTGGCACACGATGCTGATGACACCTGAGTTCGGGACTCGCCAGAAGCTGACCACCATCGTCACCAACGCCCCACTTCACCCCGACGCCCTCCAGGACGAACGACTTTGCGATCCCGAGGAGTGTGGATTCCAATGTGCCCATGCATGCCCGACTGGTGCAATACCCAGGAAATCTGATGAAAGCAAGAGCATTCAGATCGGCGGCAGAGCCGTCGAGTATGGCAGACTGGTCGGCTGGAAATGCCGATGGGGCTGCAGCGGGATGCTGAAGTGCACCGGCGGCTACAAAGATATCCCGATGCCGAAAACCGAGCCCACCGCCGAGGAACTCTTACGCTGCAAGGCGGAAATGGACCCCTGGCAGGAGAGAGTGAAACGATACAACGGGTTGACGCCCTATTGCGGAAGATGCCTCTGCATCTGCCCCAAGCAGGCCGGCAGTCAATTGAAGAAGACAGAAATCCGCGGTTGTGGTCCGGTCTCCTGACCGGACCGCTCGGCCGACCGCGGCACAACTGGGTACTTACAATACAGTCCCGGCCAAGGAGAAGAACATGACGCTTTGCGGCACGACCAAGTGGATGTTCACGATGCCGGCTCTCGTGATCTTGTTGATCGGGGGTGCCGGTTGCGATGGAACTACGGCAGACGGTCCGTCACCACTCAAGAAACCACTCCCGCCAGGAGGCTATCTTGTCGTTTCACTCGTTGATCCAAGTGGGGAGTTTCACCTTGCAGCAGAGTTGCTGGCGGCGCGCCACGGTGCGGAGATCGTCCAGACGCATCCTGAAGACATCGAGCGATTGCTGGCCAATCTCCGGGAACGAATACCGGCGACAGTCGCGTTTGTGGTTCATCCCGACGATTTAGATATCAACCTTGTGCAGGCGGCATTCACTCTATCGACTCGCGTCGATTCCGATCCGTTTGTCGACTTCTCCTATGGCTTCATCACTGGTCGCGATGGGGATGCAGCAACTCGATTGGTTGAGGCATCCAAAGCGACCAACGTGAATCGAGAGCCGGAAATCAAGTTGTTCGGCGTAGGGTCAAAGAAGATGGGGCCGTCCTCGGTTCAGCAGGCTGCTTGGTCATTGCGTAGCAAGATGATTCCAGTTACCAGCTTTCAGTCGTCTGGCGACTCAGATGAATCACGCGATGAAGAATTCATTACGGAATCGCTTCCTAAGCTCGCTCGCTCGCCAATTCTTCTGCTCGCATCCCACGGCTTTCCTGACGGATTGGTTGGAGGTCCTAAAGCCGGCGACATGAAGGGTATTGATCTGCACGGCACGGTGGCGCTGAACATTGCGTGTTTTAACGGTGTGACCAACACTTGGTACCAGGACGACTGGTCGTCGAAGCAAGTCAAGAAACGCACTGTTCCTCAGAATGACAGCTTCTGTCTGCAAATGATCGACAACGGTGTGGCTGCGTATTTCGCGTACGCCTGTGCGAGACCGGCGGGACCGGCCATGTTTGGCGATGCAATGATTCTGGCCTCGAGTGGTCAGTCGACGGGCGAGATTCGCAGAGCGGATGCGAACAGCGTCGTGTTGGCTCATCTACTGTCGGGTGCTACACACCTCGAAGCGACGCCACTCGCAGAGGGGACTGCTTTGAAAGTCGGTCGTACTTTTGGCCAAGTAGTCACGAAGATGTCAACCGGGGGCATGTTGATTGGCGACCCAGCCTACGTTCCATTCGCTGAAATCGCCGACTCAGATCCACGGACGGTTTCCGTTCGCCAAGAGAACGATCGGTTGGTGGTTGACGCAAAGATCCAAACACCCACGTTTCATTTCTATGCCAGTGAACCAATCAACTATTGGAACGGAAAGGGCCCAGCCATGCGACTGGCGACCATCATACCCCTTGGCAATCAGACCGTTCGGGACGTTAAGGTAACTAGAACGCCTTCTGGCGTCAGTGAGTATCGGTTCGTTGCCGCGGTCGAAGAGCATCGAGGAACACGCTTTTTGCATCTGAAGATGACATTTCCGCGGCCGACAAACATGCTGACATTGCAGGCTTTGGCGATGACCGGGCTGCCGGGACAATTCGAGGTTCTGACAGGCAAGGAATCCGCCAACTCTGACAGTTCCTCAATCGTCTTTCGCGGAGGCAGCGACCAATGACCCTTGCGATGCACATCCCATCAAGACGCTCCGACGCAGAGTGCACTACCAAGTGCAACGATGCGCGAAGATCGTACCTGTCAGCACCTTTTGGAGGCGTAACGTGAGCCAGCAAGAATACAAGAGTCCGCTGCACAAGATGACCCAGTCTACGCCGACCTGCCTGTGGAACGACTCGGCGTCGATCGAGGAGTTGACCTACTCAATGGAACACGGGGCGGTTGGTGCTACCTGCAATCCGTGCATCGTTCTGGACGTGTTGAAGAAAGAGATGCACCTCTGGAGGGATCGCATTGGCCGGATGATCGAGGAAATGTCCACCGCCACCGAAGACCAGATCGCCTGGAAGCTGGTCGAAGAAATCTCCGTCAAGGGCGCCTCGCTGCTCGAACCGATCTTCGAGCAGCATGGAGGCAAGAACGGACGGCTTTCGATTCAAACCGATCCGCGATTGTATCGCGACACCGACGCGCTGGTGGACCAAGCGGTTCACTTCAGCCAGCTTGCCCCGAACATGATCGTAAAGGTCCCGGTGACCAAGGCGGGCGTGGCCGCCATCGAAGAGTTGACCTACCGGGGCGTGAGCATCAACGCCACGGTCAGTTTCGCACTGGCCCAGTGTATCGCCGTGGCCGAGGCCGTCGAGCGCGGTTTGACGCGGCGCGAAAACGCGGGCGAAGACATCAGTACCATGGGCCTCGTCTGTACGATCATGGTCGGTCGATTGGATGACTGGCTGAAGGTGGTCGCCGACAAGCAGGACATCATCGCCAATCCCGCCTGCCTGGAATGGGCCGGGGTGGCGACGTTCAAGAAAGCCCACAAGATCTTCCAACAGCGGGGCTACCGGCTGCGGCTGCTCTCGGCCGCTTTCCGCAATCACCTGCACTGGAGCGAGTTCATCGGAGGGGACGTGGTCATCTCGCCGCCCTATCAATGGCAACGCCGCTATAACGCCAGCGACGTCGAGGTGATCTCGCGGATCGACCAACCGGTTGCCCCCGAGATCACCGAAGAGCTTCTCGACAAGTTCGTCGACTTTCGCAGGGCCTACGACGAGGATGGAATGAGTATCGACGAGTTCGACACGTTCGGGCCCACCGCAAGAACGCTGCGGCAGTTCATCCAAGCGTCCCTCGATCTGGCAATCCTGATCCGCGATTTCATGATCCCCAATCCGGATCGCAGGGGCTCTTGAATCTCGAAACGGATGGTCGCACCGAGAAACAGCTCCCTCTCCCCGTGGGAGAGGGCCGGGGTGAGGGCCTTTCCTCCAGTCTCTGCCCTCATCCTAACCTTCTCCCAGAGGGAGAAGGGACTTTCGGGACACGCTCTCAATTATCACTCCACAGCCCATCAAAGGCCGAATTTGGACTTGGCGGCTGCAGGTGGGCTCCTCGGTTGTACTCGGCCCACAACACGGGCCACAGGTCGGGGTGTTTCTTGAGCAACGTTGTGGGCGAGGGGAAGATGTACTTGATCTCCACGTTGCCGTACTCGAACAATCCGTCGGTACCGATCGTGTTACCGCTCGGCCAGCGCGACCGCACGTTCATGAGCTGGCCGACCCGATGCACCTCGTGCGGCGTGAGCCTCGCATCGAACGTGCGACCCCAGGCGTTGGGGTTCGTCCCGTCGAGGCCGAAGTCGAAGCGGTAGTCGTAGGCGATCGACACGAACGCGGCCATCGGCACGCCTTGCTCTTGTGCGTACTCCCACGACTTGGCGGCCGTGGCCGACAGCATCAGGGCGTGCTTGGGTTCGTACAACTGCGCGACAACGCAGGGCCATGGCGTGCCTTTGGGCCATGGGTGGCTCCGGTACCGCCAGCCGTCACGGCCGAAGTTGAACTGGCCGTGGGCGTAGGGTGTTATCAACGCGTCCGGTGCGTAGCGTTTGGTTTTCCTGACGACCTGGGCCACGATATCCTTAATCGCCGCTGCATATCGCGGGTCCCGGCTGTACCGCTGCCACTGCCTGAGTTCGGTGCTTATGACCAAGTAGTCGGGAGGCCTCCCACCGGACCACTGCGTGAAATGCTGGAGCCGCAAGAATGTCTCATCCAGATGATCCTCCCACCATTCGCCCGTCGCATACTCCCACGGCTTCACGTCCTCCGGAAACTTGCCCTCGTCGAACGCGTACAACGCGAAGATCGTCTTACACCCTGTCGCGGCCTGGATCTTTGCTCCGAGTTCACACTCTTCCTTGACCGGATTCTGCCCGGTCGGAGTGAGCGTCCCCGTAACGCGGGCCCACTCAGTGAGTTTCTCCTCGTCGCCGGCCCACTGGACGATCTCGACGTGACTGCCATG
Source organism: uncultured Pirellulaceae bacterium (assembly GCA_964623055.1). Classification (GTDB taxonomy): domain Bacteria; phylum Planctomycetota; class Planctomycetia; order Pirellulales; family Pirellulaceae; genus JADHUC01. The sequence continues at coordinate 7,461 of CAZURK010000272.1, forward strand.
CAACGTGGGCAGCGGCCTGAGCGGCTGCACCTCCTGGGCGAGGGTCATACACGCTGCAACCTGCAACACGAGTAGGGCAACAAGGGCGTTTCTCAACGTGGTCATGATTGTCGTCCTTTCGAGTGCCCATGAGTGCGTTCAGATCGCGCGTGATTTGCCATAACTTATACTCTAGATCGTTGAAGGAGACAGCCAAGCAGTTGGAGTCGAATTCACTTTACACTCACGCGGCCAGCCAAGGAATGCCGTGCCTTGAAGCCCCGATCACGTTGCCATAGAGTAGACTTGTGCCCCAGGTTCGATCGGCTCTGGGTCGACGCCAAACGGAGAATGCCGGACAAGAATCGTTGAACGTCATTCGGTGCACTAAGGTCATCATGAAAGCGAAACTAATCGAAGAACGAGCTCTGCACGCCCATATCCGAAGACGGACTGTTCGGTTACTGGATTTCACGGATAAGAGCGAAGGAGGGTCTGGCGTTACTGTCCAGCTTGAGCACCGATTTTTTGTCGCGACAGCCGCCCACGTAAATCCAAGAGATCACAAAATACGCATTTTGGATGGAACAAATCAGATAGACACATTCGAGAACTGGCAGTTGGATAAGGAAAATGACGTCGGGTTTCTCGAACTCTCATCCGATACAGCCAATGTCATTGATCGCGAATTCTCGACAAGAATAATGCTCCAGTTGGAGCAAACGGAGAACCGGCCAGCGACGCTTATCGGATATCCTGGACAAAGCATTGAGACTCAGGAATCAGTCCGTGAGCAGATACTCTATCGAAAATACAACTTCCATACGCGGACTCTCGTGTCTGAGTTGATACCGACTCCCGATTGGCCGAAGTCAGGAGACTTTCGGCGAAGGCCCCCGCAGGAGGCGGCAGACGTGTTTGTTCGCTTCGATTCGCACGGCCAACTTCTTGAACAAGATCTTGCAGACTTGGATCAACCGGAGTTTCCCAAGCAGTCTGGCGAAGTGCTCCTTGCGGGGATGAGTGGATGCGGTATCTGGCTGGATCAGTATCACGCTAACGGCATTTGGCGACCGGAACCAGCGTTGTTCGCAATACAGACTGGTGCGAATGCAAGCCAAGAATGGGCACGTGGAACACAAATCAAACATTGGCTGCAACTCATCATTCAAGGCTATCCAGACCTGACACGTATCGCGGACCAGCTTCACTAATCGCTGCTTGGTGGGCACTGCTGCCGGATCAGGCTTTGGAGAATCACGTTTACTTCTCCGCATACAATGTCACCGGTGCCAGCAGGCCGCCGGTGCCTAGTTCGGTTAGGAATGGGCGCGTGGCCTTGATGGTGATCTGGTTCTCGGCGTTCGACGCTACCGTGCTGGTGACGTCGAACGAGAACGGCTTGCAGTAGCCCGACGCTTCGTCGGTTGTCGCGCCATCGGCGTCCACATAGGGGACGTGCTTGCCGTTGACAAAGACCTTGACGCTTCCGTCGGTGGCGCCGATCCAGAGCCAGACGCGTTTGCCTTCGGGTAACTTGCCGAGTTTGACCGTCGCGCGATACCACACCGTTCCCATGTATGCGTGCAACTCCAGCGTCGACCACGTCTGGAGGCAGACGTCGGTGGTTTTCCATTGCGAATCGTCGAAGTCCGCGTTCTGCCAGGCTTCCGAGTCGCCCTTCTTGTCCGGATCATCTTTGTACCGGAACTCGCGCAGTGGCGTGCGAAGCAGGATTGTGTACTTCTTTCTATCCGCGATCCGTGCCGCGTCGTCATAGGTAAACTTGTAGAACGAGCGGAAGTACGTCGTGTTGACCGAGCCGCCCCACGCCCATCGAGCCTTGGCGAACGTGTAGTTCTCCGAGTACTCATTACTGAGTGCCGTCATCCATCCGAGATAGGTGCGACTGTCGTGCTCCAGCTTGTTCCAGCGTCCCTCGGCCAAATCGCGGCGCAACTGCATGAACAACTCGAACAGCCGTAGCGACTCGTCGGCCAGTTTCACGCGCCGGTATTCGGTAATCGTCCGGCATTGCTCAAGTGCGGCGTCCATGGCCGCGCGCCAGCGTTCGATTGCCTCGGGCGGAAATCGGCGCATGTGGCCGAAGCCGCTGCCGGAGTACTCCGGCGCCTCGATCCACGTTTTGTCCACCAGTTCCCAGTAGCGCCGCATGGCCGGGCCCGCGTGCCCGTAGAACCGGGAGTTGATCTCGTCGTAGATCTTCCAGGGATCCTCACCGGGGTCCCACGCGATACGCAGGCTCATGTAGAGCGCATGCATCGTGGTTTCAAAATTGGCCAGCGTTTCCGGCTGCCAGTACCGGCAATTATTCTCCATCGCCAACGGCACGTCCGTACCCCACTTCGTCAGGAACGGGTTGGGCGTTGCCGGTTCGGCCAGCACCCAGCCGTAGTAATAGTACGACAGCTCGGGACACAGCTTGGCCCAGCCCTCCATCAGCTCGCGCAGCTCCTTGTTGTCGGGCACGCGATCGTCCGTCATCGGGTGGCAGCGACGGAACGTGATCGGGGCAATCTGGGGCACCAGTTGCGGGTGCGGCTTCTCCCGCACCGGCGGACGCGTGCTGACAGCATACGCCAGCATGCCGTAGCGGATCCCTGGGTGCTTTTTGTTTACCCGCTCGATGATACGATTGCACAGCCAGACCTGCCGGTCCGTAAGCGAAACTTGGCTGATGCTCGAATCCCAATCGCCGGCGTCCAGCTTCTTGTCGTCGGTTTCGTCATAGCCCATTCCGTCATCCGGCGACAGCGACACGGACATTCTGCCGGGATACCGGTCGAGGTGTGCGATAATGCCATCGGCCAATGCCTCGGCCACGCCGTGCTGGCTCCACTTCAGACGCCGGTGTTGCGGCTCACCTCCACTAACCGCGCGCCACTCCGGGTGCTCGTCGCGCAACTCCTGCGAAACGTAGCCCTCCAGTGCATGACCGGCGTGGATAATGAAGCCGCCACAACGATTGCGGCGTTTGTAGGCGTCATCGGCGTACCAGATTCCTCGGTAGTAAGTGTGCGGTCCGGCGGTCCGGTCCTGTTCTGCCAATGCGATTGTCTTGCGTTCAGGGATGACCTCGCCCAATTCGCCCGGCATGTACCAGCGACAGCCGAGGCCGTGCAAAATGTCGTAGATGGCATAGCTGGTCGCCAGGTCCGATTCTCCGTAAAGACCGACACGGTCCTCGCGCACGACGACCCTATACCCCTGCGCTCCGGACAGCTTGATGCCCACCTGGCCGAACTCCTCCTGCGCGGCCTCGCCAACGAGAACAACGACATCCGCTTTGGCTTCCGATGCGTCGGTCGCAATGGCGATCGGCGTCCCGGCCATTTTCTCGAAATAATGTGCCAGATCCCGTACAGATTCTCGCAGACGACGGCGCGCCAGTTCCTTGTTATACGCGGCTTCGTCCTGCCGCTTCACCGCAACATCATCTCCCATCACGCGCGAGGCCACACGCACAACGCATCGACTTGTTCCGTTGTCCACCAGTTTGACTTCGGCGCCGCACGACACTTGCACGGCCATCCCCGCCATCACCAAACCTGTAAACCAGCTCTTGAACATGCGTACTCTCCATGTCTGAACGTTTCACAAAACAGAAGCACACAAGATTCCAGCCGCCATCGCGCGACAAATGCGGTCCCGTCGAACACTTCGTCCACACACAAGACAGTTCCGGATCGAAAGCGGTGTCTGTAGCCGAAGTCGTGAGACTTCGGGGGAAGCACCAACGCACGCGAATTCTCACGAATCCGGCTACAACAGATTCCCGGACACCCCCGCTTCCTCGGCTCGCCATTGTAGCAGCAGACTGGCCAAGGTTTACGAGGGTGCCCCGAAACTGTGTACGATGGCCGAGGTGATGCTGTCCAGCAGGTGTGGCGAGTCATGAAATGGTGTGTACAATTGGCGAAAGCTCTGGTGCTCGCAACCGGATGATGTCGTTTGGATAACACAATAAGAGCTCTTTGGCAGGTTTCGACAATGAATACGAATCTCGCTCGACAAATGCTCGCCCTTTGTTTCGCTCTGCTTGTCGCTCCGGCGATGGCGGCAGAACGACCGAATATCCTTTTCATATTCACGGATGATCACGCTCCGCATGCGATCGGTGCCTATAACGGTTGGTTGAAGTCGGTCAATCCGACTCCGAATATCGACCAATTGGCGACTCAAGGCATGCTGTTCGAGAACAGCTTCTGCACGAACTCGATCTGCGGGCCCAGCCGAGCTGTGATCCTGACCGGAAAGCACAGCCACAGAAATGGCTTCATGAACAATGGCAATAACTTCAACGGCGATCAGCAGACGTTTCCGAAATTGCTCCGCAAAGCGGGATATCAGACAGCCTTCTATGGCAAATGGCACCTCAAGAGCACTCCGCAGGGCTTTGACGAGTGGAAGGTCTTGCCGGGACAGGGGCTCTATTACAATCCCGATTTCCTGACGCCGGATGGACGGATTCGTGTCGATGGCTATTGCACGGATATCGTCACCGAAATGGCAGTCGAGTGGCTGAAACAGAAACGCGACCCGAATCGACCCTTCATGTTGATGTGTCAGCACAAGGCACCCCACCGGAACTGGATGCCGGCTTTGCGTCATTTGCAGCTTTATGATGACATCGAGATTCCGGAACCGGCGACTCTGTTTGACCGGTGGGAGGACAACGCGCCGCCCGCTCGGTATCAGGAACTCGAAATCGACCGGCATATGGATCTGAATTACGATTTGTTCCTCGATCTGACGCCGGACTTCGCGGGAGAACCCTCGCAGAAACGGCAAGACCGGTCCGCTTGGCGGAACATGAGCCGAATGTCGCCCGAGCAATTGAAGGCCTGGCGCGCCGCGTATGGCCCCAAAGACAAGGCGTTTCACGAGAGGAATCTGAAAGGCAAAGATCTGGTTCGTTGGAAGTTCCAACGCTATGCCAAGAACTACTTGCGCTGTGTGCGTGGCGTTGACGAAGGTGTCGGCCGCTTGATGGATGTGCTGGAAGAAACGGGCCTGGCCGACAATACGGTCGTCATCTACTGCTCGGACCAGGGATTCTATATCGGCGACCATGGCTGGTATGACAAACGCTGGATGTACGAAGAGTCGTTGAAGATGCCCTTCATCGTCAAGTGGCCGGGCGTTGCGAAACCCGGCTCGCGCAGCCAGCTCATGATTCAGAACTTGGATTATGCGGCAACTTTCCTAGAAATGGCCGGAGCGGCGATTCCCAGCGACATCCAGGGCGTCTCGTTGGTTCCCCTGCTGAAAGGCGAAACGCCGACCGATTGGCGGACGAGCATCTACTATCACTACTACGAATACCCCAGCGTCCACATGGTGCCACGGCATTACGGCATTCGCACCGAGCGCTATAAGCTGATGCACTTCTACGAATTCGACGAATGGGAATTCTACGACCTGAAGAGCGATCCCGAGGAGCTCACGAATCTGTACAACGATCCCGAATACGCAGTTCGAATCCAACGGACGAAGCGTGCCCTACGGGAACTTCGCACTCACTACGAAGACGACAGCGACGTGTCGCTGAAGCCAGCCGAATGGCGTGCCAAGTACCGTCAACCTCTGCAATAATCACGTCTAAACCATATCAGAAAGAGAGATTCATCCAGCGTTTCCGGGAGGCCACATACGACGTATCTTCGCGTGAGCGAAACGGCGCTAGCCGCCGGTGATGTCGACAAGGGTTTGCCGGATAAGACCCGCGGCTAGCGCCTTACGCCTCACGAAATCACCTGTGTCGAAATTCCCGGATGAACCAAGAAAAGGCACGCGTGAGCAACGCCGGATCTGAAAGGCCAAGAGCAATGAGTCAACTCGGCAGGTGCATTGGTAGTGTACTCCTCCTGACAGCGGTGCAGCCGCTATCTGCCGAGGAGTCCGTTCGTCCGAATATCATCCTGGTGATGGCAGACGATCAGGGGTGGGGACAGACCGGGTACTACGACCATCCCGTTTTGGAGACGCCGAATTTGGACGCCATGGCCGCCAATGGCCTGCGGTTCGATCGCTTCTATGCAGGAGCCCCCGTCTGTTCGCCCACACGTGCCAGTGTGTTGACCGGACGATCGAACAATCGCACCGGCGTACAGACTCACGGCTATGCCTTGCGTCTGCAGGAGAAGACGATTGCGGCCGCTCTGCGTGCGGCCGGCTACGCGACCGGACACTTCGGCAAATGGCACTTGAATGGGCTGCGCGGGCCGGGAATTCCTATTCTCGCTGAGGATACACACAACCCCGGTGTCTTCGGATTCGACGAATGGCTGTCCGTCACCAATTTCTTCGATCGCGATCCAATTCTGAGTCGCCAAGGCGAGTTCACCGAGTTCCAAGGAGATTCCTCAGAAATCGTAGTCGACGAGGCTCTGAAGTTCATCCGGCGGCAGGCCGCTGCGGCAAAGCCCTTCTTCACTGTGATCTGGTACGGAACGCCTCACAGCCCGTTTCGAGCGTCCGATGAAGACAAGGCTCGGTTCGCGAATTTGGACGCCAATTCGCAAGACCACTACGGCGAACTGGTGGCGATGGATCGCAGCATTGGCACCTTGCGACAGGGATTGCGCAATCTGGGTATTGCCGACAACACGCTGGTCTGGTTCTGCAGCGATAATGGCGGCCTACCGAAGATCGCTCCTGAAACCGTGGGTGGGTTACGAGGATTCAAGGGCACTCTGTACGAAGGTGGATTGCGTGTACCGGCGATCATCGAATGGCCGGCTGGTATTGCGAAGTCACGTGTTACGGAGTTTCCCGCCGTCACGATGGACATCTTCCCGACGCTGGCGGATATTGCTGGACTTCCGAATTCCGTGATGCTGCAACCTCAAGATGGCATCAGCCTGAAAGCCCTATTCACGGAAGAGCAAATTCGGCGCGACAAGCCGATCCCGTTCAGTTGTTTTGGGAATACGGCGTTGATCGACAATAACTACAAACTGCTGCATATCGGTCGGAGGCAGAAGCAGTACGAACTGTACGATCTGAGCGTCGATCCGGAAGAAGAGGACAATCTGTTCAACGAACGCACGGCGGTTGCCCAACGCCTGAAAACCGCCATGGATCGCTGGAACGAGTCTCTGGCCGCCAGCGTGGCTGGCAGAGACTATCCCGAAGGCACGGTCAATCCGGACGAGCCCGAACCGCGTTTCTGGATGGAGGTCGAGGCCTATCGGCCGTACTTCGACCAGTGGAAGAAACGTCCGGAGTACGCGCCGCGGTTCAGACCGAGAAAGCGGAAGCCTTGAGTCGGGTAGGGCCAGTTCCAACCGGCCAGCGCTTGCTCGTTGTCTGATCGGCCGGTGGGAACCGGCCCTACGCCTACTGTCGCCTGCAACCCGTGGCGCGTAGCGACAGGAGGGGGTCCGCGTTCTACCGCTGCAGCGATTACCGCCAAGAGACTTCTCATACTCCTCCATTTCATCCAGTCGCCTACTGGCTTTCACTCTATCTGAACCAATTCGATCAAAACGCCGTCCGGGTCAACGGCGCAGACGACGCCCGCGGCGTCCGGCGCAACCACCGGATCGCTCAGGAACTTCACGCCGTCCGCCTTCAATCGCTTGAAGGTCTCGGGCACATCTTCGACAAAGAAGGTGAGCCAGCGCACTCCGGCTGCAAACTTGTCGGAACGTCGGGGCGGAGGCGAAGAGATGTCCATCAACTTGATGAGCGTGTTGCCCGCACGCAAACGGACGTGTCGGAACCCGCGCGGCGCCAGGACCGCGCCCACTGCCACTTCATCGGGAATCTGAATGTCCTGGACAATCTCCAGCCCCAACAACTCGTGATAGAAACGCAGCGACTCCTCGAAGTGGCTGCACACAATGGCGATGTCCACACGCGGATGAGTCAGTTTCAACTTGGCCGCCGCCTTCTCCGGTCGCCGCCGGGCTCCTTTTCTTGGGTTGCGCTGAGGCTCTGCCGATACCCCTCGACCGGCCACGAGCGACATTGCTGCCGCACATCCGATAAACTCGCGTCGTCTCATGGTCTTGTCTCCGAAGTTATCAAAGTTAGGAAATCTGTCTTCCATTGATCGAACCCATTCTACCGGGACGAACGGGTGATTCAATTCAGAGGGAAGGGGGCGATGCACGGGTCTGCGTCTCTCGTCGGGCCATACAGCGGTCGCTTTCCCCATTGAATCATCAGTTCCTCTTCGTAGAATCACTTGTGTTGGTGGCAATCGAATTTCCTATCCTTCTTCAAGGGAGGGAGCAGTCAATGCAAAGCTCAGTTCTTCTTCTGTCGTTGATGTCCACATACCCGCTATCGGCTGAGTCGGGCAGCACGGATCTTTCGAACGCGCGGCTCAGCTTGATGCAAGATCGAGCGCTAGATATACAATTCCGTGGCGAGAACGGGTTTCCCAAACGACTCGAATCGAAACCGCTTTTTCGATACGACGACATTCCACGAGGGTATGTCGACGGTGCTGTTTGGAGATTGGGCAAAACGGGGCGGCCCCTTGCTGTTGTCACCACCGAACTACATCCACGGTATGGAATGCAGGGGACGAACAGGTCTAATCCGCGAGTCGTCTACGAACTATTGTCTCTCACTGATGCTCGTTTCTCGTCTCGGTCGAACGATCTAACTTGGTCGCCTGCAAAGTCAGGGGCTACCTTCATGGCGATTGCCAAGGCTCCCTTACCAGGGGACTCCAAGGCCAAGCGGCTGAGACAAATGAAGCAGTTGGCCAGACGCTTTTCGGCGGTTCAGACGGTTACAGAACCCGGAACGGAGAATGAGCAGCTAGTTTTGCGTCTATTGCCTCAGAACATTGATCGATACGTTCCGGCGAACGACGGGGTGACCTCGAAGTCGACAAAAACGGACGGCGCGATGTTCCTGTTCGTCGCCGGACGAATGCCAGGCATCATTCTCTTGTTAGAAACCGACGGCGCGAAATGGCAATTCGGCGTCGGGAGGCTGTCGGCACCAAGCACACTAATCCTCTCGCTCGACGACAAACCGGTGTGGAGGGTTGAAAGGGACACTGGTGGTTCCTCTGATCCCTACCTGGCGACGAACGCACCCGCCATTCTTCCTGAAGAGTGAAGCCAGGCGAATTACGGCATCCGAACTGCGGAAACGGCACGAAAACGGTGTTGCCGAGAAGAGGAGCATCGACGATGGCAGTACCAGGAACCGCGGGAAAAGTCCTAGTCGTTGATTTGACGACGGGAAGCCAACGCATCGAACGGCCCGACGACGAAATCTACCTGACCTACATCGGAGGCTATGGCCTGGGGGCGTATTACGTCTATCGAATGCAGCATCCCGGTGCCCTTCCGTTGGGCCCTGATAACACGTTGGGGTTTTTTAGCGGACTGTTGACGGGAACCCGCGGCATCACCAGCAATCGCTACACTGTGGTCGGGCGAAGTCCGAAGACGGGCGGATGGGGTGATGCCAATTCCGGCGGCACGTTCGGCCCCACGTTGAAGTCCTCGGGCCTGGACGGCATTCTTCTGACCGGTGCCGGCGACCGGCCAGTTTACCTACTGTGGCGCGAGGGCAAAGCCGAGTTGATTCCTGCCGACGACCTATGGGGTCTCGACACGTCCGAGACGGACGATCGACTTGCGGACCGTCACGGGCCGAACGCCAGGACCGCCTGCATCGGACCGGCCGGAGAACGGCAAAGCCTGTTGTCGTGCATCATTAACGAGAAGGGTCGCGCTGCCGGGCGTAGCGGCCTGGGCGCCGTGATGGGCGCCAAGAAGCTCAAAGCGGTCGTCGTCGTAGGGCCGGGTGCAGCCGATGTACCCATCGCCGACCCGGATGGCTACAAGCGAGCCATGGACAAGCACCGCGAGTTCCTAAAGACGACTACTCGATGGACGGTCATGCGACAATACGGCACTTGCGGAGCGCTGGCCGGACTGACCGCGATGGCCGACACGCCGGTTAAGAACTGGGCCGGGGTTGGAGAGGTTGACTTCCCCACCGCCTCGAAGATTAGTGACGATGAGGTGATCGCGATACAACAGAAAAAGTATGCCTGTTGGCGGTGTCCCCTGGGTTGCGGTGGCCTGACAGAGGTTCCGGACGGTCCCTATGCCGCCAGCGGGCACAAGCCCGAGTACGAGACTTTGGGAGCCTTCGGCGCGATGTGCCTGAACGACGATCTGGCGTCGATCCACCTATGCAACGAGCTGTGTAATCGCAACGGGTTGGACACAATCAGTACGGGCGCCACGGTGGCGTTTGCCATCGAGTGCTGCGAACGCGGCCTGATTGGGCAGCAAGAGACGGACGGAATCGAGCTTCGTTGGGGCAACGCCGACGCCATCGTCGAACTGACTCGCAGGATCGCGATGCGGGAAGGAGTGGGCGAAATGTTCGCCGACGGGACCAAGCGGGCTGCCGAACGGATTGGGCAAGGTGCGGAAGCCTACGCGATGCAAGTGGGCGGGGAAGAACTGCCGATGCACGATCCGCGGCTGGTACCGAGCGCGGCGACGACCTATAAGATGGACGCCACGCCGGGCCGCCACACACAGGTCAGCACGTGGATCTCCGAACTCAGTTCGGGACCTCCGGGTTTGGTCGAGGAACCGCAGCCGCAGCACCACTACCCCGGCAAGGGCAGACTGCACGTGAGAATGAACAGCTATTTCCACGTCGCCCAGTGTGCCGGGATGTGCAACTTTGCCACATTAGCGCTGAAGCCTGGCGTACTGACCGACTCGCTAACCCATGTGACTGGGCACGAGTTCACGCTCGACGACGTGCTGACGCGTGGGGAACGAATTGCCGCTCTTCGGACGGCCTTCAACCTCCGCGAAGGCATCCGCAACGTCGATCTCGAGCTTCCCGACCGAGTGATCGGCGAGCCGCCGTTGCCGGAGGGCAAGACGGCCGGTCGAACAGTCGAAATCGACGCTCAGGTCGGAGACTATCTTGAAGCGATCGGATGGGATCCGCAAACCGGCGTACCCACCAAGGAAACACTCGAAAACCTGGGGCTAGATTTCGTCAGCGCGGACCTCCACGGAGTGTGAGGACGCGACCAACCTCGAAATCTTCTGAACCCGCCAACACGGAAAGTCGAACCATGCTAACACGCAACCGAACAAAGATAGCCCCGATCTTCGCTGCCGTAGCGATGGGGCTGCTCGTTACCCCCGCCGTTTTCGCGGATGTCCCCAACCCATTGCCAGACCCGGATGGCAAGCCGGCGCATCAGACAAAGCCGGTGAAGGTGTTCGTTTTGATGGGGCAATCCAACATGGTGGGTATGGGAGACATCAGCGGCGGCAGTTCGCGGTGGGGCAAACAATTCCTCGATCCCGTCGTTTCTGTCTATCCGGGTGAGTATTCGCCCCAGACCGACTATGACGCATTGAGCCCGATCAAGACGATGAAGCTGCCGGCATTCGGTGGCGTCAGGCCCACGCCTTATCCTGGCGGGGGAACACACGTGGTGCGGGGCCACATCCAAATGGACGCGAGAGGCGTGTATCGATTCAAACCTGGCTATCAGGCGTCCACCCACAACATCATGGAGATCGACGGCAGGGAGGTGCATCGGAGAGAGGTCGGTAAGGATCCGGAATACACCGACATCAAGCTGACCGCGGGCAAAAAGGTTCCTTTCAAGATTACCTACCTGACCGACGCGGCCAACGGCTTGGGCTGGGTCCAGCGAACGGACATTCCGGGAACGCTCGAGACGGTTGTGAAACAGGACGGCAAGTTCCCGCACCTGGTGGACGACGAGGGCAACTGGATCGTGCGTAACGACGTAACGTACAAGGGCGTGATCTCGGCCATCGGGCAAGGCCCGCTGACGGTCGGCATCCAGGGCAACACCATCGGTCCGGAGATGGGCTTTGGGCATGTCGTGGGTTACTACTACGACGAGCCCGTATTAGTCATCAAGGCGTCGATCGGGAATCGAAGTCTGGGATGGGATATCTTGCCGCCCGGTAGCGAACGATTCACGTACGACGGCCGAGTGTATGCAGGCTACAAAGACACGCCTTCGTCGTGGGTGGAAGGCGAGCCGAAGAAAGTCGTGAACTGGTACGCCGGCAAACAGTACGACGATTTCGTCAAAGCGACGCACGAGGTTCTGGATGACTTCGACACACTGTTCCCACAATACAAGGGCCAGGGCTACGAGATCGCCGGCTTTGTGTGGTGGCAAGGGCACAAAGACGGGAACCCAGCCCACGCCAGTCGCTACGAGCAAAACCTCGTCCACCTGATTAAGACGCTACGCAAGGAGTTCGACGCGCCCAAAGCGCCGCTTGTGCTCGGCACCATCGGTTTCGGCGGCTGGGAGATGCAAGGCCCTCACCTGACCGTGGCCAACTCGCAATTGGCTGTCAGCGGAGAAAAGGGCAAATACCCGGAGTTCAAAGGCAATGTGCTGACCGTCGAAACCCGCGATTTCTGGCGAGCGGTCGAGCAGTCGCCGCGGAACCAAGGCTATCACTACAACCGCAACGCCGAGACGTACATGCTGGTCGGTGACGCACTTGGCCGGGGGATGGTTGATTTGCTGGATAGACAATAGTCAGACGCCGAGCCGGCAGGCGACGGCTCAGTTGTGGGGCGGTCTCCTGACCGCCCCACCCGATGACCGAAGGTCTCCATCAATGGCAAGAAGGGGAGACCTTCGGTCAGCAACGTGGTCGGGTCGGGAGACCCGCCCACAACTGAGATTTTGCGAGCAACAACTATGAACAAGACCTGGATTGCTGTCGTTCTGACACTGTATGTTGGCGGTTCATTCGCTAACGCGGCCGGCCGGCCGAATATCGTGATCATCATGGCCGACGACATGGGCTATTCGGACATCGGATGCTTCGGTGGCGAGATTCGCACGCCACACCTCGACCGGCTCGCCACAGGTGGTCTGCGTTTTACGAACTTCTACAGCGAGAACATGTGTTGGGTTTCTCGGGCCGCTTTGCTGACTGGCGTCTACCACAAGACTTCGATGGTGGGCGGCGCGGTGCATAAGCGTTGTGAGACGCTGCCTGAAGCGCTCGGACGCAGTGGATATCAGACTCGGATGTCCGGCAAATGGCATCTCGCGGGAAAGTCCTATCACGTGTTCCCGGTTGATCGTGGCTATGACGAGTTCTACGGAATCCTTGGCGGAGCAGCGAGCTTTTTCGCCCCGGCTCATCTGACTCGGAACCGGAAAAACGTTGAACAGGAAGCCATTGATGATCCCGACTACTACATCACCGATGCGATCAGCGACGAAGCCGTCCGCATGATTCGCGAGGCAAAGGCCGACAAGCCGCTGTATCTATCCGTCGCCTACACCGCCGCTCACTGGCCGTTACATGCGCGTGAAGAAGACATTGCCGAGTACAAAGGCAAATATGCCACGGGCTGGGACAGGCTTCGGGAGCAGCGTTTGGCACGCATGAAACGCATGGGGATCCTCCCGCCCAACACGCCGCTGTCGCCGCGACATCCGAATGTACCTGCATGGGAAGACGCCGAGCATAAAGAATGGCAACAGCGACGCATGGAAGTTTACGCCGCTCAGATCACCGTCATGGATGCGGGCATCGGCCGAATTATCGACGCGCTCAAGCAGACGAACCGTTTCGAGAATACGCTGGTCTTCTTCACCATCGACAATGGCGGATGTCATGTCGAATACGCGCCGG
>CAZURK010000273.1:0-21021 GCA_964623055.1 uncultured Pirellulaceae bacterium
TGTTGATCCGTGGCGAACGAGGCGTTGGCAAAGAACTCCTGGCTCGCTACACACATAGACAATCGGCGGCACGTCAGCATCGACCGTTCGTCATCGTCAACTCGGCCAACTTGACCACAGACCTGTATGGCAGTGCACTGTTCGGACACAAAAAAGGCTCGTTTACGAACGCCCTCGAGGACCGAAAAGGATTGATCCAGACCGCCGATGGTGGAGACCTGTTCTTTGACGAGATCAAAGACATGGTCCCGCAAGCTCAGGCAGGCATCCTTCGCGTTCTCGAAGAAGGAACTGTCGCGCCAATTGGGGTTACAAAGGTGGAAGAGGTGGACGTTCGCTTCATCTCCGCGACCAATGCTGACATCGAATCCATGTCCGCCGCGGGGACGTTCCGAGGAGACTTGCTCGACCGTCTGCGAGGGGGCGGTACCTTCGTCCTCCCGCCATTGCGCGATCGCAAAGAGGACATCCCCCTGCTGGCAGAGAGATTTGTCCGCGAAGCAGAGCAGGCGAACGCCAATGCCTTGCACAGGGGCATTGAACCGGGAGTCTATGAAAAGTTACTCGAATACGAATGGCCAGACAACATTCGAGGCCTGCGGCAACGAATCTTCCAGGCAGTCAACAACAATCCGGATGTCGAGTATCTGGTTCCCGTCCATATTGAGTCAGTTGAACGACGAGAATCCGGCACGGTTCAGCCAATACAGGTCACGCGAGAAGCGGGACTAGCTGGTCCATCTAGGGCTCAAGAGCCAGCAGCCGATGCGGCAAGCTCCCGCGAACTGCTAGCGCGATCTGAGGAGATTCTCCCGACAGACACTTCCCAATGGGCGCGACATAGGGTACTGACCGAACTAACGCTTCTGAAAGAAGCGTTGAGCAAGACGGAAGGAAACGCAACTCTAGCCGTCAAGCACCTGTTTCCCCTGGTCAACAGCCCAAACGCCACATACGTTAAGCGCTACTTGAAACGTCTTCTGGAAGCGCCATGGGGATGCACTGGAGATCAGGAAGTAGACGAGCTGGTAGAGACAATCATGGGAATGCTTGGAAAAACGCCGAGATAACCAACGGTTGCGTAGCGCGCCAGTGCTCGACATCAGGAGATGGCTTGGGCAAAAGCTGTCAAGGCGACAACATAGCGTGCCGGTTGCGGCGCGAGTCTCGCTACCCGATAATTCGGGCTGAGTGCAATCAAGCGAGTGATAGGCCAGCAATCGTGCCCGGCCTGCTGATGGGCCTGGCAGTAGGCTGACGTGATTTCACGGGAGAGGAGTATCGAAATGTTCGAAACCGATGTAGCACTGGCGGGCATGACGCTCACGCGTGACAGGAAATACGGAGGAATCTCCAACATTCCATCGCTTAGCGGCGCTGGATATTGCGAACCCTACATAGAGTCTTTGGCGATTGTGTCCGAGCGTGGATGGGATCGGGGGGAGTACTCGGTTCCGACGAACTTACTGCTCCAACCGTACGTGAGCACGCAATGGACACCGGAAAAGGATTACCACCTGGAACGCTACGCCGAGAACATTGCAGAGGTCGAGAATGTGACAGGGGCCGAATAGCACTCGCCCCGATGCGAGGCGTACGAGATGCAGAACCTTGGAGGAAGGAGGAATATTATGGCACTGGCATTGGATACACTGGTGCAGCGGCTGGAGGACGTGAATCTTGGAGGTATTGTCTCAATCGAAAGGGGCACGGTCGGCAGGGAGAGCAGGGAGGTCGCATTGGTCAAATTCCTGCGTATGAAAGGTGCATTTCGGGAAGATAATGAGATTGTCATCACAATGATCGTCGATCCCGATGGGCCCTTCGGTGATTTGTACTTTCTTGCGCCGACAATGGATACTTGTGACCCTTTCGACCGGGATCTCACTGCGTACATCGATGCCAACGCGCATACGCCGTACGGTGCGCATCGATGGGAAGCCGCACAAGAGCAAGGCGACGTTAACTTCTCATATTCGTTGCCTCTACCTGAAGACACAAGCGACTTCCCCGATGCGCAGTTGCTACAACGTATTCTTGAGAACATGTACATAAGTCTCCTATTCTATGAAGTCAAAATGCTCCAACGGCAGATTGCGGGGGATGACATGCTGTCGGACGACGAGAAACTCGCGAAAATTGAAAAAGCGAGGGAGGTATTCGCTCGTATCACCAACCCTACGGATGATGCCGTCTGACGCGTAATCGCTTGTTCGCACACACTATCGATAACGGAGGCTCGTCATGGCCATCGATCTCGATGCGCTTCTGGATAGCGCCAAGGCGGCCAACATCGAAGGCATAGTCGATGTCAGGAAGACCGTGGTTGGTGAGGAAAGGCAAGAAATCGTCGCCATCGATTTCCTTCGGCTGAAGGGCGCATTCCGCAATGACAAGAATATGAGCTTTCGAATGATCGTCGGCGTGGATAATCCGTCAGAGCAGCCCAACGATTTGCGTTTTCTGGTGGTCAATCTGAACCAGTGCGAGCCAAGGAGCCTCGATCTGACAATCTACATGGATGCCAATGGAAAATCTCGTTTCGGCGCACACAAATGGAATCCGGAAACTGGGAATATCAGCTTCACGTATACACTGCCCATCCCGGAAGGCGCGGAAGGCTTCCCAGATAGCGAGACGCTGCAACAGATACTCCAGGAAATGTACACATCATTGTTGTTCTACGAGTTGAAACAATTGCACATTCAGATTCTCCAGGATGACATGCTAAGCGATGACGAATGCAGAGCGAAACGGAAGAAACTTCAAACCGCCCATGACCGCCTCATCGGACCGCGCGAGACCGACGACGCGGTTTAGGACTCGTAAGAAGGAAGAAAGAAAAAGGCTCTTCGGAAGGGCTGTCATCCTGGCTACTCGATGAGTTCGTCTGGGCCAATCCTCGTGTTCAAGGAACGCTTTCGGAGACTTACTTTTCATGGGCGCGCTGAAGTACAGTGAGGGGGCCAGGAAGCTGCTCGTCGAGGCAAAACGAGCAGTCATCGCTCGTGTTGCAGCACCGCCCGATGGCGGTGCTCAGGTGATCGAGTGGCAGGATTTGGCGGCCGCTGCGTGCGCAACGAAGCTACTCGATGCAGCGATTGCACACCTTATCTCCGCTTCGGAGGAGACGGAACTCGTTTGGCCAAAGAGCAGCACTGACCTCGCATCCCGCCTTGCTGCGACTGAACCTGTTTCGGTCTCCATGCGACCGACGCCCGAACTGGGCGGGCTCTTTCGCAAGGCAAAGGGAGAGAGAAGCGATGGAATCTTGGAGTTGGAAGATGTCGCCCGGACGCTATGGCTCGGAGCCGCCCAGGATTGGAGGGGCGAACTGTGCCAGGCTAATGGTGGAAAGCCTCCGGATACTGCGAAGACTGATTCCGCTGGCAACCAACAGCGGCACGAGGCTAAAGTCGATACGAAAAGGTCGTTGAACGCAGCCTTTGAGCGGGTTGGCGAACTGAAAGAAAGACTGAAGTCGGCTATCAAAGGACAGGATGTCGCGATCCACGAGATCGCACAGGCTCTGTTTCACGCCGAATTGACGCGAGTTGGCGAGATGTCTCGCCAACCGCGATGCGTGTTTACTTTCATGGGGCCGCCTGGGTGCGGGAAGACCCACACCGCGACGCTCCTCGGCAAACACTTGTGCGGTGGCGTCTTCCGGCGTCTCGACATGAGCGGTTATAGCACTCACGACAGTGCCGTCGAAGCACTGGCGGGCTCGCCACCAATTTACCGAGGCAGCAAACCGGGGGAAATCACGCACTTCGTCAATCGGAATCCGGAATGCGTGCTCCTGTTTGACGAGATCGACAAGGCGCATCCGGAGGTCCTGAATCTATTTCTGCAGATTCTGGACGCGGGTACGCTCGAAGATAGACACAGTGGAAAACCCGTCTCGTTTGGGAAAGCGACCATTGTTTTCACCACAAATGCCGGCGAAGTTCTTTATCAGGATTTCAACCGAAGCGGCCTGCTGTTCGATTCACCCAAGTCGTACCGCGATACGATATTGGACGCTCTGTTGAATCAGAAGTCGCCGGGCGGGGCACCTCTGTTCCCGCCGGCGCTTTGTTCCCGGTTGGCGACGGGGACCCCGATTCTGTTTCGGCCCCTCCAACCGCTCGATTACGAGGCCATGCTGGCAGCCGAGTTCGCGGAGCTTAACAAGGCGCTTGCTGAATACGGTTTCGACGTTATCTGTGAGGACTCCACAGCAAAAGCAGTGCTTGTTCTCAGCAGCGGTCCGGATCTCGACGCGCGACGAGTCAAGTCCTACGCCTCTCGCTTTGTGAGCGAGGCGATTTTGACTGCATTGTCGCGGCCGAGCAATAAGGACACCTTCTCGGATGAAGCCCTGTCCAAACTGAAACATGTCTACCTGCGAGTCTCGCCAAAGGAAGACTCTGAGCTGATACAAGACATCCAGCGAAACTGCCGCCGTATTCTGCTTGTGGACGACCGCCAGGAGTATCTCGATTTGTTCAAGGCGACGTTTCCTGACTACGAGTGGATGGGGGCAGTCGACACCGAAGCTGCATGCGATATCCTACGGAACCACGAGGTCGACTGGGTCTTTCAGGATCTGGATCTGCGTGGCGTGGCCGATGGGCACCTCGACGTGCAGAGCGGACTCGAATGCCTTGCCACGCTCCACAAGCTCTACCCTCGGCTCCCAATCTACATCTTGTCACACGCACTTAGTCCGGACGACTTCGACGAGGATTTGTACGATCAGTGTGTGAAGGCCGGTGGGGCAAGAGGATACCTCGACAAGAAGTATACTCGCGTCGGCCAATCAGATGAAGCGGAAAGCTTTGGCAGCGATCTCGAAAACGTTCGCCGTAATCTCGCACGCGAAAAGCTGGTTCAAGCAATGGTGCGATCTCGAAAACGCGTGTCTTTCGATTTCGATTTTCACCAGCGCGTAAGCGATCAGTCCGTGGACTGCAACCTGTACAATGTTCGTCTTGAGTCAGTGCCGACGAGCGCTGCCTACGGCAAATTCGAAATGACCCGACCTGGAACACGATTTTCGGACGTGGCAGGAAACGACCAGGCAATGAGGCAGTTACGGCTTCTGGTCGAATGGTTGAAATCACCATCTGCATTTGGCGGGTTGGGCGCGAAGATGAAACGAGGCGTTCTGATGACCGGTCCGCCAGGCACCGGCAAGACTCTTCTTGCAAGAGCAGTCGCCGGTGAAGCAGAAGTGCCGTTCGTGGCGGCCAAGGCATCGGAGTTCATCACGATATGGCAAGGGAGTGGCGCCGACTCGGTCCGAGAGCTCTTTGCCATGGCCCGGAAACACGCCCCCGCGATCGTTTTCGTCGATGAAATCGACGCCATCGCCACCAGACGCGGAGTCGTAAGTGAGAGCAGCGACACGCGCAGGCAAACCTTGATTCAGTTACTCACTGAAATGGATGGATTTGACAGACCGTCGGACTCTCCGCCAGTTGTTGTCTTGGCTGCCACAAACCGCGAAGATGACCTCGACAACGCCATCAAACGACCGGGCCGTTTCGACGAGGTGGTCGAGGTGGGATTGCCTGACCTGAAGGCTCGCGAGAAGATCCTACGCTTGCATGCGAAGAACAAAGGTTTCGGCGACATTGACTGGCACCGACTGGCCCAACGGACGACGGGCCATTCCGGTGCCGACCTCGAAAAGGTCGTCAATGAAGCCCTGATCATTGCTACCCTGGCGTGCAAGGATGAAGCAGATGAAGAAGACGTAAACGAAGCAGTCACTCGTCTCAAGCTCAGGGGGGAAGGTGACGCATCAGAGCGCGCGGAAGCAGAAGCACGGGTGCTCGCCGCTCACGAAGCTGGTCACGCGATTGTTTGCCGGGCGCTGTTTCCATCCCGGACCATTCCCCAGATCACGATCCTAGGTCGGGGATCTGTCGGTGGGTTCGTGGAACATGTGGAATCGGACAACGAGTCGGCGTTGCTGGATCGGGATCAACTGCTGCGCGAATTGGCCGTGCTTATGGGAGGCCGCGGCGCCGAGGAGGCTTCTTGTTCTACGCAGACGCCCGGTGCCAGCGGCGATTTGGCGAAAGCAACTTCATTGGCCTTCAAGATGGCGGCCGACTGGGGCTTGGGCGAGACTACGGGGTTGCTCTCGGTGAGTGGCCTGCAGGACGTTGTCAGCAACGATCGTCAGACCCTGATTGAAAGGACCGTTCAGGAGCTATTGCAGGCGGCGTTAGATCGAGCCAAGCGAATTCTGGACACGAACAGAGAGGTCACGGAGAGGCTCGTGCAATTGCTGATAGCCGAAGAAACTCTCTTAGAAGGGCGACTCGGCGAATTCTGGAAAGAGAATCCTGTCGAAGGCGAGTAGCCGACAAGAGCGCTGGCACGAAACGGAGCTTCTGATGCCCACGATTCGCGACAAGTGGTCGTTCTTGTTTCACAATGTCCTGCAGAGCGAGGACCGTGTTGACAGCGATGTTGCAGAGCAAGCGTTCGTCTTAGTTAACTGGATGTTCGAGAAGTACGAGAAGTTCCATAACGAGCAAGGGTACGTGCTTTCTGAGAAATGCCGAGAACAGAAGAAGGCAGTTTGCAGTGCCCTTGAGGCGAAATGTGCTGGAGAGCCCTACATCGGTGATTGGCCCGTCGAGATCATAAGCCAATGGGAGGTGGAGAAACCGTTTCACGAATCTCTCGGTGCCCAATACCTGAACTCCGATTGGGAGCCCTTCTGGCGCATGGCGCGGCGACTACACTTTGGTTGGAGAGATGAGGAAGACGATGCGTGATCTTTGGATAATCTCGGAGAGTCGCGCCCTGCGGAAGTCCTGGCGAAAGGTGATAATAGCCCTTCTCGGCGACGTTTCTGACCGAATCCGAGAGTTTTCGTCCGTGGACGAATTGCCGAAAGCGCCCTCACGGGGAAGTTTGGTCGTGCTGCTTGGCTCTCCGCAGGAAAAAGCCAGACACTACGCCGCGTGGGATCTGTGGCTGGGCGAAAACGCTGGAGATTGCGAAACAACCATTTGCCCGACTGGTCTCAGACAGGTTTGCGAATCGCTTGGAGCTGATGGCGATGCCGCCCAACATCCACAGACCAAATGAGTTCTGTCCCGGACGATCCGTTCTGAAAGTACCGACAACCGCCAAACGCATGGAAATCGTGCAGAACGCCTTGGCCGGAGATTACTGTGTCTGGTGGGCTGAAACTCAGGGCACCAGCTTTCTCTCCGTGAAGATGACGCCGCAAGCCCGATTAACAGGATACGTCAAGCTACGCGTCTGATGACAGTTCCTCATCATTGTCTCGCTGCGCAGGTTGCCCGAAGGCGTTGGTGAAAGGACAGATGGGAGCAGCCAAGATATTTGACGCACATCCGATCTTTATCACGTCATGTCGCTCTGTCCGACGCCCCGGCCGTGCTGTGTGTTCAGCTTGAGGAACAGCATGCGTGGTTGTCGCGCACGCTCGCGTTATGCGCAGGTGTTCCAGCAGAGTTCCGATTGGACCTTCGCTCTTCTGTCTTGATGGCTCACAGCGTATTCAATGACGTCTGGCCCATTTCAACAGTCCATCGCGCGCCACGAATTCGCTTTGTCACCCCTCAAGTCAATAGGTCGCGCGATCCCTTTCTGTTGCGCCGCCCTCGCCTTTGTTCCGACCTGTAATCGCTTACAGGTTTGGCGTCTTCGCCTGATTTCATATCTCGTGTATCCGTCGGCTGTTCCGTCTCTTCCGGGGCGATTTGTT
Organism: uncultured Pirellulaceae bacterium; assembly: GCA_964623055.1. Classification (GTDB taxonomy): domain Bacteria; phylum Planctomycetota; class Planctomycetia; order Pirellulales; family Pirellulaceae; genus JADHUC01. The sequence continues at coordinate 7,742 of CAZURK010000273.1, forward strand.
CCTGGCTGTAATCCCGATAAACATGTTCCGCCGCACTCGGCTCGGGCTGGATTGGGGCTTCCCATCTAACCGACTCACCTCGGCGATTTTCACACAAGGCACAGCGTTTGCGACGTAGACCGCCAAGAGTTGACCGAGGAGCGCCAGGGAAGGAACACCAGTTGGCCAAAGACGGGAAAGCATCGACGCACAGTTCAACGGCCGGCGGCCTAGCTTTGTCGAAGGACACAAGACAGGGCCTGGGAATACACGCTGGTCTATAGGCAGGAGATGAGTTGACTTCAGCAGAATAGAGGATAACCAGGGCCAACCAACGCCTCGTGTTTGGTTCTGGATCAGGTTAGTTCGAGGCATTGGCAGATGGGAGTTGTTTTCATGAGTGCAACGCAAATGGTCCACGGTCATGTCAACGGAGCGGCCGTTGACGAGATCCCCGCGGGGGTCTTTCACGGTGGTGATGAGATCCCACCTGGGACTTTCCACGGCGGAGACGAGATTCCGCCTGGGACGTTTCACGGCGGAGACGAAATTCCACCGGGGACGTTTCACGGTAGTGATGAGATCCCGCCCGGTACGTTCCACGGCGGCGACGAAATCCCACCCGGGACGTTCCATGGCGGCGATGAAATCCCGCCAGGTACATTCCACAGCGATGGCACATGAATCGCAGTACTTAGGGCCGGTGGCGGAGTTGGCTTCTGCAACTCCGCAAACCGGACTCTAAACGTGTGTAGAAAGGACAAAAGATGGATCCCATCACACTGGGTATTATCGGCGCTGGGGCATTTCTGCTTGCCCGAGCGGCTTCTGGCCGCTTCCGTTACAGGCGAAAGAACGGTTCATGGCGCGCGTACTTCAAGGGGACGCCACCTTCGTTCAGCCATGTTCTCCGTGACGGTGACGGTTACTACGTCTGCTGGGACAGGCCCCTCAGGTCAGAAGCAGAAGCGCGAAAGGTAGCCAAAGGCTGGATGGATAAGTACGGCTAGGTCTCCTGAACAGTTGAGGAGTCGCGCCACATCTCAACCAACTTGCTCCTTGAGAGATAAGACATGCGCAAACACAGAGCATACTACCGGTCGAGCGACGGGGGAGCTGACTACTTCTTCAGCTTCGAGCGGCAGTCGAGTAGGAGATGGCGTGTCTACATCGAACAGCAGCCATCCTACCGCGGGCGTGCAACAGACGCCCATTCGACCCATCGGCTCTCAGACGGTAGCCGCAAGTATATTTGCTGGACACGATCCCTACGGACCCTTGAAGAGGCGAAGCAAGTGGCAGCAGCCTGGGCTGACGAGACCCAGAAGTACATCCGCACTGGCAGTGGTTTCTAGAAAAAGGGAGCAATGCAATGGACCGAGTTAACACGGAACGAACAGGCGAGAGTCGAACGCCCCCTACACTTGTCTTAACGGGGGAGGTTCTCGAAGCCATCATCGCAAGTATCGGCAGCGTCAGAGCGGAGTCGGGCGGCGCCATCGGTGTTCAGGGTGAACCAGAAGCCGTAACTCATTACCACTTCGACGAAAGCAGCCGCAACTCCGCTGTAACGTACTCACCTGACTACAAGAGACTTAACCAGTTGTTCAAGCATGAATGGAACCCGCTGGGAGTCCGCCTCCACGGTTTTGTTCACAGTCATCCGGGAACGATGAATCGGCCCTCATGCGGCGACGAAGTGTATGCGGAGCGTATTCTGACGGCCATCGACGATCTTGATCTCTTGTGGCTTCCGATTGTCAACACGGTTCCTGATACGGGTGAGTTCAGGCTGGTCCCATGGGCAGCAGTTCTGCGCAAGAGTGGCGTCGAGATTGTCAAGGGTAGAGTCCAAGTGCTGGACGGCGATGCGAAGTCGTTGCGGCAGATGTGCAGCGAAGGCGCCTTGACGGCGATCCAGCGTGGTATCGCGTTGGACGAAGTCGTCGTCCGAAGCGTAGAGACGGCATCTTCAGAGGGGATCTCAACTGACCAATGCCCTGCGGAGACGAAGCCCAGGAGTCTCGATGCGAGTGCAGAAAGGCAACAAGGCGGCCAACCAACTACCACCGTCGCGGAAGCGCAGGCGGTCCGCCCGGTGAACGTCAAGAACACCTTTGACCGCGTGCAAGACGCCTACGCCCTGGAACTAATGGGGCAGACCCGGATTATCGCGGTAGGAGCTGGTGGTGCAGCCGCCTTCCTGGAAGAACTCGCTCGTGCTGGTACAGATCAGTTCGTCATGATCGACCCTGATTCTGTTTCCGAGACGAATCTGGCAACGCAACAAACGTACCGTCGGGATATCGGTCGTCCGAAGGTCGATTGCATCGCCGAACGTATCCGCGACATCAATCCGACAACGAAAACCGTCGCTCTCCAAAAGAGCCTTGATGATCTTGACGACGAGCAGATCAGACAACTGGCCTTCGCCCCAATCGATGGTCGCGAATCACGTAGGACTGTCATTTGCGGATTGACGGATGCGTTTTTTGCTCAGGCTCGTGTGAGCAGACTAGCACTACACCTGGGACTACCAAGCCTTTGCGCACAGGTCTACAGAGAGGGACGCGGCGCGGAGATCACATTCACGTTTCCTGGTATTACGCCAGCATGTCACCGATGCATCTTGAGTAGCCGGTATAGCTACTACATTGAGCAACGGAATGAGAATACGGTAACTTCCCACGGAACGCCGATCTTCGCAACAACACGCCTTAATGCGATCAAGGGCTTTGTGACTCTGGCACTGATCCACCATGGTTCCTGTCATTCACGCTGGGGAGGGATGCTACGCCGTATTGGCAACCGCAATCTGATCCAGATTCGGATGGATCCCGACTTCGCTGAAACAATGGGAATGAGTGTGTTCAACCGGGCATTCGAAAATGCGGACCAAGAGCGGCTTTTCTTCGACGAAGTCGTCTGGCTTCCTCAGGAGCAGGAGTGCCCGGACACCGGGTACGCTCCTTGCCCCGACTGCGGTGGCACTGGAGATTTGCGAGATGCGATTGGCAGCTTCGAGGACACGAAGGTGACGCTGGAAGCCGCTCCCAATCACGCGGCCGTACGCCATGTTCGCGCACGAGAGGCGATCGTGGCATATGAACAAAGCAGGAGAACGAGATGAGACAGTTCCTTAATGGAAGTGATGCGGCATTCCGCGAACTCGAAGAACGAGCGAACTGGGCATGCATTCGTTTTCAGGGGCAAGAGATGCCTCCAGGCAGTGATCCCAGAAGCGCGGATATTGCCTTCGAAGTGGACGGAGATTCTGGCTCGGCAAAGCTTCTCGTTAGCACTGGGATTCGGTACGGAGGGACTAGCCAGACCGTGCGTGAATGGCTGGAGGTAGGTGCGAAGGAGTTTCCCTCGTTCCAGGCTCTCAGTGAGTGGATTCGAGGACCTCTGGCTGGAGCATTTAACAGTCGATCGGCCGTAAGCGGAGAGTCCACCAGTGAAGGGAATGATAGTCGAGGCTCATCGGAGCTAACGGACATGTCCGCCGTTCACGAAGCAATTCGCGAGATTGACAGACCGCTGTACCTGGATGAGGGCAGGCTCTTTGAGCAGCTTCGTGGCCGTGTTTTGGGTCAGGATGATGCTCTGAAAACTTTGGCGGCAGTTATGGTGCGTCACTGCGCTCGTCGTCGGCCGGCGCGACCAGCCGTGGCGTTTGCCGTGGGCCCCTCAGGCGTTGGGAAGACTCGCACGGCGGAATGCCTGGCACTGGCGATTCGTGAGCTTGATACCAGTGACAGAGGGTACCAATTCCTTCGGCTTGACATGACTGAGTACCAGGAATCTCACCGCGTCAGCCAACTCCTCGGCGCACCCCAAGGATACGTTGGGCATGGCGAGGGAAGTCAGTTGGTGGACGCTCTAAGGGCCAACCCACGTACGATCGTGCTTTTCGACGAGATCGAGAAGTCGCACCCTGCAATCTTACGGGTACTGATGAACGCGATGGACGCAGGGCGACTGTCGACGGCATCCCGTTCATCGAGCGGTCGTGACATCGACTGCCGCCATGCCGTGTTTGTCTTCACGAGCAACCTTGACGCCAAAGAGATTCTTGACGAGTTGGATTCTCGTCAAGCGTTCGGAGACCGAGCGGTCGAAGATGAGGTCTGCCGACGCAGGCTTCATGCCGGAGGAGTAGCACCTGAGATCGTGGGACGGATTGGTCGCTTTCTGGTGTACCGTCCTCTTAGTCCCGAAACTCGGGCGGAAATCATGGCTTTGGCCGTCGCCGAAGTCGCTGAAGAATATGGATTGCAGGTCGCCTACGTTCAGCCGGAGGTCATTGTCGACTTGATGGAGAAAAGCCGTTCGCGGAGCTTTGGAGTGCGGCCGGAACGTTTTCTCATCGACGACATTCTCGGCGGCGCGTTCGCGAAGGCTGCCCAAGAGCAGGTTCCGAATCCGGTGGATGTCGCCGGGCCGCCCTACGAATGCAAGTCTCAGCCGACCTCCGAGGACGGCGATCAAGCCGAGGATGATACAACAGACCCAGTGGAGACCTAGAGACTGTGGCTAGGTCCATGGCTTTACCTGAGACGAAGAAACTGGCTCAGTTGAAAGGGGTGATAAAGATGCGCGGTTTGAAGGCTTTTGTTAGCAGTGTCCTGTGGGTAGAAGTTTCCGCGATATCAGGGCTTCTCGTGGCTGGCGCCGTCCTCACATGGGCAGAACGCGATTACCGATGTGGCGACACGTTTTTCAGCTACCGCATCCAGCATTTGGACTTCTTGCCAGCATGGTTCGCCGCAACTTTGATGCTCATGGCCATCAACGGCTTGTGGATGTTTCGCTTGGCGAACATCGAGGGCGTGTTTCACACACCACACCGTACGGGCTGGGGTGAGTATGGCGCCTCTCTGCCCATTAACCCTCTGCGTTTGTTTGCAGTCAATCTAGTCGCGATTCCCGTGGCATTGGTGCTCTTTCTGATCGCGAGAGCCAATTGTTGGTAAGCACCCAAGGCTGAAGCAGCGAAGTCAGCGTGTTCGCAAGCTGCACCGCGAAGACCAGATTTGGTGTTGTGCAACTGAGCCCGGATGATCCAGAGTTCACGCATGAGACACTGCTCGCTATGCTTCGCGAAGCGCGCCGTGAACTGACCGAGCAATGATAGTTTTCGCGAAAATGGGGTTGCCGGCCGCATGGCTTCCCGAAGCCAAGAAACACTGCACGCGACGGTCGATCTCCCTGGGAAAACGTGAGAATCGATCATTGTTCCACCGCCGCAGCACTTTACGTCAAGGCGAACTGGCGCGGCCATGCGCGGGCGCAGTGTTAGACTGCTGCTCTGCCCGTGGATGCGCACCGACACTCCCCACTCGTTGCGGGCGACGGGAGCCACGGAGCTTCTGAACGCCGGCGTGGACATCATGAAGGTGAAGGAGCTTCTCGGACACCGGCACGTGACGACAACCCAGGTGTACGACAAGCGCCGGAGGTCAACAACAGAAATCGCAAGTCACGAGATGCCGTTTTAGGCAGTCAGCGTCATGCGCCCAGAAGCGTGATCAGCCGGCGGACAAGGGCCAAGCCAGACCTCGCCTGCGACCACATCCGCAAGGAATCCGCTGTGATGTGAATCCTTGAATATCCAGTGGCCGCTGAAATCGACGTCAGGTATACTCCTCCCCTTGTGAAGTTCTCACGCCGCAATCCGCCGGCAATCGAAGACCTCCCTCGACTGTACTTGCACCTCGCGGAGCGACTCGACCGTCTTGATGGCTGAATTAAGCAATTGCAGGCCCGTCAGAATCGTTGCAACAGAACTGAATCTCAAGCGAGCCGTGATATTTGGGACCGGTCGCAAAGGAGCAAGGCAACCTGTTGTAGATGCCGTGCTTGCCTCGGCCAGTTTCCCGTTTGTATTCCAGCCCGTTTCACTCGATGGCATGACATTGACTGACGGTGGCTTGAGCAGCAACTTACCCGCGTTTCTCTTCGAGGAAGAATATCGTCAACGACGGACGCCAACACTGGCATTTGACTTGGTTTTGCCGCCCAGGGCGAATCAGGTCGATAGCAATGCCGTTGACCTCGGCGCGTTCTTGCAGTCGCTCCTCGGCAGTGGTCTGGAGGCGAGCGATGTGCTTCTTCGCGAAGCGACCCCCGGTGTAACATACTTCGCGGTGCAGACGCCTGATGGAATCGATACGCTCGACTTTTCCTTGACCCCTGCACAGCGTGAATCGTGTTTCTCTAAAGGCTATTCGGAGGCAGCCTCGAAACTGGAGAGTTATGAGCCGATCGTACGAACGCGGTTAGCTGGAGGAGAGCTTCAGAAGCGTTTGATCACTCGGGTTGGCCCCCCTCGGCTCTACGAGCCCGTGCTGCGAGCACTAGTCCAGCAACTGGACTTGGCTAGTTCCGGTGATCTCAGAGGCCTTCGCGCTCATATCATGTTGCTGACCGGAAGACCCTCGGAACAAGCTGCAAGCACGCGAATAGTCGCCTACTCGATTGGCATGGATAACGACGCCGATAGAGACCTTGAACTCGATCAGGACAGCGGCTGCAGCGGAAAAGCTTGGGAGACCGGCAAAGTCGCCGTCGCGAATCTCGAGACCGCTAGCGCCGACCCCTCGCCTTGGAAAATGTCCAGGGACCAACACAACAAAGTGCCAAAACGTGTAAAATCTATGATAAGCGCGCCAATTCCAGGAAATCTGCATGCGTCCGCCGCACCAGAACGTCCGATTGGAACTTTGTCGGTTGACTGTGAGACGCCTCTGGCAGATACTGGATGGTGCACAGAGGATCAGGTCGACGACGTCGATCCGGCAAATCCACCGGAGATAGTCGCGGATGTGTTGACCGTCATGTCGGCCTGGGCCACGGTCGTTGGAGCCATGCTTCCTTAAGAATGCGGAATCGGTGATTTCAATGAATCTTCAGGCTATGTATCCGATTTATCGAGAGTCTGTTCGGCTTGAGAAGGTGTTCGACGGACTTTGGGTGACCGCAGCGGTGCAAACCAATATGGAGTCAGCAGACGACTACTTCCGTTCCGCGGACTTGTTCAAAGAACCGATGCACAAGGCTCAACCCATTGCGGACACTGAGCGCAGCAGTCAGACCAATCGCTAGCGTCGTCGTTGCGCGTTTCTGGTGCGCGATTAGGCTCATGTGCCCGACACCCTTAAGTGTTTCTTGTTTGCGCAAGACTTCGCCTCGGTGAGGCACGCCGAATGTAGCCTGGGTGGCGCGCGGTGGTGGCGCACCCCACTGTACCTGCAAGACGCAGTTTCATGCGTCGGTGCAATCGACCTCGTCCGCTTTCCGGTGCGTACCTGCGTTGACGCGATCGTGACCGACGCACGCAAGCTATCGACATTTCGCGACTTCGGTCGCCTCCAGTCGCGCCCAGACACCGCAAGTCAGATAGGCTGCAGGAACCCGCCCGTCGACGCCCAGCACTCTCCCTCGTCGTGAATGCCTTCATTACGAATACGCTGCGCATTTAGTGCTTCTTTGTTAAGCTGCGGCAAGTATGCTCCTCCGTCTTGCCGCACCGGCAGACAACCGCCGTGGCCCTCGGTACATGCAGGAGGCGATTGCGGCGATACACCAAGCCAACCGACGCAGGCAGCCGCTCACGTTCGAGTATGCCAGCTACGATGGGCGCGTCGGCCTGTACTGCCGTGTGCCTGACGAATTGGTGCCGCTCGTGGCCGGGCCGCTGAAGGCCAAGTATCCCAACTGTTCGCTCTCGATGGGGGATGAGGGAGTCGCTCCGATCGCATCCAACTCTGTTCCGCCTGCCACTATGTGTGCGGAACTAACCCTCACGCCCGATCTCTTCCCGCTGCTTCGGCACAGCCAATTCGAAGACATAGCCAGCGGCAGCTTCGAGGACCCGATCGATGCCCTGTTGCAGTCGATTACACCCGACGACCACACTACAGGCCGGATCGAGATCCATGTCCGGCCGACGGCTCGATGGCGGTGTCGGCGTATCCGCCGAGCGATCACGATCCTCGATGGCCCGCGTTTCCGACGGCGCGAAAGGCTCTCCCGCTGGTACGCCCGCCTCGTCACGCAACGTTGGCTGTGGCCGCTCGCCTTTCTGCTGGGACTGGGCGCTCGTGTTACGGATGTCCGTTTCCGCTCGCAGATCGAGACGACTGCGGGCCGTCACCACGAACGCGAGGACGACCTTCAGGCAGCGAGTGATAAGCTGGGACGTCACCTTTTCGACGTCCGCATCTGTCTCGTTGTCCAGCAAGTCGACGGAACCTCCTTGCAGTCAGAGCACCGTCTCCAGGCCATGGTCGGCGCATTTGGGTCATTCACGGCGTCACGTTTAGCCACCTTCCGTACCGTTCGCCGCCGCCGCGGAAGCTCGCCGTCGCTCCGGGGTAGCGGTTTCCTTCTTTCGCACGAGGAACTGGCCACCCTGTTCCATCCTCCGACCGCCGACGTTGCGGTAGAGAAGATGCACACCACCGATTTCGCGGAGCTTGAAGCACCGCAGACATTCCACTCGAAAGAAAGCGAGGGCGGCATCGTGCTGGGACGAGTGCGATTCCGCGACGACCGCCGCTTGGTGACGCTGGGTCCGAAGGACCGGCGAAGGCACCTCTACGTGGTCGGACGGACGGGCGTGGGCAAATCGACACTGCTGCTGAACCTGCTTACTGCGGACATCAACGCTGGCCGCGGTGTGGGATTGCTCGACCCACACGGTGACCTTGCCGACCAGGTGATCGGAGTCGTCCCGCCACAGCGCACGAACGACGTGATCGTGTTCGATCCCAGCGATTCCACCTACGCAGTAGGCTTTAATCCGCTTCAGTGCAGCAATCCGGCGAGGCGAGACCTGGTGGCCGACGATGTCGTCTCGGCGTTCAACAAGATCTACGACCTTACACAGACGCCGAGGCTTAAAGACACGTTACGTAACGCACTCTACGTGCTGATCGAACAGGAGGAGAGCCTGGTAAGCCTGCTCCTTCTTCTTTCCGACGCTTCCTATCGGGATCGGGTGGTCGCGCGAGCCGAAGACGACGTGGCCAGACTCTTCTGGACACGGGAGTTCGCCACTTGGAATGAACGCTATCGTACCGAGGCCCTCTCAGCGATCCAGAACAAGGTCCGTCCATTCCTCATGAACCGGTCGATCCGGGCAATCGTCGGGCAGAAGGGACCGACGCTGGATCTGCGACAGGTGATGGACGACGGCAAGGTGCTCATCGCGAACTTGAGCAAAGGTCGGATCGGGGAAGATAACGCCAATCTACTAGGCGCGCTGCTGGCGTCGTCTCTGCAGCAGGCGGCCATGAGCCGAGCGGACATTCCTGAGGAGCAGAGGTGTGATTTCTTTTTGACAGTGGACGAGTTTCAGAACTACCGAACCGGCAGCTTCGCCTCGATGTTGAGCGAGGCCCGGAAGTACCGACTTTGCGTGACGGTGGCACACCAGTACCTCCGCCAGCTTGACGAGGAAACTTCGAATGCCGTGTTCGGCAACGTCGGTTCGCTCGTCAGTTTCCAGGTGAGCGGGGACGATGCGGAGAACCTGGCTCGCCACTTAAGTCAGTTTCCCGGCCAAGCCCGTCCGGCCGATCTTGCCAACCTGCCGAAGTACACCGCCTACGTTCGACTGGTCATTGACGGCATGCCCAGCCGGCCGTTCTCGCTGGAAACACTACCACCACCGGACACGAACGGCAACGACCAACGGGCGGATGCTGTCCGGAGTACCTCGCAGCGCCGGAATGCGCGTAGGGCTGAGCAGGTCCATGAGCTGATCAGGAAACGGTTTGCTCTGACGTAATGGCCTGCGCGGACGAACCATTAGCATTCTCGCGGGTGTGCCAGCGCAAGCCGACGGCGAGTTCTCCGCGATAGCGCGTGAAGGTTGGTTTCAGGCGAACGTGTCTGCGTAGTAGACGGCGGACCGAGGACGTAAGAGTACAGACGCGTCTCCGCGCCTGCATGTCCGACTGGCCGAAGACCAGAACAGCGAGTTCAGCTTGGGCTACGACGCGATCGCGGTTCCTTGCCAGATGCGAGAGGATCTGTAGTTCATCCGGCTTGAGTTCATGAACGGTGTCCAGTGGCACGTTTGCTTCTTCTGCCGCGTCGCGATAACGCTGGTCGATATTGTCCATCGGCTGGCACAGTACCGCGCAGCAGGTGGAAAGCGCAAGAGCGCCATGTAGCAAGTAGCATGGTGGCATCCATACCTCGATTTGACCTTTCCGGCTCCGATCGGCACAATTCGACACTGTTGGACGACGGATTTAGCGAACAACTTCCGGCTCTGGAACGTAGCGTGGACGAACTTCACGAAGAAGTTCGAGTCCTTCGCGAAGCCGTCGATGAACTCCGCGAGGTGGTCGAGCATCTGGTCCGCAACATTCCGCCGGATTTCTGGCAGATCCTGCGCAATCGCATCCGTATCACGAGCATGGCGCGCGATCCAACTGCCACAGACTTCGGCGAACGGATCAACAGCGTCCCGCCGGAGGTGTTCGAAGAGGAAAGGAGTGAGCTGGCAGAGCAAAGCGAAGCACCTAGCGAACCGTCCAACGACGTCCAACGACAGCTCTTCTAATCTTCCCCCTCGCCATTGCCACGTGAGCACTTTCGATACGACGGCACAGACGATCTCCGCAAGCTCATTGACGAAGGTGGGCGTCGTGCCGGCGTCAGCCGTGGACAGACTTTTGAAGACTTCCTGACGTGTGTCGTTTGCGCGTTATCGAATCGGCAGATGGAGGACGAGTATCTGGCCGTAGTGGAAAAAGGGTACGGCGAAGGAACGAAAGGGCGTCGCGGCATCGACTCGCTCACCACAGCTTTCGCGATACTTGTCGATTTGATGGAACGGACACGTAAGGACATCATCGGCGATCTCTTCGAGGGCGGTATCACGTACGGCGAGGCCGGGCAGTTTCTTACGCCGGAGCCGATTTGCGAATTGATGGCCGGCATGACTATTGATGATCAGGCGGACGATGAGATCGTCTCTGATCCATGTTGCGGTAGCGGCCGGATGCTGCTGGCTTACGCCGAACACCGCCGGCCGAAAGAGCTGATCGGTCAAGACATCGATCTTAGGTGCGTGAGGATGACGGCGGTCAATCTGGCCCTGCGGAATCTGTACGGATATGTGCTGTGGGGCAACAGTCTGGCCGGGGAAGTCAAGCTGGGCTACCGCACTGGCATGAACATGTTCGGCGGTGTGATTCGGCACATGCGACCTGGTGAACTGACAGAGACACTGGGCCGTGAGGACAAGCCAGAGGAGCCTACACAGAGCAAGACTTTATCCCTACCGCCCGGTCGTTCCGATGGACCGTTGAAGCAGCTCGACCTTTTCTGACGCCGACTTCCTACTCTCCATCCACTGGCTCCAGAGGTGGAAGACGTTTCGCCTGACGGGCCTCTTGGCACTCCTCAGTGCCGGGCTTCATAGCGACACAGACGTTCGGCCTCGTGGGGTAGATCGCACAAGTATTGTCTCCCCGAATGAATTTGCATTCACCTCCGCCAGCGATAACCAAGCATCTACCGTCCTGCTCCAACTCTGCCATAAGAGAATCATAGGCAAGACCCCTTGTGCGTTCGCTGATGTCGGCAGCAGCCAAGTGTGGTTCCCGAAGAACGTCGAGGTCGTAGACTTCGACAATCAGATGACCTTTGCAGCAGGCGCCGCACTTGTCGCATTCGTATTTCGACATGTACGACGGAGATGTTATCACACCGAGTTGGCCACGTCACCCTCCGCGACCCTTCGTAGGAATGAACCAATCGATTCCCAGAATAGTCGGCGATCGGACGTCCACTGAGGGACATCGCTAACGCTGCCGGTGCGGATTCCCCATGACACGCGCGGCACCGGTCAAACTGACCTTCGAGAGGCCAGCCTGATCGTGCCGTCGAGGTAGTCTAATTTCGACTATTCTGAAACTGACTATAAGCTCTTCCGGAATGATTCTGTATTGGGAGAATGCCAGTGGAGAAATCTACGTTCACCGAAGAATATTCAGTCTTCCTTGAGCATTTGCGGCAAGCGAGACAAAAGGCCGGGGTAACTCAGGTCGAACTTGCCGAACGCCTCGGAAACACGCAGTCGTTCGTCAGCAAGTGTGAACGCGGCGAACGGCGACTGGACCTCGTCGAGGTGCGTGCGTTCTGCCAAGCGATTGGGGTCTCGTTTCGTCGTTTCGTTAGAGAATTTGACGATGCGCTGGGCGGTTAAGTCCCCAGTGCTTTTGCCAAATACTTGCATTTCGCCAGTACCTTGACTAACGTTCCCGGCGTGAGGAAACGGATTCCAACCTCTTGCGATTCGTCGCCTCACTCAGCCTCCCTTCGGAACAAGATGGGTTCACACCGCACACGTTGCGAGACCTAACCGCCGCCAATTTCGGCCTAATCGTCGCCTACGTCCTGCCCGGCTTCACAGCCCTCTGGGGAATCAGTCATTTTTCTGAGACTGTGCGCGTCTGGCTCGGATCATCCCAAGGGAATTGGCACACAGTTGGCGGCTTCCTGTACGTGACGCTAGCGTCCATAGGGACGGGCATGACCGTTAGCACGGTTCGCTGGATGGTCATCGATACGCTTCACGCTCTGACGGGTATCCGGCAGCCCCGTTGGGACTTCTCCAAGTTGCAGGAGAACGCGGCCGGCTACGACATCCTTGTGAAGATCCATTATCACTTCTACCAGTTCAACGCAAATATGCTGGTCTCGGTGTTGTTTCTGTATATCGCACGCTGCATTTTCCTGGGCTGGTCATCTTTCCTCACACCATGGGACGATCTGGGCTTTGTCGCCGTCGGACTCGTCTTCTTCGTGGGCTCACGTGATACGTTGCGGAAGTACCACACGCGTGTCGCCAGACTGCTTGGCACCGAAGCGGAGCAGCAGCATTCGGACAGCGACCCCGGCGTGGTTGTCCGGCAACGACACCTCTCCCACCAACCTCCTAATCCGCCACGTATCAAGAAGGTGGTTGCAGCGTTGGTCCAAGATGCTATATTCTATTTTAGACTAGTCTATATTAGACTATTTACTGTTACGTATTTCACGGTCCCCATTTCCAAGGAGAGTTGTCATGACGAATGGAGGAAGCAAGAAGACCGGTTCGCAGAAGCCCTCATCGACGAAGGACCAAGAGAAAGGGCAAGGCCCCAAGCAGTCCGGTACTAAGTAGGACTCCGGCGGCAAGTGGCTCGTCGTGTTTAGACTGGCCACGCACCCGCAGGCCTCAGTCACGAGATTACGGCCACCCGGGTTTAGCCGATAGCTGCCCTTCGGTTCCGTAG
>CAZURK010000274.1:0-20979 GCA_964623055.1 uncultured Pirellulaceae bacterium
CGCCGCTGCCTCACCGTAGACGGGCATGATGACTGAAACAAGAGGTGCGTTTCGATCTGGCATTGCTTGTTTCGCCTGCGACAAGCTAGCGGAAAAACCTGGCGACCTGCCCGAACAGGCAATCCCTTTCCCGTCACGCAAACAGAAACGAAGAACCGAGAAGCCGGGCCGCACTCACCCGTTCACGCCGGCAGGGGGCCAGAACGCGTGCGTTTCAAGGTGCTGCCAGACGATGTCGGCTGCTTGCCGGCGCAGCAACGACAGGTCGGGTGGAGACCATCGCGACGATCTACCGATAATTCGGCGAGGGACTCTTGGAATTCGCCGGTCATGCCGATCAGGTCCGCCTTTCTTCCTCAGTTCCTTAGCCCTAGCGGAATCTTCGTCCGCCTTGGTCCGCTCCCCTTTCTTCCGGAAGATTAGCGCCCGTGCTTCGTAGGCGAACACGTTGTTCGGATCGAGCTCGATGGCCTTGTTCAGGTCGGCAACGGCTTTCTCGATGTGGCCGCTTCCCCCGTAGGCGTTCCCCCTTACCAGAAAAGCATCCGCATCTTTCGGGTCGAGGCGTATCGCTTCTGTACAATCCGTGATGCATCGCTCGAACTGCCCCTTCCAAGCATACGCCAATCCTCTGTTGTAATGCCCGGACGGCGAGTTAGGGCTGAGTCGTATTACCTCCGTGAAGTCGCCGACCGCCTCATCGAAATCGCCGACATGGAGATGGATCCCGCCACGCAACCGGTACGCGCGGACCATCCCTGGATTCAGCTTGATCGCTTGCGTGAGGTCCTGGATGGCGGCGTCAAGTTGTTGCCTGGGGCTGTCGAGTAGCCGACCGTTGCGTGCGTACGCGCCGGCCCGGTCATAGTAGAGTTCGGGATGTTGCGGATCCAGCCGAATCGCTTGGCCGAGGTCCCGGATGGCGTCATCCCATCGCGAAAGAGAGTGGTTTGCGAGCCCACGGCCTCGGTAAGCCTTGGCATCGTTCGGATCACGATCGATCGCCGCTGTGTAGAACTTCACGGCAAGATCGAATTGTTTGTTCTCGAAACACAGATCGCTGAACATGCGTGCGGTGGCAGCCTTTTCGGGATCAAGGCGAATGGCCGCCTCGAAGTCGGCCGCCGCCGCTTTGACGTCCCCCACTTCCCAATGCGCCCCTGCCCGCCCCTCATATGCATCAGCGTCTTTCGGATTCAAACGAATTGCCTGCGCGAAATCCGCCAGCGCTTGCTTCCAATTCTCCTCGCACAAATGGGCCTTCCCGCGCGTGACATAGGCCTTTACAGAGGCTGGATCAAGCCGGATTGCCTCACTGAGATCGCGAATCCCCTGCTGACGATCGCCTTTCACGAAAGCCACCATGGCCCGGTAGACGTGCGCATCGCTAATGTCGGGGTCCAGCCGAAGCGCGGTCTCACAATCGGCGAAAGCCCGATCGAACTCCTTTTTCTTAAGGTGGGCAAAAGCGCGGTCGACATGGGCTCCCGGGAATTGCGGCCGGAGCTGGATCACCTTCCCGAAGTCACTGATTGCCTTGTCGTAGTCCCCCTTTCGCACGAATACACGGCCTCGAATGTACGAAGCTTGCCAGAATGCCGAATCAAGCTGAATAGCTTTCGTAGCGTCCGCAAGTGCCCGTTCAAAGGCGCCGCGTCGACCGTGCAGTTCGGCACGGTTGACATAGGCTTCCTTGGATTTCGGGTCAAGCCGAATCGCTTCGTTATAATCGGCCAGGGCGGCTTCAATCTCTCCTCTGTCCCCGTGGGCAACTCCACGATTGACGTACGCTTTCTTGTGTTCCGGATCCAGCCGAATTGCCTCATTGTATGCAGCGATCGCGCTCTCAAGATCACCGATTTTTCCGAACGCTACGCCACGAGCCCAGTAGGCATCTGCAAATCCGGGGTTCAACCGGATTGCTTCGGCGAGACCAGCAAAAGCGCTCTGGTACTCCCCCTTTTTTCCATATGCAAGCGCTTGGCGATAATGGGCGTCGGCGCAGTCGGGGTGCGCCTTGATCGCCCTGTTGAAGCTGGCGATGGCACTGTCGAACTCGCCGCGCTCATACGCCTCAAGTCCCTGATCATAGTCACTCGCGGCATCCTGGCCGAGGATCGAGGAACCTGCCGGAAGAGCTAGCATTGCGATGAAGGCCAACGATCCGTGCAAATGTCGGTCCATCCTTCTCATCGGTAGAACTCCTCACCACTCGTAGATGAATTTCCCGCCGATATTGGGGCTGCCAATCTCAAAATCGCTAAAGTAGCCTACCGGGTCCCGGAACACGTCAGGCCAATCACGAGGGCTTTCAATAGGCCAATCGACGCCGAATTCTACGCTTACGGGCCCCGGAGGGAGCAGCGTGCCGAAGATGGGGCTCTCGGACATGTTCCCTTCGATTTGGACTCCAACGCCAATGACACGGGGGCTGACGGACATGCCCCATCCCCCGACCTCGCCTCGGAACCCGCCGCTGAAGAGTGGAGACTCGGGCTGGGCCACGCCGAGTTCTTCCATGAGCTCCTCCCACCGAGCCCTGATATGGGGCGAAGTCATTTCGAAAACGCGCTCGATGCTCTGTTCCAGAAGGTCTTCGATATCCCCTGATCCATGTTCCCCTTCGTCCCATGGTGGTTCACCATCGCTTTGCAGGCCGGTCGGGTCAGTATAGTTTGTGGGGATGTTGAACACATACCGGAACAAGTTCTGATCGCCAGCAGCAAAGCCGAGGGGGTCTTCGCCCAGAAACCGTCCCGTGGACGGATCATAATAGCGGGCACGGTAATAGTACAAGCCCGTTTCTGAATCGAACTCGCGACCCGTGAACTTGAAGCGGTCGCCGGCATCGGGATTTGTCTCCGACAGGACGTTGCCGAAGCTGTCGTATTGGATGTGGTCGATCACCGTTCCCGTCGGGTCGGCTAGGTCGCGGACTGTGCCGAGGTGGTCGGTCAGGTACCACGCCACATCGCCAGCGTCGTCCAAGCGTGCCAGGATCATGTCTACCGCCGGGCCGTAGAGATACCGTTCGGTCAGAGTGCCCGAGCCGTCGAAATCGGCGTAGGGATTAACTCCATCATAGACGGTCCAGCGCTCCGTGGCTACTTCCGGCCCGTCGCCATCGGGATCCTCCGACACGCCAATCCGCTTGTCGAAGGCGTCGTAGGTGTAGTCCGACTGCTGGATCACGCTGCCGCCCGAGTCCTTGATCGTGACGTTGGTCAGCCGGTTGCGGCGGTCCCAGGTGTATTCGGTGACCTTGCCGGTGGCGATTTCGGTCTTGGTCAGCATGTTGCCTTCGTTGTCGTAGGTGTAGTTGAACGTCCCGTCGGACAACAGCCGGTTGCCCGTGCCCGTCTGGTAGCCGGACATCGTACGGTTGCCGAGCGGGTCGAAGGTGTAGTCCTCCGTACGCCAACCGGTCACGCCAGTGAGTTGGCCGGTGACGTCGTAGCTGAAGTCTAGCGTTCCGTCGTTCGACACCTCTTGGGTCAGTTGCCCCGCAGCGTCCCACGTGAAGGCGTAGTCGGCCAAGGTGCTGGCCCCATAGTCCGCCGTGTGCGTGATGCCGGTTACCCGCCCAGCCGCGTCGTAACCGAATGCGGTATCCACGGGCACGTCCCCGCCACCGCCCGATCCGCCGCTGCCGCCGTACGGATCGCTGCGGCTCAAGCTGTCCAGACGACCGGCACCGTCGTAGCCCAGTGTGACGCTCGGTCGCGTGATGCCGTCTACGGCCAACTCGACACTCGTCATCCGGTCGGCCAGGTCGTAACCGTAGGTGATCTGGCCGCCGAAGTTGTCGCTGAGTGTGCTGCGGTTGTCGCGTGCGTCGTAGGTAAAGGAGAGGACCACGTTCGGCATGCCCGGCGTGCCTGCGTTGTCGATGCTGGTCAGCCGAGCGTCGGCATCGTAGGTGAAGGCATAGGTGGCATCAGGGTCACCGATGCTCGTCAGATTGCCGTCGCCGTCGTAGCCGTAGCTGATCGTGCGAATCGTGGCCCCGAGGTTATCGAGCCAGTTTTCGGCGGTACGCCTGCCGGCGTTGTCGTATGCGAAGGTGCGCTCGCGACCGTTGCGATTCACGATGCCGGTCAATTGGCTGGCCGCATCGTAGGAGTAGGTGGTCTGGTTACTCAGAGGATCGGTCTCGGTCACAAGCCGTGACGCGGCGTCGTAGCTATAGCTGGTGACGTTGCTGTTCGCATCCGTCACACTCGACAGCCGACCCGCCAGGTCGTAGGCCAAGAGGGTTTCCTCGGCCGCCGGGTCGGTGATCTTGGTCACGCGGTCCTGGGCGTCGTACGCGTAGCTGGTCGTGCGATTCAAAGGATCGGTGACCGAGAGCAAGTTTCCTTTCAGATCGTAGGAGAACGTCGTCGTGTTGTTCAGCGCGTCGGTGATCGAGGTGACTCGATTCTGGGGGTCGTACGCCCACGTTGTCGTGTTGCTCAAAGGATCGGTGCGGCTGGTCAGATTGCCCGCATCGTCGTAGGCGAACGTGGTTTGGTAACCCAACTCGTCCGTGAACGCCGTCACCCGTCCCAGGTCGTCATAGGTGTAATCGACCGTCCCGCCCCCGCTTTCCTGCATCGCGTCGAGCCAGCCCTGCGAGGTGTAGCCCTTGTAGATCGCTCCGTCTGCCGGATCGGTGACGCTGCTGACCCAGCCCCGCGAGTTGTAAGCGATGCTGGTAGTATTGGCCAACGGATCGATCTCTTCGATGATCTGTCTGGCCGAGTCGACCGTGAACGAAGTGGTGTTGTTCAGCGGGTCAGTGATCTCAGTCAGGTTGGCGGCCGGATCGTAGGCAAGGGAAGTGGTCCGGTTCAAGGGATCGGTGACCGACGTCTGGTTCCCTTGGGCATCGTAGCCGTAGGTGGTCTGATTGTTCAGCGGATCGGTAACGCTGGTGACCCGGCCCAACTGGTCATAGGCCCAGGTTGTGACGCCCGCCAAGGGGTCCGTCGCCGTAATCAAGTTCCCTCGGGCATCATAGGAATACAAGTAGGTTGGATTGTCGTTCGGATCGGCGGGCGTCTCATCGGGCAGCGTGGTTTTCGTAAGCCAGCCCATGTTGTTGTATTCAAAAAGCGTGACCCGCCCCAGCGGGTCGGCCTGGTCGACCAGGTTTCCAGCATTGTCCCAACTGCGCTGCTCGCGCGGGTTGTCGGAATCGTCGCCCGGCGTGCCGTCGGGCAGGATCACCTCGGTCAACCTGTCACGCGTATCATAGGAAAACTTCGTGACGCGACCCAATTGGTCGGTCGACGTTGCCACCAGGCCGTCGGTCGCGTGGGTGAAGCTCTGTGTCTTCAGAAGCGGGTCGGTGATCTGAGTCAGATTCCCGTCGGTATCGTAGGCGTAGCCGTACACCTTGCCCCCGGCATCGGTGTGCTCGGTCACTTGGCTGAAGCTGTTGTAGACGAGACTCTCGGTGCTGAAATCCGGGTGCGTGATCTCGGTGACGTTGCCCTGCTCGTCGCGACCCAGCACCGTGTTGCGGTCCAACTGGTCGGCGCGCTGGGTTGCCAGTCCGTCCTGGTCCCGGTGCGTGACAAACAGGTAGCCGCGCGGATCCAGATCGCCCGTGGTCTTGCCGAATCCGGTCCAGTCATAGTGGCTCTGCCAGTCATTGCCCCGGCCGTCGGTGTACGTGGTGCTCGCGCCGGCCAGGAGGACTGCTGCCGCAGGGGCTGACGGCGTGCCCGTGCCCGGTTCCAGGAGCCCCTCCGTCTGCCAAGGCACGAGTGCGTCGGTGGTGCTGTCGGCCCGGGTCACACTGCTAGTGCGGCCGGCGAAGCTGTAGGCGAAGCCGATGGTACCCGCCAGCGGGTCGGTGCGGCCGGTCATACGGCCCGCCGAATCATAGCTGAACGCCCAGGCCGCGCTGTTCGGCTCGGTGATGCCGACCAGCCGGTTGTTGGCGTCATGGTTAAATGTGGTGGCTCGGCCGGCCGGGTCGGTAATGCTCGAAAGCAGACCAGCGGCATAGGCGAAGGTCGTCACCAGACCGTTGGAATCGGTGATCGAAGTCAACTTCCCGCCCGCATCATAGGCGTAGGAAACCGTATTGTCGTTTCGATCTACGAAAGAGGTTTGCCTGCCGTCGGCGTCAAAGTTGAATTCTTCGCCCGTTTTCAGCGTGCGAGTATGGGTACCGCCGCCGTTCTTGACCAGGGTCGAAAAATCGCCCTGAGGCGTCACGTAGCTCTCCGTAATCGGGTCCCATCCAAACCACAGACTGTGGCCACTGCCAACCTCAAGAATGGCACCGTCGGTAAGGGTGTGGAGTCGACCCACCGACGCCACCTGCCAGCCCGCCCCGATCGCGCTTGCCGAATGGTTGACGATGGTCACCTCGCCGTTGTTTGATGTGGTCACATCGCCGCCGGCGTAATGGGACGTCACGTCGATCTGCCAATCGTAACGGCCCGTGGCAAGACCCGTTGCGTCGCCCTGCAAGGCGATCTGCATGATGTCGCCCGGGTTCAGATCGCTGCTGGTGTAGTAGTACTCCTGGCCGCCGACGCCATCGAAAGTGAGCTTGGCACTGACGGTGTCCGGAATGCCGGCGGTCGGGTCCAATTCGTAGTGATCCAAGAAGATCGGCCCCGGCGCGGCCGACTCGGAGTTGTAGCTCAACCCGATCACTGGGGCGCCAGGGTCATAGCTCGGGAGCACATGCGCCGTGCGAAGCTCGCCGGTGGCCGCTCCCAGTGCGTACCGGTCGCCCGCGATGGTCTCCTGATCCGCGCTCATGATGTCCGGCGTGATTACCTCGGCGCGCTCAACGGACACTGGAGGACTGCCGCCGCCGCTGCCTTCGGCCGAACCGTCGTTGATTACCTCGAAGCTGTAATCCAGCACGGTGGTGAATAGATCGAGGTAAGTGATCGTCAACGTAATCTGATTCGACGACGAGTTGCCCTCGAAGATGTCGCCCCAGTTGAACTGAAGGTGATAGGTGTTCTCGCCGCTCACGTCCTGGGCGTCGGGCGCTTGGCTTAGGTCCCAGTCGTAACTCAGGACCGTGGCGCCTTGGGTCTGGGCACGCAGATCGACGCTGTCGCCTTCCGATTCGTATTCGACGCTTTCGGTGCTGAGCGTCAACCCATCGTTCCAGTCGATCACATAGTAAGGGTCCAGCATACTCATAGGCATGCCGCTGCCACCAGTCCACGCCTGAGCGAAGATGCCACCGCCGCTACCGATGTCGCCGGGGATCGGCACCGATTCTGGGGACGGACGGCCTTCTGCGGCGGGCTCGGATCCCGCGTAGGCCGTGGCTGGCGCATCTGCTGACGCCTCGGCGCCAGGCGCTGGAGATTCCCCATTCGGACCGTCCGCCTGATTTGCAGCGTTCGTTGCACTTGTGACACCTGTCGCTGGAGATGCGTTACCCGTACCGGGCATCGCGCCTCCTCCGCCATCAGAAGGCGCCGACGGAGCGGTTTGGCTGCCGCCCGCAGAAGCGCCACCGGCGGCGGGCATCGACATTTGAGCCGATCCGCCGCCCGCGCCTCCTCCAAAGCCGGCGCGGCTGGCCGCCGGCACCGGTGCGCTCGAGCTGGCTGATCCGGTTGTCGTTGGTGGGGAAAGGTCGAGAGGATAGATTCTGCCCTGCGATGGTGCCGGTGTTGGACTTGGCTCGTCGCTCTGGCCCGCCCGGGCTGTCGAGGTGTCTTCGGCCTCGTCGCTCAACCCGTCATCAAAATCGAATCGAAGCACGTCGTCCAACAGACTCTCTGCAGACCGTGGCTCGAACTCCGCTCGTGGCTTGTCTTCTGGCGCCTTCTCCGATCGTTCCGGGGCGTCCGGTTCTGCGACGGACGCCAAGCCGACAGCGCCGGCAAAGGCGAGCCAGTCGCCGGGGGCAGCCCGCGTTTCGAGCCGTTCGAGATCGAATGCCCGTTTCCCCAGACGTGAGCGACGGTTACGTAAACGACGTTTGGAGGAACGGCGGATCTTGGAGCGGGACATGGCGAATCTCCTCCCTTGTGCGGAAGCGGTGGCTGGACCCTCGAACGAGGTCAAAAGTGCTCTTACCGAAACAGCGTTTCACCAGCGATCCGATCATAGGAGACGGTCCCAGCGGTTCAATCATCGTTCTCGTCATTTTCCTTAGGTGATTTCCCTAAGCCCGGCTCGTCATCGCCATCAGCGAGGATCTTGACGAGAGCATGTTGCATCAACTCCAGACGGCACCGCACACCAAGCCTCTTGCGAATGTTGTCCAAGTGAGCACTCACCGTCTTTGCCGACAAGTTCAACAGGCGTGCGATGCGAGCGTCGTTTGGATCCTCCAGGAAACATCGCAGTACCCGCGCCTGCTGTTCCGTGATCGGGAACAACCCGCTCAACACCTCGGGTGTGCACTGCTTCAGCGCGTGCGCCACGGCGTCGTGCCGAAAGCGCGTAACTTGGCGGGGTATCCCCGCCTGGCCCGAGGACGGCAAGGAAACACTGGCCACCAATGAGCACTCACCCCCCCCCGACAAATAGCGTTTGTACTCTTTTTCGTTTCGATGGATCTGCGGTTTCTGGTTGCTTTGCTTGGCCATCTTGTTTCATTTGGCCCTCCGAACGATTTCAGTGCCGAACAGAAGCGAAAGGCGACAGCTCTAGATCGTTGCCCCGAACGTCTCAACCGGGTTTCCGGTCGTGCCCATGCGAAGAGTACATCCCTGTTTAACAAATCGTAATCCGCCGGAAAAAGCGGACATTGAATCGCAGAATTCTCTGATTCCAGCGCGCTGCACGACATCTGGTTAAGTGTTGGGCTTTCGGCAAACGGTCAAAGCAGACCGGTTGCGGAATACCGCGCCGTGTGAGTCGGCGCCGTCGTGCCTGGCGATTGACCGAGTGGCTACCGGCCAGCCTGCCGAAATACGTATTCCAGTGCGGCGATGTCGGCTTCGATGCTGTGGCCTTCAAGCGTGACTTCGTCGAAGTCAATGATCGTACGCACGGAGTCGGAATCATCGAGTCGCCCACGATCTTCTCGGCCATAGAACGTATCGCTTTGCGCGACTTCGCGGAACACCGCTTGATCAGCGCCGCCACCAGCGCGGACCTGAACGGCGTCGAAATCGCGAACCGTACTCTCGAAGCCGGCTCCAGCCAACTCGGTCGTTCGTGCCGTCGAGATCAGCGTCTCGTCGGCAGGCGATCCGTACAGATAGGCCGTATCCCGCCCGGCACTTGCGTATGCCTGCACATGGTCGAAGCCGCGTGCGTAGTTGTAGTAGCCCACTCCCGACATCGAGGCGTAGGTCGGCCGACCGTGAAAACGATCGTTGCCGCTTGAATCGTAGAAATACGCGCGATCCACACCGCCCGCTTCGGAATACGCCGAGACTCGGTCGAATCCGCTCACCTGGGTGTACAGGTTCGGAGCAGAGATCGAAGCGTTCGTAGGACGGCCGTGAAAGCGATCGTTACCCGGTGTATCGTAGAGATGCGACTCGTCGTTGCCGCCAAGGATGGCGTACGCATATACTCGGCCGAATCCCGCGGCTTGATTGTAGTAGCCCAGCCCGGTCATCGTGGAATGCTCGGGACGACCGTAGAACCGATCGTTCTCCGCAGAATCGTAGAAATAGGCCGTGTCTTGCCCGCCGGCTTCCGCATGCGCGTACACGCGGCCAAAGCCCTCGACGCGATTATTGAAGCCTGCGCCGGATAGCGAGGCGTAGGTAGGCCGCCCGTAAAACCGGTCGTTGCCCGCCGAGTCGTACAGGTAGGCGTGATCGAAACCGCCGTTGCCTTCTGCCGTGACAGATTCGACCGAGTCGGCGCGAACTGCGACGGTCTGGCCGGCCAGTTCGACGGTCGTTGGATGAATCCATACAGTATCGTCGCCGCCATCGCCCACTAGAATCGCCCGATCATCTCCATCGCCCCCAATGAACTCGACGGAGTCGATCTTCGAGGCATCGAACTCGTATTCGACATCGTTCAATACGATACGGTGCGATGGGCCGGCGTAGAACTCGAATACGTCGGCGTCCGCAGTACCATGGACCTGTACCGTCGTCCCCGATTGCGACACCGGACCAGCCTGTCCCTCCGCCCCGTCGCTGGTTCCCGATAGAAGCGAATCGATTGCCGTTCGTAGGTTCAGGCTCAGGTACTCCTGACCGGTTGCCTGGTCGTGGATCGTGTCGGCGGTTTCGCGCAAATGGGCTTCGATCGTGTCCTGTGTGATGTCCTCGTAGCCGGCCATCTGCATGGCCTCGCGCACCAACACGCTACCACCCGCCACATACGGCGTCGCCATGCTGGTGCCGTGAGCGTAAGCGAACTCGTTTGTCGCTTCGCTATCGCCGAACAGATGACCAGGAACGGTGCTGGTGACGCGTTCGCCTGGCGCGGACAGAATCCCGGCGTCTCGCTGGCTGAAGTCGCTTAGCGTACCGTCCGAATCCAGACTAGCGACTGGGACGACGTACTGGCTCGAAGCCGGATAGGTCAATGTGCCTGCCGCCGTATCGTCGAACGAGTTTCCCGCGGCCACCGCGACGAAGATACCGTCGGCTTTCAGTCGCGCGAATTCGTCTTCGAGCATCTCACACGGCTCAGTCTCGTCCGCCTGGAGATTCACACCCAGCGACAGATTGATCGTGGTGATCGGATGCTCGAACGAGTCCCTGTTTTCGTGGACCCATTGGAGGGCGTCCTCCAACGAATCGAAACTGCCGCTCCCCTGATCGTTGAAGACGCGCAACGCGACGAAGTCAACGCTGGTGGCGACGCCCGGATGCTCGGCGTCGTCGCTGCCGATGACGCCAGCTACGTGCGTCCCGTGAAAGCCGGCTGGTCCGTCGTCGTGAGGATCGGCGTCGTTTTCTTCGGTGAAGTCCCAGCCGCCTACAACACGATAGCCGGAGCCCAATCCGCCGCCCAGCGCGATATGCTCGTAGGCGATTCCGCTGTCGATGATCGCTACCGTCTGACCGGCCCCTCCCAGACCGTAACGCTGCTTAATGTAAGCCAAGTCTTCGGTCAGTTCCCGGCTTGGATTCGCGGCAGGCGCGGCGGTGCCGTGCTGGGCCTGCGGCGTGTCGACAGCCAACGGGTCGAGCACCAGTTCACCCCAGGACTGGGCCGACAGCGCCAGCCGCTCTTCGAACGTTTCGTAATCCGTCCTGTGCTGAACCGCTCGGATTTCGTCGTCAGTGCGCATGATGCCTTGGCGCGCGGTGGAACCATTTCAACGAGAAGACATGCGAGTCGATGTGGCGAATGAGCCAGCGCGAACTGCCACAAGAAAGTCTAGGTTAGATTTCGCCGATGACGGCAGGAATGCGCCGGCTTGGCCCGGACGATACAAGCCCGACGCGCAAGCGAGAGAAATCGCCGCGATTCCTTCGCTTGCGCTTCAGGCTTCAATGCGCAGCGCGAACACGGCCATACATGTGATACCACCGATGCAGAAAGCACAATCCGGCCGAGACGAACACCAACTACGCTGTTGCGGTCTCCTTCTTTCTATCCCGCACGATCCGCAGTCGCATGTTCAGCATCTCGACGACCAGTGAGAAGGCCATGGCGAAGTAGATGTAGTTCTTGTTCATTCCGGTGCCGATTCCCTCCGCCACCAGCATAACGCCGATGAGAATCAGGAAACTGAGGGCCAGCATCTTCAGCGTTGGATGCCGCTCGACAAAGTCGCTCACCTTTCCAGCGAATACCAACATCACGATGATCGCCAACACGATGGCGGTGATCATAATGGCCAGCCCCGTCGGGCTGCCCTTGACCATGCCAACGGCGGTGATAACGGAATCCAGCGAAAAGACGATGTCCAGGATCCCGACTTGAAGAATCACGCTAAAGTAACTCGCGCCGCGGACGACCTTGTGCTCTTCTTCGCCACCTTCGAGCTTTTTATGGACCTCGTGCACACTCTTCCAGATCAGGAACAGCCCACCGGCAAGCAGAATGAGATCCTTCCAGGATACGTCATTCACTTCTTCCGGTAGCCAGCCCTCCTGAAACCCAAGACTTTCCAGGTGGAAGATGGCAAACTCCAATCTCATGATCCACGAGATCGCCAGCAGCAACAGAACGCGCGACACCAACGCCAAGGCTAACCCAAGTCGCCGAGCGCCGGGGCGTTGCTTCTCAGGAAGTTGACCGGTCAGAATGGCGATGAAGACGATGTTGTCGATGCCAAGAACGATTTCCATCGCCGTCAGGGCGATTAGGGCGACGAGGTATTCCATATTTCGACTCCGTATGCTTGGTGTCCGATCGCCTGAATAGAATACACGGAGAGCGAAACGGAGGGAAGCGCGTGACGCGATTCAGGAAAGAAGGTGAGTGGGAAGACGAGATACACTCAGTAGGCGTAGCATATCGCTTCTCGATATGCCGCATAGTCGTTCGATATGCTGAAGCATAACCTACTTGGCTTACCCACGCGACGATTCACTCGGTTTCGGCCGCTTCCGGCGGGTGAGTCGTGGGATGGCGGCGCGGTTCGACGAGGCCGAACGTCATAGCCCAGCCGGCAAGGATCACGCACGTAACGCCGCAGAACACTCCGTCGAAGCCGATCGTTTCGATTTCGATCAGGATGCCTGCCAGCGGCGAGAAGAAGATGGGCGCTGCCATACAGAGAGTGACCGCGCTCAGATACCGAGGATGATCCTCGGGGGACGACATTTCCAATGTGTAGTTGTGAAGCGTCCTCACAGCCACGGGCGTGAGGCCCACCAGAAGGAAAACCAACGGGAACCACGGTCGGCCGGCGGGTCCGATGTGGGACAGCGTCAGAGCAATGATTGGCGCACCGCACACTGCCAACAGTGTTGTGCGCAGGACGAGCCTGTTGCCGCGCCAGTCCGCCACCGGTCCGGCGACCAGACTGAACAAAGCGGTCCCGGCGTTCTGTACGACAAGCCACCAGATGATGTCCCGCAGCCCGATGTCCATGCGATCCCCACGTGCCAGGGCTTGATAATGCGGGAAAAGCATGACCGATACACCGAACAACGACGCAATGATGGCCAGACGGCGGAATTTCGCGTCGCGGCGCAACGTAAGCCAGACATCGACAAACCGCTGGCTGATTCTCGTGGCCGCCTGGCGGTAGTCGTCGGGCGGCTCGGCCAGCACCAACGACTGCAAGGTGGCAAGCGCGAAACAGCAGGCAGAGAATCCGAAGATCCAGTCGAATCGTCCGTCTTGGTTGGTCATCCATTGGGGCAGCAGCACGATCACCAAGGCGATGGCACCGGCCGATCCAAAGACGTGGGCGACCAGCATCAGGCGGCCTCGTCGAGCGGCTTCGACCAGTTTTCCCTGCAATGTGTTGAAGGACATCTGGTTGACGCCCGTGCTCATGAAGAACAAGGCGTACGCTGCAAGGAACGCCAGCGGCATCCAACCCGCCCAGCTCGCCCCGCGTGAAGCCCAAATGCCCGACAGGGCCAACAGCGATAGCATCATCAGGGATGTGCAGATGAACAGAGCCCATTTCTTTCGCCGCATGACTTTGATCCGGCGAGCCATCAGTAGAGGCGGAATGCTAAGGCCGAACCGATTCAACAGAGGAAGGAAGCTGCGGACCCAAGCGCCGCCGCCCAGCAGATCCAAAACGACCGGCATGATGATGCTCTCGGTCTTGAAGATCCAGCCGCATCGCCACAGAATCTGGTAAGCGGCCAAGACGAGGAAATTGCGGGTCGGCTGGGGGACGTTTCCGGGCATGAACGGAATCGGTGGTCCGTCAGGTCCTTGAGGTCGTTGGTTTGCGAGCCGTGCTAGTACCTCAGGTCATCTGAAACTGTCAGTAGGATGGGCATTCCTGCCCGCCTGCTTGGGGTCGGGCAGGAATGCCCAACCTACAAGAACAAGAAACGCGACGTTCTAGTACCGCCCGCTGAAGTTGGGATTGCCGTCGCGGAAATCGCGTCTGGCTTCAAGCAACGTCTGGCTCTCTTTGCCTTTGCACTCGATGAACAGCAGCGCGTCCGCGCGGCCAGGCGAATTGGTCAGTGCGAGCCCCGGCACCGCAGGGATCGGAAGGCCCAAGGGCCCCGTGCGTTCGCCAGTGGGCGAGGCGACCACTCCGCAGCTCAGCAGCATGACTTGACTGGCTGGCCAGCGAAACCGCTCGTGCAGTCGCCAGCTTACCACTTGGGGCACTTGGATCTGCACTCGTTGTGGGCCGCCGCCAAGCGATGGCACATCGACTGGCACCGGCACCAACTTCTCGACCTGGTCGATGTGGCAACGAACCGCCGCGTCGATGGTGTTTCCGTCCAGAGACATCAGCGGGCTGATCTGCAGCGAGTATCCCTCCTGTATCTGCCCCATGTCCAATTCATGGCCCGGCCAAACGTCTCGCCTCATGCGTACCGTGCGGACGTAGTTGCGAGGCGTAGTCCGCGAGATGGTGTGAGACTGGCCGTTGGCGATGAGGACGTTGGGCGAGTTGTGGTCGCGATAATCGGTGCGTTTTTGTAACTGCCCGATCAACACAGCAGCATTTTCCTTGGACACGAGCCAGGCGTCGACGCCCGCGGCTTTGACATCGACCGGTTGCAGAAGCGGCATGGCTGCTGTACGCCAGTTAGGGCTGGCAATGGTTACCAGGCGCAGACTGAATGCGTACGGTTCCGCCTCCCTGCCGTCGACACAGTCAACGAGGAAGCGATCGACGACATCACCGATCAAGCCGTGCATCTCTCGGGTGTGATACACATACAATGTGTTACGGTTGGCGTTCAAGATCCCGAACGGTTCGGAGAACCAGATTTCGGTTCCCGTCTCGCGCAGAATCCAATCTATCACGGCCCGCTCCGGGTGTTCGGTCGTCGTTATGCGCGACGTGTAGGGGCTGATGTCATACTGGTGCCAGATCTGACCGTGTTCCTGCGGCAGCGTGCCGGAACCTTTGGTGACCAACGTGATCGGCGTTCTGCCGCTGGGCAAGCCGCTGGCCGCAAGCGAGACGCCAGCGCCGGTGGATGTATTGATTGAAGAATCGTTGGTCTTGATCGCTTGCCAGTCCCCGGCCGGTCCGCCGGTTCGATCCGTCGTTGGCGGTTGCTGGGCCAAGACGACTGAAGCTGCCAACACCGTGAAAGCCAGCGGGGTGAGGATTCGCCAGAACATTTCGAGCCTCCCTGCTTAGAGCGACTGCCTTGGACGCGCGCAGTCAAAGGAATCGGGAAAAAGCGCGGCGGAGTATAGGGAGGCAGCGTCAATATGGCAAGCCGGATCGGGCGGTTAAGACGGCGATGCTAGCGGACCGTGGGCGGCGTTAGCGCCGGCGCAACATCTCTTGTCGGTATCGTCGCATCACGTCGCTGCGCATCAGTAGCCCAACCAGACGGCGCGACGGACCGCGACCGGACTCGACAGGCAGCGTTTCGGTGTCGCGCGTGCCGAAATCGCGCAGGGCTTCCAACAGGTTCTCGTTCGGCTCGACCGAAAGCGGCGCGGCCAAGGCAATGTCTTCCGCGTTGACCAGTTGAGGAGGCAAGTCGCTGTCCAGGACCCGATGCAGATCCTCGGGGCGGATGATACCGACAAGCCGGCCCTTTTCATTCATTACGGGCAAGCTCTCGATGTGCGAATTGGCCTGAGCCACTCGAACGATTTCCGTAACGTTGTCCGTGTGCTGGACGATGGGGAAGTGACGAATCATGACGTCACGCACCATGACATGCTCCATTCGGTGCATGTCGTGCCCTCGCGCGACCGTCTCCCCCCGACGGCTGAGCTTCTTGTGGTAGATGCTCTCCGGATCGATCACTTGCGCCACAAGGCTGGATAATCCCGCCGCCACCATAATGGGCAGAATCAGGTGGTAATCGTTGGTCATCTCATAGACGATCAATATGGCACTCAAGACGCCTTGTGTCGTCCCGGCCACCACGGCGCCCATGCCGACAATGGCGTAGACCCCTGGGTGGGCACTCCAATCTTCAAGCACCATGTTGCAGACCAATCCAAATGACGCACCGGCCGTGGCGCCAATGAACAGGGACGGAGCGAAGATACCGCCCGATCCGCCGCCGCCCAGAGTAAGACTGGTCATCAACGGTTTCAGCAAAGCCAGCGGCAACAGCCACCACAACTGCTCAAGCATCTTTGATGGCGTCAAGGCTACAATCTTGCTCTCAGCTTCTAGTTTCTTGTCTTTCGGCAGTTCATCCCGCCGGCTTTCTTCCTTCTTTTTTCCGTCTTTGGGTTCCGGTTCGAGTTCCAGATGCAGTGCATGGTCCACGACTCCATAGCCTACTCCGAACAACGGGGGTAACGTCGCCTCGGTAGACGCTTCCGCCTTCTGCTCGGTGTTCGATTCATGGGGCGGCGGATTTATCGGGTAAAACGCTCCGGCCAAACCAACCAAGCCGCCGAACACCAGGGCTCGTATCCACCATTTCGGCAAGTACCGTTGCCCGAGATCCTCGACACCGTACAGCAGTTTGATGAAGCCCGCAGCCGCCAAACCGCATGCTACGCCCAACACGACGTAAGAAGGAAGCTGCTCCCACGCACCCTGGAACGAATGGTAGATGTGCGGAAACGCTGCTTCGGTACCGTGCTCGCCAAAGTGCAACTGCACCACGTCTGCCAGCACGCTGGCGATCACGATAGGCGTGAGGCTCTCGACGGCGAAGCTGCCGAGGATGATCTCGCTGGCGAACACGACTCCGGCCAATGGTGCGTTGAACGTGGCGCTGATTCCGGCGGCCGCCCCTGCGGCGACAAGCACTTTGATGTTCCGGGCGGACAGCTTGAAGATCTGTCCGAAAACGCTGCCAAACGCCGAACCGATCTGGACAATGGGGCCCTCACGTCCGATGGAACCTCCCGTCCCGATGCAAATGCCGCTGGCGAGGATCTTCACTAGTGATACGCGCGGTCGAATGACACCGTCATGGCGGGCAACGGCAGTAATCACTTCCGGCACGCCGTGGCCTTGAGCTTCGGGAGCAAATCGTCGCGTGAACCAGAAGACCAACAGCAGCCCCAGCGCAGGACAGACGCACAACGCCAACCGCCATATCCAATGCTCGTCGACTAAGGGAACGATCGGCTCGACAGTGAATTTGCTGACCGTTTCGATCAGCAGCGAAAACACCACGGCCCCGAAACCGCCCAGAACACCAATCACACCAGCCAGAATCAACGTTAACGTGCCGCCCGGGATCGCACCGCGTTTGATATATCCCGAAAGTCGATTGTGTAGGTGTTCCAGCCAAGATCGCATAGACCGCGTTGCGTGCTCGCACCGGTTGCGTGGAGTCGCTTGCCGGTGCCTTGTGGAAAGCGGCTGGCGCTGCCGGTTCGTGAAACGAAGATCCCCAGACGGCCTCGCCCGCGCAATGGAAAACCCTTTATTTTAAGCCATCAGCGGCGTATGGCTAGTGGGCCTCCGGATCGTGTGGCGCCATCACGTAGCTGAATTCGAAAGAATTCGGTGGGGCGGGGGATCCTGAATTCTTGCGAATTCAGCGACCTCGGTGACCGCCACAGATGGCCGCACGCGCCGTTTTCGTTCGACCAGCGCGGCGAGCACGCGCTACGACTTCTTCTTGGATTTCTTCTTGGCCGTCTTTTTCGCTTTCTTCTTCGTCTTGCGGGAAGGCCCTTTGGCGGCTCGTTCGGCAAGCAACTGCAGGGCGTGGCCAAACGTTACGTCCTCGGGCGAGACGCCCTTTGGCAAAGACGCATTCGTTGTGCCGTCGGTCACGTAGGGGCCGTAGCGACCATCAAGCAGTTTGACGGGCTGATCCGTAATTGGGGACGGGTCGAACACCTTGATCGGCTCTTTCGGCGTCCGGTTGCGGCCTCGGGCCTTGGGCTGGGCCAACTGGGCCAATGCTTGCTGGAGCGTCACATCCAGGGGCGATAAGTCGTCCGGTAACGATCTGGTCTCGTTTCCGCACTTGACGTACGGGCCGTACCGTCCGTTGGCGGCAATCACCGGTTCATCCGATTTCGGGTGCTGCCCCAAAGTGCGTGGCAAAGCCAATAGCGCAAGTGCCGTCTGCAGATCGACTTCCTCCGGCGCCATTCCTTTCACCAGCGAAGCATTCTTGGGCTTCTCCTTCTTGTCCGGAGTGCCCAATTGCACATACCGCCCGAATCGCCCTTTCTTCAGGAAAACCGGTTTCTGTGTATCTGGGCACACACCAAGCGGTTCTTCGTCTTTCTGCCCTTCGTCCAGCAACTCCAGGGCTCTTTCCAGAGTCAACTCGTCCGGCGCCATTTCGTGTGGCACGCTGGCGCGCCGTTCCCCTTGTTCCAGAAATGGCCCGAACTTGCCGACTCGAAGGGTCACTTCCTCTTTGTGGTCCCCTTCGCTGGGTGTGCCCAGCGAGAAGCGGCTGACAGCACGGGCGTCGACTTCCTTGATCTTGTCCTCGACTCGCTGCCGGAGACCGGGCGTCTCGTTGCCAAAGAAGAACTCGTGGAGATATGCCAGATGCTCGGTCTCGTGGCGGGCGATGGCGTCCAGGAAATCCTCCATCTGGGCTGTGAATTCGTAATCCACCAGATTCGAGAGATGCTCCTCCAGCAATCGCACTACGGAAAACGCCGTCCACGACGGGACCAACGCGTTACCTTTCTTGAAAACATACTCGCGAGCCTGAATCGTATCGATAATCGAAGCATACGTGCTTGGACGGCCGATTCCTTTCTCTTCCAGCGCGCGGGTCAGGGCCGCCTCGCTGTACCGCGGTGGCGGCTGCGTGACGTGGCTCTTGCCCTCCAGGTCTCGACAGGCGACGACTTCATCCAGGCTGACGCTTGGCAGCAGCGTTTCCTTGTCCGCCAATTCCGCCTGGGGATCGTCCGAGCCTTCCACGTAGGCCCGCAGGTAGCCTGGGAAGTCGATAGTCCTGCCGCTGACCTGAAACACCGCGCCGTCACCTTTCAGCGTGATGGTGATGCGCCGCCCCCGTGCGTCCGCCATCTGACTGGCGATTGTCCGTTTCCAGATCAATTCGAACAGGCGGAATTCGTCGTTGTTCAGGTGCGAACGAAGGGATTCCGGCAACCGGAATGGATGGCCGGCGGGCCGGATCGCCTCGTGGGCTTCCTGAGCGTTCTTGACCTTCGAGGTGTAAATGCGAGGGCTGTCCGGCAAGTATTGATTGCCATATTCGGAGCGGACCAACTCGCGAGCTGCATCGATTGCCACCTGCGCCAAAGTCGTCGAATCGGTGCGCATATAGGTGATGTAGCCGTTTTCGTACAGACTCTGGGCAACGTTCATCGCTCTGCGAGCCGTGAAGCCCAGCTTGCGATTGGCCTCCTGCTGCATGGTGCTGGTCGTGAAGGGCGCGGCTGGCCGCGACGTGTAAGGTTTGTCTTCCAGCGAGGCAACCGAGAATTGAGCCTGCCCGAGACGCTCCGCCAATTCCGCCGCCCCGGATTCGTCCAATAGCAGCAGATTGGGGTCTTTGATGGCTCCCGATTTCCCATCGAAATCCTTGCCTGCAGGCACGCGGCGACCATCGACCGAGACGAGGGCCGCCTGCAGTTCCGAGCCCGAATCGGTCGCGAACCTGCCGAGCAAATCCCACCACGCGGCCGACACAAATGCGCAACGATCTCGCTCGCGCTCTACGATCAGACGCACGGCCACGCTCTGCACCCGCCCTGCCGACAGCCGTGGGCCGATCTTTCTCCACAACAGGGGCGACACTTCGTAACCGTATAGACGATCTAGAATCCGCCGCGTCTCCTGTGCTTTGACCAAGCCATCGTCGATTCCGCGAGGGCTGTCGAGCGCTTCCTGAATTGCCTCTTCCGTGATTTCGTGAAATACAAGCCGATGCACGGGCACTTTGGGCTTCAGCACTTGGCACAAATGCCAACTGATCGCCTCGCCCTCGCGATCTTCATCCGTCGCCAGATACAGGTTTTCTGCATCCTTCAACGCTTTGCGCAGCTTGGTTACCTGCTTCTTCTTCTCACCGGGGACGATGTAGACGGGCGTGAAGTCCGATTCCACGTTCACACCCAAGTAGGCCCATTTCTCTCCCTTGTACTTCTCAGGGACCTCTTTTGCGCCTTGGGGTAGATCGCGAATGTGACCAACACTTGCCTCGACAGTAAACCCTTTACCAAGGAACTTACTGATCGTCCGCGCTTTGGCTGGCGATTCTACGATTACCAGAGAGTTACCGCTTTTTGCTACCGCTTTCTTGGCCATAATCCTCCCGCTGATCCCTTCGGTCCTTCCGACAGTCCTTTTTGGGATTGTATTTGAGTCAATGCGCCATAAAATCGGCCCTCTTACACGATTCTTGTCGCTCGGGATAGGGGACCCTTTAGACGTGACTATAGAACCTGTCAAGAGTAGTCGGAATCACCCGGCCCGTATTCACTAGGAATCAGCTCTATGTCCAGCCCTTTCTCGTGGTTTAGGCGCAAGCAGAAGGTACTGCTCGTCGTGTTTGGTGTGTTGATCATGATCTCGTTCACTGTGGGCGGGATTATCTCAAGTAGTCTGCAGCGACACATGGGTTCCGGAGGCGGAACGGACATCGTGGCCAGGTGGAAACACGGCAAGGTCTCCGAGAATGACCTGAGAATGATGCGATACAACCACGGTGTGGCTGTTCGCTTCTTGGACCGAGTTGTTGAGGAGACTCGCGTCAGAGAGGGCTGGCCCAAAGCCCCAGGAGTCAATCGGGACCGTTTCGGCCGAATCGTGGATCCAGGTATTCCGCGTTCGTCTCAAGAGGAAGACTTGGTGCGAACCATGTTGATGGCGCAGAAAGCTGCCGACATGGGAATGGTGGTCACCAAGGATGCGATATGGGAGTTCCTGAAACTACTGTGCGACGACAAGTTGCGGCGACCCGACTTTGGCAGGCTCCTGGAGGCGACTGACGCTCAGTATTCTCAGACGCGGCTCTTCCGACAACTTCAGACCGAGTTGCTGGCCCAGAACCTGGAGAGTATTGTCTGGCGTGGTCTCATGGCCATGCCTCC
>CAZURK010000275.1:0-20882 GCA_964623055.1 uncultured Pirellulaceae bacterium
CGACCGATCCTGAGACGACCGATCCTGAGACGACCGATCCTGAGACGACCGATCCGAAGCCCGAGGCGAAGGAACCCGAAGTCGTCCTCGAAGGCCCCGCGGAGCCGAAATCCTGATTCGACCACGGTCGTTCCAGAACAGATGACGCGAAAGGGAAGGCACCGGCGAGAGATCGGGCCTTCCCTTTTCTCGTTTATCGCGATCCGCTATCTTTCGCGAGCACCAAAATGCCGTGACTGAAACGCTCGACGCGGAAATTGGCGCGTTCCGCTTTTTGGATGAAGGAATCCATTTTCTCCGATGACTGGTGGAATCGCTCGTGGGTATCCAGGACGATCCAGTCGAAGACCTCCACACCCGATCGACCTTCGCCGGCTTCCGCGCACAACGCCTCCCAACGATCGAGCGCTGCCTGCACGGACTCCAGTCGTCGGACGCCTAACAGATGGGCCGCGATTCGCCCGCTGGCCAGCACGGCGGCGTCCTCGCCACCCACCATTGCCACAATCTCGTTCACCGCTGCGTTGCCGTCAGTGCCCAAAGCACGCGGATTATCGCCTAGCTCGTCTGGCTCATCGCCCCATTCATACGAGCGCGCGATCACAATGGTCATTGTCGGGCTGCTCCACGGCAGCGAGCCCAGAAAGGCCGAGGCCGTCAGGGCGGCAGCAAGCACAGAAAGCCCCGTCACCAAGAGCGTGGGAGGCGTCCCCGAGGCTTTGCGGGCGGTTGGGAGCTCATCTTCCGCGGACATTCTGGCAGCACCGGCCACTGCGGCTACCACGAAAACCGGAATCAACGTCGTGATGTACTGGAAGGCGATGTTGGCGGCTGGGCCATGGTTCCAGGCCAGCAGCACGCCCATCGGCAGAGCGGCGCCCAAGAGGACCTGCCAGCCACGGGCAACCAGCGTCAAGCCCAGCGGCACAAGAAGCGACAGCACGAACCAGACTGAATCCAACCGCAGGACCTGCCTCCAGAAAGCGCTCAGTCGCAATACGGGCGACAGGAGGATTGCGACCGTCGAGTCCCCCAGGTTCGAGAATCGATTGGTCTGGAATTCGGAAAAGGCCGTCAGCTTGAAGACCAGTACAAACGCAATCGACAAAGCAGCCCACACGGAGACCCAGCCCCAAAACGGAAGCCGACTGGCCAGCAGACCATCGAACGCAACGGCCTCGCGGGAAGCGGCCGTTCGACGTCGCGTCCACCATAACTGAAAGGCCAAGGCTGCCGCGAGACACGCGAGCGTGACGAAGACTGTCTCCTTGAAAGTGCACGCCAGCACCGCCACCACACCGGCCCATATCCTATGGCCGCGCAGCAGCAGCCACACAGCGGCAAATATCAATGGCAACGCCAGGCTCACGGGATGCCAACCATAGGAGTAGTTCAGATTCAATTGCCCGACGGCTGGAAACGCCAAATACGCCGCAGCCCAAGCAGCGGCTGCAGCGGCACTGGCCCCCCACGCGCGGGCAATACCAAAGACCAGTGGGGCAGGCCCAGCCAAACACACGGCTTGCAGCAGCATGAACAGCCGGGCATCCGGCCAGATGCCCCATAACGGGGCAAGCAGTCCCAAGCCTGGATTGAAATGGTCCCAAAACGCGGGAAGGCTAGGTGTTTCCTTGAGAAAACCCCGCCCCTCCCACGTGTTCACCACGCGACGGGCAAAATGACCGAAATCGTGATAGCCCAGCATATAGTCTTCATAGGCTCGTTGACCCTGCCAGTACCACCACACTCCAGCAGCAACGGCCAGCAGCCAGACCGCCAAGAGCCAAACACGCCGCTCGGCGACCCTTGCCAACGTGTCGCTCCAAGGCACGGCTCGTACGATGTCGGCGACGGCGATTCCCGTCACGAAACTGAGCCACAAAGGCTCCAGAAACGTGCACGGGACACCCACCCCGCAACACCGGAGCAGATCCAAGAAGGGGATTAGAAAAGCCGCCAGCAGCCAGCAGGTTGGGCGGGAACACACGGACGGAAAGACTCGCGCGTGTCGAGCGCACCCGGCCCCCAGTGCGACCGCGATGCCCAGAAACAGCAGAAGCTCCGCGACGGGAAGACCGATGAAACCCCACGCTTCCGGACCGGGTGAATTGACGAAATACAAGTCTGGCACATGACTTCGTGTTGCCAGCAGTGAAAACGCCCAAAACCACCCGCCACCAGCCGCCACAGCCGACCCGACGGAAAACCTGCGAGAAGCCATTCGAGCCGCGCCGTTCGATGATCGCGAAGACAAGTCCGACATGGAGCCATCGTCATCGGAGCCAACGCCACCGTCAAGTCCTGCGCAACTCCGTTAGCGCAACGAGTTTGAGTCCCCAAGCCGACACACGTGTTGACGTGAGCAACCGCATGCGGGGCAGGCGGCTTGAGGTAGGCCGACATCAACGTAGACTCCCCAAGAAAGAAACGGACCTCGCTACCCCCGGAGGAGCAGCGAGGTCAACAGGAGAAAGGAAGACCCGATTGGCCTCTTCTCGGCTAGTAGTTCGGCGACAGGCCGGGATCGACATTGCCGACCATGTGGAAGTGGTTGTGGTCGATGTATATCACCTCGACCGCATCTTCGTCGCGCAGTGTGTGCGGTATGGGCCAGCCGACACGGATTGTCTCGTTGTAGTAAATCGTGCACTTGTAGTGCGCGTGGTGCAACTGAGCCGGGCCGATCAGCGGGTACACACGCGGCGGATCGATGTAGTCGGCGATTCTTTCCTTCACGATCTTCACGTCGTTGCGTTGGATTTCGTGCAACAGCGGAAGGCCGCCCTGAGTGGGTTTGGCCTCCTCGAAGGCGCGCATAACTTCATCATCCGTTGGCTCGTCCTCAGCCGATGCGGGTCCACCGGGTACGATCGGGCCCAGTATTGGCACGGAATCGTAACGCTCGGCTTCCCAGTACTGGTCCTCTTTCATCTTCTGAAAGTACGGACTGACTGGAATGGGGATACCGAGCGGGCCCAAGGAGTTACCTTGCGAAAGCCCGATGCATCCCGTGCTTGATAGACAGACACACGCCAGAAGCGTACAGATGGCAAAACTTGACATCTTGTGCGACATAGATTCTTCCCTCGAAATTCGCGAAGCCTGCGTCTGAGAATAGGTATCGTGTTAATCTGGGAGAAACTTGCAGGTTTTTCGGATGATTCCGAAAAAGACCGTTATTCCGAACGTGTGGCCTGGAACCAGCCGGGGCGCTTGTCGCTGGTAGGTCCCGCTTGCCGAGCGCGACCTTGAATTCACGCTTGACACCACGTCGAGGTCCCGCTCGGCAAGCGGGACCTACTTTTCAAAGAAAAACCTCCGCCGGGCGTAACCCGGCGGAGGTGCCACTTTCTCCAAGTCAGAAGCTGTTTCAGCCTACTTGGCTTTGAAGTTCAGTTGCCACCAGCCGTCGTCCCATTTCAGGGTCATCCGTCTCCATCCCAAGGGAACTTGCGGATAGGGGTAGAATGGGCCGATATAGGGCCACGCGGTTGGCGAGTACTGTTTGGGATAGGTAAGCCCCGCGTAGTTTGGATAGGAGCTGTAGCTGGGCCAAGCGTATCCTGGCATGTTCGGGTGATCGTACCGTGCCGGCACCGTGCTGTGACCCGGCCCCGGTAAATGGGCCGGCATTGCGCCGGTGCCCTGTCGCGCGGCAACTAGCGGAAGCGCCAGAGCGGCCGCCGGGTAGGATACCAACCGAGCCAACCCAAGCGGGCGAGGCGTCTGATTGGCAGTCGCAAATCCGGGCGTAGCCGGCTGCACCGCCGGGTATGTCACCTGCGCCGCGGTGGGCGCCGCTGCAGGCAGACTGCCTGCGGGCACGATTCGATCTGCCGGTACGCTCGGCGAGATCCCCAGACGCGCTGGCTGACCGATCGAAGGCCGCAGCGAGCCAGTGGTGGTCGACACATCGACATTCGCCAGAGTTACCTCAGGCGAGGCAATCCTCAGAGCGCTCATCGCTCGCTCGACGCCCGGGACACCGCGAGCTGTTTCCAGGGCCAGCTCTTCCTGTTCCTTCGAGGCGACTGTTCCGCTAAGCCACACGTCACCTTCGCTCACCTTGACATCGAAATCACAACCTCGCAGATTACCCTTTCCATCTTCCGCCTGGAGCCGCTCGCCAATCTCGCGGGCAATCGCCTCACGGTCACGGTCAATCGGTTCATCCGCGGCCGGTTCGACGACCTTCAGTTCGTTGACGACCAGCCGTACGCCTCGGATGCGACGGGCGATCTCCAACGCCATGTTCTGCTGTTCGAGCGAGGACACTCGGCCTGCTAGACGCACCGTGCCGTCGCTGACGTGGACACCGATGCCGAAGCCTCGCAGTCCGCCTTGCTGTTTGGCCTGCTGGAGCTTCCGAATCAGTTCTTCGCCGATCCGCTGGTCTTGCGCAACTACGTCGGGCGTGAGCGTGCTCTGGGCTCCCGGCTGGTAAACCGCATTGGCAGCCTGGCCGATTGGGTTGGCTGGTGTGGGAGCGTATTCGGCGGTCTCGGCTTGCCCGCGCGACCTTAGCATATCGGTGCCGGCGCTCACAAGGCGACCCGCGAAGCCGCTGTCGCTCGGGCGAGCTTCGTCCGTCTTGGATTCAGCGTCGCGCTGAGCCACCAACTCCGACTCGGGAGTCGCGACGACCAAGTGATTCACGATATCACGCACGCCGTCGGCATTCCGAGCGATTTCCATCGCCAAATCAAGCTGATCGGCGCTGGACACGCGACCCTCGTAAACCAGGATCCCGTTTTCCACGGATAGATCGATATTGAATTGCGACAACGTTCCACGTTGCTTCAGTTCACGCAGTTCGCCGGCAATTTTTCGAGCAATGTCCGTGTCACTAATGCCATCCTGATCGGAACGGGAGGTCGATTCCGCCTCCAGCGTTGCCACTGCAGGAGTTGGCTCGCCTCTTCCCTCCGAGGATTGACGCCTTTCGGCTACGACCAGCTCGTTAACCACGTCGCGAACACCGTCGGTCGACCTGGCGGTCTGGGCGGCCAACTTGCTTTGTTCTGAATTCGCAACGCTGCCGGCCAGCACCGCAACGCCCTGATCCACGGTCAGGTCGATGGCAAAGCAACTCAGCTCGCCAGCATCCTTGCGCTCCTTCAACGCAGCGGCAATCTGCTGAGCGATTTCTGTGTCGGACATCGCCGGTGTCTGTCGAGCAGCAGTCTCGGCTGACGCGTTTCTGATGATCAACTCGTCGGCCACGTTCTTGACACCACTGATACCCCGCGCAGTCCGCAGAGCCAAGTCGCGCTGTTCGCCCGACGAAACGGTGCCTTTCATGACGACCTTGCCATCAGTCACGTCGAAGCTGATGCGGAAACCCTTCAAATCACCGCTGTCCTTCAACGTGCGCAGTGACTGCGCCAAATCCGCTGCAACCGTCCCATCGTCCGGAGTTGCCGCATCATCCTTGTCAGCCAACGCTGGCGGTTCGGACGAGCTTATCGAACTCTCGACCCCGATGGTCAAGTCGTTGACAACGCGTTTGACACCATCGGCCTTCCGCGCAATGTCTAGAGCCAACTCCTGTTGTTCCGGAGTAGACACGTGGCCTTTCAGCAGCACTTGACCCTGGGCAACCTTCAGGTTGATGTCGAAGCCGTCCAGGTTGCCTGCCTCTTGTTCACCTTTCAGTCGCTCCGTTATCTCCCTGGCGATCTCCTTGTCGTCGGCCATCGCCCAGGAGATCGCTACTCCGGCAAGAGCCAGGATCGCCATCCCAACAGCTAAACGTCGCATGAGTCCCCTCCCTGAAAAAATCTCTTCTCACGCTGATTCCCTGAATCTCCCAGCAGCCATCCACGTCCGTCGGTCCCTCCTGGTCGAGGCGTCGTGGGCAGGCTAGGCCATGGAATGCGGGGAATTCGACTAACTTGGATTGTTAACGTGGCAAAAACGAACTCGGCAGCGAAATCACTTACGCGGGAAGCGTCGTCGGTGCTTAGCCGGCACGGCTAACGCGAGCGACGAACTGGACGAGCGCCCCGAGCGCAGTCCAGGCATTTGAGTTCGCTGTCCGCTATTAGTTGTCGGTTGCTGGTCGTGCGGAAAAGTAGGTTTTTTTGGATTTTGCTACTCTTCCCGGTAATGGCGGACAAAGCGGTAATAGGAGAGGCCGGCGCAAGCTTGTTCAAGAAAACAACTTCCGGCGTCTGGAGGAGGCAGGGGGGCGAGCGTGTCTCAGAATTCCACAGCCCGGCGACGTGTGCCGAAATCCAGCGTCGCGCCCACGGACATCAAGCCAAGCGTTGCCGCACACGGTAGCCAGTTGGGATCCCGAAGATAGATGGCCAACATCGTGGCGAGTCCCACGGCCAGCAGGCACACGAAGAACACACGCTGAAACGCGCATCGGGCCCACGAACGCTCGCTGACCTGGGCGATAGCGATACTGGCAACGCCGGCAACTTGGATGGCAACTACGATCCAAAACAGGATGGCTTCACTGGATTGTGGCATGCGATGCGGCTCCCAGAATCCGTTCCAGGTGGACAACCTTGTCAGACGAGCAAGTGCTCCGATAGCGCTTGTCGTCTGCACGCAGTTGTTACGCTATTCGCATGCCAAGGATGATGAATCAATGCCTTTATGTGATAAAGTACCCGGATAGCAGCAGTTTGCTAGGTCACTGCTGCGACGATCGCCGGAGAGCGGTAACAAGGCTTCCGGTAGAATAACGCCCCATCTTTGGAAATCTTACAACTTCTGCTAAAGATCTGGGCAAATCGCGGCCTTCGATAGCCCGATGGCCTACCGCAGACGTTTGGCCAGTTCATCGTCCAACTCGCCCGCATGGATGCTGCGGTTCAGCACCTTGCCCTGGTTGTCGACAAGGATCATTGTCGGAAGCGTGATGATGCCCAATTCGGTCGCCAGCCGGCTATCCAAACCGCCCGGTTCGTACAATTGGGGCCACGGCAACGAGTTCGACTGCAAGAAGGCCAGCGCCGTCGCGCGTTCACTATCCAGATTCACGCCGATCAACGAGAAACCCTGTTTTGCGTATTTTGCCTGGAGCTTCTTCAAGAGCACCATGTCCTGCTTGCACGGCTCGCACCACGTCGCCCAGTAGTGGACCAGTACGGCGCGACCTCGGTAGGCGGCCAGCGAGACGAGCTTGCCGTCCAACGTGGGCCCACGCAAGTCGACGCTCTTGCCCACGGATTCGAGCCGTCGTTTCGCACCGGCTGCTTTCTTAGCCGTTTGACATGTTGGGAATTGAGCCACGATCTTCGCATACCATGCGACCGCTGCGTCGGATTTGCCGGCGAACTCCTCGCCGGTGGCCAACTGCAACATCGCCTCGGCTGCGTCTTCGCTGCGTGGATAGTCCTCAACAAACTGGCGCAAACTGGTGAGCCACTTCTCCTGGATCTTGGAGTAGTCTGCTGACGGCGCCTGGAGACTGCGAGCGTAGTCCGCCGACAGAAACGAGAACTGGGCGTGAGCCGCGAGATCTGAACCCGGGGCGTTTTGCGCCAGTTTCTCGCTCAGTTTCTTGAGCCGTTCGACACCTTCCGGATAGTTGCCGGACTGCACCGCTGCGGTAATGCTGTCGGCTAATTGCCGGATCCACGTATCGCGTTCTTCGTCCGTGTCGGCATTCTCCGCCAGTCTCTCCAGAACGTCCGCCCGCTTGGCGTTCAACTTGGCCAGATCATCAGGACTGGTGGCTGCGGCAATCGACTTGTCCACTGATTCGAGATCTCGAATCAGTTTCTGAACGGCTTCGCTCAGGCCACCCTCCGTGGTAACCATCTCCGGCCGCCTCGCCAGCGACTGTTGGAAGAAATAGCCGCCGGGCAATGCGGCTGCCTGACTGTCCGACAGGTTTGCGGGCAGATCGATTACTCGCCATCCGCCTTGGACCCTCACCATCGTTCCGATGGCGACTTGGGCGTGTTTGCCGTCCGTTTCGACGATAGCCGAAACGTTGTCGTAAACAATGACGTCCTTTGTGGATCCGTCGAAACCTGCTGGCAAGACACCCGGCAAGCCCGCGCCGAAGTGGAGCCACTTCGAACCGCTGCCCACCATGGTCTGACGCTTGGCCA
Source organism: uncultured Pirellulaceae bacterium (assembly GCA_964623055.1). Lineage (GTDB taxonomy): Bacteria > Planctomycetota > Planctomycetia > Pirellulales > Pirellulaceae > JADHUC01. Next base: position 8,076 of record CAZURK010000275.1, read on the forward strand.
AAGCTTCGAACCCGCGCGCCGCCTCGGTGGCTTTCTTGGCAATCTCTTTCTTCTGGACCTCGCCCAGCCCAAGTGCGGCCAACTCGTCGCTGGTCGGCAACAACCGTTTGAATCGAGCTGCATCTGCCGCACCCAGCGCGGCGACCACCTCCGAAGTAACTTCCTCGGCCGATATCATTCTCCAACTATCAATCTGTCCATTCTCATCCTTGTCCAGCCCCCAGCGGATTCCCGATGTCCCCAGCCAGCGATACTGGTCGGCCTTGCCGTCGAAATCCCCGTCGATGTCGCGATACACCTCGATGCCGGTCTTGTAGTAGCACCACAAATCCAGCTTGCCGTCGCTATTGGTATCCAGGAAACGTCGCAGAAGTTGCCCAGCCCCATTTCGCACAATCCAGCCCGCGACCCCGCCCTCGGCGATACCTTTCACGCTGCATTTGGATACGGCATCCCCGGTTGGCGATTCCATATCGACATCGCGTTGGATCGGCTTCAGACGCAATGCATGCTCGGGCGTCGGCGGTGCTGCCCCTGTGGCCAGACCGGGTGCCAGCAACCAAAGGGTTGCGAAACCGGGTATCCAAACGAGGTGGCGAATGGAACCAGTCATCGAGTACATCTCCGTTCGAACCAAAACGTAACAATCCGAGTCCTGTAATTGTTCGGACAGCTAGACGGGCGGAGCATAGCCAAACTAGGCAGTTTCTCACGATTATTCGGATTCTCGGGGATCAACATCGTAGACCACCGTTTGACACCCAGCCTCGACGATCTAAAATCCATGTTTTGAGAGGTGTAGTGTTTTTGGGGCGTATAGCTCAGTTGGTTAGAGCGCGTCGCTGATAACGACGAGGTCCATGGTTCGAATCCATGTACGCCCACCTCGACGAGGGGGGATAGGGAGAACGGGAAACCAAGCGCGTTTCCTGCTTCCTATCTCCCCTTCATTCTTTCTCCTACAAACGGACACGGGGACGTAGCTCAATTGGGAGAGCACCGGCTTTGCAAGCCGGGGGTTGGCGGTTCGAGCCCGCTCGTCTCCACTCAATCATCCTAAGGGCATGTTTCTGCCCTTCTCATCGCGACGACGCCCCAGCGGATTCTCAACGGCGAGTCACTCCCGGATACTGCGTAAATAAATCGGGTGGTGTGGGTATCAAAGGCTCGCTAACCTCGCTAGAATCACGCCGAAACATCGGTCCGCAGGATGCACAAGCCGCAATATCCGTACGACCCCAACCCCCCAAACCCACCTACCCCGCGGTACAGCTAGCATCTGTCGTCGAGCGTAAGAGCGTATCGGCCTCTGCTTGGTGATATCCGAATTCCCTTATGGGCTCGGTCTCTTTACTTGAAGAGCCGAACTTGACACGAATCAGGAGATGACATGAGTTGGAAAAGATCTATCGTTTGTCTGTTGTTGACGTTGTTCCTAACGGAAATCGCAATGGCGTGGCCGCGGATTCTGCGTCGCCGACGATCGTTCAATAGCAGTAGCTACGGCCAAGTGTACGACGACCAGTACCTGGACATGACGATTTCGGCTGCGATCTACGACTGGGAGGAGATCGCGAAGATCGATGCGGCCGACTACATCCCAATCGTCCTGAACGAGCCGATCAACGGCAAGCTGGAGGTCAAACTTACGTGCCTCAATCAGTCGACTGAGACCTACACCATCGAAGCCGAGTTGAAGGACGGCCGAGCGGAGGTTCGCCACGAGACCATCGCGCCTGGCACCATGTACCGACTGTGCGCGGCGATCGACGGCAAGGAACGCATAGCTGGACCGTACTTTACAGCAACGTCGGGAGACAGTATCGAGGCCCGTGCACGCCGACAGATCATCGTCAGGTACTTCGAGCAGTATTGGCGGAAAGAGAACGGCTTGAGTTATCATGACACGAATTGCGAGGCGGGCTATCGGTGGGCAATTCGACCTTACGCCAAGGTTCCCAACTACCGCAATGACAGCCATGACTTGGCGGCGTTGGACCGAGACGGCATGATCCACGGCGACAAGTGCGCAAGTCGATCTCACGTGTGGATGGCCTTGGCGTATGACGACGCCAACGGCGACATCTGGTGCATCGACTCGAATTTCAACAGCACGATCATGGTGATCATTCGACAATCGGGAGGCTGGTCGGTTGGTCATTTGACGGATGACGATCTCCGCACCGAGTAAGCTTGCGAGCCCTGCTACCTCCACGAAACGATGTCGCCAATGGGCTTGCGCTCGCGTCCGTGACGATTCGCGTCTTTCGACTCGGCCGGATAACCGATGGGCAGTAGAACCATCGGTTCGACTTGGTCCGGTAGATCCAACGCGATTGTGCATTGGTAGGCGTCAAACGAACAGATCCAGCAGGTGCCGAGGCCGGCTTCCGCGGCAGCCAGTGTCATGTGGTCGACGGCGATCGCGATGTCGACATCGCAGTGGTCTTTGCCGTCCCTGCGACGCCATGCCCGCCGGTGATCGCCGCAAGCCACGATCACGGCGGGGGTGTTGGCGTCGGTCACCCACTTCGGCGCGATTCTCTTCATCAGATCCTTGTCTCTGATCACGATGAATCGCCACGGCTGATAATTGCACGCCGAAGGGGCCACTCGCGCCGCTTCAAGAACGTAGAACAGCTTTTCGTTTTCGATTGGCCGGTCCTCGAACTTGCGCACCGAGCAGCGTTTCTTCATTAGTTGCAGTACTTCCATACCGTTCGCTCCGGGCGTGTCAGTTATATTCCTGGCCGCAGGTCAAGACATCTAAGTGTGCGCGTGTCACGAACGTAAAGCAAACCGCCGGCCAGCGCCGGCAAGGCTCGTATGGTCGTTTCGCAGATACGAGCCCGTGCCAGTTCTTCGTATTCGTCGACGTTCGCTGCGGTCAGTATGAGCGTGCCGTCGGCCTTGACAATCAACAGCTTGTCGCCTGCCTTCAGAAGCGTGGCATAGCTGAACGAGGGTTGCGTCCAGGCGACCTCTCGAGTCTTGGGATCGAAGCACGTCAGGTCGGCTGGCGGGCCATCCTGCCGGCCGTTGATACCGAACAAATGCCCGTTGTGTTCGACGCAGGTGGTGTATTGACTGGCAAGAATCTCGGGATCCCGCCAGACGATTTCAGCTCCCTCGCCTTCGATCTTCGCCAAGACGGAGCCGATGCCGTAGCTGGCCGTGACGAACACGCGTCCGTCAAGCACCAAAGGGCTGGCGGCGTTCACGGTGGGACCAACCCTGCCAAAGGGAAATCGGAATCGCACCGATCCAGTCGCGGGATCCAGGGAAACAACGTTTAGACGCGTGACGAAGATCACGTGTCGCTTGCCGTCAACAGTAGCCGCCACGGGCGACGAGTAGCTGGCGCGTTCGCTGGTGGCTTTCCATATCGTTTGCCCTGTGTCGACCGAAAAGGCGACGATCCCCGCCTCTTTGGCATCGCCGCCCACGTTGGCAATGATTTTCTCACCCTCGACGATCGGAGAACTGGCCAGGCCGAAGTAGCCCTCGGGCGGTTCCCCACGAAAAAACCGCTTCGAGTTGAATTCCTCGTACGTGTCCCGTTCCCAGACAGTCTTGCCGCTCTTTATGTCAAGGCATCTCAAGTTGCCCATCGCACCATAGACGTACACGCGATCTCGGGCGACGACCGGCGGGGCGCGCGGGCCGTCGTCGGATGTGTAAGAAGGTACATAGGCGGCGGCAAATGAGGACTTCCAAAGCCTTTCGCCAGTCGATGCGTTCATTGCTTCGACAATCTCCTCATCGTCCACTCGGTGGAACAGAACGGCGACACCGCCGCTAACCGAGACACCAGCAAATCCACTGCCCGTGCTTCGGTGCCATAACACGGCAGGCCCGCCATCGGGCCACGACGCAGCGATTCGCTCGCCGACAGCTACACCGTTGCGATTCGGACCAAGAATCTGCGGCCAGTCGCCGGCACCGGCCTCGCGAACCATCACGCCGACAGCGAAGCATCCGAGAAGCAAGAGAATAGGCTGTTTGCGCTGCATTGGGGGTGTCCTTATGTGACTGAATGGTCGTCCGGGGAATCCTACTCAGGAACTGCGGGTACTACCTTTCCGTCGTTTCTCTCTATCAGCATCCGCAAAGTATCGGACGGCGTGTCGTTTCGAAGGAGTCCTGCGTACCCGTCGGCTAGGGCGACGAAGGCTCCATCAGGATGCGTGCTCGAAATGCAATTGCCGTTCTGCGTGGCATTGATCGAGAGCGGCATCGTGTTGTAGTCGAGATCCTCCGGCTCCGTCCAGAGGGTGTTCGAGTTGACCACTTCGACCACCATGATCGTGTTCGACGTGCCGTCGATGACGTCGGCAATACGCGTCTGTTTCCCTGGTTCGAAGACGGCTCGAGATCCCGCAATGACCATGTAGCCGGTCGTCGCTCTCGAATCGCGGCGGAACGGGTTGCGATAAACCGGCGGCATACGCTCTGCCACAGCCAGGTTCTTCGGGCTGTTCCACGGCTGGCTGAAGTCGTATTGCTGGTACAGTTCCGTGGCTCGGGGGTCCTTCATGAACTGGAGAACAAGCACTCGCCAACTGTGCATCGGTTTGCCATCTTCGTCCGTCACGCACGCTGCGGGAAAGCACTTGTAGGTGTCATGGTAATTGTGAATCGCCAAAGCGATCTGCTTCAGATTCGCCCTCCACAACCGTTCTCTGCGTTTTCGTTCGACGGCCGACCCAATCAAGCCGAACAGGACGCCTGCAACAAGCATTACGGCCAGTAGTGTCAACAGACTGTACTGCAGCGGACGATTTGAGTAACGAGCCGGCTTCGACATTGCGCACTCTCCCACCTAGCACCCCGCGTCCTTCGAACATGTCGGTGCGATGGCCCTCCGAGGCCGTCGGATGCGTGGTCGGCCTCGGAGGGCCAACCTACAGGCACAACTGATGCGAAGTACTAGCGACTCACGGCGACAACTGCCGGTGGACTTCTTCGATGATCATGTCTTCGCTTTCTGGGGCCCATACCGTTGGCAGTCCGTAATACACCATTGCGCCGCCGCCTTCGTAGCCTCCCTCTCTGAGCACGCGACGCGAGGCGATATAGGCCATAACGTCGTTCGAGAACCCCGCGACCCAGGTGCCGGTGCCGCGCAACTCGGTTTTCAGCCTCAAAGCAAAATCGACGACCACTTCACCACCAAGTGTCACGAATTGCACATCGTCGCCCAGTTGCCAAGTCTGCACGGGGTATGGATAGGTCTGGCTCAGCGGTTGACCATCGTCCATCCGAGCAAGCAGCATCTTCGCTCGCGCCGCCGTGTACTTATTCTCCGAATTGGCATCCTGTTCGATCTGCTCCCGCGACGGCAGTTCAGCAAGCGGCAAATCGATCTCGAGAAACTGCGTGCTGACATCTGGCTGGACTTCGCGCATCTCCTTCGCCAACACGTCGTCCGCCGCTTTCGCAAGCCGACTCCCGTATTCCATCGCCAACTCGACGGTGCGCCGCGGCAGCGGATTCTGGTCGGCGCCGCAGCCAGCCCAGAACATTGCCTGGCATCCAGGATGGCATTTCTCGAATTCGATCTGGGCAAAGCCGGGATAGTCGCCAGACCACTGGTAGAAACTCAAAACCGTGGCGTGACAAGCGTAACCGAACACGACTGCCTTCAACTCGCCCGCGGCATCGCGGATCGCCAGCACGGGTACGTCGTGATCCTGCGGCCCTTTCAGTTTTCCTTCGGTTCGCAACTGGGGCACCAGGTTGGCCGGGTTGTTCCGCCGATTCACGGCAAACGTTGCCGTTCCGCTGCCCCATGACAAACGGACCGGCGTCAAGTGCGATAGGGCTTTGTCCACAACTTCCACAATCTTGTCTTCCAGCGTGGTTGTGTATTCCTTGATCAGCTCCTGCTGCTCCTCGTCCACAATCAGATAGTGCAGCGGCGACAGGTTCCTGACCAAGGCCGGGCCTGTGTGCGTGTGCGAGGCACATAGGGCGATCTGCTGCCGCTGGAGGCCGTGACGCTCCTTCAAGCGAGCACACACCGACTGGCTGAACTCGCGGCTGAGACCGATCAGATCCAGTGTGACCAGCACGGCGCGATCGCCGTCGGCATCTTCCAGCACCAACGCCTTGGCCCACAAGTCGGTCAACTTGCCGTCTGCCGGGCGATTGCGGCCGCCGTATCCGGCCATCCATATGTACTTCTCCGGAGTGATGTCCACACGGGCCGTGCCGGCCTGCCATGTTTCGGCCTCCGCGGCTGCCACGGAATAGCATGGCTGGTTGAAACTCGCCACGAACACTAGCAACGAAAAAAGAAACAGGTATCTTGGACGCATGCCTTTCTCCTTTCAGTCTCCACGCATGGGGGAGTTGACGACGACGGCAGTCATTGTACACGCTGGTTGGTGCTCTCGTCTCTACGTCCGCACGAATGTCTTCCACTAGTTCCGCAGTTTCCCCTCTTTCGCCGTGACAACAAGCATGAAATCAAGAGCGATAGGTATCGGAATCGCCCTCCTCGGCATCAGCGGGATTGTGTCGGAGGTGATTCGACGGGCCGCATCGGGGCAGAGCTTCGACGAATTCGACATAGTGCTGATGGGCGTTGGCGTTGTGTTCGTTGTCACTGGGACCATCATCACGCTTTGGTCGTTCAACCGTTCGCGCAGGAGTCAAGGGTGGATGCGGCTGGACTGTTTCTTGCCCGCCATCAGCAGGAGGTCTGCCGGCGCACAGGACGCGGTGATCAGGGCAATCAAGTGGGGCGCCCCAACGCTGCGATCGTCCCCAGTGCGGCGAGTCATTCAGTTCTGCTTCCTTCTCCTGTTTTTGATTCTGTTTTTCTACGTTTGTTGGCCGTACGATGCCCGCCCATCGCCACCCGGTAAGGTTTCGAGCGGCTGGTCGCTGGAGGAAATCGACCAGCAGGATCAGTTTCGATTTCGATCCGCGACGCCCGCCGATTGGCCATCGGAAGCAGGCCAACGAGTACATGCGGTAGACGAAGGGAAATCCGAGGAAGTCGAGGGCTATGTGGCACCGTTTGCTCTGATTACCGCCAGCGACGGTCGCATCGTGTTGGTGCCCGATGGCGACTTGTCGCCGGAACAGTTCGACCGGTTCCTGCTTGGGGACGGCCCGTGGGCCTTCCACGAATCAACGCCCGGCGGCTGGCCGTCTCACTACACGAACAATCTGGAACACAAGCAATTCGTGCCGGTCGAGATCTTCCTAGCCGTCGATCCGCTGGTCAGTCTATCCACCTCGATCGCTGCCCGTAGCTGGATCTGGTCGCTTGCGTGCGCCGGCGTCATCTTGATCGTTTCGCTGTTGGTGCCCCGCGGCTTCTGCGGCTACGTGTGCCCGCTGGGAACGACCATTGACCTGTTTGACTGGGCACTCGCGGGCCGCATGAAGCGTTTTCGCGTCGGTGCGAACGGTTGGTGGGTCCACATCAAATACTACTTGCTGGCGGGCACGTTGACCTGTGCGATCTTCGGCGTGTTGGTGACCGGTTATGTATCCGCCATACCCGTAATCACGCGAGCGATGATGTACCTCGGCGAACCGCTTCAGACCGGGACGATGCGAGGCTGGCATCTGACCGTGCCCATGAACGCAGGCCATTTTGTCTCGATCGCACTTCTCGTGATCATCCTTCTTCTGGGCTTCTTGAAACCTCGATTCTGGTGCAAGTACGTTTGTCCCAGCGGAGCCATCTTTTCGGTGGGCAACCTGCTACGCCTCCCCGCACGAAAGGTCGAATCGACGTGCATCCACTGCCACAAGTGCGTGGAGATCTGCCCGTTTGACGCGATCAAGCCCGACTTCACGACGCGCGGGTCCGATTGCACGTTGTGCCAGACGTGCGGCGGAGTTTGCCCGAGCCATTCGATCAAGTTTGTGGAACGCTGGAATTCGATTGAACTGAAGCCTCGAAACGTTCCACCGACAAACGAAACGGCCATCGGCCGGCGCGGCTTTCTGTCGTTGACCGCCGGAACGGCCGCGGCCGTGGCAGGTGGCGCCGGCCTGGCCGCCGCAACGAACGCATTCGGCGCGAACCTCCGAGACCTCAACGCATTTCGTCCCGTACGACCACCGGGCGCCGTTCCCGAGCGGGAATTCCTCCGGATGTGCATTCGCTGCGGCGAGTGCTTGAAGGTGTGCCCGTACAACGTGCTGCAGCCAATGGGCTTCGACCAAGGGCTAGAAGGATTGTGGACGCCGCTGGTCGCGGCGGACCACGCGGGCTGCGCGCCAAGCTGTAACACGTGCGGCCAAGTATGCCCGACCGGCGCAATCCGGCCTTTACCGCTGGAGGAAAAGAAGGTCGCTCGCATGGGCCTGGCCATCGTGAACGAAAGAACGTGTCTACCGTTCGCGAATCGCCAGGCGTGCCGGGCGTGTGTGGACGAATGCAAGGAGGCCGGGTACGATGCCATCGAATTCGTGCGGGTACACACCCAAGTAGACGATGCGGGTGATCCCATCGAAGGCAGCAGCCAGGACGCCCCGGTGGTGCTGGCCGACAAGTGTGTCGGCTGCGGCCTCTGCCAAATGAGTTGCTATCGAGTCAACGTGAAGAAGGCAGAGCTGCTCGACCGATCGGCCATCATCATCGAAGCAGGGGAAGGCAAAGAAGACCGCCTGATGACCGGTTCGTACGTCGAGTTGCGCCAAGAGGAAGCCAGACAGCGCGAATCGCAACGACAACGTGCAATCGGCGACACGGGCAACGAGTTCTTTGTCCCCGATACTCCCGACCAGCCATCCGATCCTTTCGGTACGCTCGACGAGCCTCACGTCGAAGATCCGCCGCCAGACAAGGCCGACGGGAAGGATCCTGCACCGCCAAAGGTCATTGAAGACGACCCGTTCTTTTGAGTTCTTCAGAGTTCCACGTCGAAAGAAAACTATCGACATGTGCGCAATTCGTTGCCGCGCGAGGCGATTCTCTTTTCTCGGCTGGATTTTGGGCTAAGAAAGATGTGCGAGGGCCTCTTCAAGCAATGCCTTCGTGTCCGGGTCGATCCAATCGCGCGAGCCAGCCCACTTGATATTCGACCGCAGCGAGCGGTCGTCAGCCGATGTGATCCGCTTGTCACAACGGACCAGGGCGACAGAGATGACCGCCGTGTAAAGCACAAAGGCGACATCCGCGGGTAGCGATTCGTCGTCTTCGGCATGCTTGCAGAATTCCTTGATCAGGTCCAACAGGTCAAGCGGCGGCTGCTCATGACTCAGCAGGTCGCCGAACGTGGCGAACGTCTCCTCGGGCGCCGCTTCGCGCTGCCGCAGTCTCTCCGCCAATCGAGGGCGAACTGCTTCAACTTCGTCGACTATTGGCGAGGCCAGCAAATGCTTGAAGACCGACGCCAACTCCTCGGGCTGCCACTGGACCAGAGCATCCGAATCGCACTGCCACAACCTGGACAGTCGCTGCGGGTCGGTGCCGTGTACATTTGGTTCCGTCATTGCTGGAGGCCGCTCCTTGAGAGGATGTCTTGCAGATCCCGGATTTCGGCGTCGATGTCGTCTTTGTCATCCGCGTATTCGCTGATGACACCCCGCATGATTCGGCCGAACATGCGTTTGCCTGTAACCAACGCGTTGGATGCCTGTGTGGGCGAGCGAAAGCCGAAACGATCGACGATCTCGTCGTAGGACGGCGGCTCGGCGCCTTCCAGAATCGGCGCCAACACGCGAACGTGGAACATGGCCCACACGTCATCGCGGCCGGATCCCTCGCACTCGGCCTGCATCTGTCGCAGGATTTCCGCCAACACCTCACGAGCCCAAGCAACGTCGAAGGCGTCGTGCGGCGCGTCGGTCGTTGCCGCGCAGTGCTCGTACGCCTCTTGATCGAGGCTCGCCGCCCGATCCGCTCCGCGTTTCGCGGCACTTCGCTGGCGCATCTGGTTGGCGACGTAGTTGTCCAGCGCGGTGGCCAAAAGACTGCGAAGCCGCCCGCGTCCCGATTCAGCCGTCGATATCAGGTCGCGTTCCAGGACCTTGTTCTCGATGAATCCCTGTACCAGATCCTCCGCCTCGTTCGGATCGATTCGCTTCTTGATGACTAAGTGGGCCTTTAACGCCGGCCAATATCGCGTCAGCAGCCGGTCGAGGGCATCGCGTTCGATCGTGCCCTGGCCAGCACCGGCAAGATCGACCAGCGACCAATGCGTGGTTGGAAAGCGGCGAAACTGCGTACGCCGATCGCCCGACATGAATGACACTCCCGTTACGAGTCCAAGTCGATCATCGTCGTCCTGAAATGTTACCGACCGCAACCTCGCATAGCAAACCACGGGGGGCAGAAATCGATGACAGGTAGCAGGTTACTCAGGAGATTCCACCAAAAGTACACTCGGTAGGTCCCGCTTGCCGAGCGGGACCTAGACAAGTGCGAAGGCTGGCAACAGAAGGTCCCTTTCGGCAAAAGGGACCTACCGCAATCCCCGTTCTTCGGGCTCCCCGAGATTCAGCAAAAAAATCTCCAATAGCCGCGCAAGATCGCTCCGCAAACCGGTTATCTAACACTGAACGGACACACGGAAGCAAGAAACGACGGCAAGGAAGCAAGGCCACTAGAACTACTCAGAACCCACCATTTGTCGAAGGAGCAGAACGATGACTAGCTTATTCCGAACCAACGTCACCCACACCTCACCATCCCACCAGATCAGAAAGCGAGGAGAAACCATGAGAAGTATCACGCTCAAGTCCTTGGTCGCAGTGCCAGCGTTGGCTCTTGTGCTCGGCGCTCTGTCCGTCGCGGCCGCCGCCGATGGCCCCATTGGGGGAAGCATGGACGGTCAGGTCTATCAAGATTCCGTCCAGGGCGTGGATCGCACTTGGCCCTACACTCCCGCGGAGGCGGAAGCAAAGGCCGATGGGTATCTGAAATCGTGGAAGTACCAGAATCCGAACTGTTATGTCATCTCCGAGTACAAGACGTTCGACTGGATCATCGAACTCGGGCAATCGAGGCCAAGGTGCAAGATCACGTTCACTTTTGAAGTCCTCCCCTGGAACTGACGCTCACCGCGAAACGGCCTCTCACTCGAACGAGCCCCAAGGCAATCCTTGGGGCTCGTTTTTGCGCCTCCGGGACATAACGCTTCTCACCCGACGCTCCTCGCCCTGCCTTTCACGTTCGCAGATGATTGAATACCTTGTTGTCTCCGCGGCACGATCGACGGCGTTGCGTAGAAGACACGAAAATGCAGAAGATCATCAGCCTGTTCAAGCGGGACTACGACGGCGAGCGCCTTGCGTACGACGAAATTACGCCTGGAGCCGAGTGGGTAGTTGCAGGCGAGGGTACAGCCACTCGGAAATTCGACGGAACATGCTGCTTGATTCGGGACGGCAGGTTCTACAAACGCTATTCCTGCCGTGAACGAAAAAAGATGCCACAGGATTTCCTCCTCAAGGAGAGGGTCGAGCAGAAGAACCGAAGGGGCGAGGCTGTTGTCAAACTCTACGGCTGGGTTCCTGTGGGAGATGGGCCCGAAGATAAGTATCACCGTGAGGCCTTGTCAAATACGACACAGGCCAACGATGCCACCATCCAGGATGGCACATATGAACTGTGTGGTCCGAAAGTGCAGGGCGATGCCGAGCATTTCCCGAAACACATTCTGATCCGACACGGAGCCGTCGAGATCGAAGATGCCCCCAGAACCTTCGATGAACTGAGGGCATGGTTCAAAAACCAGGACATCGAAGGCATTGTATGGCACCACGCGGACGGGCGTATGGTCAAGATCAAGAAGAAGGACTTTGGTCTCGAACGAGGAGACTGATTGTCCATCCGTCCGACGCTCGGTCGGACCCCAGGTCGCCCAGGTTGTGGCCGGTCTCCCGACCGGCCCGGCGGCCGACCACCCAACTACGCCCATTGCCGGAGACCAAGCGATGGCGCCCCACCCCCCACCACCGCCCATCCCCGCCCCCCTTGCGCGGCCAGCAGGGCCGCGGGCGCTAGACCGCGACACAACACGGTCAAGACATCACCGGCCTGTGCCCAACATCGCTTCGGTCAGAACCCAGGCAATTCCACACGCAATTCCGTAAGCGGGCGCTTCGGGACATGATGCACATCGGCGTCGTCGCGCCAGTAGGGGCGGTCGTCCGGGCTACCATCGTCCAGCACGACGGTCTCGCTCGGTGTGCCCAGGGCAACGACGAGCAGAATCTCTAAGTGGTCAGGCAGGTTCAGGGCCGCGCGGAGTCCGGCTTGGTCGATCGAACCGATCATGCACCCGCCCAACCCCCGTTCCGTCGCGCCCAAAAGGATCGTTTGGCCGACGATGCCGCAATCCCAATCCCAGCGGCGCCAGATTCGATTGTCGCCAAGTATTACCATGTAACCGGTCGGCCGCTCATCCTCAGTGGGTCCGGGCCACGAAGCCAATCCGGCCGCCCAGCGAAGATGTGGGAAGATCTTTTCGTTCTGATCGGGTCGCCAAGCAAGCAAGTATTTGAGTGGTTGCCGATTGGCTGCCGAGGGGCAGAGTCGAGTCAACTGAAGCAACTCGATCAAAGTTGCCTCATCCAGCGGTTGTTGCTGGAAACGACGATAGCTGCGGCTACGACGCAGGAGGTCGCTAAGTGTCATGCCTGAATTCCTTCTACCGAGACCGTCAGTACGGTTGTACAACCATCGCTCGCGCGATCATCTTTCGCGAGTACAACGACCTATGGCACGTTGCCCGTCGATTACATGTTCCCACGAAGATCCCCATTCCGACTGACCTCATGGGCTGGCTCGCATGCCGTCGAACTCGTGGATGTACGCTATGCAGTTGACAAACA
>CAZURK010000276.1:0-20874 GCA_964623055.1 uncultured Pirellulaceae bacterium
GTTGCCACAAACGGTTCAAAGTCAGCGACGAACACGCTGGCAAGAAGGGACCGTGTCCCAAGTGCAAGACGCAAATCAAGGTCCCGGATAAGAGCGACGAAGTCGTCGTCCATGCGCCGGAGCACTTTGGCCCGAAGGACACCAGCGGTCGAGCGACGCTGAAACCGATCGAGCGAACAGAGACGAAAGTATCGCCACTTCTGACGGTCATCATCATCGTCACAATCTTCCTGACGCTCGGCGTCGCCTGGATGTTTCGGCCCCAGGATGGAGAAGAGGTTGCGATGCCCCTGTTGGCGTTCGGAGCCATCCTTTTGGCGCCGGGGCTGGCTTGGGCCGGATACACCTTCCTGCGGGACGACGAGTTGGAGCCGCACCGGGGACTCGGGTTGTGGATCCGCATTGGTGCGTGCGCGCTGGTCTACGCGATTCTATGGGGGCTGGTGGTGCTGGTTCGGGTGTACGTGTTTGAAGGTGATCCGTTCGAAGTGGTCCATATGGTTGTGATTCTACCCATCATGGTGGCCATCGGCAGTTTCGCCGCCTATGCGAGCCTGGACCTGGAATTCGGCACCGCTGCGATCCACTATGGAATGTACCTAGCCGTCACCGTAATCCTCCGACTGATCATGGGCCTTCCGGCGATCTAGGCTAAGTCGAGCACCCACCTCCCGGATCGCCAACAACGATGTTCAAGCGGTCGACCGGCCTCTACCATCAAGCGTGTGGATTCCCAAGCTGATTGACCATTGCGATTCGGCAGTCGTAGAATGCGCGGCCGTGGTATTGTGGTGCGCGACGTACTCTATGGGATGAAAACGGTGCTGAGATGACGCAACTTCTTGGTCACAGGGCTGGTCTTTCTGTTTTCGTGCTGGTTTTGACGGTCAGTACTGCGGAACTGCACGCAGCCGACGTTACACCGGTGCCGAATGGCCGGTTCGAACAAGGCGACCAAGTGCCGACGCATTGGCAGTTGACGGGCAATGGCCAGTGGGTGGACCGGAATCTGCTGGAAGTGACCGGAAATGGGAACGACTCGAGCTACTGGCGTTGCGACGAGTTCAGCTTTCAGCCTCGACGGCTCTATCAGTTTCGCACATTCGCACGGCGCACCAGCGGCAGTGGCACGGCCATCACGGGTCCGACGTTTGCCAATCGGGACCAGAGCAAACTGACGCGCGACTGGCAACGGATTGGTCATGTCTTTCGTACGCCGGAAAGCATCGTCGGCGGTTACCTTCGTCTTGGGCAATGGCATGCCACCGGGGCCATCCAATTCGATTCGGTCGAGATCATGCCGGTGGTGCCGGTGCACCGGCAGTTCGGTCAGATAACTCTTGGCGAAGGAGAATCGATCCGGGACGGCGAGTATACGTTTGCCGGGACGTTCAGTCACCGAGGCAGCAACTACCATCGCACGTTGGACAGCGCTACTGCGTCATTCAACTCGGACCGTTGGGTATACGGAGCCGGCAGCCAGATCACGTATCGTTTTGCTCTACCAGGGCACGAGTTCCAAACAGGCACGATCCAGGCAAACGTCAACTATCACGTGCGCGGCAGTTGCCAAGTCGAGGCAAGTCGCGACGGTCAAACGTGGCATCGATTGGCGTTGCAGGAGGGATTGGGTACCGCAGTCACAGAACTGCCCAGCGGATTGCTTCCTGCCAAAGAACTGCTGGTTCGTTTGCGCCCGTCAGACGATACGGGCCATTTCCAGGTCAACCGTGTCGACTTCCGCGCTCGACTCGGCGGCCCTGCACGAGACGCCGTAGGCGAAACGCTGTACGCCGAAATCGACGAGTCCAGCGACAGGCTGCTGTTTGAATCGTTGACGATTCATCAGGATTCCAATACGGGAAGCGACGTCTTGCGCCTAAGCGCGAAGAATTCGGGGTCGCAAGCGCAACAACTGACAATGAACGTTGAAGATCCACTGCAAGGGGCGCCGACAGGTCAGTCGCGAATGGTGCAGGCGGGCGAGGCGACTCGATTTGATGCCTCCCTGTCCGCCGGGAAATCAGGTAAGCGCGAAGTCAGGTTCCGCGTCACTGCTGCCGACGGTTCCGCCACCGCGGCCAAGTTGACGATCACCGTGCCTGACTTCCATCGCACCGACTATGGCAAACGGATCGAGGGAATCGCGGGCGATACAGCGGTGTGGTGGTGTGATGCCGCCCACAAGATCTCGCGCCGTCGTCCGCTGCCTCACGCGACCGCGCCAGCCGCCCAACTGGAGGCCGCCCGGCACGACTTCGAGGCCGTACAGATCGTCGTCCGTCCCACCGAGCCATTGGAGGGACTTGTGGCCAGTTCCAGTCCATTGGCCGGCCCGGGCGGCGCAAAGATCCCTGCGGACAACATTCGCATTCTGCTGGTCTACTACCACTTCGTTCACCATCCGACCGATCAGACTGGTCTGCGCGAGTGGTGGCCCGACGCGCTGCCACCGCTGGACGAACCGATCGACGTGGCGGCGGGGCAGAATCAACCTCTGTGGATTCTGGTTCATGTTCCGCCGGACGCGGCACCCGGCGATTATTCGGGCCATGTTTCGCTGAGTGCGAAAGACTTCTCGGCAAAGGTTCCGTTGCGCCTCCACGTTTGGGACTTCGCGCTGCCGAAGCGCAACCATTTGGAAACGAACTACGGCTTGAGCGTGCACAACATCTTTCGTTATCACGGGCTGAAGACCGAAGCGGACAAGCGCAAGGTGCTGGACTTGTATCTCCGATCGTTCGCCGAGCACCGCATCAGTCCGTACGACCCAACGCCGCTGGATTCGATTCACGTCAAGTTCTTGTCGAACGACGATCCGCCGCGTGCGGAGGTGGACTTCAGTGCGTTCGACCGCGCGATGGAAACGGCCGTCGAGCAGTACGGCTTCACGGGCTACCGGTTGCCGATTCAAGGAATGGGGGGCGGTACGTTCCACAGCCGTCATGCGCCGAAGATCGGCACGTTCGGCGAGGAGACACGCGAATACAAAGCCATGTTCTCCAGCTACGTGAGTCAGCTAGAGAAGCATCTGCGCAAAAAGGGTTGGCTGGACATGGCATACGTCTACTGGTTCGACGAACCAGCGCCGCGCGACTACGACTTTGTGGCCGGAGGCATGCGCCGGCTGAAACAGTACGCTCCGGGCCTCCGACGCATGTTGACCGAAGAGCCGGGCGACAACGTGCTGGCCGGATTGGTCGATATCTGGTGTCCCGTCAGCCACAACTATGACCACGACGCAGCCGAAAAGCGGCGCGTTCACGGCGAGCGTTTCTGGTGGTACGTTTGCACCGGGCCCAAGGCGCCGTATTGCACGTTGTTCATCGATCATCCGGCCACCGAACTGCGCATCTGGCATTGGCAGACGTGGCAGCGATCGATCGTCGGAACCTTGGTGTGGCAGTCCAATTACTGGACATCCAGCGCCGCCTTCCCGGATCAGGCACAGAATCCCTACGAAGACCCGATGGGGTATGTCAGCGGGTATTCGACGCCGCGCGGCGTTCGCCGCTATTGGGGCAACGGCGATGGCCGATTCATCTATCCGCCGCTGGCAGCCGCTGTTCCAGGCAAGTCCGGCTCGGAACCCGTGATCGCTCCGCCTGTTTCCAGCATCCGGTGGGAGATGATTCGCGAAGGCGTGGAAGACTACGAGTACCTTTTCCTACTGCGGGAGTTGATCGACAAGAACCGCGATCGGCTAACGGAGGACGATGCGCGTCGTTACCAAGCGCTGCTGGCAGTACCCGCCACCATCACCACAGACATGACCACGTTTACGACCGACCCCACGCCGATCTACGAGCACCGACGCGCCGTGGCCGAGGCGATTGAGGCGTTGGTGAAGTAACTCCGTGTCTTCCGATCGGCTTCGACGTACCGACCCCGACGGCAAAGTGGCGCTGTCCCGCTTGTCGGTGGGCGTCATCGGAGTTTCAAAGCAGCGGCGTAGATCACGTTGGGACCGGTTGCACAGAGCCGCAGCCAACCGGGTTTGTCCACCGTGCCTGTCCATGAGTCCGAATCGGAGCGAGTTGCCAGCGGAGTGAACGCGAAAGTCGCATTCGCGTCCTGAAACGCCGCTCGAATTTCGTTTCTATCTGTGTTCCTTGTGTTTCGGAACGGCGTTTCGCTTGTTGATGACCTGAAGTCGACGTGCAGTTTCGTTGCACCGTCTGGACGAATCGCCTCCCAACGCCAACCAGTTTCCTGTCGTTCAACGCGCGCTTCAAGCGGCTTCGGAATTCGCAATCGTGTCGCCGGATCGCCGAGCAGGACGTACATGAGAGCCTGATCGCGCTGAAGCTTCTGCACATTGATCTGGTCTTCCAGCTTGCCTTCCACATCACGCAGCACCTGTTCGACCAGGAAGTTTCGGGCTTTCAAAGCGTCGCGCTGAGCTTTCAGCCAAATCGCCCCGATGCGGCTCTCGCGACCGCCCAGCGCGCCTAGCAAGCTGGTTGCCGTGTAGTAGTTGGTCAGCGGATGGGACTCGGTCGTTGCCGCAATCGTCGCGACGGGGCCAGCCGGAAGTAGCAATAGGGATTCGGCCATCGAACGGGACGCCCGATCGAAGTAACCGGATTCGCACGAGAACACGACAAGCGGTGCGGCGGGTTGACCGTTTGCGAGTCCCTGCTCTGCGTCTGCGGCCGTGTACCAGATGATCTTGTCATTGTGCCTCATCGAGTAGAAACGATCGGCGTTTGCGTGCCCTGCCATGATGTGGCAAATGGCGCCCTGCTTAATCATCTTGGTGAAGTGAACCGGCTGATCTGGCGGCCAGCCGCAAAGTGGATGTTTCACGTCCGATACGATCAGCCGGGCCTCGACCCACGGCGGAACGTTCGTTCGCATGAACGACAAAAGGAATCCCATCGCCATTGTATCAATCGCCGTTCCATACCCCGGTGATCCACACCATGCGGCCATGCGAAGATCCTGCACCGCTGGCTGCTGCTTCTCGAAATCCAGGATTTTCTCGACGGCCACCTTTACCTCGGCCGCTGTCCGAGCGGGAATGCGGCCGACCGGTATGTCCGGCACCAAGTCCCCATCGACGTCTCCCCAAGCCGCATCAGAGGCGAACAGTTGACGCTGCACGTTGCGCCATCGGTACAAATCTCGTCGTTTTGCTGGCAAGTACCAAGGTTCTTCTTCCCTTCCAGATTCGTCGTCACCTACCAGCAGCAGGAATGCCGGTCGTCTCGGCACGCTGGCAAGCGCCTTTTCAATACTCGCAGTAGAGACAATCGTCTCGAATCCTTCGGCGCGACGTTTGTCAGCCAACGGGGCAAGGGCCGTCACCAGTTGGGGCCTTCCGACGACGAGCCAGATTGGCTTCTCCTCAGCGGCCCACGCAGAACAGAAGCTCGCGAGAAGGATAATCAGACACGCTAACAGTAACGTGGTATGTTGCCTCGCCATGATCGTGATATCCTGAGTGGCGTTTGGGTACGGTGCTTGACGTGTATTCGTGCAACCGAGTTTGCACAACACATCGCCGCATTGTACCATCCACACGAGCCTTATGGCATCTGCAACGACAAGGAGGACAAGTATGTGTCAGCGACTTTCTGGTTCGTCGACAGTTCTGTCCGTGATACTTCTTGCTACCGTCGCGCACGCCGAAATGGCGCGGCCGGAAACGCCGGATATGCGCAACGTCGCCGTCCGAGTGTGGAACGAGGAATATAAGGAACTGGCCGGTCAGATAACACGGTTGAAGAACTGGAATGGCGTGCCGCGTGATCGCCTCCACGAGGAAGCCTTGGACGAACAATCGCTGACACTGCCGGAGGACAAGGACCCTCTGGATATCGTCCTGAGAAGAACGACGGCACTCTTGCAGCACTTCAAGCAAGGAAGACGCCTCGAGTCTTCTCTGCTACTCGGGTACGAGACGCGACTGAACGGACTATCCACTTCGGCGAAATCAACGACGAATGATGACGAGCGAAAGACGCTCTTCATCGAGGTATGCAGGCTGCGACGAGACCTCGCGCTGGCAAATCCGCTGCTGGACTTCGACAACATCGTTTGCATGCTCGAGCAACCGGGTGATGCCCGAATTATCGAACAGGCACGGGCTTGTTGGGGAGGGCACCGCAAGGGCGGAGGGCCGATAATCATATCGAACTTCAAATCCGAGCCTACGATTCAGAAGCCGCTCGTCGGTGTTCCGGTCACTTCCGGGCCGTGGAAGGGCAACGAACTCATCGGATACTTCTCGGGATTGGAACTGAGCTACGACGCCACCGAGCTTCTGTTTGCGGCGACAACCAGTTCGGATGTCTGGCGCATCTTCCGCTTCAACCTGGCCACCAAGGAGCTTATGCAATTGACCGATGGACCGTGGGACGACTTCGATCCGTGTCTGCTTCCGTCGGGCAGAGTCGTTTTCACGTCGACCAGACGCGGCGGCATCGGCAGATGCCTGATTCCCGCAAAGGCATTGACCTACACTCTGCATTCCATGGAAGCCGACGGCTCGGACATCGTGCCCCTCAGCTATCACGAAACAAACGAGTGGCAACCCAGTGTGAATCACAAGGGCATGATCGTCTATACGCGGTGGGACTATGTGGATCGGTGGTGGGCTTCCGCGCATCACATGTGGATGAGTTTTCCGGATGGCCGTGATCCGAGGAATTTTCATGGCAACTATCCGCTGCCGTGGTCGGCTTTTCCCGAGGACTTGCAGCCGGAGCAATACGGACAGAACAAACTTGGCAACGGCCGCGTGTTGCGGCCGGACGTGGAAATCTCTTTCCGCGCCGTCCCAGGTTCCCCGAAATACACCGCGACCGCCGTGGGCCATCATCAGGGCTTCTCCGGAAGTCTCGTGATCGTCGATCCCCGTATTCGTGACGACGGGAGAATGGGGCAGGCCAAAAGGATCACGCCGGAATATGGTTTTCCAGAAGTGGAGAACAACTCGCCTCACGCGTATGGCACAGCTTGGCCGCTCAGCGAGGATTTCTACTTCTGTAATTTCAACCACGGCCTGTATCTCTTGGACAGGTTCGGGAATCGAGTGGTCATCCATGATCCCGGCGGCGGGCCTTTCCGCATAAGAGATCCGTTTCCACTACGCCCGCGCACGAAGCCGCCGGCGATGCCCGAGAAGACGTGGCAGGGGAAACGCGCCTCGTTGGCCGATCATCAGCGGGCCACTATCAAAGTGATGAACTGCTACATCGGTGACATACCGTTGCCTCCGGACGTCAAGATTAAGTGGATGCGTATCATTCAGCTAATACCCCAACTGCGCACGCAGATCGATGGCCATGTGATCAAGTACATGTCTTTTGCCGACGAGTCCCTGGGCCGCATCCCGCTGGGCGTCGTGCCGGTGGAAGACGACGGCAGCATCTATTGCGAGGCGCCGGTAGGCAAGGCGCTCTATTTCCAGCTCTTGGACGAGAACGGAATGGCTGTCCAGTCGATGCGATCGGCGACTTACGTCCACGCTGGGGAACAGATGAGCTGTGTGGGCTGCCACGAGAGCAAATGGGAAACGATGCCGACGATGCCCAGCCCTAAGGCGTTTCAACGGCCCCCATGGAAAATCGTACCGGAGGTGGAAAGCGGCGCGATTCCTTTCAATTTCTACGAGCTCGTAAAATGGCCCGTCTTTGACAAGAAGTGCGTTCCTTGTCACCAGAAGCATCCCAAAGCGCCCGAAATGACATACGCCTCGGTGGCGAAGAACCATTTGGCATTCGGGCTGCCGGGAGAAATCGGAATGAGGATGCTTGGCGTCGGCGCGTCCAGGACAACACCGGGGCGATTCGGCGCCCATGCATCGGGAATCGTGAAAACCCTCAAGACGAAAGACTATCACAAAGACCTCGACATGTCCGCCGCCGACTGGCGCCGGCTTACGTTGTGGCTCGATCTGAACTCCAACGAAATCGGTTGGATCGGCGATGAAATGGATCTGATCCACGCACAGAAGCAAGGCGAAAACATCTGGCCGCCCATCGACATCGATCAATCGAATCCCACAGGCGTGGAAAAGGACTACCCGTTAGGTTCGAACGCTGGCGGGTGATAGTCTTGTGGTCCTGTAGGTTATGCTTCAGCATAACAGCGAGTTTTTTGCTGCCCAGCAGAAGATATGCTGAAGCATAACCTACGCGCGAGTCTACTCTGTTTCGGACTTCAGGCGCGAAGTCCTTGTCTACTCCTCCTCGATTTCGATGGCGCTAAGGATGGCTGGGCGCTTGCCTCCTGCAGACGGGACGAGGCCCAGGGATATCGTGTCGGCTGCCCGGATGCCTTTGATCTCTCGGGTTAGTGCCTTCCCGCGCCCACCCGCCGCAGCGACGATGTCTAGACGCTCGATCACCGTCTTGCCCTGAATGTTGACGTCGAATACTCGCTCACCGGGCTTCACATCTTCCAACTCGGCGAAGTGCAGGCGGACGGAGAAGGTTCGCTCCCTCGGAGCCGCTGGCCGCTCGAAGACTAGATTCGCTTCGCCGCCGCTGACGAACCACCGTCGCCACGAGCGGAACTTATAGAAGGTCCTCTCCGGCCCGCCGCCGGTCCTGTCAAAGCTCTCAAGGAAGATCTCCTGCCCCGTGGCAGGACCGTCGAACGGAACGGCGATCTCGGCGGACCAGGCCGAGTCCGTAACGTGGGTTGCCGTGTTCCAGTCCAGTTCCTTCTCGGTCCCCCTCATTATCCACCGAAGGTCGCTCTTGCCCGTGACCCTGGCGCCCGAGGCCGAAAGGAAAACATAGTCGTATTGGTCAACACCCTTCTGGAAGCGAATCTTCAGGCTATCGTCCCGCCAGGCCGACGCGTTTTCACCTTGCGTGTTTTTCGTCCAGGGCAGCGGCCTGCCGTCCTCCAGCGGCGCCCTTCGTAGGAAACCGATGTAGAAGTTCTTTGCGTCGTGACGCAGCCATGCACGCGCTGATGAGATTCGCCGCGAGTCATCCACGAGCCGGAGTTCCTCGGCCCCGTCCCAACACGCGTCGTCCAACCTGCCGTCGATCCGCGGAGCCTCCTCTGCCTTCAGTGCGACGGCTGGCCGCGACAGGTCCAATTCCAGCGTTGCCGCTTCGAGTCCCTCTACCCCGCAACTGTACAGCCACGGCCGCTCGGTGCCCTCGACTGTGATCTCGTCGGCGTTCTCGCGGTAGTATTGCGCGGCCCGACACGTGCTCAGGGGGACCCTGAGATTCTGCGGCGAAAACGGCCGTGGGAAGCCCAGCCACAGCTTTCCGTCATCATCCCGTTTGTCTCCCACGCCACCGAAATTGAACGAGACCGTCTTCAGTTGCGAGCCTCGTTTCGGCGGCTCGCACGTGTAGGCGCCCCAATGCTCGTGTCGATCATCGGCGATCAGTGCCAACGACGTCTGGAAGCTGTACGCGCAGGTACAACTGCTGGATGCCTCGGGCATAAGCACAATTCCACCGGTCGGCAGCGTGTTGATCCAACAGCCCGGACGCGTCTGGCCGAGCCAGTGCATGCCGGTATCCGTGGCCATATCGTATATCCCCAAGCTACCGGAACGCATGAACATAGCCGCCGGACAAGCCGAGTACGTGCCACAGCCGCCGTTGCCCACTCCGAACGGCAGAATCGTTTCACCGCTCAGCGGGCAGGTGCGGTGCCGCTCTTCGCCGGTCTCCAGATCAAACGCACGCGGCGGTGCAACGATCGTTCCGTCTACGATGATGGGCGGCACGACGGGGAAATCCCGCAGCGCCAACGACCATTGGTAGTGGTCGATGCCGGGGCCGTAGGTGTCGTACTGGCTGAGAGGCACCGTCTTAGACCACCGTTCGCGCCCGGGCGCGACGTCATAGACGGAATAGCCTGTGCCGGCCGCGACAAGAAAGTCGCCCGACAGCAGCAATTCCCAACGGTCCTGGATCGGCTTCGACCACACTGTGCTGCCCGTGTTTATGTCGATTGCCTTCAGGATCGTTTTCCCAATTCCTCCCATGTCGTTTTCCTGGTCCAAGACACAGACGCGCTCTTGATCGGCGACGATCGCCTTCGGTGCGATGGCGTATTGCGACTCGTGAACCCACAGCTTTTCGCCAGTTCTCTTGTCCAGAGCGAACAGGTATTTTCCCTTGGGCGTAGATAGCGGCCAGTTGGCTAGTGACCTCCTGACGTACGCCTCGCCGACGGTGCCGAGGATCGCTTTGTCCGTCACGGCCAGATAGTTCCATTCGACCTCGTTGAAGACCAACCCGCCCCTGCCTCTTGCCGCTTTCTTTCTAGCCGGCCTCGGTTCCGCATTCGCCGTTGGTTCCGATTTCGAGCTGAGCTTGATGTCTGTCGGCGGATTGTATGTCTGCAGGACCTTGCCCGTGTCACCGTCCAGTTGCAGGCAGCTCGTACCGTGAGGCGCGTACACGCAATTGTCGTCCGCCACGACACTGGGGCCGCGGTCGTTTCCCGGAAAGCGGCCCACGCCCTTCAACTCGCGCGACCACATCTCTCGACCGTTGTAGGCATCCACCGCAATGACATGATCCTGGGCCGGTACGAATAGGCGACCGTTGGCAAAAACCGGTATCGGTGGGAACCTGTGTCGGTCGACCATGCGGGCCGGTCCCGGGCCGCCAAACCACAGTGTCTTCAGCGGCAAGCGGACGTGTGTGTCGCGGCTGGCGGATGTCCGCCCGGAGTTGGCAAACGGGTGACTCCAACTGCCGGCGCCCGGAAGAGGGCCCCTTGTCGCACGGACGAATCGGCCGTCCACGGTGATTCTGTTCTCCGCCGCCCCCGCAGCGATCAACCATTTCCGTGCGGCTCCCGTATCAGCACCCTGGATCGTCAGGACGCCACCGCATGGCCTGAGACAACGATACACACTCGCGGGGTCACACGACGACGGATCGGGTACGACGATCAAGTTGGCAAAGTACGGGGCGTAAGGTAGTTGCTTCGGATTGCCTCGATGTACGGCGATCCGCACGCCGTAGAGCCCCAGACGATCATAAAGGCGGCGGGCCTGGGCGATCTTCCTTTCGTCCTGCTCCAGGACAATGACGTACAGGTCCGACTCCGTAGCTAGACCGGCAGGAAGCAGTGCGTCGTGCAAGCCGAGAACCAGACAGTACCCGCTACGAATTCCACATCGTTCGATGATCTCCTTGGCTGCTTCTGCCTGTGAGGACACTTCTTTATCGTCGACGGGGGCCTCTACGATCGGCGGTTCGTCGACCTTCTCCCGACCAAAACAGTAAATCCGTCCCGTCGAAGTACTAACCAGCAACCGCCCGGAGGCCACGGCCAGCCCGCGGGCCTGACCTTCGACCTTTGCTTTCCAGCGTTCTTCGCCCGAATCGGCGTCGAGCAGGATCACGGTATCCGACCCTCCCGCGACCAACGTTTTCCCGGCCACAATCAATTCGGTGATCCGCCCGGTTGACGTTTGCCATTTCGCCTTGTCCCTGACTTTCTGTGCGGCGAAACCCGCGCCGTCGTGACCGTCTGCGTGCGGTGGGGACAGGTTGACTTCTTTCGATATCTGTTTGTAATCGACAGCCAAGACGGAACTCTGTTTGCCCGAATATGTGCCTGCCGTCAGATAGAGTGTCTCGTTCGAGAACGCTGCCCTGTACACGTCAGCAAGCGAAAACATGGGTTTGCCCGTGCGGACGTTCCACCCCATCAGCCCCTCGGGCCGCAGGAGGCTATCTGGCCCCAGCGACGAGACTGGCAGTCCCGTTCCCCTCCGGCAAGCGCTGAAGAAGACACCCTTCGTCGTCATCGTCCACGCCGAGCCGGGGCGGTGGTGCTTGCCCCAGGCGATCTTCCACGGAAGCAGTTCCCCCGTGGCCGTGTCGAATCTGGCCGGCATCGCGCGACCGGTCGGCACCAGCAGGACGCCATCGGCCAGTGCAAGATAGCCTTGTGGCGACACGCCCGTGATGCCCTCGAAGTTGTTATGAGGCATAAGCATGTACTGCTGGTTCGACGTATTGTTCTTCCATATCACCGACCCGTCGTCCGCGTCGAGCGCGTAGATGGAGACGCCGTCCGGCCCCCACATTCCCGCCGTGAAATACGCGATTCTCCCATCGACCAGTACACCCGACCGCCCCGGCCAACGCGAGATCATCTGCCCGTTTCCAATCATCCGCTCGTCCCGAGGACCGCCGCGGAAATGCCAGATGAGTCCGCCGTCGCGGCTGTGCAGGCAGTACAAACAGCCGTCGTCACTGGCCGCATACACGCGTCCGTCCGATACGCAAGGTGCGAACCGGACCGGTCCTTCCGTATAGAAACCCCAAAGTTCTCGGCCGCTATCCAGGTCGATGGCGCGGATCTTGTGGTCCTCCGAGGACCCGTAGTACATCCGTCCGTCCGCCGCAACCACCTGGTAGGCATGGTCGAAGGTCATTCGGTGGACTTCCTTGCCGGGCTCCGGCCAAGCGGGGCGTGGATGATGGCGGGACACATGTGTCCACTGAAGGTGCAGCGGCGGAGTCAGTCCTTGTGCCGAGTAACCACATCGCGTGTTATCACCCCGATACACCGGCCAAGATACGTCCGCACCCGAGCCGCGGGCATACAGCGCTATGGCTGCAAACGCGATCATCACCAAGCCCACGAATTGTCGGTGTTCACAAAACATAGATCCTCGCCTCCCATTTCGTCCCATCGAGGTGCCGGGGTCGGGTGCTTTAAACTTCAGTTTTGTGGTTCGCGTTGCGCAGATCCAACCGTGGCACGGCAAAATTGAAGTTTGAAGCACCCGACCCCTTGTGCCAATGGCGACTCTGGTTGCTCATTCTGGCTTGCACCGTTATTAATAGTCGCCGGAAGGACCGAACTCCACCCCACCTAGAAAACTGACGGAAGACCCGAGAAAGGACCACGATGATGAACCTCTCAAGAACGACTTCTCTTTGTATCGGAATCATTCTATTCCTCACGGCCGCAAACGGCTTGGGGGCGGAGGAGCAACGGCGGCTTGAGCGTGACTACAACTTCACGCCCGTTCCGTTCAATCAAGTTCACGTCGACGACGGCTTCTGGACGCCGCGGCTCGAGACGAATCGGACCATGACCATTCCTTATGCCTTCCTGAAGTGCGAAGAGACGGACCGGATCAGCAACTTCGAGAAAGCAGCCGGACACTTCGAAGGCGGCTTCAAGGGGACCCACTTCAACGACTCGGACGTCTACAAGATCATGGAAGGGGCCGCCTACTCGC
Source organism: uncultured Pirellulaceae bacterium (assembly GCA_964623055.1). Classification (GTDB taxonomy): domain Bacteria; phylum Planctomycetota; class Planctomycetia; order Pirellulales; family Pirellulaceae; genus JADHUC01. The sequence continues at coordinate 13,202 of CAZURK010000276.1, forward strand.
TGCAGGTCAACCCTGACCCTGGGCTGCGGCGCTACCTCGACCGGCTTATCCACGTAATGGCCGACGCCCAATGGGAAGACGGATACCTCTTCACCTTCTATTCCGTGCCAGAGCGGCAACCGGAGAAACTTTGGACAAATATCCAGTGGATTCACGAGCAATACTGCGTGGGCCACATGTACGAGGCGGCCGTCGCCCACTACCAGGTCACTGGCGACAGTACGTTCCTTGACGTGGCAAAGAAAAACGCCGACCTGATCTGCAACGTCTTCAACGCCAACGGCCGTACGGACCCGCCAGGGCACCAGGAAATCGAAATCGGCTTGTGCAAACTGTATCGCGTCACGGGCGACGAGAAGTACCTGGACCAAGTCAAGTTTTTCCTCGACCAACGTGGACGAAAAGGCCGACGGGGGCCAAAAGGCAACGGAGGGTTGTATGGAACCTACGGCCAGGACCACATCCCCGTGGTCGAACAGACGGAAGCGGTCGGCCACAGCGTCCGGGCCGCTTACCTGTACACAGGCATGGCTGACGTTGCAGCTCTGACCGGCAATATGCAGTACGTCAACGCAATCAACACGATCTGGAACGACGTGGTCACAAAGAAGCTGTACATAACCGGTGGGATCGGGGCGGCCGGCGGGCACGAGGGCTTCGGCGGGCCGTACGAATTGCCGAACATGACGGCTTACTGCGAGACCTGCGCGTCGATCGCCAGTATCCTGTGGAACCATCGCATGTTTCTAATGCACGGCGATGGGAAGTACATGGATGTGCTGGAGCGAACCATGTACAACGCGGCCCTTTCCGGTATCTCGATGAAGGGCGACCGCTTCTTCTATCCCAACGTGCTGGAGTCCATCGGCCAACACCAGCGCAGCCCCTGGTTCGGCTGTGCGTGTTGCCCGTCCAACGTCGCGCGCTTCATTCCTTCGATTCCCGGATTCGCCTACGCGTCCAAGGGCAAAGACGTGTACGTGAATCTGTTCCTCGGCAGCAACATCACGATCCAGCGACAAGACAACGAAGTCAAACTCACGCAGGAAACGCGTTATCCCAGGGAAGGCAACGTGAAGATCTCGGTCGAACCGCAACGAGAGGAAACATTTGCCATCCATGTCCGCATTCCTGGCTGGGCACGCAACCAACCGGTTCCAAGCGACCTGTATTCGTTCTTGACGGAAATGCCCGACGAGACAACGCTCAAGGTGAACGACGAATCGACGCCACTGGATGTCTCTGACGGCTACGCGCGGATCGAGCGCACATGGAAGCAGGGCGACACGATCGAGGTGAACCTACCGATGCCCGTTCGGCGAGTCATCTCGCACGACAACATCACGTCCAACAAGGGCAAGGTCGCCTTGCAGCGCGGGCCGGTAGTCTATTGTCTGGAAGGCCCCGACAACGATGGAAAGGTGCTCGACTTGGTCATCCCAAACGATGCCCAGTTGAGCGTCCAAAACCGTCCCGACCTGCTGGGCGGTGTGGTCACGATCAGCGGGCAAGCGGGAACGGCCAAGCGGATGTTGGACGGTCGTACCGTGCCCGACGCCAAACGGGCCTTCACCGCAATCCCCTATTACGCCTGGGCCCATCGCGGTCGAGCCCACATGACCGTCTGGCCTGCTCGCGTGCCCGAGGCTGCGCGTCCCAAGCCTGCTGATACGCTGACCTACATCAGCAAGACGACGGCCTCGTTCGTTCACGTTTCTCTGGATGCGATCAAAGACCAGAACGTGCCGGCCAACTCGGCAGATTCTTCCTATCAACAGCTCGATTTTTGGCCGCATAAAGGCACAACCGAATGGGTGCAGTTCGAATGGGACAAGGCCCACGAATTGTCCAGCGTCAAGGTTTACTGGTTCGACGACACCGGCCGAGGCGCATGCCACTTGCCGAAATCGTGGCGAGTGCTCTACGAGGACGCGGACGGTAAATTCCGGCCAGTGAAAAACCGCGTGCCATACGAGATCGAAAAGGACAAGTTCAACAGAATCGAATTCGATCCGGTAACCACCGCCGCGCTCAAAATCGAAGTCGATCTTCAAGAGAACTGGTCGGCGGGCATTCAGGAAGTCGTCATCGAATGACCAGAGGAATCGTGTTTGGCGAAGTCCGTATTCAACGAATCTGGCGATCGGCGACTCTTCTCGTTTGGTTTGCGCTGCCTCTATCCTGCCAAACCGCCAGTGCACAACGGGATGAGGCCGACAGGCCGCGTCTTCGCACTTGGTCCTCCGATCTTCTGCACGACTCGACCAACTGGCCGCATTTAGCGGAGGATTCGCGGATCACTGCCACGTCGGCCGGCTTGCGGGTGGAAGTCGTCGATGAACGCCGGTTTGCGATCGCTGCGATGTCGGGGCTTGGCCTTCCGAGAGACTTGGGGCGCATCCGAGTGCGCGTTTCGAAAATGGGCGGCGGGGCGACTTGGTTCGTGCGGCTGTATGGCGAGTTGCGTCAACGCGGGAAGCGTCGGACTGCCGCCATTGCGCAGGACGAGTCCGAAGCCTGCGAGCGTGTCTTCCATGTTGACCCGCGACTGCGTCAATTGCCGGATGTTCCGCTCCAATTCCAATTGGGTGTCGAAGGACCGCCGGGCGCGTTCGTCGTCTTCCAGGACGTTGCTTTCTTGCGGCGGATTTCGCGGCCAAATCGTCAACCTCGCCGATTCTTTCAGCCCGGCCAAAAGGACATCGCCGCCGTCGAATTGATGCCCAATTTGCCCGAGCCGTTCGAGTTGATCGACTGGCGCGAGAAAGCACGGGCCTACGACCAATTCGTGTTCGACTTCCAGGCACAGGGCGAGTTTCTGCCGTTGATTTGGCTCGACGAGTCGCACATCAACAACGATCGGACCACCTTCGGCCTGCCTAGCTATGTGGGTGATCCGCGTCGTTCGGCCCAGCGCGTTGGCGCACAGGAAGGCATCACTTGCATGGGCGCGGTGCTTGGCGTGACGTTGGCAGGAATCGACAAGAGCCGAGCAGAGCATGACTACGTTCGCATGTGTGAGGCTTGGTTCAACTCCCGCAACCAGTTGAATCTGGTGCTCAATCTCCAACGGTGTGAAACCGGTGGTTCGTTTTGGTACGAAATCTGGCCGCACATCGTCTTCTACGCATTGGCGGATAAGTATCCCGACAAGTCAAGGCTCACGGACATAATGCGAATCACCGCAGACCGCTGGCGTCAGGCGTGTAACGATCTTGCCGGGCCAAACGGCATACCGGATTTTGACCACACGTCGTACAACTTTCGCACTGGCCAGCCGGTCGACAACGGCCGATGGAAGGAGCCCGATGCAGCGGCCGGGGTTGCGTGGCTTCAATACGCAGCGTGGATTCGATTTCAAGATCCGCGTCACCTTGCCGCCGCCGAAGGCTGTCTGCGATTCCTGCAAGACCAGCCGGAGAATCCGTATTATGAAGTGCTGCTGCCCTACGGCACTCTTGTGGCAGCGCGTATGAACGCGGAACTAGACCGCGACTACGATGTCGATCGTCTTCTGAACTGGTGCTTTGGCATCAGCGACTGTCGTGGCGGATGGGGCGTGATGGTCGGCCGTTGGGGCAAGCACGATTGCGATGGGCTGTTGGGCAGCATCGACAACCGAGGCGGTTATGCCTTTGCCATGAACACGTTTGCCCAGGCGGGCGCGCTGGTACCGCTGGTGCGTTATGACACACGATACGCACGCTCCATCGGCAAATGGATGCTGAACGTCGCCAACTCCGCTCGACTGTTCTATCCCGGTGCCTTGCCGCCGGACCATCAGACCAGTGGATTCTGGCAGGGCGACCCGGATCACGTAATCGCCTACGAAGGGCTCCGGCACCAGTGGCAAGGGAAAAGCCCCTGCGCGACCGGTGACCCCGTGGTGATGAATTGGGGACCCAAGACAGATCTCGGCCTGTACGGCTCCGGATACGTCGGCACGCTCGGCAGCATCGTGCGCCCCACGAACGTGCCATGCATTCTGCAGCTCGATTGCTTGGCAACGGATTTCTTCCGCAACAACGCCTATCCCACCTTCCTCTGTTACAACCCCTATCCGGAAGAACGCAGGTTCCAGTTTGCGGTCGGCTCTGAAAGCGCCGACTTGTACGATGCTGTGAAACACCGCATGGTGAAGCGAGACGTGCGCGGTCAAGTGGATCTCGTGTTACCCGCCGATTCGGCTGCGGTGATTGTGATCGTACCCGCAGGTGGCATGCTGACACGCGAGGGTAAACGGACGCTTGTCAATGGCGTGGTGGTCGACTGGCAACGCGAATCTGGATGAGCTTTCGGGTCCATCCGGCAACGGTATTACACCCACGGTTGTGCCAGTGATCCGCGTTTCATTTGCGTATGCCCGGTTCCTTGTGTCGTCGCGTCGAAAACAGCCAACCGGCCAGCTCGTTCCCGTCTGTATCATGGTGAGTGAAGGCGATTGTGGGCCTGCGCTCCGCGTCGGCGACGTCTACTTCGACACAGAGGAAGCCGCCTGTTCTGTTACGATCAAAATCGTGCAACAAGTCCACCAGTCCGGACTTGTCTTCGGCCGGCGCAAAATTGCCGCGGGCTCCATGTTTTGCGGAGAGAGCGCCAACACAAAACTCGTGGACGCCGTACTCCTTGCTGCGCGTGTGGTATTTCGAGTGCCGGTCGCCGCAAATCACGTACAAGTCCGTCACCCCTCTTTCCGTGATTTGATTGAAAAAGGCCGCGCGCTCCGCGAGAAAGGGCTCGTGAGTATGATTGTCGCTATAAGACCCATCGGTCGGGTGCATGCCACTGCCGACGATCGGCGAGGGGCTGATAAGCACCTTGAACGCCGCATCCGATTCTGCAAGGGATTCGACCAACCAGTCAAACTGCTCACGGCCCCAGATCGTCGGAGGATTGGCCCTGCGGTCGCGTAACTCGCGTCCTTCCAGCAGCCAAATCTGCAGGCCCTTGCCCCAACGGATCGTCCGATAGGTCCGCTCGGGAACAGGGTTTTGTTCGCGGAAAACAAACGAGCCCGGCTTGTAGTATTCCGAGCAGTTGTCGGTGCGGTAGTCGTGGTCGTCCACCTCCCAGTAACCGGCGTATTTGCCAAAGAACTCTCGTTGAATCGGCAGCGCGTACATGGCATGCCAGTGCTTTCGCAGCCAGGGTACGGCTTCGTCGTCGGCCATTTCTCTGAGCAGCTTCACAACCGCCCGGTGATCGCCACGAAACGCACGTTGCGTGGCTGGTCGGCTGACGGAGCCGTTTTGAACGCCCGCGCCGAGCCAACGCGCTCCCCACCCGCCGACGCATCCGTAATATGCACGCGGTACCAGTAGTCGCGTCCTGGCTCGAGGCCAGTAACTGTCTGCTTGATCGTGTGATCGTTCTCCTTTGTCGCCTCGGTCCAGGGCGTCAACCGCGAGTCTTTGAAATCCGGCGTCTCGGAGATTTCAAAGCAAGCACGGCCGTCCATGCCGGGCACGTCGCACTCGATCTCGCCTTCTTCAACGGCGGTCAATCGCGTTAGCAGGATGACCGAGTCTTGCGTGGGGTTGCCAGCCCTTTCTCCCTGGGCGTGAAAGGGAACACGATCGGAGTCAGCCCCCTTCGCGGAACTGAACGTCGGCGGCATTGCAGCGGTGGTGACGATCAAAGCCGCCGCCGCGACGGCGTGGATGACGGTTCTCATCTCTTTCTCCTTGTACGAAGACTTGAGCATTAGAGCCACCTGATCCGGTCATGGACGGCTTTGTTGTTCCTGTCCGACTGCCGGCGATGGACCGGACTGCTATCACACCAATTGTCACTTTGCGGCTCCGTCGATCAAGCATGCCGTGCCTGCGATGACTGGTTCTCCGTTTTGACGCGGAACCTGGAAAATACGAAAGTCTTCGTTGACAATACGAAGCACTTCGTATATGCTTCACCGTGATTCGTGACGGGCGGAGCAGCGGGACCGTCGAAATGCGCAAGTCATGGCGACAAGGGTCGTTCTCTTTCAACTTTGCTGTCGGAATCTGAAGGGAGCATCGCCCGAGGAGCTGGAACAAATCCGTCAACTCCTCGACGAGCTGGAAAGGAGTTAGCGGAAGTCCCCACTTCACGAATCCGGAAAGGGGATCAGAAATGACACTCATCGAGACCATGCTGTCGCAGGAGGTGGTTCAGCGCCTGGGCTGGACGCTCGTTCATTATGTATGGCAGGGAGGCTTGATGGTCGCACTGTTGGCGTTGGTGTTATGGCTCGCGCGGCGCCGTTCGGCGTGCATCCGTCGCGTGCTTAGCTTGCCCGGCGAACAACGTGGCAAATCGCCGTCGTGGATGGCCGGATTGGTCGTGCTCGTAGCATTTGTCGCTGTGACCGCGGCTTTGTTCGTGCGTGCCGAACAGCAGGATTCCAGTCCACCGACTGAACAGGAGCCTTCTGTCCAGTCTTCGCTACAAGATTCGCAGCCTGGCCAGAAAAGCGCCGTTCGGGAGTTTTGGGAAGGACTCGACGCCCTGGAAGCGGAGCGGCGCGACTTGGAGGCCCGCCGGTGGGATGGACTGAGTGTGATCGAGCAGGCGCGGCGTGTCCACGGAGCCGTCGATGGCGGGGCGCAGCCGTTGCCACAGGGCACGCCGAAACGGGAGCCACCCAAGTTCTCCGAACAAGAAGCCCGTAAGTTCCTCGCGGAGACTCGGCAACGGCTCGGACCGAGCTGGGATGAGACATTCGATCGTGCAAAATGGAGTCTCGTGAGCGGCGAGGAGCATAAGGCGTTTGGCGACCGTCGCCGAGGGCTATGGTCTCAAGCCGCTGCTTTGGGCGAGGCGGCCGTCGGCCCGTTGATTGGCGAGATCGTGCGCAAGGGGCCCCACTCGCCGGACGCGACGGAAGCTCTCAGGCTATTGGGAAAGCCGGCCGTGACGGCCCTGCTGGACGCGTTGCCAAAGGCCAAAGATGAGTGGACGAGAGCCCGCTTACTCGATCTTGTGGCGTGGGCAAAGGATCCCCGCGCGCGGCCGACGCTCCAGCGAGCTTTGGACGATCCGTTGTGGTCCACGCGCCGGACGGCTCTGCACGGCCTGGAGAGACTCGGAGCTGCCCCACAAGACGTCTACCTGCATTTCTTGGAAGAAGAGCGTGACCTGCTGCGTCAAGACGCGATTGCCGGGCTGGCTAAGGTGGGCGACGAGAAGGCGATCCCCGCATTGCTGGACGTGGCCCGCAACGACATGGCGCAGGGTAAGCTTGGTCTAGGCGGCTACTACTTGCGTCGTGAAGCCGTCGAGGCGCTCAAGCAGATTTCCGAACGCACGGGCCAATCGGTTGAGCTTCCCGCGGAGGAAGACACGCCGTCAGGCAAACCAGGAATCGGTGAGGCGTCCGATCGGAAGGACTTGGAGGAATCGGCGGCGTCTGAACGTCCAGCCCACAGCCATTAGAACCACGTGCACGCTGCCTCGAACCTGTCTGTTCAAAACCTGCGTGGGCGGTATGGGCTGCTGCAAATCGAGATACTCACGACCGACGAGCCCGATGGGCTGGAGATCCGCTACAAGCTGGTGCGGTCTGTGACACCGACAAGCCGTAGCTGAACGGGAAGAATATTGGAGGAATTTGTGGGAGCAAAACGGCAAATCCAGGGACTAAGAAGCAAAGAAGTACGTCTCGAAGATCGCTTCGATCACGATGCCAGTGGTTC
>CAZURK010000277.1:0-20649 GCA_964623055.1 uncultured Pirellulaceae bacterium
CATCTCGGGAGCGACGGGGCAACCGGTCGAACATTTGTGACATTGGAAGCACGCGCTAACGGGCGTGTCGCTGCGGCTTTCGACTTCGTCCACCAACGTCGTGTTTTCCCAGCGAAGGGTTTCAGTCATCACGTAATCCTTGGATGTCTCGCGCGTAGGGTGGGCCGGAGCGGACCAAAGCCGAATAACCGTGAGGCGGCGTTCGATTGTCCAGGGCCCACGACATCGAACGACGAAAGTACGAGCGGCGGCCCACCAGAAACCGCCGTCCATCTGATGCGTTTGGCATTGCACAGTGCACCCGACCATTCGCCCCGTCCACATCGTTGTGCACGATGCGGGCGAACTGGCAATGGAGAACGCATTCCGGTGGGCCTGCGCTGGTCAATCCCCGGTGTGGCCGGTTCAGCCATCGAGAAGGCTCTTCGCCAATTCGCCGAGCTTGAGGTTGGTCCGCTTTGGCCCACCCTACGCCACCGACGTTCGTGTTCTACCAACGACATCTAGTCTCCCATTCCTTCCATCTCCGCTTCGATCTCGGCGTCCTTCAGCGCCACGACCTTTCGATAGACCTCGCTCGGTTTGCGCAACTGACCGTCGACGGTCAATAGATCTCGTTCGATCTGAATGCCGAAGAGCCGCTCGTTTTCCTGTAAATACGGCAGAATCAGTTTCCAATCGGCATCCATCAGACGCACGTACGCGCCGGCATTCAGTTGCTCGTCCACCAACGTGTGGTGCGGATCGCGGACGTAAATTGCACCGCCCGAAGCCAGCGACAGCAAGTTGCCGCCGGGATAGGGGAGATCCAGAGGAATCACCTTGCCATCGGCATCAAGCCGCAGCCCGTTGACGATCGCGAAGCCACCGCCGTTCAGTGGGTCGCCAGCCATGAATGACTCGGCCAGAAAGTCCAACGCGGTACCGTTGATAACAACCTTCGGGCGACCGACGGCGTTAATCATCGGACGGCCGGCGGCGTTACCCAGGATGTAGAACTCGCCACCTTTTGCTCCATATAGGAATGTCTGCCCCACATCACCGTAGACAACTAACTTGCCGCGTTTGGCAATCTGGCAAAGCTGATCCTGAGCGTTGCCGTGGACGTAGCACTCCAGACCGTCCATGCCCGAGCAAAGGTAGTCGCCTGGGTTATCGTAACAGTCGATTCGCAGTCCGTCCGTCTCCGGCCCGAAACCGACGGCGTGAAACCGTGTTCCGCGGGAGTTGTAGTGAATCAGATGCTTCCAACCTAACGCGTACGCTTTCTTGGAGAGCGCCGCATCGCAATTTTCGCCCTCGGGTGAAAAACCGCGAGCGTCGATCAGCAGCGTCGTTTCGCTGGCCTTAGGGCCACGGAGTTGCTCGCGTGTCTCCCAAGTGACTCGCAGGTGGCTGCCGACCGGCGAATTGTCGCATGTCGGCTGGGCCTCGAAGATCTTCTCCAGGCCGTTGCGGAGGATCGTCACCACGGAACTCCGCTTCTTCTTGCCCGTGGGATAGCGACGATCAATACCGAGCGTCAGCGCCTCGATGCCCAAAGCCGGGTTGACCGCGGCCGTACGTTCGGCGAACTGGTCGACGAACCAACGCAGCCGGTCGTAGTCCATCTGGTCGAGCCCATCGCGGAAATGCGAGTAGAACGATTCGGCATCTTCTTCGCGGATCACGGCTGCGATTTCCGCCAAATCCTCGTCCGTGTCTTCCGGGACCGCTGGCGGCACCGAGAGATCGCAGTGGACCTGGTCGGGCGGTGTGGTAACCGATTTGCCGAATTTGTCGGCTACGTGCAATCCGTATTCGCGTTCATGGCCATTTCCATTGCCGCCGGCCTTCCCGTTCGTGGGCGAAACGGTCAGCAGGAACGCACCGCCATCGGTGAAACTGCCCCCGCGGGCATTCCAGTATTGATCGGCCAGCGGTGTGAATCGTTTGTCCTCGCTGGCCAGACTGTGAAGAGTGGCGTCGATGGCCTGCTTCTCCGAACAGACCAGGCCGATAGAGACCTCGCCCTCCTGAAGGGCAAAGACCTGCGGCCGGAGCATCGCTGTATCGGTGATGCCGGCCAGTTGGAACTCGCCCGTTTCCGTTAAACTGCGGGCGATGATGAAGAACCACGGTCCATCCGGCGACGCGTGGATGTGGGCCGCTTGGATTTGCCGGTAGATCTGCTGCTTCTCATGAGGTAGGCGGTCGAAATCCAACTCCATCGTGGGTGCGAGCGCTTCGATGATGTACTCAATCGGATACTTGTATACGCGGTTCCACAAATCGAATAACAAGACCGAAACTTCGGTGTCCGTGAGGAACCGCGGAAAGATGTTTCGCCCGGCGAGGTACTCACTGACCGAGTGGTAATTGGCGAAGTCGCCGTTGTGGACCAGGGCCTCGTTCAGGCCCACAAACGGATGCGCCCCGCCGGGGTGCCAGACGCGGCCTTTGGTCGGGTAACGCTGATGGGCGATCCACACGTGGGCACGCATGTCTGGCATGCGGTAGTACTCGACAGCGGCCTCGGCGTACCCGACGATCTTGACGACCAGCAGGTTCCGCGAGTGCGAGACCACGAAGCCCTTCTTCTCGCCCATCGCGGCGTAGTACGTGTCGTTCAGCCGCACGGAATTCTGATAGACGAACTCGTCCTCTAGCTCCCGCTCGAGCAAGCCCGTCAGGCCCTTCTCTTCCGCGAACCGCTCCAGAACGTCCGGCTTGACTCGCACGAAATACCGCGCCACGTCCGGCGGACAAACCTCTAACAATGGCACGTCGCGATAGTCGTCGACCGTTGGGATCAGCCCGCCCTGGTCGATGTCGAAGTAAGGTTCGATGGCGTTCTTTTCGATTTCGCCGCGAGCCTCCGGATCCAAGAGGGCAATCTGCAGGATGTAGTCCTCGTCGAGCACTTTGTGCGAGACGCCCAGATCCTCGGGCACCAGTCCGCACGCCGCGATACCGCCGCCTTTGCCGTTGCCGCGATTGCGCATCTGGATCGACGGTTCGTAGATGTGCCGCCCGCCGACGGGAATCGAACAGGCAAACCCAGTCACGCCACAGCCGCCTTCGGCCTCCGGCGACTGACGGAACCATTCGCCCTTCGGACGCAAGTGCCGTCGAGCATTGCGAAATGCTTCCGCACGTGCGAACGGCGTGTTGGAATTGGAGAGGTTCTTGGCTGTCATAATATCAGTCAGACGCCATCGTCTTGGCTCTTCTGGCTCGCCGTGCTTTCGTAGTCCAAATGCATCAACAGATCGGTTCGCCCTCGCAGCGCCGCAACCGACTCAAGACCTAGACGGTACAGAAGGTCGACGACCATCTCTCGCCAGGCGTTGTACAAATTCACCAACCGCTGTGTGGCCCATTCAATCGTGATCATGGGCATCAGTCCCGGATCGGTGGTCGTGATTCCCCGAGCGCACCCGCGGCCGCTTTCGCAATTTCCACAACGGATACAGCTTACGGCCGCCAATTCGCCGGTACCCACAACCACGCCGTCGGCTCCCAACGCAATCGCCTTGACCATGTCGGTCGGTGTGCGAATGCCGCCACTGGCGATCACGGTGATATCATCGCGAATCCCTTCATCCACCAGAAACTGATGCACGCGGTTGATCGCGTATTCAATCGGCATGGCGATGTTCTTCTTCGCGATATTCGGGGCCGCGCCCGTGCCGCCGTAACTGCCGTCCAGATGGACGATGTGTGCGCCGGCGTAGTACGACCCGACCGCAACCATGTCCACATCGACTGGCGTGGAAACCTTGGCGGATAATAGGGCTCGCGGGTTGACGTGCTCGATCCAGTCCAGATGCTTTTTGTGGTCTTCCACCGAGTAGATGCTGTGGAATGGGAACGGCGAAAAGAGCGAGGTGCCCACGACGGCCTCGCGCATTTTCGCGACTGGTGGCGTGTTCTTGTCGCCCAGCAAATGGCCGCCCAAGCCAGGCTTTGCCCCCTGGGCATACTTGAATTCGACCACCGGAGCACGCTGAATCGTTTCCTCGCGCACACCGAACAGGCCCGTGGCGACCTGCGTGATCACGTGGTCTTTGTACGGCACGAGGCGTTCGAGGTAACCGCCTTCGCCCGTGCAGGTGAGTGTGTTCCAGGCTTTGGCCGTCCGGGCCCTGGCCAGCAGTACGTTGGTACTAGTAGAGCCGAACGACATGCCGCCGCCATACCAGGGCACGTCGATCTTCAGCGGCGGTCGTGAATCGTTGCGGCGGTTCAGCAATACCTCGGTCGATATGTCCTCACGTAGGAGATCCTTCGGTGTCGCGTCAGGGAAGCGGAGACGCAAACGATCGAAACCGCCACCCGATGCGCCGATCTCGCTCTCCAAATAGGAGGCCGGTGCATGCCCAGTCTCGGCCATTTGCCAAGTGCTGGCCAACAGATCCGCCGTCCAGCGGTAGTCGCCCAACGTGTTGAAAGCCGGGTTCTCGCTCAGTGTCAACGCTTGTTGCGGACAGGCGTCGATGCAGTAACTCTCCGTGTTCGCACAGTCCGGACCAACGCAACGGTAGTCGAAAGGGCGAACCATCGAGCGATAGCCGTCCGGCCGCACGTGAACACCGTAGTGGCAAGTCTCGACGCACTTACCGCAATTGCGACAGCTTGATGGCCGGTGGATATTGTATTTGCCTATCTCGTTCCGGTATCGCGGCGGAGCATAACGAATATCACGCGAGACCTGCGCGTGCTCGGGGCGCGAAGCGAAATCCTCGGCCGACTGCGGCTTCGTTGGAGAAATCGTGGATTGGACGATACTCACTCGATTGCTTCCTTCCGGGTAGGTCCCGCTTGCCGAGCGGGATCTGAAATGTGGAGGCCCGTACCCTCTAGGTCCCGCTCGGCAAGCGGGACCTACTCCTGCGTTTCAATCCGTTTGCCGAACAACCGTCCGAACGTATCTTCTTCGAGATCCTCGAAAAACATGCTGCGGCCCGTCTCGCCTCGCAGTCGCCGTACCTCGCGGATGCCCATGGCACCCAGCATCTCGAGTACTTGCTGGTGCCACGCGCCCATCAGATTCGTGACACGTCGCATGGCGTACCGCGATTCGATCTGGTCCATGGCGATGGGACAGGGCTGGTCCTGTTCGCACTCGCCGCAGAGTCGACATTCCATCGCCAAACCAAGCGGGACGTCGACGGCGACCAAATCGGCTCCGCAAATGATGGCCTTTACGATGTGCTCGGCCAAGGCGATTCCGCCGGACGCCACCAGCGTCACCAAATCCCGCGTCCCGTCTTTAACCAAGGCGGTGTGAACCTCGCGGAGCACCTCGCGAGCGTGACGTGGTTTCGACGGCGCGTCTTCGTGGCCACGAGCATCGAACACCAGATGAATCACCTCAGCGCCTTCGCGTGTCAATTCGATCACGCGATCCTTCACGCCCGGCTGAGCTTGGACCCGGATTGCCACGATGCGATCGGCGTTCTGTTCCTTCAACTGTGCCCGAACGTCCAAAACATCTTCGCAGTCCGGCACCAAAATCATCGGTGCTGACAGCAGCGCCCCGTCGGCCTCCTCGCCGTTTTCCAGCAGAGGTACGACGTTGTGCTGGTCAACTGCGAGTCCGGGAGTAAGGTCGCCTGTGCCAACCACGGAATACAGGCTGATACTCGACGCGGCCTTAGCAACCGCCGAGGCAATATCGCCCCGTCGCCAGCGATCCGGTAACGCCTCGAAGATCACGGGCAGCGGACTCTCGATCAACGGTGGTGGCGAAACGCTCAATTGGCCATCGTCGAAAGTCAGATGTGACAACTTGCGTCCGATGTCGACACTGGTGCTGATGTACTCGCGGCCGTGGATCCCGTCGCGTGTCGGCCGGACGATTTCCGACATGTCCGTCCACATGCCGTCGAAGCCCGATCCGCTGAACCGTCCACCGTAACCGGCTCCTGAGACTGGAATGCGTCCGGTTTCCGCCTGAAACCACGTCGAGAGAATGATATCCGGCGAGAAAAAAGCATCGCCAAGCCGTGCGTACTCCGGATTGACCACACGTGTAAGGATGCCCTTCGTGCAATCTTGAATACAGTTCAGGCATCCTTTGCACTGGTAGATGTAGTCCAAATAGCCGGCTTCGTCGTGCAGCGTGTCAGCCTCGTCGCGCCACAGTCCGTACACACAACCTCGCTTCACACAGTTATGGCAGCTCGAGCAGTCTTCATGCCAATCGACGATCCCCAATTTGCCGACCGGTCGGACACGAGGCGGAGCCGGCTCGGTGTGGATGTGGTACTTGACAGGCATGACTACTCGATTCCCAATCCGGATTTCTCGAGGATCTCAAGAGCGGCGTCATGGTCCCCGTCAGCGCCGATCTGGAAACCACGCAGGCCACTGATGCCGGACAGTTGGTGAACGGTTTCAACCGCGATCTCGATACCAGCCGCGCGCTGGGCGTCCGCGTCACCGGCCGATGCGATACGCTCGATCACGGCTTGGGGGATCACTGGATCGGGGCGTTTGGCGGCGCGTGCTCTTGCACCCTCGGCACTCAGCAACGGTGCAACGCCGGCCAGGATCGCTACTTTCTCATGGAGGCCGCGTCCCCTGACTTCCTCCCACCAGGCGTTGAACCGGTGGACGTCAAATACTGGGTCAGTAATCAGAAAGCGTGCTCCGGCGGCGACCTTCTTCGCCAGTCGTACCATCTGTAGTTCGATCGGATCCGCGAACGGCGATGCCACGCCTCCCAAACACGCCGGTCCGCATCCGTCGATTCCTTCTTCACCAACAATGCGTGCGTCCGATGCCAGCCCGGTGTACGTCTGAAGCAACTGAATGCAATCTACATCGAACACATTCTTTGCCGCTCGCGCGCGACTGAGGATCTGGTGCGTCCCTGTCGTGCACAACACATTATGAACTCCCAAGGCCTGAGCGCCGAGATAATCAGACACGAGGGCAATTCGATTTCGGTCCCGTGTGACGACGTGCAGGACTGGCTCGATGTCGGCTGCCTTGACCTGTATGGCTGCGGCCAGCGGCGACATGCACACACGGTCGCGGTTGTCGCTGACTCCCAAGGCGTGAACCTTTCCAACGTATCGCTTTGCAGCATCGCGAACCGGTGTTGGATCGGCGCCCTGCGGTGGAGAAAACTCGGCCAAGAGAATCTGTCCGCCCGACTCAATTCGCTTTTCGAGTTCCGTCTTTTCGTTGGTCATGGTGTGCGCTTTCGAGTCTTACTTGCTAGCCACTTCAAGGTCGGTTTCCGAATCGAGCGGACTTGGCCCCAGGGCACAGATGCGGTCGGCAGCGTCGCGCAACATGCGATCGAACGATTCGTAGGGCTCTTCAGATGACCAGTGCACGATTTCGAGTCGCTCGGGCTCGAACCCAATCTCGGTAAGCAGTCGGCGTATCGTGGCTACTCGAATCTCGGCCCGGTAATTGCCCTGTGACAGTTGACATTCGCCCTTCGGGCAAGCCACTACGCAAACGCCGCGCACCCCTCCTTCGAGTGAATGAAGGAGGTATTGGCCATCCATCTTTCCGCTGCACGGGACGAGGCGCAGGACAACGTGAGCGCCGCTCTGTTCCCACTGACGCCGTAGCGATCCCGCTTCGGGAACGCAGTTGCTACAGACGTAAGCGACCACATCCGGACGCACCGGTTCGGCCATCGGTTCCCCCACGCGTTCAATAAGCGCTGAGTGTTCTGTCCTGTTAGTACAGCCACCAGAAAGCAAATCTTAGCGGAAGGAACAAATAGAGAAACCCCTAAATAGATAAGAATCCCAGATATTACGCCTTCTTATGATTAGCTCAGCTTATTTCTCGGGGCGTAAGTCGCTCGCGGTGCGCCCCGTTGCCAAGAGAGCACGATGGTTCGAGTTATGGGGCCGGGCGGCCCCGGCTCAAATCTATCGCCATGCCGACAGCGCGGATCCCATGGTGACGCCCGGTGCCGGAAGTGTGCTGTGGCCCGTGAGATATTGGTCGATGGCTCTGGCTGCACCGCGCCCTTCGTTAATGGCCCATACGACGAGCGATTGACCGCGTCGACAGTCGCCTGCGGCAAACACACCATCCACGCTTGTAGCGAAACAGCCGTGCTCCGCTTTGTAGTTACTGCGATCGTCGCACTGAAGTCCCAGCATGTCGGATATCGTGCTTTCCGGACCAAGGAAGCCCATCGACAAGAACACCAAATCCGCATCCCATTCTCTCTGGCTCCCCGGAACTTCGCTGAACGGCGAGTTGGCCGACGGCTTCGACCAGTCGATCTTGATCGTCTGCACGGCTGCCACATTGCCCTTGCCATCGTCCACGAACTTCGTGGTCAAGATCGAGAATTCGCGCGGATCGTCGCCAAGCACATCGCGGCATTCGGCGTGCGAGTAGTCCACTCGGAAGATGCGAGGCCATTGCGGCCAGGGGTTGTTCGCAGCCCGGCCGGCAGGCGGTCTGTCCAGTAGCTCGAAGTTCACCACGCTCCGGCACCCGTGACGCAACGATGTGCCAATACAGTCGGCGCCCGTGTCGCCGCCCCCGATCACGATTACGTCCTTGCCCTTGGCGGAGATGTACGCGTCATCTTCGAGATCTGCGTCAAGCAGGCTCTTCGTATTGCGAGCCAGGAAGTCCATTGCGAAGTAGACACCACCCAGTTCGCGACCCGGAATCGGCAGTTCACGAGGTCGTGTCGCGCCAGTCGCGAGCAGCAGCGCGTCGTAATCCTCTCGCAGTGCGTCTGGAACGACGTACTGAATCTCCTGTCCGCGTTCCTCCATGATCCCCGTCATATGCCCGCTCGGGAAATCTTCCTTCTTGCCTACATGGGCTCGCGTGACGAACTTGACCCCTTCCTGGCTAAGCAAGTCAATGCGTCGTTGGACGACCGCCTTATCTAATTTCATATTCGGGATGCCGTACATCAACAGCCCGCCGATGCGGTCCGCGCGTTCGTAGACGGTCACCTCGTGCCCGACCTTATTCAACTGTGCAGCCGCGGCTAGACCGGCCGGCCCGGAGCCGACGATGGCGATTTTCTTCCCCGTTCGCACCTCCGGCGGCTTCGGTTTGACCCAACCTTCGGCAAAACCGCGGTCGATGATCGCGCACTCGATGTTCTTGATTGTCACCGGCGGATCAACGATACCCAGAACGCAAGCACCTTCGCATGGCGCAGGGCAGGCTCGCCCGGTGAACTCGGGGAAGTTATTCGTTTTGTGAAGGCGGTCCAGCGCTTCGCGCCAACGTCCCCGATAAACCAGATCGTTCCATTCGGGTATGAGGTTGTCGATCGGACAGCCGGTACCGGACATGCAGAACGGCACACCACAGTCCATGCACCGCGCACCCTGCGTGCGCAGTTCCCCCTCACGAAAGTCCGTGTGGATCTCCTTGAAATCACCGACTCGTTCAGACGGCAAGCGATAGGGTATGTGTTCTCGCTCGTATTCGATGAAACCTGTTGGTTTTCCCATTGTCTATCTCATATCGGCTGAGTGGCCTTTTCGGCGTGGACCGGTGCCTCTTCCTCTTCATCGTGGAACATACGATCCCTGAGCGCCCGCTTGTAGTCGACGGGCATCACTTTGACGAACTCGTCGCGTACGATTCTGTCCCAGTCGGCCAATACGTTTTCGGCGACAGGCGATCCGGTGTATTTCCAATGCAGATCGACCATGTCCAACAATTGGCCTATCTCTCGTTCCGTTTCAACTCTCTCGAGCTCCACCATGCCCAGGTTGCAGTTCAGGCGGAAGTCGGCCCTATCACGAGCCCACACGTAAGCGATGCCGCCCGACATTCCTGCGGCAAAATTGCGCCCGGTGGGGCCCAGGATGATGGCACGGCCGCCCGTCATGTACTCGCAGCCGTGATCACCTACGCCTTCGATAGCCGCCCAAGCGCCGCTGTTTCGAACGCAGAATCGCTCGGCAGCTTGGCCGCGAATGAACGCCCGACCTCCCGTTGCGCCGTACAACGCCACATTCCCGACGATGATGTTATCTTCCGCCGCAAACGTACTGGACTTGTGTGGATAAACGATCAATTGGCCGCCTGACAGGCCCTTACCCACGTAGTCGTTCGCATCACCCTCCAATTCCAGCGTGACGCCCTTGGCCAGGAAGGCCCCGAAGCTCTGGCCGGCGGATCCGTTGAACTTGAAACGGATTGAGTCATCCGGCAGGCCTTTGTCGCCGCAACGCTTGACCAGTTCGTGACTTAGGATCGTGCCCACCGTCCGATTGACGTTGGTGATCTCCAATTCCTCGCGGACTCTCTCGCCTCGTTCCAATGCGGGAGCTGCCAGACGTAGCAGATGCGTGTTGTCCAACGCCTTTTCCAGCCCATGATCCTGCTGGATCGTGCAACGAACTCCCTCGTCCCCGTCCGGCCTTTCCACTTGTGTGAGGATCGGCGTCAGATCCAGTCCGTCGGCCTTCCAATGGCGAATTGCGTCTTCGGTCTCAAGGCAATCGACGCGGCCAATCATCTCGTCCATCTTGCGGAAGCCCAATTCGGCCATGACGCGCCTTGCCTCCTCGGCCACCATGAACAAGTAGGTCACCACATGCTCGGGCTTGCCGCTAAACTTCTTGCGCAATTCCGGGTCCTGCGTGGCAACGCCGACAGGGCAAGTGTTCAAGTGGCATTTGCGCATCATGACGCAGCCCATCGTGATCAACGGGGCGGTGGAAAAGCCCATCTCCTCGGCACCCAGCAGCGCAGCGATCACAACGTCGCGCCCCGTCTTCAAGCCACCGTCCGTCTGCAGCACGACGCGGCTACGCAAGTCGTTCAGCACCAGGGTCTGATGCGTCTCGGCAATACCCAATTCCCAGGGCAGCCCGGCGTGTTTGATGCTCGTCAACGGCGAGGCACCCGTGCCGCCTTCGGCCCCGGAAATGAGAATGTGGTCGGCGTGCGCCTTTGCTACGCCAGCCGCAACGGTTCCGACGCCTACTTCGGACACCAGTTTCACGCTGACTCGCGCCTCGGCGTTTGCGTTCTTCAGATCGTGTATCAGTTGAGCCAGATCCTCGATCGAGTAGATGTCGTGGTGCGGTGGAGGGCTGATCAGACCGACGCCGGGCGTCGAGTACCGGATCCTAGCGATCGTTTCGTCGACCTTGCGGCCGGGCAACTCGCCTCCCTCGCCAGGCTTCGCCCCCTGGGCAATCTTGATCTGCAATTCGTCGGCGTTTGCCAAGTACCAAGCGGTAACACCGAATCGGCCGGACGCGACCTGTTTGATCGCGGATCGTTTGGAATCGCCGTTCGGCAGCGGCTCGAAGCGAGCCGGATCTTCGCCCCCTTCGCCCGTATTGCTCTTGCCGCCCATGCGATTCATGGCAATCGCCAACGTCTCATGGGCCTCGGCAGAAATGGAACCGAAGCTCATCGCGCCGGTACAGAAACGCTTGACGATTTCCTCGGCCGGTTCGACTTCATCCAGCGGAATGGGACCTCCCGCAGCAGCGTCTTTGAATCGCAGCAGACCACGAAGCGTACACCGCGTACGCTCGTGCTTGTTCATGTACTCGGCGAATCGCCAGTAGGCGTCCTTGTCACCCGCGCGGGCCGCTACCTGCAGATTCGAGATCGCCACCGGGTCCCACGTGTGCCGCTCCCCCTCGGCCCGCCAGTGGAATTCGCCGAGATTCGGCAATGCCTCGATACGATCCTCCGCTTGCTGCGGGTATCCCAAGGCATGTCGTCGTAACGACTCCTCGGCCAGAGTCCGGATGCTGACGCCTTGAATGCGGCTGGCCGTGCCGACGAACGATCGTTCGGTCACCTCGTCATTCAGGCCGAGCGCCTCAAATATCTGGGCACCCTTGTAGGACTGCAGGGTCGATATGCCCATTTTGCCCATTACTTTCAACATGCCCTTCGACACGCCCTTCCGATACGCGGCCACCACTGCCTCGTCGTCAGCAAATTCCTCCCCGTCCAAAAGGCCGTCGCAGCGGGCTTGCCACAGGGCCTCGAATGCCAAGTACGGGTTGATCGCGTCGGCACCATAACCCACCAGCAAACAATGATGGTGGACCTCGCGGGCTTCGCCCGTTTCCAGCACGATACCGATGCGCGTTCGTTTAGTCTGGCGGACCAAGTGATGATGCACGGCACCGCAAGCCAGCAGCGAACTGACGGGCACTCGATCGGCCGAGATGCCTCTGTCGGATAGCACCACCAGGCTGAAGCCTTCGTCGATGGCAGCCTCGGCCTGTGCACAGATTCGGTCCAACGCCGCTGCCAGCCCGTCGGTTCCTTCGCTTCGCGGAAACGTAATGTCAATCGTCTTCGTTCGCCAGCCGCGGTGATCCATGTGCTTGATCGCAGCCAGTTCTTCATTCGTGAGGATCGGATGCGGCACGAGCAGACGATGGCAATGAAAGGCGGTCGATTCCAGCAGGTTCTGTTCCGGACCGATGTAACACTCCAGCGACATAATGATCTCTTCTCGGATCGAGTCGATCGCCGGGTTGGTCACTTGGGCAAAAAGTTGCCTGAAATAGTCGTACGGCATACGAGGTTTGTCACTCAGACAAGCCAGGGCGGAATCGTTGCCCATCGATCCAACCGGATCCCGCTTCTGCTGAATCAACGGCAGCAACATGAACTGCATCGTTTCGGTGGAGTAGCCGAAGGCCTGCATGCGCTCGAGCAGGGTGTCGGGATGGAAACCGTGTGGTTCGCCTTTACGTGCCAAGTCCTTCAGTTGGATGCGTGCCGCGTTGAGCCAATGCGCGTAAGGACGCCGGTTGGAGATTTCGTTCTTCAGTTCCTTGTCAGGAATCAGACACCCTTGCTCGAAATCGACCAGAAACATGCGACCGGGCTGAAGGCGCCCCTTGTACTTCACGTTCTCCGGTTCGACCGGCAGCACGCCGACCTCGCTGGCCATAATCACTCGGTCGTCGTGCGTGATGTAGTAGCGACTTGGGCGAAGACCGTTCCGGTCCAGCAGGGCGCCAATGTAGCGTCCGTCGGTGAAGGCGATCGACGCCGGACCGTCCCATGGCTCCATCAAGGCCGAGTGGTATTCGTAGAACGCACGCTTGTTTTCCGCCATCGTGTCGTGCTTCTGCCACGCCTCGGGCACCATCATCATGGCCGCTTCCTGCAGCGAGCGGCCTGTCATCAACAGGAATTCCAGAACGTTGTCGAAGTTGCCAGAATCCGAACACTCGGGCTCGACAACCGGAAACACTTTGTCAAGGTCGTCGCCGAACAGGTCGCTCTCGCCTACGCCCTCGCGGGCGTGCATCCAGTTGATATTGCCTCGCAGCGTGTTGATTTCGCCATTATGGGACATAAAGCGACAAGGCTGTGCGCGGTCCCAACTGGGGAACGTGTTTGTCGAGAATCTCGAGTGCACCATCGCCAAGTGCGTGGTATAGTCCTGGTCCGCCAGATCGGGATAGAACGCCATCAATTGGCAGGGCGTCAACATTCCTTTGTAGATGATGACCTTGGTGGACAGGCTGCAGACATAGAACATCAACGCCTGCTTCAGCTCGCTCTCGGTGCGCAACAGGCGGCTGGCTCGTTTGCGGATGATATACAACTGACGCTCAAACGCTTCGCCCTCGACCCCGTCGCCAGCCGCGACAAACACCTGTTCGATCCCGGGCATCGCGGCAACAGCCGTGGGCCCCAGGTCTGCCTGGTCGGGCTGAGTCGGCACGTTGCGCCAACCAACCAAACGTTGCCCCTGTTCGGCGACGATCTGCTCGACGGCCTGCTTGCACTCGTTTCGCTCTGCATCAATCGTCGGCAGAAAAACCAAACCTGCGGCAAAGCTGCCGGGCGCTGGGAGTTTGGCGTTCAGTTCCGCCTTCGCCAGCTTGGTCAAGAATTCATGTGGCAACGCCGTAAGAATCCCAGCTCCGTCGCCCGTATTGACCTCGCACCCGCGTGCGCCGCGGTGATCCATGCGACGCAATACATGATCTGCGTCCAGTACGATCTGATGACTTCGCCGGCCTTTGATGTGGGCTACGAATCCTATGCCACAACCATCCTTTTCGTTGCTGGGATCGTATAGCCCCCGTTTGATAGGAAACCCAAATTGTCGTTGCATACCCATGGTCTATCTTTCAGAAAACGTCAAGGGAATCGGAGAGGGATTTCGCCGATCGCTCAACGTTTCACTTGATCTGCACAATCCGCAATCGCGGCGGTCGCGCTGCCGCCGTTGGCGGAGGATGTGTCTTGAAGCAGTTCGACGAATCTGCGAGCCGTTTTGCCCAGTTCCACTCCGCGTCGATGAATGATCCCAAGCGGGCGCACCAAATCGAGGCCAACCACAGGAACACTCACAAACGTGCCGGCACCAAGTTCGCTGCGCACGGTCGGCTCGGGCAAGAGGCTGACACCCGCATTCACTTCGATCGCCCGTTTGATCGTGTCGATGTTGTCGAATGCCATCTGTACTCGCAGCTCGACGCCTCGTTCCGCCAACTCGCGGTCGAGTTTTCGGCGGACTCTCAAGTCAGCGTCAAACCCAATCACTGCGGTACCGTTCAGGTCCGTCATGTCGATCGACTCACTTTGTGCCAACCAGTGGCTTGGAGAACAGACGAGTATCATTACCTCTTCGCGCCAGTCGATCGCCCTAACGGTGCGAGTGGACTGTGCATAGCTGATCAGGCCAACGTCCACCAAGTCCTCCGCGACCAGTTCGTAAACTCGGTCCGGATGGTGATGCTCGATGTGAACCGTCGCGCGCGGATGACGACGAGTAAACTCCTCGACGAGGTTCTTTCCGTAGCTCAGCCCCACCGAGTAGATCGCAGCCACGCTGACACGGCCTTCCACCTCTTGATGCAGCGATTTGACTTCCTCTTCCAGAGCGTAATAGCGTTGGACCAGCTTGCGACAACCCTCGTAGTAGACTTCGCCTTCCGCGGTGAGCACAAACGGGCGCTTGGACCGGTCAATCAGTTTGACACCGAGGCTCTTCTCCAAATGATTGACGATTTGGCTGGCACCGGACTGCGAAATCCCATTGTCGGTTGCGGCGCGCGAAAAGCTTCGACGGCCGACGACGTCGCAGAACACCTTAAGGGATTTCACGTGCATTTGCCGGGAGCCTGCCGCATAAGAAATGTTAATCAAAAAGAAATCCGGAATCACATATGTTAATATAAGGGTATTGGTGTCAGTACTCCGCGTCAACCGCTTCCCGCAGAGCCTTTTTGCCTTTCGCTGCGGGTTGATCGCCGACAGCCTGCTTGGGTGCACCGTAATGTGTTGTGAGGCAACGACTTAGTGCTCGTGCGTTCACGCCACCCCGTTCAGGCAACACGGGAATGCGATTGTTCCAACGGCGATGAATTGAACAATCACTGGCCGAAGGGTAAGCTGGCATCGTGCGGGAAGCGGCCCGCTGGTGAACTACGTTGCCTGAAACGGGAGTGTTGAACCATGATGAGAGCAACTTTGACTGTGATTGCTGCTGTTCTGTTGGTTTGCTTCTCGCTCAACGTCTGCGTTGGCGAGGAAGATGGTTGGATTCAACTGACTGACGGGAAGACGTTCGATGGCTGGAAGGCCAGCGAGAACACCGATTCGTGGAAAGTTGAGGACGGCAAGTTCGTCTGTTTTGGCCCTCGCAGCCATCTGTTCTATGTGGGTGAACATGCGCCGTTCGTGAATTTTGAGTTCAAGGCAGAAGTGATGACAACGCCCGGAAGCAACTCGGGTATCTATTTCCACACCAAGTTCCAGCCCGATGGCTGGCCGAAGCAAGGCTTCGAGTCGCAGGTGAACAACACGCACCGAGACCCAAAGAAGACGGGTGGCCTGTACGGAGTGGCTGACGTGTTCGAGGCTCCGGCGAAGGACGACGAATGGTTCGAGCAGCACATCATCGTCAAGGGAAAAAAGGTCGTCGTGAAGATCGACGGCAAGACCGTGGTCGACTACACCGAGCCGGCGGACAAGGAGCCGGGTACGGACTTCACACGTGCGTTGGACAAAGGCACCTTCGCTTTGCAGGCGCACGATCCCAAGAGCAAGGTGTACTACAAGAACATCCGCGTCAAGAAGCTGCCTTAGCATGAACACAATCCGTACGTTCATCGCGGTCGACGTGGCGGATGCCGTTCGCGAGCGCGCGGCAGATCTGGTACGACGGCTTCAGATGGGCGGGGCGAACGTCAAGTGGGTAGATACCCACAACATGCACCTGACGCTGAAGTTCCTGGGCGATATTCCAGACCGGGAGACGGCCGATGTCTGCCGCGCGGTGACCGGGGCAGCCCGCGAGCATCCGCCCTTCAACATCGCATTACGCGGGGCCGGTGCCTTTCCGAATGCCACGCGTCCGCGAACCGTCTGGTTGGGAGTTGACCGTGGCGCCAAGGAGCTTGAATCACTTCAGAAGTCCATCGAGGAAGCTCTGGCGAAGCTTGGCTATCGAAAAGAAGCTCGACGTTTTCACCCGCACCTGACACTTGGCCGTGTACGGCGAGGCGGTGCGGCCGTGCGCGAACTCGGGCGGATGATCAGAGACAACGAGCAGTTTGACGGCGGATCGGCGGACATCGACAAGGTGCTTGTTTTCGCCAGCTTCTTGGATAAGACGGGCCCCACCTACAATGTGCTCGGCCGAGCACAACTCGGCCAGTGACCTGCAGTACGGACGTATCTAGCCAGGATTAGGAGGCTGACCGATGACAAGGTTTTTGTGCTCTGTGGCCCTTTCGTGCGTGGCGGTCTTGCCCGCCCTTCCACGCCTCGCGTCTGCGGCCGATTCTGATTTGCCGAGAGTCGCCAAATCGGCTCTTCACAACGCGTGTCGATTCTATCGTGAACAGGTTTCGGCCAACGGCGGCTATCTGTGGCGCTACAGCGCGGACCTCGCAAATCGCGAGGGCGAAGGGCGCGCCGGCGAGCTGACGGTTTGGGTCCAGCCGCCCGGTACGCCGTCGGTGGGCATGGCGCTGCTGGAAGCCTACGAACTGACCGGCGATGCGTACTGCCTGGAACTGGCCTGCGATGCCGGGCGATGTCTCGCGCAGGGACAACTCTGCAGCGGCGGCTGGGACTACAGAATCGAATTCGATCCAGCACGACGCCGGCGGTATGCGTACCGTGTGGACCCGCCAAGGGAAAAAGCAAGGAACACCTCGACACTGGACGACAATGCCACGCAAGCCGCTTTGCGGCTGTTGATTCGATTGGACGAGGTACTGCAGTTCAAGGACGAGCAGATTCACGAAGCCGCCGAATTCGCGTTGTCTTCGTTGCTGGCGGCCCAGTACCCCAATGGAGGTTGGCCTCAGCGCTTCGACCGGCCGCCGGACTCGGAACTGTATCCAGTCAAGAAAGCCAGTTATCCTGCGACGTGGCCGCGCGAATATCCCCGCTTGAACTACTCCGGATACTACACGTTCAACGACAACACAATCGCTGATACGATCGGTGTCATGTTTCTGGCCGCGCAGATCTACAAGAATCCAGAGTATTCGCAGGCGGCGGAGAAAGCCGGGGATTTCATTCTTCTGGCCCAGATGCCCGATCCCCAACCCGGTTGGGCGCAACAGTACGATCCACAGATGCACCCGGCCTGGGCGCGAAGGTTCGAACCGGCAGCGATCACCGGCGGCGAGGCGGGGGGTATCCTGCGCACTTTGATGATGGTGTACCGCGAAACCGGGAAGAAGAAATACATCGAGCCGATCCCGCGGGCACTGGAGTACTATGGCAAGTCGAGACTGTCGGAGGGTGGCCTGGCGCGATTCTACGAACTAAAGACGAACCGGCCGCTGTATTTCACTAGGGAGTATGAGCTGACCTACGATGACGGCGACCTACCGACGCATTATGCATTCAAAGTGGGCGATTGGGTGAGGGGTATCGGCAAACAGTACGAGCAGTTGCTGAAGACTCCTACGGAAGACCTGAAGCCATCCCGAACTCGCTATCGTCCTCGGCTATCGGAATCCCTTGAAGATAGGGTTCGGGAGGTCATCGCTGGATTGGACGATCGAGGCGCTTGGGTCGAAAAGGGTGGGATGAGATATCACGGCGCCGACGATGATACCAGCCGCATCATCGATAGCCGAACGTTTATCGCAAACTTACGGGTGCTCGCCACGTATCTGGCGGCGGTTGATTCTCGCGATGGGTAAACGCGAGTACATGATGGATCGTGGAAAATGCTGTATACTGCAGACGTCTGGTCATGTTCTTAGCGTTCGCTTGGCGAGCTCGGAAGAAGAAGGGGGCAGGCGATGCCAATTTCGTTTATATGTCCACATTGCGGAAAACAGACTGCGGTGGCTGACGACTACGCTGGTCAGTCTGGGGCGTGCAAATTCTGTGGCGAAACGATTACGGTCCCGGCAGCCGAGGGGACGGCATCTCTGCCACCCGCACTAGCCTCGAAACCAGGCCCGACCGCACCCGCGGGTGCAGGAACCGCCGCCACTGGGGCGGGCACGGGGGCAGTCATTGCCATCGTTGTGGGCGCATGTCTGCTGGTCTTTCTGGTTTGCGGCGGAGGATTGGTCGCACTGTTGCTCCCGGCCGTGCAGGCGGCACGCGAGGCGGCGCGCCGGACCCAGTGCAACAACAATCTGAAACAGATTGCGCTTGCTTTGCACGCCTACGAAGGTACCTACGGCACTTTTCCTCCGGCATACATACCCGACGAAGACGGCAAACCAATGCACAGTTGGCGCGTGCTGATTCTGCCGTTCCTTGAACACCAGGGGCTGCACAAGCAATACGACTTCAACGAACCGTGGGACAGCCCCGCCAACCGGGCCGTAACGGATACGGTGATTCCCGTTTTCAGGTGCCCATCGTCGCCGGACTCGGTAGCGTCTGCCCTAACCAATTACATGGTGATCACTGGGCCGGGTACGATGTTTGACGGGTCGAAAGCCGCCAAGTTGGCCGACATCAAGGATGGCGCGTTGAGCACCATCCTGGTTGTCGAGGTAACTGGCACGGGTACGAAATGGGCCGAGCCGGTAGACTTGGATGCTAGCAAGGTGTCTCCTCCTTTTTCCGCTGGCACCCCTGGCAACGCAAGCAGCCATCATCCCGGCGGCATGAACGCGGCTATGTGCGACGGTTCGGTACACTTCGTGAGTGACTCCATTGCGCGCCAAGACTTCGATGCATTGATCACCAAATCCGGTGGAGAACAAGCCGGGCTCTACTGATTCGCTCTGGCGTCGCTGGCGAGCATCTGGTATTTTTCCGCGCGCTTACCCCAGCCAACCTGCTCTTCTCTGTCAGTTCGTACTCATTTTTTCGAGGAACGTATCGATGAGGAAAGGATGCCTCGCGTTATCGCTGCTAGCAGCCCTGTTGTGTGCCGTCCAACCCTCCAGACTCTGCGCCGCGAAACCCTGGGAACTGCTAGGCTCGTTCAAGCGTGTGGAAGCGGACCCCGAGAAGACGTACCGGCTGACCGAAGAACACGGCCCCTGGATGATACTGGCCACCTCGTTCGCCGGCCCTGGTGCCCAGAAGCAGGCGCAGGAATTAGTCCTGGAACTCCGCAAGCAATACAACGTGCCGGCTTACCTTCACAGGCAGACGTATGATTTCACCGATCGCTTCGCGGGACTAGGGCTGAACCGCTATGGTTATCCCAACACGATGCGTTACTACAACCAGAAGAAGTTCGACGAAATCGCCGTCCTGGTCGGGCACTTCGAGGGCGTGAACGACGGTCGACTCGATAAGATACGCGACAAGCTTCGATACGCCCGCCCCGAATGCCTGGACGTCACCAAGAAGCAGTCCACCACTCAGCGTTTCTTCGGCCTTCGCGAGCTGCAGCGCCGCTTGACGCCCGACAAGGACAAGCGCGAACGCGGGCCCATGGGCAAGGCGTTCGTGACGCGCAATCCGCTGTTACCCCAGGAATACTTCACGCCGGGCGGCATGGATCCTTTCGTGGAGAAAATGAATCGCCATGTCGAGTACAGTCTGTTGAAGAACCCTGGCCGGTACACCGTGCGCGTGGCGACGTTTCGGGGAAACACGACGATGAAACTGGACGAGATACAGCACGAGAGCACCAAACGCCCCACGGGAAAACTGGAACAGGCCGCGATCAAGGCTCACGAATTGACGATGGCGCTGCGAAGATCAGGCGTCGAGGCCTACGAGTTTCACGATCGCTATGAGAGCATTGTCACGGTTGGTTCATTCGACTCGTACGGGACGCCTCGCCGGGACGGCAAGACCGAGATCAACCCGGGGATTCATCAAATCATGCAGAGCTACGGAGCCCAACGTAAGCAATTGCCCGACAGGCCCTCTCTTGGACTGGTTCCTCGAGGGCTGAATGGTATTCCTTTCGACGTCCAGCCCATGCCGGTCGAAGTACCGCGGACGTCCATCGCCACTGCCTACGCGCCAAGCAACAGACTGTTCCGGTAATCGGACGTTTTCCCATTCAGCCGCGCCGTCGCTGCCGGCAACCGAGACTTGGAGTGCGATGACTCGTCATCGCTTCGGATTTGCCTCGACGCTGCCAGCGGATTCCACGCTCACATATTGAGGACCGCCTGCCCCAAAAAGATAGGTTCATCACGGAGTTTCGGGGAGACGAGCATGGGGTGGCTGGGGTCGAACGCAGTGAGCCCCCAGAGTTCGCCACCTGGGGGCTCGCCACTCGTTCCTCCTGGCTCGACCCCA
>CAZURK010000278.1:0-20559 GCA_964623055.1 uncultured Pirellulaceae bacterium
AAAACACAAAAGATGGACGCACTATGACGGGGCGGCATGGCAGTCGCGCTGACGATGAATTGGACGATGCTCAAGCCCAGTCCGACGCCACCGGTGTCCCGAGACACGCGGCGGTCGACCTGGTAGAACCGCTTGAAGACTTTTTTCGAGGCCGTTCGGGACAGTCCGATTCCATGGTCCTCCGCCTCAAAGCAAACGTTTTCGCCTTCGGCGTACGCCCGCAGGACGATGTTCCTTTCGGCTGTCGAGTATTTGTAGGCGTTGTCGAGCAGGTTCACGAGGGCCGTCACTATCGCGTCCGCGTCGGCTTCGATCGGTGGCAAGTCGTCTGCGACCTCAATCTCGAAGCGACATTCGGGCGAGTGGAAACGCTCGCGCACAGCGTCGGCGGCAGCATCAATCACGTCTGCCGCTCGAGTTTCCGCAAACTCGAAGGCGTGTTTGTTTCGCTCCATTCTTGAAAACGCGAGGAAATTGTCGATCAAGCGGCTCAATCGCTTGTTCTCCTTGGCCATCAGCTCCAGGTACTCGCGCACCTTTTGTTCGTTCAGTTCGGATTCACCCAACAGTGTGTCCACAAGTAGACGGATTGAAGAAAGCGGGGTTTTCAACTCGTGGGAAACAGTCGCCACCAGATCGTTTCTCAATCGAGTAAGCTTCATCTGTCGGCGAAAGGAGCGAGCGATAATCGCGGCGAAAATCGATATCGCGGCAATCACCAGGATCCCCGTCCAGAAGTACGCCGCGATCTGTGCATCGGATGTCGGCTCCGGGTCTTTGCCGCCTTTGGCAGAATGCGCCAGTCGCCAACCGGGAAGGTAACGTCCGGCTTCGGCCGAGTGGACCACTGCGTCCGACGAGGCTCTCTTGCCCGGAGGCACCGGCGTGACTTCGGCACCCGATTTGAGCGTCCGCGAGGAGATCGCCGTCTGTGACCGCGAAAGCACGCTTCTGGTTCGGAAGAGGGCAAATACGCGTCTATTGGGCGAGGCAAGCTGCCAGACTCCCGGCGATTGCGTCAGCCGGACCACGGCGTCCTTTGACGGAATCGGATTGGCCTCGCAGAATTCGGCGGCGAGCTTTTCGGCCTCCAAAGTGGGGAATTCCACGGCCCGCACAAGAACCGTGCGCAACGGCTCGGCAGGAAGTTGCCGCCCAGGCGGATCTGACGCCGGGTTCTTGGCAGAACTCAACCTTTCCTGCACCAACGTCTGCAACTGCCTCATCAGGAATGCCCGCTGAGGCGCGGCTAGCGCCGGATCATCGTAGCGGTTGAGTCGCTCGCTCAGTCGCTCGACGACGAGGCGAAATCGGGGGTCCGCCGGATCTTCGGTCAATTCCAGAGCACGCAGTTCGGCGGCAGCGATAATCAGTCGACCGCGCGAGTCCAACGCGTGGCGGTACTGCTCCTGGCCCAGGGCATCAGTCAGTATCTTGATTGCTGCGTCGACTTGATCGGCCTTGGCCAGGCATCGTGCCTGCGCCTGCAGAGCTCGGGCAGACAGGTTGGCGTCGAAGGTATCGCTTTCCGGATCGCTGTGGGTCGCCGCAACCGTCTCGTAGGCAGCCGCGGCCACATCAAGCTCTCGTTGTTCGTATTCCAGCCGCTCGATGTCGGCCCAGTCGACCGACTCTTCGGCCTCGCTGGCCGCGGGAACGGTGGCGGGAGCCGGGTAGACCAGTCGCCCAGCCGGATCGTAACAGGCGACGCTGTCCGCCAGTTCGCCCAAGACGCAGTCCTGGAAGACAATCGATCCGGAGGCTCCTTCCTCCCAACCTTTCTCCAACGCAGCCGCCTGCTTCTCCCAGTACCGCTCCAGCCGCTCCTGCGCCACGGTGAAATCGGCGTCTGCAAGCACTCGGCGGACCACCAGACGCCGGTTCTCGACGGCCTCGGTCATGAACCACAATACGCAGACCGTGGGAACCAGGACGACCAGCAGCGACAGCAGCACGGGCCACCATTGTGCGAGGCGGCCTGTGCCGATTCGTGACGTCCGATAGCGTCTGCTCACGCCTATTTCGCCTTGTAGCTATCGACGACCTTGTCCAGCTTCTTGGAGAACTGATCCAAGCGGTCCGGCTCGGTGCCCGATACGAAAAACGTCGCGGTCGTTTTGCTTAGTATGAAGACAAAATACTCGGCCCTCTTCCGCTCGCCGTGAACGAAATCTGCGATGCAACTGACCGCCGAATGCCCGCCCACCTTTCGCTCCTGCCAACTGTCGGCTCGAACCCGAAAATCCTTGCGTGTCTTCCCGACATCAACGACTTCTTCTTCCGCCCACGCACGAACGGATGTCTTGTGTTCGTCCTCCAGATTCGCCAGCGGAACAACATGAATCGCACTGACCGCCTCGGCTTCGGGATCCATCAGGATAACAAGCTTCGCCGGTTCCTTCACAGACATTTTGTCCGGAATGAAGTACCAGTCCGCCGGGGCCGAGAGCGAGAAGCCCAGGTCATCGTCGCTGTGCTTGACTGTATCGC
The DNA here is from genome assembly GCA_964623055.1 of uncultured Pirellulaceae bacterium. Classification (GTDB taxonomy): domain Bacteria; phylum Planctomycetota; class Planctomycetia; order Pirellulales; family Pirellulaceae; genus JADHUC01. The sequence continues at coordinate 2,491 of CAZURK010000278.1, forward strand.
CCGGCTTGACTTGCCGGATCGACTGCAACACGCCGCTGACGCCACCTGCCTGGAATTTCACGGTATAGCGTTCAGGGCCCGTCGAGATCCAGAAGGTCTGCTGCACCGGCTTGACGAGCAACTTGTAGCATTCGAACGTCCCTGCCGGAACCTCCAGTGTCTCCTTGCCGGTCACTTCCATGCCGAGCTGCACGGGCCCGGATCCGACCGTGGCGCAGATCGGCAGTTCTCCCTCATAGTCATCGGTCAACGGCAGCCGCCTGAACAAATGCCAACCCTGTTCGTTGTCATAGTGGACGCCGTCCACTTCCAGTTTCCTGGTGGATTCCTCGCCGTCGATCCCTGTCGTTCGCAGCGTGATCTCGTCGGGTGTGTACTCGGCCGCAATGGTGCCCAGCATGGAATGGCGAAAAACGCTGGTGAGCGGCTGAAACGTCTCGCAATCGGCCATCACGTGACTGAGGCCAAGATTGGGGGCGTTGACGCCGACGTTCCGGTTCAGCCTCAGATCCCATGCTTTCCTCTGTCCGACCTTTCCCGACCGGGCGGACAAGATGAAATTGCCAATGTCCATACCGCCGCCAAGCTTGATCCGCAACTCCAGGTGTTCGCCGTCGATCCAGGGTACAGGATCGAGCTTCAAATCGCTGCCGTCATCGGGCAACAGTTTTTGGGCCTTCGCGACCAAGTCCTTCTGGTCCGGGAAGTCCTTGAACTGGTTGACCAACTCTTCAAACGCCTTTTGAGCCTCCTTCTTCTTGCCCTGCTTCAGCAGGCATTGGCCGCGACGAAACTGGGCCTGGGCTACGAACTTGCGATTCGCCTTGGCCTCGCCGATGATTCTATCGTAGATTTTGATGGCTGCGTCGAGATCGCCCACCGTTTCTTCGGTGTAGATCCCCTTCTCGAGCATTTCCGATGGTGACTCGTCGGCGGTCGCAAAGCCCAACGCTAAGATCGCGGCCAGGACGATGGGAAAGGTAATCTTCTTCCACATGGCGGTTCTCCCTCGAAAGGAATGACACTCAAACCGTCGGCCCAGCGCCGCCCGGTCTGAAGTGGATTATCGGCGTCCCATGTTACCGTTGTGTTACGCCCTTGTCCTTTCTTTGTCCTTCTTGCCGGGCGAATGTCGCACTAGTGCTCCCGCCGGGGCTATTCCCATTAATGCCAGAATCTGGTTTGAGTATTGTGGTCCGAAATCGAAGGACTCTTTGATCCGCAGATCCATGTCCAGTGGATTGCGACGTTGCGCGGGAAAAGGCCCCGTGCGCAATACGTACGGTAGACGCGACGGTGGCAGGGGATAGTCGCTGCCGTGGATGATGCGAGATCTGATCTCCGGTGATTCGCGGCTGAGCCGTTTCAGTGATCGCCAGCGTGCCAACGTGGCCAAAATCGACGTATCGCCGTACAGGTTGTCGTACTGCTGCATGGTACGGATGAAACTTGGGTAGTAATCCTCCGGATCGAAAAACGTACAAGTGCCGCAGTGGGCCGCGATCACGGGACCGCCGTGGTCGAGGACTCGCGCCAAACGACTGGGATCAGAGAATTCCTGCGAGACGACTTTGCAGGAGTGCTCGTAACCGGTATGGAACATCAACACGATGCCCAGGTCACGGGCGCGCCGGTAGAACGGATCGAAGTCGGCCAGCGCCGGGTCGACGCCCTGGATCGAAGTGTGAACCTTGATCAGCCGGCAACCGGCTTCATGGCAACGATCGAGTTCGGCCAAGGCGTCCTTGCGGATCGGGTTGATCGAACAGCCAGCCAGAATCTTCGGCGAACGGTCCGCCAATTCCAGGGCATATTGATTCGACACGTAGAAATCGGTCGCCGTCTCATCCCGTGAACCGTCGTAGCGATAGATGGCATCCTGCGCCAGGACGACGACGTAGTCCAATCGGGACTCGGCTACCTCCCGCAGGAGCCGGTTGCGAATCTTCTCGGTCAGCGTCGCACCGGCTTCGCGACGTATGCCGGTCCACCAGACGGCGAACCGTGTCAGCCATGCCTTGCGTGTACGCTCGCTGAGGAATCCATCGTGCGGGTTCTCACCCCAACAGAACACGTGGGTGTGGGCGTCGGCGACGAGACGGTCATCCATCATCGCCGTCCGTCGTCTGGTTGGCAATCATCGCCTGCAACGCTCGCCAGCCCTGCAGTTGCGACGAGGTCAGCGTGGGGCGGTTTGCGGATGGATTGGCGAAGTCGAAGGGCGACTCCTTTGCCTTTTGGGCGCGATGCTCGACCGCGCGAAGCCAGCGACGAGTCTTGCGCGGGAGGTTCACGCCGTCGTTGACGACCAGCCCCGTTACCATCTGGCGGTGATGGCGCCGGCGAACGCTTTGCTTTTTGCGCCGATGTACCTGGTAACCTTCTTCAGCCGCAACGCGCCGCACAAAGGCTCGCATAAAGCCGATCTTATTCGGGCATTTTGCCAAGCTGAACGGCGGCGGCTTGCCCGTGCGGGCGACCCATTCTTCTTCCGGCTCCTCTTTGGGAAACGAAATGGTGATGTCGTCGGCATACCGTGTGTACACGCCGCCCAGTGCGTCGGCCATGCCCGCCAACCGGGCATCGAACCGGTAGTTGACCAGGTTGCTCAGCCGTGGGCTGGTCGGAGCGCCTTGGGGTAGACCGCCTTCGTGTGTGCACAGCCGCGTGAGGATCTTGGTCGCTCGGCGGTTCCAGCCAATGCGGCGAAAATACTTCCTGATGCGACGATCGCTCGTGGAAGGGAAGAAGTCGACCAAATCGAACCGGACGACGACCTCCTGCCCCTGATGCGCACGTGCGTTGGTGACAATCGACCGGCCTCGCTCGAAACCGTGGGCCGCCGGATGAGCACGCAGCCGAGCCAGGAGCCGGCGAAGCATCCGACGCTGCAATTGCTTCGATTTTTCGTCTGGGGCAAGAATTCGCCTGGTCCCGCCCGATCGTTTTGGAATGGTGAACCGCCGGTATCCCGGCTGGAAGCGGCGAAGCTCGCGCGCGTCCATGTCGAGGCGCCGGGCCAATTCGCCTAGGCCATATCCGCGACCCCACAGCAGCCAACTGAGAAATCCCATCACCGACCTCCGCGAGTGCCCACTGCAGAAAGGAAAGAGGTCTTTGGCGAAACAAAGGGCGCGGCGGCGGCCATTGGCCTCCGCGAGCGCCCTGACTGTCTTGCTTCGTGTCGGCCACCTATATTTGCGGCCCGGCGCGCCGGCGCCGAAAATATAGGTGGCCGACACGCCGTCTATCCGCGAGTCCATCCGGACCCGGTCGACGAATCATCGACCTGCGCTCGACGAGCGCCACCAAGACAGCTTATATCATCATCGCATCCGAATTCGCGTTGTCAATCCTCGGTATTCAACGCGATCAACTCGTCAGCCTCGCCATCCGTGTCGAAGCGTCCCGCGTAGAACTCGTCGGACAGATTCTGCCCCAGCAGCGTGCGATTTGCCGGTGGGGTCAACGATCGGTAAAACAACCATTGGCCTTCCCCGACCTGTACGCGATAGCCGACCGCTGCCGAGCGCGGTTGGGTCTGCAGACTCTCTCCCACGGTCAGTTGCCGCCACGTTAACGGCTCGTCCAATCGCTTCCGGTCTAAATCGATGAACAACGGCGCGTAGAGTCGCGAAGCACGGGCGGTCTGCCGCAGTTCAAGCCCGTCCGCCGCGGCTTCCAGTGATCCATCGGCTTTGGCATTGCGCCATTCGGGCAGCGCCAGCGGCATCACCAACCCCAGACGGCGGTTGGCGACTAGGTAGCCGTCGTGCGTTTCCTCGGCCGCTTCGAACCGCGTGCTGTCCGTCAAGGGGAAGACATTCCGGTATTCGATATCCGCGTCTCCGGGTCCCAGCAGCACGTCGGCAACCAGCAGGAAATGGTCTTCGCGAGCCAGTAGCATCTGCCTTTCAAGACGCCAACCATCGTTCAGGTCGGATCCCAACTCCAGATAGTCCACATCGTCGTCGGAATACCAGCAGTTCTGTTGCCAGTCGGACTGGAGTTCCAACTGCCGCCCATCGACCGCAATGCGCGTGTTCCATCGACCGGCCCAGATGGTCGACGAACCGCAATTCAACTCGGCATTGAAAGTACGATCGTGGTACGTCACGACCAGATGCTCGCCACCGCGGAGCCAGTTTGGACGGAGAACAGCGATCGCGCCCCACTCGGAATGGGTTGCCGAGTCCGGAAAAAACACGTCGCGTTGGCTCTTCTTCCGCGATGCCTTTCGACCCGGCAGCACCTGGTCGGCAATCGCTTCGTCCTCCTTGTCGCCGATCAGCATCAGGGCCGCGTCAAACAGTTCGTCGGTACCCTTCTCCGGGTCGTCATTGCAAAGGATTTGTGTGCCATCTTGTCGCGTCAACTGCAAGGCACGGCGCACCAGCCATTCGTATTGTAGGTGCGCTTGCTTATCAAAGCACCCCACGCCTGCCGCCCGGGACAGGTAGCCGCACCGCGTCCAACAGGCCAAAAGCGGACGGAGCAAGGCGAGATGACGCGCAGCAGGTAGGCCATTCCCGTCGAGCAACTCGTGGACGCCATGGGAAAGCGTCTCCTTCGCCACGCGCCCCAACTTTCGGCACGACTTCACCTCCGGGAAAAGATAGGACAACACCAAGGGCAATTCCCCACCTATCAACTGTTGCTCGAGCGGTTTGTCCACGACGTCTGCGCCTTCGACTTGGCTGGGGAGTCCCATCAGATAGTCGAATACCTCGCACCACGGTGCAGCGGGAAGCGATGCCGCCAAGTGGGGCAGAACGTAGCTCCAGGCCAAACATTCCAAGCCGAACGCAGAACACACGGGGCGTCCTTCGGCCGCCGCGAGCCACGCTTCCAGCAGTTCAGCCAAATCGGTCGTCTGTGGCCCCTTGCCGCGAACCCAACGCCTGGCGCTTCTGATCAACTGTCCAGTGGCGTCCCCAACGTCCTGGGGCATGGCCCACCGCAACGGCGATCTCTTCTTGGCCGGGATCAGGCGCAAGGGATCGATCGGAGTATCTCTACCAGCCAAATGGGAAACCCAAGAGTCCCAGTCGTCGGGGCCAATCATCTTCCGTCCGTGTTTGCGCCGCTGCGTCTTCGATGTCATCGCGGATGACTTTCGTCGTGAATTATGGAATAATTGCATAGTCCGACAGCGAAACAAGGTACCGTATCTGAATGTTCTTTCCAGGGGGTATGGGAATGCGCAATAAACTCTGGCTGCTCGCCGTCTTGTATCCGTTTCTGTTCGGCGGCTTTCTCGATAGTGGTTCAAGTGCGTCTGAGCAGGTTGGCGAAGATGCTGCTAAGCCGAAACCATCGGCCAAGCGTGCAATCGTCTCGGTTGTCGAATCGGACCTGCAACATCTGACGCCGGATCGTACTCTTTGGATAGACATGAAACGAAAGCTGGTCGTCGTCGAGGGCGAGGTCTGTCTGAGGGAAGGCCAGTTGGAGATGTTTGCCTGTCCGAAGAAGACGAAGGAACACGAATCCATCGTTGCCATTCAGTGCAAAGCAAAATACGTTCACACCGCACTGCTGGCAGTCGGGGCGAAACCCGGTCACCCGGTTCAGTTTGCTCCCGAGTATAAACCAGCCAGCGGTACGAGAATCGACGTTGACGTCCTTTGGCAGGACAAGGACGGCAACAAGCATCGAATCCGAGCCCAGGAATGGATCAGACACGCCGCGACTGGCAAGCCCATGCCATACCATTGGGTTTTTGCCGGCAGTGGTGAGGGGATCGATCAACACACAGGCAAGCGTTACTACTATGGCGACGGCGGCGAGTTCATTTGCGTGTCGAATTTCTCGACCGCAACGCTCGACCTGCCGGTGGAAAGCAGCCAGACGAACGACGACCTGTTATTCAGCGCCTGTACAGAACGCATTCCGCCCGAGGGAACCAAAGTACGCCTGGTGCTGATCCCGCGGCGCGACAAGAAAGCCAAGAAACCAGCAGCAGGCGACGAAGCGTCATGAGCGCTGACCGCGCCTATTCTGCAGAGAACTTGTGGACGGTAGTGTGCTTGTACGTCTCGCCGGGCTTCAGGATGGTTGACGGGAAACTCGGCTGATTCGGCGAATCTGGGAAATGCTGCGTTTCCAGGCAGAAACCCTCGTGCTGCTTGTATCCGCCACCGGTCTCTGTGCCGTCCAGGAAGTTGCCGCTGTAGAACTGAATTCCCGGCTGCGTTGTGCGGATCTCCATTACTCGTCCGGTCTTGGCGTCTTTCACGCGCGCGGCTGGTTTCATCTCGCCCACTTCGCCGCGGAGGACGAAGCAGTGGTCATAGCCGCTGACCTGATCGAGCCGGGCGCCGATCCTCTCCGGTTGGGTGAAGTCCAGCGGCGTGCCTTCGACCTCGGCCAAGTCACCGGTTGGGATCAATGTGTCGTCGACAGGCAGGTACTTGTCGGCGGCAATCATTAGCTCGTGATCCCGGATCGTACCGGATCCTTCACCGGCCAAATTCCAGTAGCAGTGATTCGTCAGGTTAACTGGACATGCTTTGTCGGTTGTGGCCGTGAACTCGACTACCAACTCGTCGTCGTTGTTCAGCGTGTACACGGCCGTCACGTTTACGTTGCCCGGGTAGCCTTCTTCGCCGTCCCTGCTCAAGTAGGTGAACTTGACGCCGGCTGCCGACTCCGACTCGTTCGGTTCGGCATGCCAGATCGCCTTGTCGAAGCCAACTAGACCTCCGTGAAGATGGTTGTCGCCGTTGTTCGTGGCCAAAGTGTACTGTTCGCCGTCCACCGTGAACGTGCCCTTGGCGATCCGGTTGCAGTAGCGACCTACGGTCGATCCGAAATACGGATGTCGCGCCAGATAGCCGTCCAACGAGGAGAAGCCCAGGTTGACGTTGGCCAGGTTGCCGTCTCGGTCGGGCACGTCGAGCGATACGACGATGGCTCCGTAGTTCGTCATCTTCAACACCAGACCGTTGGCATTGGTGCAGGTGTACAAATCGACTGCCACCGCGTCCGCTGTCTTGCCAAAGGCCGATTTCTGTACGTTCATTTTCGATCCGCTTTCTATAGTCTCGGTACTTCGGGATCGGCACAGAAACTCGTGGGGCACGATTCCATCGTGCCAGGCACGTTGGAAACGTGCCCCACGGTCAGTATACGATGGTCGTTGAACCGCCGATCCCCGATCTTCTCTTCCGATGTCTCCTTCATGCGGACGCCAGCCACGATCGCAACGTCGCTAAATCGTCTCTCAGAGCCGCCACATTGGGCTCGATGCCGGCGCGTTGCAGATACTCGACGTGTAACGATACAGGCCCGTGGTATTGCGACCGCTTCATGATCGAGAAGAACTTCGGATCGACCTGCCCCTGACCCAGCGGTGCGTTTTCAGCTTTGCGGCCGTTCCATCGAAAATCCTTGACATAGACGATGCCAAGATGCGGGCGGGCCAAGTTGAACAGGACTGGCCACGACAATCCGGCTTCGACCGTTGCATGACGGATATCGAAGGCCACACCAATCTCCTCGACCGGCACGTCCTTGATCAGGCTGTGCAGATCCCACAACGTAGCCCCCACGTTCCTTGCCCCCGCGTGATTCTGATAGACCGCGCTGATGCCAAGCTCGCGATTCAACGCGGCCAAGTCCCGCACCATCGGACGGAACTCGGCCAGTTGCTCGGTCACCGGCCGGTTCAGATCATATCGGTAGTATGTCATGCGATATCGTTTCACGCCCAGGGCCGCTGCAGTTCGCAGAACCTTCTCGGTGTGAGGCTGATCCACGTTGTTGACGCTGGAAGCCATTACGGTGATTTCCAGATTGTGCTTTTTGAGTGCTTCCACCAATTTCGGCAGATCTTCTTCGACTCGTTCCGGCAACACCTGCCCGCGGTCGCGGACCGTTGCTTCGATGCCGTCGAATCCGAGTTCCGCAATCGTTTCGGCCAACCGTTCGTAGCTGAGCGACTGGAGGAACTTGATGAAAGCGCAGGTCTTGTGTCCCTTCTCTTCCGTTGCGTCGGCGGCACCTCCAGACGATAACATGGCAGCGGCAGCCACGCTGCCTGCCACGAATTGGCGTCGGGAAAGCTGGCAAGTCGGGGCGATCGCAGAACTCTGTTCTTGTCTCTCAGTCATTGTCAGTCGTTCCCTAGTGAACCTCAAAACGCAACGAACATAACCAATGGCAATAATAGAGGGAGCGTAGAAGAAGACGCGGCCGGCTGCAAGCCCTGCGGCAAACCGCAGCAGCGGTCTGAGGACTGTGTACCATCGTGTGTTGGCAGAATCTTTCGCACACAGGGCCGGGCGGGTAGAATTGCGGGGGTTCCGACAACGTCTGCAAGCTTGGAGGAATCGTCATGAGTGTCGCGGCTGCCGCATTGCTGGCGGGTATTGTCCTGGCCACGACGCCGAACGACTCGGCCGAGATGATCTACATTCCAGGCGGGGAGTGCACGGTGGGCACTACCGCCGAAGAGGCGGGGCGACTGGCCGCCGAGCATCGAGTCCACCCCAGCGTTTTTGCTGGTGAGATTCCGCAACGCAAGGTACAGGTTGAACCGTTCTACATCGACCGGTTTCCCGCCACAAACGCCCAGTACCAGCGATTCGTCGACGACACCGGCCACCATCCTCCGAGGCATTGGAAGAACAGGAAGTGCATCGAGGGCCAAGGCGACTGGCCGGTCACAAACGTCAACTGGCATAACGCCGATGCGTACGCGCGCTGGGCCGGCAAGCGTCTGCCCACTGAGGCGGAATGGGAAAAGGCCGCGCGGGGCACGGACGCGAGGCGCTATCCGTGGGGCGACGAGTGGGACGACAAGGCGTGTCGAATCGACGACGGTCGTTCGCCCCAGACGCCAACGCCGCTGCCGGTCGGCTGCTTCCCGAAAGGTGCGAGCCCTTACGGCGTACTGGACATGGTCGGCAATGTGGCTCAGTGGACGTCGACACCGTCGCAGCCGGCAAATGCCAGCCGCGGTTGGGCTTGGTACGTTGTGAAGGGGGCCGGAACGGCTCACAGCTTGCCGTTCAACTTCCGCTGTGCCGCACGAAGCTTCTCCGCCCACACCAGCCGAAACCACCCGTGGCTGGGCTTTCGTTGCGTCATGGACGCGCCGGATGCGCCCGCCGACGTCGACACCCCGTCGCCCCCGCCCGCAAGGAAGCCGCCACAACCTGCGTTGGCAGGCGGCCCCGATGAAGACTCCTTCGGCCGCGATCCAATCATGCTCCAAGGCGGGCCGGGACACTCGGCAGCGGTTTTCGTGCCCTGTTTTCCTAACGCCGTCTTCCGGCTCAATCTGCCGGAACAGGTGGGTGCCGCCGGATTCCCGTTCGGTTGGCAGGTTCCCCATTCGCCTTTGGAATGGCACACCAACGAGGATCGTACCGAAGCCGGATACCGCTGTTCGTTCGAGGAGAAGGCAGTGCTGACGGTCACGCTAGAGGCGGCGTTGGATAATGTCGACTTCACGATCGCGATCCGCAATCTGACCGACCAGGTCTTCAAGAGTCCGGCCAGCAACACCTGTTTCAACAATCACGGCGCGCCGTACTTCGTCGACCCCGAGCGTGACCGAACCTTGGTATGGACCGACGACGGCGCCGTCCGTGGGCTGGAAATGCGCAGCGGCGTCAGCGGCGAACCGTTGCACGGCGGATGGACCGTCGCGTTGCCCGATCAGGCCGCTCCCAGAGGCGGAACCTTGGCCCGGCACGCGATAATCGCGTGTGTGTCGCGTGATCGTCAGTGGATCGTAGCGCAGGCATACGGGGAGGCAACCTCGGTGGCCAACAACGCCCACTACACCTGCCTGCACACACGACCACGCTGGCCCGACATTCCGCCGGGCGAAGAGCGGGCGGTGACGGGAAAACTGTATTTCCTGAAAGGCGGCCCTGAGGATCTGCTGGCGCGATGGCGCAAAGACTTCGGTAAGTCGTCACAGTAAGTCAGAACTACGTCCGGACCTGATTCCGCACAGTAGGTCCCGTCTGCCGGACGGGACCTTGAAGCGGGTAAGAACGTTTCCACGCAATGCGAGGTCCCGTCCGGCAGACGGGACCTACTGGGATCGAACGGCCTTTCTGACGAACTTGAGCTTGTGGAGTCGAACAATCATGCGTAACACACTTTTTCAATGCATCTGGCTCGTGCTCGTCTTGGCCTGCCGCCCTTTGATGGCAGCCGAGGCACCGCGTGGTGTCAATATGGAGGCACTCGGCGACTGGGACATCGTTGTAGCGGAGGATGCGATTCCCAGCGAAAAGTATGCCGCTGAGGAATTACAGAAGCATGTGGCCACGGCAACCGGCCACACGCTGCCCATTGTCACAACCACCGACCGGGCCGACCGGCATGTGTTCGTCGGCCCGAGCAAGTCGATGCGCGAAAGCAAGCTGGGTTTTGCCGTAGATGACTTTGGGCCGGAGGATCTGCGGATTGTGATTCGTGAAAACAACATCGTCATCGCCGGCGGCCGACCGCGCGGGACGCTGTACGGGGTCTACGCGTTTCTCGAAGACCACTTCGGTGTCCGTTTCCTCACCGCCGACCATACGCACGTGCCCAAAGCCGATCCGCACAGCACTATCGGCCCTGTAGATCGTTCATACCACCCGCCTTTGGAGATGCGTTGGAGCTACTACGGCGAAATCAACCGCAATCCGGCTTTTGCAGCCAGGATGCGCGTCAACACCGTGGGGAACGATCCGAAGCTTGGCGGGCGGTGCCCTCAGCGCCTGATCAATCACAGCTTTGCCCGCCAGATTCCGTCGTCCAAGTATGGAAAAGAACATCCGGAGTATTACTGTCTGCGTGACGGCAAACGCCTGTCTCAGGTCAGCAGCGACTCCTACGGGAGCGAGCCGTGTCTGACGAACCCCGACGTGCTGCGGATCGTAACCGAGGCTGTGCTGAAGGAGATCGAGGGGAATCCGGCTGTCGCCAATATCTCGGTCAGCCAGAACGACAACGCCAAGAACTGCTTGTGCCCAGAGTGTGCGGCGATCGACCAGCGGGAAGGCACGCCGATGGGTTCACTGCTGACCTTTGTCAATGCTGTGGCGGATGTCGTGGCCGAGAAACACCCGGACGTGATGGTCGGAACGTTGTCTTATTGGTACACGCGCAAGCCGCCCAAGACGATCAAACCTCGGCCCAACGTGCAGATTCAACTGTGCAGCATCGAATGCTGCCTGATCCACGCGATCAACGATCCCAACTGCCCGCGGAACGTCGAATTCTGCCGAGACATGACCGAGTGGGGCAAGATCTGCAACCACATCTACGTCTGGAACTACAACACGAATTTCTCGAGCTATTTGCTACCCTGCCCGAACCTGCGGGTGATCGAGCCGAATATCCGTTACTTCCTGGAGAACAACGCCAAGGGCATCTTCATGCAAGCGGCTGGAAACGCCAACGCAGCGGAACTGTCCGAATTGCGCAACTATGTGATCAGCAACCTTCTCTGGGATCCGTCGCGAAGCAGCGAGCAGTTGATGAACGAGTTCCTCGATTTGCACTACGGCCCCGCAGCCCCGCCCATCCGGCGTTTCATCCAGCGTGTCCACGACCGGGCGGAGGCCAGCGGCCGACATCACAACTGTTTCGCTCGGCTGTCAAATTACGGGCTAGACGACACCGACGCCAAAGCAGGTCTTGACGCCTTTGCCGAGGCGTTGCGTCTGGCCGACACCGACGCCGTCCGCGCCCATGTGGAAAGGGCCTCGATATGCGCTTACCGCGCGGCGCTCGAACCGATCTGGTATCGGGACAAAGGGCCGCTCGAACCGCAAGTCGCCAAGCAGATGAAACCACTGGCAAAGCGTTTTTTCGAGTTGTGCGACAAGTACGCAGTGGACCGGCCTCGCGAGTCGCGCGAAGATACCGCCGCCGCTCGCAGTCGCCTGAAGCGAGTCTTCGGATTGGCGGAGAGCGAGTCTTTCTAGGATGCGCTGGCCGCTGCGTCAGGGAGACTGTCGCGGCTTCGGACCCGGCCTACAAAAGACATGACGACGACGCACGTGTGTTGCGAGGTGGGGTGTAAACACGATGAGGATAGGACTCAACGGATTCGGTGTGCTGGGACAGGAACTATTGCTGCGCTTGTTCAACGAACCGTCAATGAAGGTTGTGGCAATTAACGAAACGGGGCCTTCCAGGGAGAAGGCCATCGAGCAATTCGTTGAAATGGCACAGTCGAGCGGTATCGCGGTTTCGCAAGACATCTTTGATTCCATTGACTGGCTTTGCGAGGCCAAACCGCGCAAACTGCCGTGGGCGTGGTCGAAGACAGAAATCGACACCGTTGTGGAAGCATCCAGGCTGTTCAAACGCAGGGAGTTGTACTGCCAGTCGAATGGTGGCCGGATTCCGGTCGTCATGACGGGCGATCTCCGCAGGGGACGTCCGGACATCACGTTTGTTCCCGGGATCAACGAACTGGTTTCCCCTCCCAAACACGTCGTGATCTGCATCGGCAGCGATCGTACTCAGTCGATCTGTCCGGTGCTGCACGTTCTGCACCAGAATTTCTCAGTCAAACGCTTCGCTGCCTGCATCCACCGCTCGCCGTACGTCGGTCGCCCGTGGATGATCGCGCAGCACCGACGGCACATGCGGGATTTGGCCAGGGTGCTGCCGTGGGCCCGCAGACGCGGAGCGGTCTATCGCGTCGAAGATCCCTTCGCCGATTCTGGAGTTATCTGGCTGGACGTGCATGTCGGCAAGGAGCCCGAGCCGGAGGAACTGGAGCACGTACTGCGCGAGGCTGCCGCCAACCGGTTCCAGCAATCCCTGTTTGTCGACGATGGAATCGGTTGCACGAGGGGCGAGCGGTTCTCCTGCATGATCGATACGTCAAGGATCGACGCCAAAGACGGTCGTCTGTGGATCGAGATCCGCCATGATCCGATCGTCAGCTACATCGAACGTCTATATGACACTCTTGCCCTGCTGGCATGAAAGGTCTGTAGATCCGACGGTTTTTGGGAGGTACCTGAAGATGTTGTATCGTCGTCGCATTATTCTTCTCGCGGTGATCGCGTTGGCCGGCACGTCTGCCCCGGTCAAGGCCGAGGGGCCAGATCACTTGCAGCTTGTCCGCGCCTACGCCGACGCCATGATCGAGCACGGCCGGGACACGTACGGCAATGTGCACTCGCCGTTGTTCGCCGCGGCCCTAGATCGCAAGACGCTCAAGGTGCCTCGGGGGACGGCTCTGCCGCGGGTGGCGGGTGTGCGTGCGCACGACCGTGCCCTTTTTGGTGCCAACCCCATGCACGATCTGAACCTCTACCAAGTCCTCTACGCGCTGACGAAGATCACCGGCCAGGAGCGTTACGCCGCCGAGGCCGACAAGGCGCTTGAGTGGTTCTTCGAGCATTGCCAGAGCCCGGCCACGGGACTGATGGCCTGGGGCGAGCACCTGCACTGGGACTTCCACACCGACGCGCCCGGTGGCACGATCCACGAGTTCTATCGCCCCTGGGTGCTTTGGGATCGCTGCTTCGAACTGGCTCCGCAGGCCAGCGTGCGGTTTGCCGAAGGGCTGTGGCAGCATCAAATCGCCGATCAGAAGCAGGGTCTTTTCAGCCGTCACGCCAGGTACGAGTCGCACGGGCCGGGAAGGGGTGCGGAGTATCCACGCCACGGCGGCTTCTGCATCGCCGCCTGGACCGCCGCGTACCAGCGGACCAAGAATCCGGAGTTCCTCAAAGCCATCGAGGTGCTCGTCGATTCCTTCGAGCGACGGCGCGATCCGCAAACCGGGGCCATCCCGGCCGCCGCGGGAGGCGAATCGCACTATCTCTGGCCCACCAGCAACCTGTCGCTGGCCATCGACCTGCATGAATGCGCGCCGAAGGTGCCGCAGAAGCTGGCGGCCAAGATGCTCGCCTGCGCCCGGCGCGTCGACGAAGTGTACTTGAAGATGCCACAGGATCTCGGGCCCGACGGCGAGGGGTTCCTGGTCTTCGCCGATCGCACGAACCTGGAACCCAACCCGCGTTATCCCGGCCGGCCGTGGACCAGCACCTGGGCCATGCGTTACGGCAACCCGGCGGACGCCCAGCCGGCCATGCTCTGCCTCTTGCGGTACCGGCAAGTGAAGCTCGACGGCTACCGTAAGCTGTTCCTCGACACGGCCGAGCGGTACCTGCGTAGCGAGCCTGACCCATCGCGGGTGATCTGGCCCGGCGCGGTGGGCGATGCCCTTGCCGTGCTGCTGAACGCCCACGGGCTCACGGGCGAGCAGAAGTACCTCAACCGCGCCGACCAACTGGCCCGCAAGGCCGTGAACATCTTCTTCACCGACGACTCGCCGCTACCCAAGGCCAGTTCGCAAAACGACCACTACGAAGCGATCACCCGGCCCGATGCCCTGGCCATGGCACTACTCGACCTCTGGGCCATGCGGAACAAGCCAGGCCTGGAGTTGGGGCTCATCTGGCCGGAACGATGACCAACTTTGGGTGAGGGCCCGCATCGGTCGAGAACCAAAGGCGATGAAGAGATAATGTAAAAGGACTGCGCGGATGGAAAAAAGTTCCAGGAACCGTTCCAGGCGTCTGCTTGCACGGGCTACACTTCGCAGGTAGAATGATTCACGAGTTGACCGTTGTAATGTCGCTGAACTGGCGACGCTATAAAGCCCGCCGGAAATCGCTGGGGTAATTAGAACCTAGGCATCTAATACCCACTCCAACCGCGAGGGCTGCACAATGCAATACGTCGACGCTGATCCCCCGCCGACCGGTGACGGACGTTGCTCGGACAACGCTTGCCCTTGTCCTGAAGTTGAAATACCGCACGGTTCTGGCTACCTCTACTTGGACCCGGAAACTATCGAGTTCCGACGTCGCTATCCCAACGTCGAAGATGCGAGGCGAGCTGTACAAGAACGTATCAACACGACGTCCGCACGCACTGGAGGTCGAGTCATCGGTTTCTATCGCTTGGGAGGAATGCTCGTATGCGAACAGGGAGCACGATTCCGCAATCTAGATCTTGACGTGGCCGCAGCGGATGCTGCTCACTGGTGGAGGACTGGTCAGATTCCTCTTCGGGCGACTCCGCTCGCTGATTGTGACGAACAGCGCATGCACGCCATCGAAGCACGAAAGCCAGAAACAAGCGATCACGGCACTTCGGCTGGCAGCCATGTCGATTCAATCGCAGGTAATTTCTTGAATGTGAGTGACACGTTCAGCCATCTCTTGGAGAAAACACCGATTGATTTCTCGGAAGGACTGGAAAGCCGGGATCAGGTGCACAGTTTCTTTAGTACACAAATTGACAGCCTACGAGCGAGCGCATCGTCGTTTCGAACAATCCGCTCATGCGGCGGCACGCTCCCTGCGGGTCAAGTTGAGGAAACACTGTATCGTATGGTCAACTCCCTCGTTGGCCAACTTCTCAATTTCTCGAGGGCAGTTCCGGCGGAAGATCCTCGATGCCCGGTTATCGAAGACCAGCTTCAAGAGCTTGAACGACTAATCAACGAAATGATTTCTGATGGACTCATCAAGCGAAAAGCCGGCAAAGAATTGATAAGCCGGATTTTTCCGGAGCGACCAAGCAAAACGTGGTGGCAGTTTTGGAAGTGAACGACTAGGTAAGACATAGGGTGCCTTCCTTAAGCAGTGCGATGCACCCGACGTGCTACTGCTTCGGTGCGCTGACGGTTTCCGAACCGGAACGCTGTTCGGTTTGGCAGTGTGACCACAGACGGTCCACACGCGGGTGATTTCCGACGGCGCAAAGACATCGGTCGGCTTGGTACATTCAACACTTTCCGCTAGGGGGGGCTCCATCATGGCACTGTTCGATCGCCTGTTCGGGACAAAACCAAAGAACCGGCCTCAGGCCGAAAGCACGCGGGCACAACTCGACGCCGATCGGCCTACTTCACCGCCGTCCACCGCCGTTGATCGCTTCAAGTACCAATGCAATGCCTGTTCCAACGTCGTCGAAGCATCGTTCAACCAATCCGGAACGGATTCAACGTGCCCGGCATGTCAAGCTCCGCACGTAGTTCCACCACGAATTGCCAACCAGATGGAAATGCTCACGCAACTGGCAAGTGCCGCGTGGTCGCCGAAAACAAAGGCACCAAGTGTCTTTCATGCTGTTGATACTGCGACAGCGGCTAAAGTGGTTCTCGCGTGCAATCTTCGAAAACACGGCATGAATTACTTCAACGCTGGAAGCGGAGAGATTCGCGTTCCCGACACACCTACACTCGAAGTAACCGACGATCGCACACACACCATCCCAATGATCGACAATACTGGTATGTGGGGCCGCGAGCCGAAGGCCAAGAAGTACGGGATGTTCTTTGTTCGAGACATGAACGGCGATCTGTTCATCGGTGCCGACGACCGTGAACGCGACCGCATGGCCAGTCAACACGAAGTTCAGCGTTTAGTCGATACCATTGTGCAACGCCTCGCATCAGGCAAGATTGATTGGGACGTCGGACAACCAATCATCTCCGATGACGCCGATGAGCATATCCAGTACGAGGAACAGTTCGCCGCATATCTAGACCGCCATAACAACCTTCCAACCAGTACGGTGTGCGATGATCCAGCCCTTCCAGTCGTGTACGATTTTGTTCAATACGGGAGCAAGCAAGACTACCGAATCAATGAGTCCGTCCTTACCACAATAGACGCGTTCGGACAACTACTGGGCGCTTTGCCGATTACAGACAAAGCGAAAATGCAAAGCACCATCTCACAGGCCAAATCCGGGGGCAAGCTGTTGGAGTATCCCGACCGTACCATCGGATTCGCCGCTCTAACCGTTTGGAACTTCTGGAACGCGGGCAAGCTGCCTGGAGAAACTCAACTGTTCCAAGGAGATCGCCAGATAAGATTCAATTTTCCGCCTCCAAAGGAAGTAATCCAAGTGGATCAGATCGTACATGGCACCTTCAATTCGTTACATGTCGGCAGAACAGCTACGAATTCCTTCACACTTTGGTGCACGCTTGGCCGATCGTAGCAGCGGCCCGATGAGAACACGATAGTGGAGATGACCTAATGAACACAGAACAATGCGGACGGGGGCAAACTCTGTTTCAGCGGTGGCGGATCAGACGTTGTTTCTTGTACGCTAGTCCTGCCATTGCTCTGTTTTTGATTCTGGCCGCTTTCGCGCGCGATGGCTTTGCACGCAAGTGGACTGACGACCTAGGGAGGTCGATTGAGGCCGAGTTCATTGAGTTCAGAGACGGAAATGTACGGTTAAGACGGGCCGACGGCAAGGTCGGCAGCATCCCTTTCGAGCGGCTCAGTGAGGAGGACCAAGCCTTCGTGAGGTCAAAGCAGTCTCTGCAGACGCCCAAAACGGTTGGAACGTTGGAACTCGGCACGCGCGGTGCTGGCGCGATGTGCGTTGATCCGCTTAGTCGTCGACTATATGTCGCGGCGCCGGGTGACGGGCAAGTCATCGTGGTGGATGGCCAAAACTTGAAGGTTGCGACTAAGTTGTCGGTCGGGAAGCATCCATCCGGTGTTGCGGTACTTCCAGCGCTGCAACGGCTCTACGTGATAAATCGCGATAGCCGGGAGTTGATGGTGTTCGACACGAAGACGTATCAGAGGGTTGAGACGATCACCACCCAAGGGAGCGCCGAACAAATTGTGGCGAATCGAAGGACGAACCGTCTGTGGATTCTTCGCTCGCCCAGCGACGGCGTTTCAATTATCGACGGAAAGACTCTTGTGACTGAACGCACGTGGAGGATCGATCATCGGGCACAATCCATTGCGCTAGACGAGACTACCGAGACTGCCTATGTGATCAACTACCGCGACGGGGTCTGGAAAGTATCGCACAACCGTCAAGAAGCCGTACAAGCCCAGCTCGAACTGCGTCCCTTTCCCATTTTCACTGATTCGGCGGGAAGTAAGGCATTGGGCAAGCCCATGCCCTATGGCTTAACACTGGATTCTTCAAGTAAACGTCTGTTCGTGGCGTTGGACCTCTCCGGCGAGTTCCTGATGCTTGACACGACGTGTCACTGAGCGCCGAAACAGGGCCACCGTGAGGCGCTTCAAAGAGGGCCACCAT
>CAZURK010000279.1:0-20551 GCA_964623055.1 uncultured Pirellulaceae bacterium
TTCACCATCAAGCAGTTTCTTCGTTTCTTCCGCACGCCAGGCGATTTGAAGTTCGGTCAAGGCCTCGTCATCCACTCGGCCCGCCAACGCTGCCGCCAGCAACTTCCAACCAAACTGGTCGTGTACCGCGAACGTCTCTATCAGTCGGCTCAACTCGCGGACTTTCCGCACTTGCTCTTGGCGAACCAGAGCCCGCGCACTTGTCTTCTTGTGAATCGCCGCGATCGAGCCAGCGGGCTTGGCCGCCGGATTGGACAACATGGCGATCATTTCGGCCGCTTGGCCGTGGGTCTTCGAGTTGCCGATGACCAGCAGTTGGCCGGGGGCGAACCATGTCACTTCCTCGTCCGACGCCTTCAACGCTTTTCGCACCGTGTCGATGAACTGCTTGGCATCTTCCGTTGCCATGGCGATGGCCTTGTTCCGGTCTTCGACTCCCTCGAACTCCTCCTTCGTCGGCAGGGCGATCGACGATACGTTGTATACCCAGGCCGTGACGCGCGACATCCGCCGATCGCTGCCCACTACGATCGTCTCGCCGACACTGCGACCTGGCTCTGGCTGCCATGTCAGACGCAACGGCTGCAGCATCCAATCCAACGCCTGAGCCGCTGTCGCTCCACGGAGGTCCAGGTAGGTGACCCGAACGTTCCGGCCAGCGAGCATGTCGCTCGCGTCTTCGATGCTGCCATCAACAAGCCGGATTCTCAGATCTGTTGCCTGTGCGATCGCATCCAAAGCTTCGCCCACCGACGTATCGCTCAGCACAAGATCGAGCGCTGTGCCGAGCGCGGGTATCTGTTTCTTCCAAGCTTCGACCCGTTTGCTGTGCAGCGATTCCAGCTCGGCCAAAGCTGTGCTCGCGAGCTGCATTGCCTGGTGATTGCCGTGATTCGCAGCCGCCGTGGCCAGGAAGTACGCACGTATTAAACTGGCATGGGCCGAGTCGTACTCCTTCTTTTCCAGTTGTGCACGTCCGGTTTCGAAAGACTGTTGGGCCGCTTTCCCGATTTGTTGCATGTCCGCGGCCGGCGCGAGGCCTGCCAACGGGTCCTCATAGATAGCAGCGGCGTCGATATCGGCGACTTGTTCGGCCAACTTCTGCAACGACACGATCGCTTCGCCATTCGCTGGTCGCGAAGGGAGTGTACCCAGGGCTGGTGTAAGCCTTGCGCGTCTGGATGGCGCCGGCGCGCGGCCGCGCACATAGGCACTGCGATACATTCTCCCCACCGGTCGACGGGCATCCTGGAATATGGGCATGTTTCTCGGCAGCGCTCGCCCGGCCAGAAGCACCGGTTGGGACGCAGGCTCCAGGCCAGCAGCCACACCGCGGCCGAATCCACCACCGCCCATACCGCCCCACGGGTGGAGGCCGTTCATGGCCAGCATGTCGCCCTTCTTGAACTTCGACCTCATAGCC
Source organism: uncultured Pirellulaceae bacterium (assembly GCA_964623055.1). Classification (GTDB taxonomy): domain Bacteria; phylum Planctomycetota; class Planctomycetia; order Pirellulales; family Pirellulaceae; genus JADHUC01. The sequence goes on from CAZURK010000279.1 coordinate 1,424, forward strand.
AACTCAAACACCTCGCCACGGCCCTCGCCCGAAGGCCCGAAGAAGCCTTCCCACTGAGCGCCTTCAGGAAGCGGAACCGGCACGAGCATTCGACGTGGCGGCTGTGCGGGCCGCTCCTTGGCGATATCCTCTGCATCCTTCTCATCCACTGCCACGAAGCTCGTGTATTGGCTCATTAGCCGATAGTCCAGCGCGATGGCTGTCACTTCCTCCTCGACTGCGGGCGAACCCATGTAATAGGTCTGCTGCATGAGGTCTTCGATCTTCTTGCGCGCCCACACCTTGGCAAGCACGTCGTGGCTCGGCTGATTCTCCGGCAGCGTGACCCGCAGCGGCCAACTGACCGCCTCGCCCTCGACCACACCGTTGACCTTGATCTCCGTTGCGCCGCCACCCGTATAGCGGCCAAACAGAATCACCGGGCGACCGGCCCAGAGTTCGGGGATCTTCGCCGGGTAAGTCTCGGCGATTTCGAGGCTGCCCCAGTCAATGTTGATCTTGGCGAGCTGGGCTCGCTGGATGCGCGTGATGACTTCCTCGGCCAAGCCGGCAGCGATATCTTCCAACCCCAGCCGCTTGCCCATGCCGCCACCCTGTCGCGCCACGCCATCGACCAGGAACATATTTGGCGAACTGCCAATGCCAATCGCCCAGAAACGAATCTGGTCGCCACAATTCTTGCCCACGTGTTCGATGATCTCGGCCTCGTTGCCGATGTAGCCGTCGGTCAGCATGATGACGATTCGCACCCGCTCCTTGTCGATCGGTTGGTCGATAGCTCGCTTGACGCCTTCCAGCATGTGCGTGCCGCCACGACCCCGCCTGCTTTGCGTGAAGCTGAGCGCCTTTGCGACGTTGGCCTTGTTGACCGGTACAGGCTTTTCAAAGAGCTGCTGTGTCTGACTGGCGAAAGTGATCACTTGCATTGTGTCAATCTCGCGGCACAACTTGAGCATGTCTCGCATGGCCTCTTTGACCTTCTCGGTCGGATGGCCGCGCATCGACCCACTTACGTCCAGCAGAAACACGATCTCGCGTGGCGGGCTTTTTGTCAGCCGCTCGTCCTCCTTCGGCTGGATCATCAACATGAAGTAGCCGTGCCCCAATCGCCGCGCATCCGTATAGTCGCCTGTGTGGCCCAGCACGGCCATCTCCGGCTTTTTGCCCATTACGTGATAGCGCAGTACGAAATCCTTGTTTGGGATCGAATCGGCCGGTGAGAGTGTCACCTGGGCGCCGTTCTTTCCCTCTTGGACGACCTCTGCCTCGTGATTAGCCACCTTCAGAACCTGGATCGGCACCCCTGCGTCGAGCCGCAATGCGAGCGAGATATCATGCCCGTTGCGATGACCCGGTTTGAGCACCGGCGGGGTGATCCGCGAGGCGTCCGGCACCCTTGTAGTATCCGGAACTGGCGGCGAGACCTTGCCTTGCAGTTCGGGCGGCGTCGGCTGCGGGTCGCTGATCGGCGCACCAGGAATGAACCTTGGGCCGACAACCATGGGGAAGTGGAATTCGTAGGTGCCCATGTCGTAGTTGAGCACGTCCACATAGCTGATCTCGATGTTCACCTCCTGTGCCGGATCAATGTTGCCGACCGATTGAGTGAAGATGTTAGGCCGCTCCTGTTCCAGCAGTGCCGCCGTTTGTCCGGCCGCGAGGGCTTGTTCGTAGATTTGCCGCGCCTCGGCCCGCCGTTTGATGATGCCCACGATCTTCCGCTCGCCAATCACCATCGTCATGTCGTCCACAGCGGCTTCGTGGGGCAGCGGGAAGACGTAAACCGCCTCGATCCGTTCATCGGTGGGATTGTAGAACGTCTGGGTGACCTTCACGCGAGCGATGAACCCCGACACGTCGGCCTTCACATCCGTGTGCCTCAACGGACACTCGACCACGGTCCCGTCGTCCTTGACGACCCGCAGAGCCCCTTGCGTGACATCCGCTTCCAATGCCTTCGTTTTCTCTTCGGCACTAAGCTTCTTATCTTCCCCTGCCTTGCCATCTTCGTCCGCCGCCGCGAACAGGCCGGCCGCCGGCAACGTCAGCGCAACTCCAAGAAAGCAAAGTAGATGCACACGCAATACTCTTGTGGCAGACATGATTTGACTCCTCAAGGACATAAGGCGGCCTTCGCCGGTCGTAACCAACCGTTCGGCTGGGCCAGCGGAACTGCTAGCTCAACTTGCCCCGTGAATATCGTCGAGATTCCATGCGGCTGATGCTGTACGTCGCAGAAGGGACGATCGTACGGCGTCAGAATCACACAGTGCTCGTTAGGATAGACGATTGGGGGCCAATAATGGTTTTGTCCCAGAATCAGAAGATGCTCGGCCCAACGGCATTCTACACAGTCAGTTGAGCTTCAGGCAAACTTAGGTTCAAAGTCGAAGGGCGAAGGCAAGCTCGTACGATCAGCGAATCTACGGCGAGCGGCAGATGAGAATTTACCCAAATACAAGCACGAAGCGCCAGCGAGTGAGTCCCGAAACACACTTGCTTGCGCTGCGTGCTGGTATGAATTCACCCGCCGTTCGGTTAACGCGCTCCGTGCACCCGAAGACCCCGGCTGACGGCGGCACGCGCTGCCTTGGCCGTGATCTTGGTGCGGGGGGCGTAGACTTCTCGCAGACTTGGGTGGTCCACCAGCGCCGCAACGCCGTCGTCGTCGATTTGACACCGTTCAATGCTGAGCTGCTTCAGCGACTTCAGGGCGGCCAACTCCGTCAGGCCGTCGTTGGTGACGTGCGTCTCCGACAGGTCGAGGCGTTCTAGTCTTTTGAGCGGTGCCAGGTGCTTTAGGCCCTCGTTCGTGACATCCTGGCCGCGCAGCTCCATCTCTTTGAGGTTTGTCAGGCGGCCAACCGTCCGCAGTGCATCGTCCGTGATCCACGGGCCAGCATGTTGCCGGCGACGGCCCAGTTTCAATCGCTGCAACTCACGCATCCCGCCGAGGTGCGCAATGCCTCGATCCGACACCAGCGTATCGTTCAACTCGAGAATCAGAAGGTGGGATAGACGGCCGACATGACGCAGAGCATCGTCGGTGATGTTGGATCGGTTGAGCGTCAGTACGGTTAGGCTGTCGAGATGTCTTACGTGTTCCCATTGTGCGGACGAGCCGAGATTCGCTCCCGGCAACTTCAGGTGGATGAGCCCATCGAGACTCTCCAATCCAGATAGGTCCCAATGCCGGTCTACGCCATACATTTCAAGCTTGTCGAACGGTCCCAACGACGGAAGCCCGCTCAAGTCCTCTTCCCACCAGGATCTCACGAACGTTCCGGCGGGAGTGACACGGACATCGCGGCGTAACTGGACGCCAATCATCACGCCAGGCAACGCGTCCTGCAACTGTTCCTGGTAGTTCCGGGGGATGTAGGGAAGAAACAGTATGAGCGATCTAAGCCGCTTGAATCGCGCGAGTTGAGGCAGCAGCGATTCGTCGTGTCGCTTCAGTTGAAGTATCAGGTGCGAGAGTTGATCCAGCGAGAGGAGTTTGCTCAATTCGGTCGGAGCAAATTCACAATCTAGCAGGCCTAGCGTTTCGAGCTTTCGGCAGGCCGCGACTTCGTCCAACGATAACGGCATGGACGCAGAGGACGAAATGGCCAGTTTGCGAAGCTCGGGCCAACGAGTCAGCCGATACAGGTCTTCTGATCTGGCCGCCACGGACAAGGGAACGTAGACGCTGACGACCTGCCCCTTCGTGTCGATACGGTAACAAGACTTGAATGAAGGAGTCGAGATGGACAATTTGGCTCCGTTGTCCAGCCTTACGAGCCGTCGTAAGTCGCATATGTATCCGATCGTCGCCCTTGCCTCGTGCCGCTTGGGCTCGGTCGGACGCAAACTGAACCAGGGGCTCTCGAGCGTGATGACGTGTCCATTCCAGCCCTTGCGTAGCTCGGGAAGATCCTCTTCCTCGATCAGTTCGGTCGTCAGGTGCAGTTCCCTGAATCGCGGCAACTTGCGGAGCGAATCGAGCCCGTCAGTCGAGATGCGGCCCGTCACATGAAGCTTTGTGAGATTGCGCAGTGGCTCGATGTGAACGAGGCTGGCGTCTGTCAAATCGGCGCCCGACACAGACAGTTCGCTCAACCCGGGAGTGCCCGCCAGAAGTTTCAGATGCGCGTCGGTGCAATCGGTGGCGGTTACCATCGGAATGCATGAGTCGATGTGGGGGAGGACCGATAGGTGCTTGAGTTCGTCACCTCGAAGGTCATCGAACATCTCTGCGTGAATCCTCTGAATCGGGCAATCAGCCAGATGACGCAGACCTCCGAGGGTGATCCAACGGGCCTCGCTGGCGTTCAGGACGCGAAGGTTGGACAGCCCGCTCAGACGGGCCAAGCCCTCGTCGCTGATCCGCGGCGGCAGGTGCAGTTGGCGCAGTTCCGTCAAACCCGTCAGCCGTGCGAGTCCTTCGTCCGTGACGGCCGTAGCGTGCAAATCGAGAGCCGTTAGCCCCTTCATCTTCTCCAGATGCCGCAGGCCATCGTCGGTGATCCGCGTACGCCACAGCGATAACCGCTGGACATGCTCCAGCTCCGCAACGTGACGCAGACCCTCGTCGGTGATCGGATTGCCTGCCAGATACAGGCGTTCAACGTGCGGCATGTCTCGCAAGGCGGACATCACGCGATCGTCAACGCCACGGCTTTCGATATGCACCCACGTCACCCGATGATAGATCTTCCGGCCAACGATCGGTGCCAGCCATGCAGGTGTTGCCGGAGCGAACGCGAGCGAACCGTTCACTTTCTCGATGCGCTGGACGGCTGCAGCCTGTCGCTGGTAGGGGACAATGAATGCCTGTCGGAATCCGAGCACCGCAGCACACAACGTGACCAGTATCAACAGCGTGGCCAGCCGAATCTGAACGAGCCGTTTCCAGCGAAAACGCTTTTTTGCGTGTTGTCGCCGTGGCATGTCGTAATCCTTCATCGACTGAACTGGCGGGCCTAACGCGACGCGTGCACGCGAGGGCCCCGTTTCGCCACCTCACTTGCTGCCTTGGCCGTGACTTGCGTACCGCGGGCGTCGACCATTCGCAGACTCGGGTGCTCCGCCAGTGCCTCCAGACCGTCGTCGTCGATCTGGCACCCGTCGAGATAGAGATACTGTAACGATTTCCAGGCGGCCAAATGCGTCAAACCGTCGTTGGTGACGTGCGTCCGGGACAGGTTGAGGCTTTCGAGTCGCTTGAGCGGTGCAAGGTGCTTTAATCCCTCGTCCGTGACATCCAGACCGGCCAAGTCCAAACGCATCAGGTTTGTCAGTCCGCCAATCGTTCGCAGTGCGTCATCCGTGATCCAGGGTCCGTAATCCTGCCAGCGACGGGCTAGTTGCAGTTGCTGCAACTCGCTCAGGCCGTTCAGGTGCGCGATGCCTCGGTCCGAAACTAGCGTGCCGCGTAGATCGAGTTCCCAGAGGTGGGACAGACGTCCGATGTAGCACATAGCGTCGTCGGTGATATTGGATCGGTCCAGCGTCAGGCATGTCAAGTTTTCGAGACGGCCTACTTGCTGCCACTGTTCAGGCGGACTGACGTTGGCCGCCGGCAGATTCAGCTCGACGAGGTCGCCAAGGTTCTCCAGCCCCGACAAGTCCCGACGCCGACTGACGCCATACATTTCCAGCTTTCTGAACGGTCCCAGTGACAATAGCTCGCCTAGATCCGCTTCCCACCCGTATCTCACGCGCAGGCCGTTTGAGGCGATGCGGAAATCGTCGCGGACCGCAACGCTTACCTTGACTCCGGGTAGCTTGGACCGGAGTTGGTCAGCGTAGCCGTGGGGAATGTAAGGCACAATCAGGTTGAGTGTCTTGAGCCGCTCCAGTTGCGCAAGCTGAACCGACAGCGATTCGTCATGTCGCTTCAATCGAAGCGTCAGGTCCGAGAGTTTGTCCAGCACGCGGAGCTTTCCCAATTCGGTCGGATCCAACCCACAATCCAACAGGGCGAGCGATTCGAGCTTTCTGCAAGCCGCGACCGCATCCAGCGGTAACGGCATGGACGCAGAAGAAGAAATGGCGAGTCCACGAAGCTCCGGCCAGCGAGACAACCGATGCAGGTCTTCGGGTTTTGCCGCCACCGACAGAGACACAAAGACACTGACGACTTGCCCCGGCTTGACGGTGCGAACTGACGGCACGTAAGAAGGGCTCCAAATGTGCAGTTGGGCCCGATTGTCCAAGGCCACGAGCCGTTGCCGGTTGCATCCCTCACGGATCATGGGACCCGTTGTGCGCCGCAGGCGTGGCGAGAGTCTCGGCTGAACGTGTGGGTTAGGATTGAACCAAGGACTGTACAGACTGATGACGTGGCCATTCCAGCCTTTGCGCAGCGTCGATAGATCCTCTTCCCCGATCAGTTCAGTCGTCAGACGCAGATCTGCGAGCCGCGGCAGCTTTCGAAGTGAATCGAGCCCAGCGGTAGAAATGCGGCCCGTCACGCTAAGCCCTGTGAGATTCAGCAGAGGCTCGAGGTGTACGAGGCCGGCGTCCGTCAAACCGGCGCCCGACACGGAAAGTCCGCCCAACTCGGGCAGGTCCGCAAGGTGTTTCAGATGTGCGTCGCTGCAGTCGGTGGCGGCTATATTGGGATGGCATGAATTGACGTGACGCAAGGCCGACAGATGTTCGAGTTCGTCACCTCGAAGCTCATCAAGAAAGTCTGCCTGGATACTCTGAATCGGGCAACCAGCCAGGTGACGAAGACCGCTCGGCGTGATCCAACGGGCCTCGCGAGCGTTCAGGATGCGAAGGTTGGACAGCCCGCGCAGGTGGGCTAGGCCTTCGTCACTGACCCGCGGCGGCAGGTGAAGCTCGCGCAGTTCCTTCAACCCCGTCAGCCGTGCGAGTCCTTCGTCTGTCACGGCCGTGGCGTGCAAATCGAGAGCCGTGAGCCCCTTCATCATTTCCAGATGCCGCAGGCCAGCGTCGCTAATCCGCGTCCGCCACAGCGATAGCCGCCGGACGTGCTTGAGCCCGGCAACGTGCCGCAGGCCCTCGTCGGTGATTGGATTGCCCGCCAGATACAAATTGGTGACGTGCGGCATGTCTCGCAAGGCGGACATTACGCGATCGTCAACGCCACGGTTTTCGACATGCACCCAGGTCACCCGATGATAGATCTTCCGGCCAACAATCGGCGCCAGCCACGCAGGTGTTGCCGGAGCGAACGCGAGCGAACCGTTCACTTTCTCGATGCGCTTGACGGCTGCGTCCTGTCGCTGGTAGGGGACGATGAATGCCTGCCGAAATCCGAGCACCGCGGCGCACGCCGTGACCAACATCAGCAGCGTGGCCAGCCGAATTTGAACGAGTCGTTTCCAGCGAAAACGCATTTTCATGGAATTGTTCTGCGGTTGGATGCCGACTTCGCCCGTCGATCCAATACAATGACACCATTCTAGCCGATAGTTAATGGTCGACCAGGACGAGAACGAAAGGGACTGCGCCCATGACTGCAAGCGAACCGTTAACCAAGCAAATCTACTGGCTGGAAATGCAGCCGGAATTTTTTCGACCGAAACGCTTCGAGTCGGCCGAGTTGGAGATCCGGCAGGTTCGTGTTGCTTGTCCTGAATACAACTGGTTCTTGCACCAATGCGTGGGCGTGGACTATCGCTGGGGTGGTCGAGAAGGCTGGGGACCTGCCGAGTGGCATGCGTATGCGGACCGGCCAGAACTGGAGACGTGGGTCGCTTACGTTTCGGGCACTCCGGCCGGCTACTTCGAGCTTGAGAAACAATCGGATCAGAGTATCCGCATCCCTTGTTTTGGTCTCCGTGGTCCATTCCACGGGCAGGGCCTCGGCGCGCATCTGCTCAGCGAAGCTGTACAGCGCTGCTGGGATCTCGGTGCCACGCGAGTCTGGCTGACGACCTGCAGCCACGATCATCCGCATGCACTGGAAAACTACAAGGCGCGCGGATTTCGCCTTTTCGACGAGACTGAAGGACCTGCAAACCCACCTCGCGAATCTGCGTTATTCGGGGAAGCGATGTGACAAGCAAACGGAGGCAGGCAAGTGATACATAATGCTAAGGACCGTTCGAGAGACAACTGTCGTAGCCGAAGTGGCAACACTTCGGGCGGAAGCTGGAAATCCCGAAGTCTTGCGACTCCGGCTACGGTCAAATCGGACGGTTATTCCCCGAATGATGCTAAGTTCCGTACTATGTTTATTGCGGCATCGCTGATGTTGCCGCTATTGAGCGAAGTGGCGTCTGGCGCCGGCGACGCCTCGATCGACATTGGCAACAGGCGGCAGTTGTTCGTCGATGGCTACTTGATCGACAGCATGCATGGTGTCCGACAGGTACTGCATCATCCGGTTGCGCGAGAGGTCGCCATCAAGCCGGAACATCCGTGGGAGCAGTATGGTGTGTCCTACATGGTCACGTTTCGCGACGGCGATGTGTTTCGGGCATGGTACCGCGTCGACGCGGCTGCGTTTGGCAAAGGCAAGCGGCGAGCGATGACCGCGTATGCGGAAAGCGACGACGGCATCCATTGGCGCAAGCCGAAACTGGGGATCATCGACTTCAACGGTTCGAAGGACAACAACCTTGTGTGGGACGGGGCGGCCGGCAATATGGCTCCGTTCCGGGACGACAATCCGGCCTGCAAGCCGGACGAGCGCTACAAGGCGGTCGTTCGAGGCGCGGACCTGTTCGCCCTGGTTTCGCCCGATGGCCTGCATTGGAAGTTGGCCAGCCAGGAGCCGATTCTCACCGAACGTCCTTTCGATTCTCACAACATTGCGTTTTGGGACTCCGTGACCGAGCAGTATGTGGCCTACACGCGCGGTATTCGCAAGGATGGCTCGCTGGGCCAGGCGATGCAGAGTCGCTTCAAGAGCGGCGTGCGTTGGGTGCGTCGATCCACTTCGGACGATTTTCGAACGTGGACCAAACCCGTGCTGATAAAGACCGGCGACGCACCTCGCGAGGAGTTCTACACGAACGCTACGATCCGCTACGAACGGGCACCAGACTACTTGCTCATGTTTCCGTCGCGATTCGCTTCGGCTCGCGAGCCGAAGCCCGGCTGGAAGTTCGGTCCCGGCGTGAACGATATCGTCTTCTTATCCAGTCGCGACGGATTGAACTTCGAGCGCACATTTCTGGAGGCATTCATCCGACCGGGGCTCGACGAGGGCAACTGGCATGAACGGTCGTTGTACATGGAGCGCGGCATCCTGCAGACTTCGCCGACCGAGCTATCGCTGTACTGCATGCAGAACTGGCGGCTGCCCACGGTCCACATACGCCGTTATACATTGAGGCCCGACGGCTTCGTTTCGATTCAAGCGGGCTACAAGGCCGGTGAATTGACCACGAAACCGTTTCGCTTCCAAGGAAGCGAACTACGACTGAACTACTCCGCCTCGGCCGTCGGTTGGATAAAGGTCGAAATCCAGGACGCCAACGGCAAACCGATCGACGAGTACACACTGGACAACTGCCCGGAAATCATCGGCGACAAGTTGGATGCCACGGTCCGATGGAAGTCCACGCACGACGTCTCGCCGCTGGCGGGCGAGTCGATTCGGCTAAGGTTCGTCATGAGCGACTGCGACCTGTACGCGTTCCGCTTCGAGTAGCCGAGCGCAAGAGTGACGGTGCGAAAAGCTTGGCTATTCCTTGATGGCAAAACTGAACAGCTTGGCCTGCTTCAGATGGAAACGAAGACGTAACGGTCGGTCCATCGGCAGGCGGTCACGCCCCTTCCAGCAAACGGCGTGACGCACCGAATCCTCAGTGATCGCCATGCATTCGTGACGTTCGTATCCTGGAAGCGGATCGCCTTCTTCGTCCAGCACCGCCACACGAAGCTCTCCGCCAGTCGCGTCAACATTCACAACCAACCCGTCACTGACGGATCGCACAGCCACCGTTTCAAGAAAACCCTCCTCGTCCGCGGCATCTATAGAAACGAGACCGTCCAGTCGCCAGGCGGCGCGGCCGATAGTAATCTGCTTCTTGGGAACGTACCCGGCGTGCGTCGTGGTAATAGCCGTGTAGTAGAACCACATCTGGTCGTCGACAATGACGGGGCCGTTGGTGACACCGAGAATGCAGCCTGCGTCGTATTGATGCGGTCCTGTTGGTATCACGGGTGAACGGTCTTCGCAACGATTCCAGGTGCGGCCATCGCGGCTATGAACCAGTTGTACATCGATCGGACCATCGTCGCCGCTTTGCAGCGGCCCTCGTTCTGCGGGCGGGCCGCTGTATCGGAAATGGGTGACCAAACCCAGGAACTGCCCCGCGCAGGGGAACACCGACATGTTGTAGAACTGCGAAAAGCGTCCGCCCTCGGCTTGAACCTGTGCGTCGTCCTGCTCGTCCGGGGCCATGACCAGTACGGGCTCGGACCAGTGTTGCATGTCGCGGCTGGTGGCCAGATAGACCAACCGCCGCTTGTGGCCGCGGTACTCGTGGTACCGCTTGTGAAAGGCCAGATACTGGCCCGTGGTAGGATCAAGGGCCAGCGTGCACGTATCGCTGCTGGGCAGGATCGGGTTTTTCGGGTGCAGTTTCCATCGAATGCCGTCCGCAGAATGAGCGGCGTAGTAACCCCGTCCCGACACCCTGCCGCAGCCCAGCATCTGGTATCGGTGCTCAGGGCGAGGTTCCTTCGCGCTGTAGACCACACTGGGACTGTGGAAGTGCGGAAAGACGATGTTGTTCTCTTTCGATCCAGCCACCTCGTGCAGGCCTAATCGAGGACGCGTCCAGGAAAGCCCGTCGGACGATGTCGCGTAGAGCACGGCATGATTGCGGTTGTACCACATGCGGAGCAGGTTGGCCGAGTCATCGCGGAGCACCGTGCCGTATGTATAGATTCGCCGGTCGTCGCCGTTTTGCTCCCAAGGCTCGCGCGAGGCCATAACTGGTTCGGCAAGCTTGCGACAAGGATGGACACGGCGAACGACGCCGACCTTGCGAGCGATCAACAAGTCGTCGACCAGTATCTGAGTCCCAGTTCCCAGAGGGCGTGCCGCTTCGGCTGCCACCGATGTGGGCAATATGGCTGGCCACGATCCGATCGGGACTACAACCGCGAAGAAGGCAGCATGCAGCCATATGGCTGCAATCAGCGAACGTCCGACCGACGTCAATCCAAGGGTGAACTCACCCATTTGGATATGGGCAAAACTCGCATCACGTTTGCTCATGTTGTCCTCCATCACAGTTGGCGCAATTCATCGAGAGCCCACCAATGACCCCGCCGGACTGTTCGTTTGGCCGCAGTGCCCGACGGAGGCCGCTGGAGAATCTAGGTCTGGGGCACGTAAGTAGGTCCCGCTTGCCGAGCGGGACCTTGGAGCGGACGGGCCAACGATCGCCAGGTCCCGCTCGGCAAGCGGGACCTACTCTTTCTATCGTTCGTGTGTCCTGCAGGGTCCGAGAATACCTGTTCGCGTGGATTGACGAAAGGACGGTTGGACGAGATCAGGATTCGGGGATGGTATCGCGCACTTGAACGCTTCGTTTGACAGGGTTACGCTGAGACGGCTCCCAGCAAAGCGATTTGGACAGGGAGTCTCCTTCAGACGACCTAAACTGAGGATGGACTATGAGGTTCGCTGGAATTGGCATTTGCGTTGGCGTACTGCTCCTGGTTGTGACGGCGCTGTCGACGGAGTCCGCCGCCGAGCCGACTTGGCGGGACGCCGCTTCACGGGACGCCATCATTCGTGATTGGATGCACCAGGATTACATGAGCGTTACCCTGCCGGATGCGTTGGAGCAAGAGAAACGCCAATGGCGAGACGAGCACATCAAAGCGCCGGAATCCAAGCTGGATCCTCCTGTATTGAGAGACCTGAAGTGTTTCATTAGCGATCGCGACTCGGTCGTCGAGCAGCGGATGATCGCTCGCGTCCTGGACGAGCTTGGCGCCCGAGGGGACCGGATGCGAGCCGAGGCGAAGGCACTTGCTTTGGCCAATACGCCAGGACGGGATCCACTTTGGAGACGGCTGTACGTGCGTGCTTGTGAGCTTCGACGCACAGTGCGACTCCAACCGCTTTTCGCACGATGGCAACGGTTTGTGTTCAACCAACATCGTCATGTGCCTGGTAGCTGGAAGTACACCGAGGTGCTGTCCGATGCTCATCGCAATCGCCAATACCGGCCGGGCGCGTCTTTGAACATGCTGGAAATGGTCGGGATCTACGGGCGAGCCCACACACTGCTGGAAGATGCTGATGGCATCCTGCGAAACCCCGATGTCTCCTACGACGGCCAACGCATTCTGTTTGCGTGGAAGAAGTCGGACCGCGAGGACGATTTTCACATATACGAATTGGAGGTCGCTACCGGCGAGATACGTCAACTCACCGACGGGCTTGGATTCGCAGATTACGAGGGAGTCTACTTGCCCGACGGCAACATTGTGTTCAGCTCGACGCGATGCTGCCAGACCGTCGACTGCAACTGGGTCGAGGTCAGCAATCTGTACCTGATGAACCAGGACGGCCGCTACATGCGACGCGTCGGATTCGATCAGGTGCACACGATCTTCCCGACGGTCACGGACGACGGCCGGGTCCTCTACACGCGTTGGGAATACAGCGATCGCGGACAGATCTATCCGCAGCCGCTATTCCAAATGCATCCTGATGGCACGAACCAGCGCGAATTCTACGGCAATAACTCGTGGTTTCCCACAAACATCATCCACGCACGGAAGATCCCCGGATCACGCAAGGTGTTGGCCGTCATAACCGGCCATCATCGACCTGCGCACGGCAAGCTGGGGCTGATCGACCCGGCGCTCGGCCGGCAGGAAGGGCAAGGCGTACAACTGATTGCGCCGGTCCGGAAGACGGAACCACTTCGAGTCGATCAGTATGCGTTGGGCGGTATTCAGTTTCAGTATCCCTATCCTATCGACGACGAGCACTTCCTCGTCACCCTCGCGATGCCCACGCCGGAAGGCAAGCTTGGCCGCTTCGACATCCACTTCATGGGCGTGGACGGGCGGCGTGAGTTGTTGGTGGAAGGACAAGCGTCGGGTAAAGGCGTTGGCTGCAAGCAGATCCTTCCGCTTGCTCCTCGTGAAAAGCCGGCAGTGCGGCCCGGCGCGGTGGACTACGAGAAAACGACCGGGACGGTTTACCTGCAAGACATCTACGAAGGCGATGGCTTGGCGGGCGTGCCGCGCGGCGCGATCAAACGACTGCGTGTGGTGGCGCTGCAGTACAGGGCAGCAGCCATCGGCAGCCTGCACCAAGACGGCCGAGGCGGTCATTCCGAGATGACCACGCCCATCGCCGTTGGCAACGGATCCTGGGACGTGAAGGTCGTGCTGGGCAGTGCAGAGGTCCATGACGACGGTTCGGCGTTCTTCGAGGTTCCCGCGCGCACGCCGGTCTACTTTCAGGCATTGGACGAGAAGAACCGAGTCGTACAAACCATGAGAAGCTGGACGGCGCTCATGCCCGGCGAGGCCCAATCGTGCGTTGGCTGTCACGAACACAAAAACAGCGCACCACGAGCAGGGCTTGGCGCATCGCTGGCAATCGAGTCGGGTCCTCAATCGCTGGCACCATTCCACGGACCGCCCCGTGGATTCAGTTTTCCCAACGAGGTCCAGCCGATCCTGGATAAACACTGCACTGGCTGCCACCACGACAAGACGGACGAGACGTTCAGCCTGACGGGCAAACTCGTGACACTTGGCAAAACGAAACGCAAGTTCAGTCAGTCGTACCTGGCCTTGACCAACACGAAAGGGAGCTGTGGCAACTGGGATCATGCGATGGTGAACTGGATCGACTGCATGTCCGAGCCGTCTTTGTTGCCTCCATACCATCGCGGCGCAGCGACCAGCAGACTGATCGCGATTCTCGAAGAAGGTCACGAAGAGGTAGAACTTTCCCGCGCGGAAATGGACAAGATCGCATGCTGGATCGACCTATTGGTTCCTTATTGCGGCGACTACCTGGAATCCAATGCATGGTCAAGAGACGACCTTGACTTCTACGCTCGCGCAATGGCCAAGCGACAGCGCTGGGAAGAGGTCGAAGAGGCGAATATCAAAGCGCTGATTGGCCGCGAATGACCAAATCTCAATCACGGAACAGAAGAAGACAGAGGGCAGGAAGAAATAGGATCCCCCTTTCTGCGTCCACTGGTCCCTGGGCAAGACCAGAGACACAGCGTTTGCGCAGGATCGCGATCACCGCATCGTCGTCATTTCACCAAATGCGTGTGATGGGATACGCATCGAATACCGAATCGCCGCTGATTACGCCGATCTGTTCGACCATCGCCTGGGCGATGATCAGGCGATCAAACGGATCACGATGATGAAATGGCAAGTTCGTGAGTGCCGCCGTGTGCTTTGGTTCGATGGGCAGAATCACGAAGTCGTTGTTGTTGATCCCTTGTGTGATGAACGTATCATACGGCGCGGATAGCGGGTTACTTTCCGATACTGACCTTGATGGCGACTTCCCAATAGCTTGCGGGACTGACCAGAATCTCGTTATCGGCGTCGGCAATGGCCGCCTTCGCCGTGGCGCTGAGTTTCGGATCGTCGGTGATGAACCAGAGGAAGGCATGTGTATCCAGGAGCAACTTCACGGCATGTACTCCTTGAAGTCCTCCAAATGTTCATCGTCTTCGACCAGCAGCGTGATCATGCCTTTGCAGTTACCTGGCGTTCGAGCCTTCCGTTCGGGCGGCTGTTCGCCAATCAACTTGGCCACCGGCTGGTCGCCTTTCGTGATCACGACTTCGTCGCCGGGCGCAAGGTTTCCGATCAGTTCCTCCAGATTTGTCTGGGCTTCCTCGATACTAACGTTGGTGGACATGGCCTCTCTCCTTTGAACGGAGTCTCTCCCTTTCTATTCTTAGACAATTCACAAGGAATACAAGGTTCTTCGCGGGATTCCCGGGAACGCGCATTCCATCGGCCTAAACAGTCGGGATTTTCAAGTTAGCGTCTTTCGGGCTTCCATTGGAATCGAGGCGTTCGCCGTGTTTTTCTGGGAAAAGCAGGCGACATGCTGCACTATTATGGTGACGGTCGTCAGTCGTTTTGCCGCCGGGGAGGCGAAGTTGTGACGGAAACAGATGGCGCGTTGGCCAAAGCTGCCCTGCGGGGAGATCGTTCGGCGTTTGCCGAACTATACGACCGCCGGGCGCGATTGATCCGCGCGATCTGCTTCGACACGACGAACGACCTGCACTCGGCGGCGGATCTGACGCAGGAGGTCTTCTTGCGAGCGTACTCGAAATTGGACTCCCTGCGCGAACCAGAGCGTTTTGCAGCGTGGCTGACCGGCATCGCTCGCCAGGTCTGCCGCGAATGGAGACGAGGGCGGCTTCGTGACCGCAAGTTGGCTTGTCACCTACCGGAGGATGTCGAGCCAGTGGTACGTCAGCACGAGGCTGACCCGCGTCTCGAGACTCTTCGGGAAGCCCTTGCCGAGCTTCCCGAGCGTGAACGTCTGAGTCTGCAGGCATTCTATCTGCAAGGCTTGGACGCGGAGCAGGCCCGCACCGTGTTGGGTCTGTCGAAATCAACTTTCTATCGCGTGCTGGCCAAAGCACGAGAACGCCTCGCAGCAATCTATTGTCGGGAGGAGGTAGGGTCATGACCTGTCCGGATGCCAAAACTTGGAACCTGCTGAGCATGAACCTGTTGGACGAAGACCGCGCGGAATCGCTCCGTCAGCATTCGCTTGAGTGCGAGCGGTGCCACACCGCGTGGCAGGAGGCCTCCCGGCAACACACCGAATTGCTGGATGCTTTTCAGGCGTTCGACTGCAACCACGTCCAGCGTCGCGACCAACTGATGGCCATGCTGCCGGAGTCGGTGCCCTTCTCCAAAAGAGAATCGGACATCGTGCCGCGGCGGCGGTGGCTCGGAGGAATGACTATGACTTTGCGACGACACAAAGCCCGCTGGGCGGCAGTCGCCTTACTGCCGGCGGCCTGCATTTTGCTCGTGTTCTTCCTGATGACAGGCGAGAAGATCGCATTTGCGGATATGCTGCAAGAAGTGCAGCAGGCGAAAACGATGGTCTGCGATTTCGTCAGCACGTCAACCGTAGTGGAAGGCCAGTTGCCGGGCCAGTTAGAGCAAAAACCCAGGCGAGGGACGCGCTCGATTCGTTTCGACGGCAACACGCGAGCCGAGCTTTGCGAGTACGAAGAATCGGGGAAGAAAAGCCGTTCCCTGTTCCTTGGGGATAGGGCCTACGTATGGGACGGCGACAAGGTGCACGTCATCACGTCCGCTGAGGTGCCTCAACATCGGGCCACGGAGGATTTGCTGAGCCGGTTACTGGAAGTGCGCGAGTCTCCCGACCGCAACCTCGGCGAGCAGATGATCAACGGACGCCGCGCGGTCGGTTTCGAGATCGCCGGCTGGAAACTGGGATTTGGGACGCGCCCCACGAAAGGAAATCCGACGCCCTCCGACTCGGATGGCCGGCTCCGCGTTTGGGTGGACGTCGAGCAAAACCTGCCGATTCGCTTGGAGACCGACCGGAAATCGGTCCAGCCAGGCACCATCTGGAAGCACCACCACAAATGGGACAACATCAAGTGGAACGTCCCGCTGGACGCCACCAAGTTTCAGCCACCCACCGAAGAGGAACTCGCCAAGGCCGAGATCACCCGGCTTCCGGCCATGGACGAAGCAGCCTTTGTCGACGGGATGCGCGCCTGGCTCGAATGGAAAGACAAGGCCAAAGCTGGAATGGACATGATGAAGAAGAAGGCGCAAGAAAAAGGCGAGGAACTTCCTGCGCAGACGTCCACTCTGTTCGAGAGAGCTGCTTTGGACGCCGGTTACCCCGAGCGTTTGGATATGTTGTGGCTCACGAGCACATTCGGTGCTCGGGCGAGCGTGGCCACGCTGGGCGAAACGCTCCGGGAACTGAAACCGATCCCCAAGGACCTCGACAAGGAAGAGCGGCTGAAACTCGCACGTGCCGCCGCGAAAGAATCCGCCAAGGCCGTACAACAAGTGTTCGCCGGGGCATGCCAAAAAGCAGCGCCTGTTGCCGCGTTCTATAAGAAGCTGGCACGGGAACAGCGCGATCCCGAGTACTTCGGCGCCACGGTCAAGCCCGGCGATGCAGAGGCCATCCTGCTTCGATGGAAACTCGACGACGGTCGATACCGTGTCGTCTACGGCGACCTGAGGGCGGAAACCGTCGACGCGGCAAACTGACTTCGGAAGACCCTCAAGACAGTTCGCCGATTTCAGCGGATTCCTCCGACGCCGTTGCAGTCCCTGTGACTGCAGCGGCGTCCTACTCTTTTCTGAAAAGACCGTATTCTTGGCGAGGCGACGAGCGGCAAGGCGCGTGGCAAGAGGCGGCGATAACCACCGGGCGATTGTGGGAACGAACAGGAGTGAACAGAGAAAACGGAGGGCCTTGGTCTCTGGCGCCCCCCCGTCTATGTACCAATGTCTTCCTATCCGTGGTCTTGGATGCTATCCGTGGCGCGGCTTCCCTTCCCAGAGTCGGCCAGAGCCTGACGTCCCAATATGCCGGGGCGCGACTGCTAGCACCGGATTCTCGGCGCAAGTGATTCTACCTGGGTTCGGCGGATTTCCTACTGGATTGACCACCGCCACAAGGGTTACATTGTACGAAAGTCTGTGGTCCTTTCTCGCCTTTGTACGGATACACGGTACGCGTCATGGCCGACACACCTTTTCGCACCAGCCCTTCCGCCGTCGCTCGTTACTTCTTTCACGATTGCGAACGGTTTCTTCGCTTTCATGCCGCGGGCGCCGAGTTGCAGCGCAAGGAAGGCATTCCAAAACGCGAGTTCGATCACAGCCCGCTGGTCAAAGCGCTGCTCGAAAGCGGATACGCGTGGGAGCAGGCCGTCCTGGAACAACACATGGACGGGCCCGTTTTCATTGCGCCGGGCGATGGGCCGTGTCACACTCGCCGCTTTGACTGGCATGAGACACAAGAGCTGTTGCGGACCGCCGAGCCCGGATCGTCTATCTATCAGCCGACGTTGCATCTGCCTGCCGCGTTCTACGATCGTTACGGTATCGACGCGTCGTTGGTGACGATCAGCGACAATCATCCCGATCTGATCGCGGTCACTGGCGACGATGACGGTCACCGCCGGTTTCACCTGATCGACCTGAAACGCGGCGAGTCACTCCAGTTGACTCACCGTGTGCAGGTGCTGCTGTACGCAATGGAACTGGACGCAATTATCCGCGACCAGCGGATCGACGACACGTACGTTGACCTTCAAATCGGCTCCGTGTGGCTGGGCTCGCAGCCGGAGCCGACCGCGTGTTCTCTCGGCGAGTTGCGTCCGCATCTGGAGAACTTTCTGCGGCACGATCTGATTCGGATCCTGCGCGGGAGTATCGCGGACGCGCACTGGCACGTGCATTTCCGTTGCGAATGGTGCGAGTTCTTTCGGTACTGCTGGAGCGAAATGCAGCGCAACGACGATCTCTCGCGCTTGAGCCAGCTTACCCCCTGGGGGAAACGCTATTTGTGGGATCGAGTGGGCGTGCGGACAACCAACGAGCTTGGCCAGTTTCTCCAAGAGCCCCAGGCGAATGACGTGCTGGGCCGCTGTGCATCGCTGGCTGGACGCGGGCCGAGGCTCGCGGAACAGGTCGCGGCATTGGACGAAGGCAAACCGCATTCGCACGGGGCCGCGTCTCCATCGCTGTCGCGCGGCGAGAATGTCGGGCTCTTCCTCACGCTTCAGCAGGAGCCGCTCGGAGAATCCGTGTATCTGGCTGGCATCTACGTCACCATACGAAACGACCTGCGTCGAGCGGTCTTCTCCGACGAAGTCCGTGCCCAGTTGTTCGATGGCCGGAAGTCCCAACCAGTCGTGCTCGTGGCCGAACGCCCTGAGGCGGTTGAGGACATGCGTCGCCGGTGGGTGCATCTGCTGCACGAGATCGTCGTCCAGATACATAACTACAACGATGGGCGTGACTGGAAAGACCAGCTTAGCCTGCAGGCCTACGTGCTGGCCGAGCAGGAGCGGGCGCTACTGGTCTCCTGCTTGCTCGATTCGTTGCGCGATCCCGAGTTGGCCGAAGAGGCCATGACGCTGCTGTTCCACTTCCAGGCGCCCGAGTTGCTGG
>CAZURK010000280.1:0-20535 GCA_964623055.1 uncultured Pirellulaceae bacterium
TCACGCCCTCGGCCTTGAGGGCCTTGATGGCGGTGTCGCGCGACATGCCCGCCTTGGCCGGATCGATGAACAGGTTATTCCAGCGCCAGTAGACCCGCTTCACGCCTAGTGCTACCGTGGGCTCGGAGAGGCCGGGCAACCGGCACAAGCGGCTGTTGAGCGAGTAGTTTTGCTGCCGTTCCATTTCGGTCTGCTGACCGAGTACGCGTAGCTGGCAGCGGGCCAAGGCCGCGCCCAGGGGATGGATCCGTAGCTTCTGCCCCAGGCCGGTGGCGTATTTCTTGTACTTGCTGTCGCTGGGGAACTTCGGAGGGCTCCCGTAGTGACCGTAGGTCGTCGCCCGCTCGAAATACTCTCGGCTCTCGTAGTTGGCCATGCCGCCTTCCATGGCCGGCAAGACTTTGCTGCCCTGGCAACTGAACGCCCCGATCTGGCCCCAGTTGCCGACGTACTTGCCGTTGATCGATGCGTTATGGGCATGGGCGCAGTCTTCGAGGATCAACAGGCCTTTCTCTTTGGCGAAATCGCAAATCGCCTCCATGTCACAGGGCAAACCGAACAGGTGGACCACCTCGATCGCCCGTGTATTCTTCGTCAGACGCCGTTTCGCGTCTTCCAGGTCGAAATTCAGTGTGCGCGGATCGTTGTCGACAAAGACGGGCACCAGGCCAAACAGCCGCATCGGCAGAATGCCGAACCAGGGGTCCATACTGGGCACCAGGATCTCGCTGCCGACGGGCAGATTCAAGCCGAACAGGGCCGAGGTCAAGGCACTGGTGCCGTTCATGTGCGACTTGCAGTACGGTGGCTTGAAGTGCTCCCGCCAATCCTTCTCAAAGGCCGTGACCTCGCCGTAGCCGAAGTTGCGCACCACCGCGTTGACGGCCTCGATTTCCTCCTCACCGAATCGAGGCCAGGAAGTGCTGTCGCTGGTCGGCGCGGTAACGGCCTTCTTCCCGCCATTGATGGCCAGCGTTTCCGCCGCTCTGGCAACAGTCGAGCCCGCCAGGCACATACCGGCAGCTAGCGCCCCGTTCGAGGCGAAAAACGTGCGTCGCGAACTCCGTGTCTTCCCCGTGTCAGCTTTCTTCTGCATGAGTCACAACCTCCACGAAAAGGGTTTCCGAATACCATCAGCTTCGCAGATTTCACCACAAGACGCCACACGGCCAACAGGTCGATAACCCGAGAATTGTCAGTTTCGAAACTCGCGATGCTGGCGGCACAAGAAACGACCTAACACAAACGACTAGCCAACCAGTAGGCCATTTGAGAACTCATTCGGGTTGGGATATGCTGTGCTGTGGTAGGTCGACAGAACAATACGGACAACCTTCAACGGAATTCGAGGTCTGACATGAGCAAAGTGAATCGACGGAGATTCTTGGAGGGTACGCTCGCGGCATCGGCCGGTCTCGGCGCGGCGGGCGTGGGCCGGCCGGCCGCTAGGGCGGAGTCGAGTGCCAAGGCTGTTTCCGATTTCCCTAAACGGAAGTTGGGCAAGTATGATGTCAGCCGCTTGATAATCGGCGCCAACCAGTTCACCGGCTACCCCCACGCCGAACCGCTGAAATACGCCAAAGAGTTGTTCGCAGCCTACTTCACGGAGGAGAAGATTGTCGAGACCTTGGCAATCGGCCACGACCACGGGATCAACACCCACATAACGCTTACCGATGACACGTGCGTGAAGTATCTCAAGCGGTTCGAGAGGGAGACCGGCAAGCGACTGCAGTGGATAGCCCAATCCCACTGGTTCCGGCCGAAGCCGGAGGCCAGGAAAGATGCTCTGAAGTACATCAAGCTGGCAGCCGACAACGGGGCGATCGCCTGTTTCCTGCAGGGCGGCGCCTGTGACGGACTGGTCCGGGAGAAGAACCTTTCGGACATGGAGTTCTATTTCGATACGATCAGGAAGCACGGAATGCTCGCCGGCTTGGCTGGACATCTGAACGAGACCATCGACGTCCCAATCAAGGCCGGCATAACCCCTGACTTCATCATGAAAACGATCAACGCCGTGGACTACACATCCACCGACCCGGAGAAAACAACGGCGATGATGGCCAAGATAGACCTCCCCTGGATAGCCTACAAAGTTCTGGGCGCCGGCCGGGTGAAGCCGGAGGCCGGATTCCGGTACGCAATCGAGGCCGGGGCAGATTTCCTGAACGTCGGCATGTTCGACTTCCAGGTGGCCGAGAATGCCGAGCTGGTGCGAAGGTTGAGTTGAATACAGACACTGGAATCGCTGTGCGGCTACTCAATCTTGCTTGTCAACCAAGGCGATAACAATCTCCTTCCCTACCGCATTGGCATACTGCGTCAACGTGTCAATGGTCGGATTCGCACTGGCTTCGTTTTCCAGTGGCGATAGGTTGTCTTCCTCAATCCCCATGCGTGCACGGACGTCAGCGAGACTCAAGCCTAGTGACTCTCGTGTCGCTTTCAAGGCTGCGACTGCTTCGTGCAATCTTTGCATGTTGGCCTCGTCGAAACGCCCGCCGATGTCCTGAGACGAGTGACCATTCTTGATGCCCTCTGCGTCCAGGACGCCCTGCAGGTTCATCATCTCGACTGGAGTCTGCTCCAGGTAGTCGATCGCGCAGTCATCCAAAACGTAGCCGTGCAGGTCGGTACCGATGGCTTTGAGAATCTCTTCCTTAAAGCGATCCTGGTCTTGATACAGTTCGACGAAATCGAAGTGCTTACCGACCGTCTTCGAGGCTTCGGAGAATCTCGCGCCGAACACTTCGGCCAGAGCTGCCGAATCCGAAGCACGCCTGCAGCCCAGGGCCTGGGCCGCTCGCAGAATGTCCTCTCGCGTCTTGTTCACCCGCGCTAAGAGCGTGACGTCGATGTCGGCCCGCTTGTTGTCCTTGAAGATCAGTCCCTGTTCACCTCTCCGCTTGATTTCGATTCGCTTGACCGACAGATCCATCTTCTCGGCGCGATGAATCAGCGGGATCACCACGATGCCGACACCAGTGACGGCCCTCAAGCCGCCGGCACCGGCGCGGACAATCGCTTCTTCGGGGCCGACTTTGTGATAAAACCGGGATGCGAATACGGCAAGCGCTAGGACACCCATTACGAAAACGCCACAAGCAGTGCCAAAGATGATTAAGATGTCACCCATCGCTATACCTCTCAATTCGAATGATAGCGATTCTAGCCCCATCCAGCCATTCCCAGCAAGCCAAACGACTTAACCTCCGCTGTGCATCGCGTTAATATGTTCGAGGACTTGCAGGCGGGCGAGTAGACAGAGGGAATCGAAACACCAAGGAGAAACGCACGATGGGACCTTTTCATATTCTTCGAGTTGCCGCTGGCTGGACGCCGATGTTTGCGCTGATGGTCGCCCTTGCTGCGCAAGGCGCCCAGGAGCCTTCGGACGCGGCGCGCCAGATCTTCCAGGCAACAGGGGTCCGTGGCGGACTAGTCGTACACCTGGGGTGCGGCGACGGCCTGTTGACGATGGCCCTTCGCGCCGGCGACGGCTTTCTGGTTCACGGGCTCGACCGCGACGCGATCGAAGTCGAAAGGGCGCGGGCAACGATCCGAGCAGCCGGTGCGTATGGGCCGGTCTCGGTGGACCAACTGGCTGGACGGGTTTTGCCCTACACGGACAACCTTGTGAATCTGGTGGTGGCAAGTGGCGAGTGGCAGATGCCAAGGGAAGAGGTATTGCGAGTGTTGGCGCCGGGTGGAGTCGCACTGGCCCTCGACTCTGGATTATCGACTCTGGACTCTTTCCGCAAGCCCCGGCCGGAGAACATTGACGACTGGACGCACTACCTCCACGATGCCACGAACAACGCCGTGGCGCAGGACACCGTCGTGGGTCCACCGACGCGCTATCAATGGCACGGAAGCCCGCGCTGGTCTCGGCACCATGACCACATGGCCAGTATGAGCGCGCTGGTTTCGGCCAACGGGCGGCTGTTCTACATTTTTGACGGAGGATCGACCGCCTCCATCGTCCTGCCATCCAAGTGGTTTCTGACGGGACGAGATGCCTTCAACGGGACCATTCTCTGGAAGCGCCCGATCGACAAGTGGCACACGCACCTGTGGCCGCTGAAGAGCGGACCGGCAGACTTGCCGCGGCGGCTGGTGGCGGTCGGCGATCGGGTTTACGTTACGCTCGGCTTTGACGCGCCGGTAAGCATGCTCGACGCTGCGACGGGCGAGACGATTTGCACGTACGAACAGACGGTGGGCACGGAGGAGATCCTTTGCTCCGGCGGCGTGCTGTTTCTGGTCGTCGGCAAGCCGGACGCGAGGCACCGGCTGCCAACCGTGGCCAGCCTGATAGCACGACAAAGCGAAGAAGACTTCGAGGGGGCCGACAGGTCGGTCATGGCCGTTCAGGCGGAGGCCGGTGAGGTCCTCTGGCGAAAAGCCAGCCAAGTCGTTCCGCTTACCCTTGCGGCAGACAGCAGCCGTGTGTTCTTCTACGACGGCGACAAGGTGATCTGCCTGGACCGCAAGACCGGCGAGCAGCAATGGGCATCCGAGTCGCTCCCACGGGCGAAGAAATTCACCTCGGAATACGCCCCGACGCTTGTGGTGCACGACGATGTGGTGCTGTTCGCAGGCGGCAAGAATGTTCTTCGCCACTACGGAGCGCAGGATTCGATGCAGGCGCTGTCGGCCGGAAATGGCAAGGTGCTCTGGACGGCCGAGCATCCTCCGTCCGGCTACGACTCGCCGGAAGACATCTTCGTGGCCGGTGGGCTGGTGTGGACCGGCGCGACGGCGCAGGGCGAAGACTCGGGCGAGTTCACCGGGCGCGATCTGCACACCGGCGAGGTGCGGAAACACTTCGTGCCGATCACAAAACGGGGGTATGGCCATCATCGCTGCTACCGGGCCAAGGCCACCGACAAAGGCCGTCTACAAAAAGGCGCCGCGTACGGAATGGCAACCGAACTCCAGCCTCCAGCCTCCAGTCTACAGCCTTCTTCCGACTGGCCCATGTACCGCCACGACACCACACGTAGCGGCCGTACGAAAACAGCCGTCCCCGCCCAGTTGAACGAGGCTTGGCAAGCCGATATCGGCGGTCGGCTCAGCGCGCCGGTGGTGGCCGGCGGAAAAGTGTTCGTGGCTTCCATCGACTGCCATACCGTCCATGCCCTCGACGCCGCCTCCGGCAATGAAACGTGGAATTACACCGTGGGCGGCCGAGTGGACTCGCCGCCAGCGATCTGGCAGGGGCGGGTGCTGTTCGGTTCGGCCGACGGCTGGGTGTATTGCCTCCAAGCGAACGACGGCCGACTGATCTGGCGTTTTCGTGCCGCGCCGGAGGATCGGCGCATGACGGCGTTCGAACAGGTCGAGTCGGTCTGGCCCGTGTCGGGCAGCGTGTTGGTGCGCGACGGCACGGTCTATTGCGTGGCCGGACGCGTCGTACACTTGGACGGCGGCCTCCGCCTGCTGCGACTTGATGCCAAGACGGGCCGGAAGCTGTCCGAGACGATCCTCAACCAGTCGAACAACAGGGTCCAGGTGGGCCAGCCCGATATCCTGTCCTGCGACGGAAATTACGTCTACATGAAGTCGCTTCGCTTTGATATGGACGGGAAGTACCAAAGCATTCCCACCAGGGATGTCACCAAGCAGTTCGCCGAAGACGCGCATCTGTTCTCGCCCACAAGCTTCCTTGACGACAGTTGGTGGCACCGGTCCTATTGGATCTACGGCAGACGATATGCCCCCGGAGCCACCGGCTATCCCCTGGCCGGATTGATGGCCCCCGGCGGACGCATCTTGACCTTCGACGATTCGACCGTTTACGGCTTCGGTCGCAAGGACAAGTACTATCGCTGGACGACCCCGCTGGAACATGTCCTCTTTGCTGCCGAGAAGGAACGCGGCGACTTCGAGCCGATGACGAGGCGAGGGCGAACGACGTCCATTCAGGTGACGCCCTCCGAGTCGCTTGACCCCGGCAACCGGGCCATGGCCATCGAAGCCTGGGTGAACTCACACACCGGCAACGGCGTGGTCGTGGCGCGTGGTGGTGGGAAGAGCGACGGGTTTGCGCTGCTGATCGAATCGGGCAAGCCGACATTGGTCGTCCGCACGGGCAAGCAACTCACGGCGGTGGCTGCGAAGGAAAACGTCCTCAATCAATGGACACATTTGGCCGGCGTGCAGAGCGCCGAGGGCAAGATCGAGTTGTATGTGAACGGCAAACTGGCCGGCGCAGCCCAGACTCCCGGACTTCCCAAGCTTGGCCCAAAGGCGGCTGTTGATATCGGGCTAGACAGCGGCGGCGCGGTGGGCGACTACCGGGCGCCGCTAGGCTTCCGCGGCCTGATGGACGAGGTCCGGATCTACGATGGCGTTCTGAGCGCAGAGGAGATCCAGCGGCATGTCGCTGATCCCGGGAAGACCGACAGCGGCGCCACACTCGCCCTCCACTTCTCCTTCGAGAAAGAGAAATGGAATCCGCGCGGCGAGGGTAAGGTCACCGACAAGTCCGGCAACGGGAACGACGGAGCGACGGAAGGTCTCCGGTCCGATCTGGGGCACGTAGGCCGGGCGGGCAAATTCATCGGGGCCAAGCCTGGCATCCTCAGGCTGCCCTTCGCGGTAAGGCACCGCTGGGCCCAAGAGATCCCGATGTTCGTCCGGGCCATGGTCCTGGCCGGCAAAACCCTCTTCATCGCCGGTCCACCCGATCTGGTCGACGAGGAGAAGGTGACGCGGGCCCTGATCGCCTCGGAGACCCGAAAGGCCCTCGCCGAGCAGCGCGATGCCCTCGAAGGAAAGAAGGGCGCACTGCTCTGGGCCGTCTCCGCCTCCGACGGCAACAAACTGGCCGAGCAGAAGCTTCCCGCGATGCCCGTTTTCGACGGAATGATCGCGGCCGCTGGCCGCATCTACTACGCGACCACAGACGGCCGCATCATCGCTCTGGGAGGAAAACCGTAGCTGCAAATGCGATGTGGGAGAATAGATATGCAATTGACGCCAGAGCAGCAGGACCAGCTTCAGCAAGCGAAGGCTGATGGGGAGAAACGAGCGCATCTGCATCTTACGGCGGAGCAGAGAAACGAGTGGCGCGCGGCCGTCGAGGAAGAACTGGCGTGTGAAGACGAGAACATCGCGCACATCCGAAAGGTCAAGACGGCCGCCGAGCAGCCGGGCTTCCTCGGTGATGTGCGCAGGGCTGTTCCCTTGTCTCGGCGTTCCATGGCCAAATTGGCCGAGGACGTCGACGTCGATCCGCGTCTTCTTTCCGACTTTTGCGCTGACGAAGCGGAATTGCCCGCCGCAGCCTTGGACCGGCTACTCGAAGCCCTAGGACTCCGCCTGATGCAGGAGATCTTCGCTAGAAGCGACGTGAAGCGCGATGTCTTGCAGGTCGCGTTCCGCGGCTTCGGAACGTCGGTCTGAAGGCATTAGCCACCAATTCCGTGCGATTGGAGTCGTTTCCTTACGGCGTCCTCCGTCTCGAACCGTGCGCTTTCGATCTGGGCGCGGACACGCTGTTCATGAAGGACTCCCTGCCATTGTCTGATCGCACCCGTGTCACGGCCGACTGGCAAGCAGTGGCAGAGTGGCGGACAAGGTCGTATAACATCTTGAAGCGTCTTCACAAACGAAAGAAACATCAATGAACAAGGCAACCAATACAACATGTGCATGGCCGGTATCGAGATAGGGAGATGACAAAGATGCGTCGAAATTCACTTGGGATTGTTCGAAAGACAACTGTGGTAGCCGAAGTGGCAACACTTCGGGCGGATGCGGCAAATCCCGAAGTCTTGCGACTCCGGCTACACTCAAATCCGACAGTCATTCCTCGGACGATGCTTAGATTGTCTGGTGGCTTGGTGCTCGTTCTTGTGGCGCTTTTGGTGGCGGGGACGGCATCGCGGGTGGCGTTTGCCGGAAGCGACGGCGAGCAGGCGGGACCACTCCGGATTGGATGGGCATCAGCCGACTTGACGCCCCATGAACCTGTCGTCCTCACCGGATTTTCGCGAGCGCGTGTTTCCGAAGGCGTTTTGGACCCAATCACCGCGACGGTCTTGGTCATCGAGTCGGTCCAGGACGAAGACTCGGCGGGCACGGTGATCATGATCTCCTGTGACTTGATCTCCATCAGCGACGAGGTGCGGGATCGGGTACGGGCTAAGGTGAAACAGTCTCTTCCCGAGATCGATTCCAACACTGTGGTCCTGAACGCAACACATACTCATTGCGGTCCGGAAACTCGCACGAAGTCCGATTTGGCCGAGAAGCTTGGCAAGTTTGGCTTGGAGATACCGCTTGCCTGGTCGCGATGGGGCATCGATCTGGGGGCGATGTCGCCGCTTGACTATCTGGAATTTGCCAGCGATCAGATTACCAAGGCCGTCGAACAGGCGTGGAAGAATCGAAAGCCCGGCGGTGTGAGCTTCGGTTTGGGGCATGCTGTGGTGGGACACAATCGGCTGACGGCCTACACGGACGGCACGTCGCGCATGTACGGCAAGACTGGCCAGCCCGACTTCAGCCATATCGAAGGCTATGAAGATCACTCGGTCGACTTGCTGTATACATGGAATGGCGACCGCGAACTGACCGGCGTACTTATCAACGTCGCCGTTCCGTCCCAGGCAAGTGGGGGCTCCCGCATCTCAGCCGATTTCTGGCATGAGACGCGCAACGAGCTTCGCAAGCGTTTGGGAGCAGAGATTTTCGTCCTGCCGCAGTGTGCCGCCGCGGGCGACCAGTCGCCCGTGGTCCTTGTGTCAAAGAAGGCCGAATCGCGTATGGAACGTCTCACGGGTCGAAGCAGGCGCGAGCAGATTGCCGTACGAATCGCCAATGCCGTGACGTCCATCCTCCCCGTCATGGAGAAGACGATCGACTGGAATCCGGCTTTCGCTCACCGCATGGAACAGGTGAAACTCAGCCGGCGGCGTCTGAGCGAAGAGGACATCAAGACGCCCAGAAGCACGCACCATCGCCCACAACTGGAATCTGTGGAGGAGGCGTTCGAGCGGCTGCGGGAAGAATACCGAACCATGCGTCGCGAAATCGAAGAGCAACCCGAACTCAAACAGAAGCGCGGCTGGTTCAACGCCATCACCGGCATCTATTGGAGGATGGCGCGAGCGTCGAGAGTTCTGGACCGTTTCGAACTCCAGAAAACGCAACCCACCGTGCCCGTCGAAGTCCATGTGATCCGGCTTGGCGACATGGCAATCGCCACCAACCCTTTCGAGCTGTACTTGGATTTCGGCATCCGTATCAAGGCCCGCAGCAACGCTGTTCAAACCTTTGTGGTTCAGCTTGCCGGCGGTGGCAGCTATGTGCCGACCGAGCGGTCGGTGGCCGGAGGCGGCTACGGGGCGATCCCCGAAAGCACGGAATTGGGCCCCGAAGGCGGTCGCGAATTGGTCGATCAGACTCTGGAACTCATTGACTCGCTTTGGGCGGAGAGATGATTTGCCGCAGGCCGCATGATATCATCAGACGTGCCGAAGTCTATGAAGGAGACATAACATGGTTGTTCGCGGATTGGTCGTTGGATTGCCGTTTCTCTTTGTCGCGCCACATCTTGCGGCTCAGCCGCCGGAACCGACGAGAACTCCGCTGGTACGTGTCGTCGATCTGGCCTTGATGGAATCGACGCAGGTGGAATTATGCAACGGAGAGAAGGTCTCTGTGAAACTGCTGGAGGTGAAGGAGACCAGCGACCCGGTGCGCGAGGCGGTGCGCAGTGCACGAGTCAAGATTGAAGTCGATGGGCAGGCGATTTGGCTTGAATCTGCCAACTACGAGTTGCCCAGAACCGTGGGCAACGTGCGCGTCGACTGCCCGATCGTTCGAGGGTACTTGCGAAACTCTCATCGTGATCCGTGGCAGTTGAAACAAGACGCCCGGCTCCGTCTTTGGCCCGCGGGATCGCCGCTTGTGGTGCCTGGCACGTTCGTTTACCCGGTAAAACAGAGGTTCTTCGCCAGCGCGACGCAAATGGCCAACGAGCCGTGCTACGTGAACGCATGCGACCGGCCCAGTGTGCGCAAGATCTATTATCACAACGGGCTGGATTTCGGTGGCTGCGAAGCCATGACAGAGGTTGTATCGGCTACCGACGGTCTGGTCGTGTCGCGGGGCGTGGAGCAATTGCCGGGATACGAAGAGACGCCGGTTCGCCCACGACACGATGTGGTCTACGTACTCGACTCGCGCGGCTGGTACTACCGCTACAGCGAGGTGCTCAAAGTGACGGACTCGGCTGGGCGAGTCGATTACGACTTTGCCATCGTGCATGCGCTGGACCGCGACAAACCGGAGCCAATGCCGCCCACGATTCATCCGGTGTACGAGCCGACCGTGGGAATTCGACCGGGCGTCGAGGTGACGTTCAAAGTGCGCACGTTCGCCACGACCGACGGCGAGGAGATATGGGATTTCGGCGACGGGAGCCCGACCGTGACCAGCAAATCGGACGGCAACGTGAATTCTCACGCTGCGGATGGCTATGCCCTGGTGACACATCGTTACCAGACTCCTGGGCAATACCTGGTCCGCGTCCTCCGGACCGATCGCCTTGGCCGCCGGGCAGTCGGATACCTGCACGTCCCGGTTTCAGAGGCATCTCCTGTTCCGTAATCAACGGCCGGTCGGTGGTAATGCCGTTGGAGCGGGCCCGCGTGAGTGTCAGGAGCAGCTTTTGCCGCCACGATTGCGGCATTCAATCTCACTGCATCTCCTCCGAAAACCTGAAAGGCTGTTCTGCGAGTTTATCCACTCGAGCGTGTTGGTCCGGCGCGTTCACTTGTCGGTTGCCGGTGCCGCTGATGGCAGGGCATCCAGCTTGGCCGTCAGGATCTGAACGACCGTCGAGCTTTCCAGATTCAACTCCAACCGGGCTCCTGGGAACGCGTCCGCAAAGCTTTCATTTTGGGCGTAGTTCAGTGGATAGTCCACAACGATCGACGCGCCAGGCGCCAAATGCACCGGACGCTTCAGACGCATCCTCAAAGCGTCGGCTTCCTGGCGGATGGGCACGTAGCCGGCGAAGTGAAAAAGGCTCTTTCGCTCGGGGCAGACAAAGCCGCGAATCTCGCGCTTCGTGCAATTCGTCAGTTCGATGCGTAGGGCCTGTGGCCGCCCCGGCGTGCGAGTCAAGTTGGCCTTGGCGTCGACGGCCGGCTCCGAGTAAGCCGTTCGAAACGCTGTCTCGACCGCTGGTCGATCGGCCGCGGCAAAGGTCACGAAGCGGAATTGTCGGTCGACCACGAAGCAGAGCTGGCCGCTTTCGACGTGTGGTTCGATAGGGCACCCCATACAGTCGGTCATCTCAATTAGTGCCGGATCCAGGGGCATGGACAACACAGTCGCGCCTCGATCCGCGTGGCGCACCGCCAGCAGGCCTCGACGCTTCGAAAGAAACAGGAAAGCCTGAACGGCATTCGGCGCGTCCACCTCGCCCTCGGGGCTCAAGCCGGCAAGCTTCGCATTCAGCACTGCCAAGGCGATGCCAGCCGGCTTGAGTGTTCCGTCCCGTTCGAACATCGTCATGTAACCCTCGTGCCCCGTGAAGCGGGCATCGTAGCGGTAGTACCGGCGGGCGCGGGCCCAAGCCAAGCTCCGCAGGCCGCTCTCCAGCGACCATGCCACATTGTCGCGGGCGGCCAGGCTGACCGGCTCGTCGATCGACCCTTTGGCCGGATCGACATGGAATGTGGCGAATCCGCCGTATTCCACCGTCCCGACCGGCCGGTTCCGCTTGCGACTCCACGCCAGAAGTGCTTCGCCACGCTCGCGGGTTCGAACGTAGTCATAGAGCCCGTCGCAGTATCGATGCGCGCCTAGCTGGTCGAGCACTTCGAGGTACTCGGGCTTCACTACCGTGTGCGTGTGCATCCAGACACGGCTCTTCGCATCGGCCGTCTTGATCGCTTCGCTACTGGCTTTCAGCAGTTTGAAGTACTCCTGGGGAGAATACTGGTAGGCTGGCTCATCAACGATCAGATAGTCGTGGATCCGACCCCGGTAATGCTCGGCCAGGGCGCCGACGAAATCTTTCCAGGCTGAAACGGGAAAGTTCCCTTGCGCGTGGCCGATCTCGGCTTCGGTTGGTTCGCCCTGCCGCAAGGGAAGTCCCTTTGGAAAGACCGTGCTTCGTTGCGTGTTGATGTTGCACAACACATGGATGCCGTGCTGGCATGCCCGATCCACATCCGGGTCGCGAAATATGTATCCCTCGCCGAAAACCGGCTCGACGCGGTTCCACGTTGCCAGGTGGCCGCTGGGGCTAAGCGTATTTGTGGATCGGAAGCCGGCCAGTCGGTAGACTTGCAGAGCCTGCGGGGCGAACGAGCCGTAGATGCCGATCGGTCCGTCAGGTTGCTCGCGCACATCCGGCAGCACACAGTAAGAGACCTGCCGCCACGACTGCGGCTTTCCGGCAACGGTGGTGCGGAAGTGCAGACGGTACACGCCCGTCACGTCAGTCGGCAGCGGCAGCCGCCTGACGCTGCGGCCTTCCGGGGCGCTGGAGAGATCGATTTCGGCTTCGGTCAGCCGACCATCGTTCCAATCGTACACTTGGTACTCGAAGCGAGCATCGGCGACCGTACCCGGCTCGCGCCACACGGCCAGCGAAGCACCCTGCTCACCCGGCAGCATGATATTCGCAGGCCGGGGCCAAGCCGGCCCCGCTTCGACGGGTTCGCGCAACGCAAACGCGTCGCCTGATCCAAAGAACAGATTGTCGACCCAGACGTGCCCCAGTTCGTCCGCCTCGAACCGTAGAGTCAAGGTGTACGGCCCCGGTTTCTGAATTGGCCCAACGTCCAGGCTCAGCGAGCGCCACTCGGGCCCGAGTTTCAATGTGGAACGCGCGGCAGTACCCAGCTCCTTCGATGCCACTGAGACGACCGCTTCGGCGGCCAACTCGCTCCGCAGCATGGCGTCGAAGCGGTAAGAGCGCCCTTTGCGAAGCCATGCTGGTCCGTATTGGATCTCGGAGCCACTGAAGAAATGATCTCGCCACGGGAGGTCGACGATCGGCACTTTTAGACTGTGCTCGCCGTGAACTCGATGCGCCGGATCGGCCATGTTCGAGTAGAAGGCCAGGTTGTGCTGGTACGGGGCCACAAGCTCGAACGGATGTCCCGCTTCGAAGCTGGCGTTGGCGATCCAGTTCCCGTCCTGCTCATCTGGCAAATTGGGCTCGACGGTTTGGTTCACGAGTCGCTTGCCTCGACGATCTTCGGCGATTTCGAAGCGGGGGTCGTCGCAGATGAATATCCAGTCGATAATCACCCGGACGCCGCATTCCAGCACGCGGAGCGTCAGTTTGTGGGAAGGTTTGTGCGTGGTAATGGGTACAACCGTGTGCCGGTCGCCAGCCGGTAGTTCGGTCTCGACGGACGTTTCCCCAAGTGTCAGACGCAACCTGGGGACGGCATCGTGATAGCGAATTTCGACGCGATAGTCACCCGGCGGCAGCGGCTTGTTGAACCGTTTGGCAAGCGTCAATTCCCCTGGTCGTCGCGTGGTTCCCTCGGGGATCTTCACGTACGTAAGCGCCATC
Source organism: uncultured Pirellulaceae bacterium (assembly GCA_964623055.1). GTDB lineage: Bacteria > Planctomycetota > Planctomycetia > Pirellulales > Pirellulaceae > JADHUC01. The sequence continues at coordinate 13,559 of CAZURK010000280.1, forward strand.
CCGCCGTGTCCCGAGTAGCTCGCCTCGGGATTCCAATGAACGCGAAGACCCTTCATGTCGAGGTTCTCCGCTTCCATATAGCGAGACTCGGCAGCCAAGCCCACGGTCGCGAGGGCACAAACCAAGCAGAGCAGAGTCAATTGAATCGGCCCGTTCATTCGCTGGTCCTTTCGGATCGTCATATCTGCACTCATCTGTACGCATCCTGTTAGCTGCGTCTGCAACACCTTGCCACGTAAGCCTTGGCACGGAAGAACCTCGTCCTTTCGCGATCCATGGGTTGGGGAAATTCAAGACATCTCAGTAGCTCGAAGTCGTTATCGCCCAGCAAACGGTGGATCACCTCTGTGCCGTGACGATGCATCGTTACGGTTGAATCCGATTGCGTGTGCTCGGGCCCCAGCACATACTCGGCCTCGTCTCCGGGGACACGATCTTCCACGATGAAAGCAAAGATCCCATCGTCACGCACAATACGTCCGACCTCTCTGAAGATAGGCTGCAGATCTCTGAAGAAATGGAGCACTCCGAGGCAGACTGCGTGATTCAACGAGGCCGCATCGTAGGGATAAGGTTGCACTGTAAGGTCGTGCTCCTTGAGTTCCTTCGTGAATCCCTTTGACCTGCAAGCTTCAAGCATCTCGGCCGAAACGTCCATTCCGTAAACGTGTAATCCAGCCTTGTGGAACAGAATCGAGCCAAGCCCTGTACCTATGCCGATGTCGAGTACGGATTCGCCCGGATCGACGAAGCTGTACGAAAGACCGAACGCTACCGCGGGTCCCCGCCAGTCGTACTCTTCCGCCTTGGCGTCATATGCTGCTGCCGCTAATGACGCGCTGTGCAGGTCTTGGTCCGCCACGGCTCTGGATACTCCTTTCCTGCGCACCCGACGATTGTAGGGCACGTTGCCCCAACAATCGAGACGCTACGGACGTCAAGCTGTTTTGAAAGACGGCCTGTTTGCGGATCCTGCCCATGCAGTATATGTTTGACGCAAATGGGCGAGGAAGCTATCAAGGACGCGACCATGAAGACGGATAACACTGACAATTCGCAGCGCCCGACTATCGGCATACTTGGCTGGGAAGCCGGGAACCCGGATACGTTAGCCCAACTCGAGAGGATTTACGGGAATATTGCTCATCCCGATACGTTCGACTTTCCTGTAGCCTATGAACGAATCCCTGGAGCGCACTATCAAACGGTCGTGATTCAGCCCAGCACGGACGTCCTAGCATCCATGCTGGAAGCTGCCCGGGCGATGGAGCGGCAGGGGATCCGGGCGATTCTGACAAGTTGTGGGTTCAACGCCGTTTTTCAGAGGGAGCTTGCCAGCGCAGTCGACGTGCCGGTGTTTGCTTCCGCTTTGCTCCAGGTTCCTCTGGTTCACCGTATGCTCAAACTCAATCAATGCGTTGGCATTCTCACAGCAGCCAAAGAGCATCTGACAACGGCACACCTGACGAATGTTGGTATCACGGACGAGATACCGATATGCATCGCAGGATTGGAAAGCAGTGCGGAGTTTTCGAGAATCCTCGCCGATCCGAAGGCCGAGCCGATCGTCGACAAACTGGAATCAGAAGTCATTGATATTGCTCGACGTCTTGTGACGGAAAACCGCAACACGGGAGCAATTGTACTGGAATGCACCGACCTACCGCCGTTCGCGGCGGGATTGCGGCGAGCATTGAACTTGCCCGTTTTCGACATCGTCACGCTCGCGAACTGGGTGTATGAGTCCATCTGTGGTGATCGTTGGAGCAGGAGTACCGATTTATGAACGTCGCGGTTTTGGGTTCAGGAAATGGCGGCTGCGCCGTGGCCTTTGATTTCGCGGCACATGGCCACCAGGTGAGTCTGTTCGACTTTGAGCAGTTCTCCGAGAACGTACGTTCGATTCAGGACCACGGAGGCATTTACGCCGAGGGCGAGCTTGACGGCTTTGCGCCCGTTGCATACGCCGGACACGATATCGCCCGAGCCATGGGCGGCGCGGAAGTCGTGTTTGCCGTAGGGCCGGCTTACAGTACGAAGCCTTTCGCCGAGGAATGCCGACCGCACCTGAAGCCCGGTCACGTGGTCGTCGTGTGCCCGAGTTCGTGTGGCGGGAGCATCGAGTTCAAGAACGGGGCGGGGCTGAACATCCGCGACGAAAACATCATCGTGTCCGAAACGTCGACGCTGCCGTATGCGGTGCGCGTTACGGAACCGGGCAGAATCAAGGTTTTCTTGAAACTCCGTGGCGGCCTCTTGCTGGCGGCGATTCCAGCGAAGAACACGTTGTCTGTCCTCGAACGCCTTCGCGATGTGTACCCCGCGATGGAAGCGGCGAAAAGCGTCCTGCAAACCAGCTTGCAGAACGGCAATCCGGTGATCCATCCCGCCGTGACGCTACTGAACGCGGCGTTGATCGAACGAACGCAGGGAGATTTCTGCTTCTATGAAGAAGGGGTCACTTCCGTCGTTGGCCGGCTGATGGAGGCGATCGACCAGGAGCGCATCGCGATCGGGCGCAAGCTGAGCATCGACATAGAAGCAGATCCACAGTTGGGATGTCAGCAAGGTTACATGCAGGTCGCCGATTACGATTCGGGCTATGCAACAGCGCCCGGATTCAAAGGGATCAAAGCGCAAAAGACGCTGGACAACCGCTACTTTCACGAAGATGTTGGCTACGGAATGGTGTTCATGAAGAGTCTGGCAGATCAACTCGGCGTGGACACGCCCAACATGTCGGCTGTCATCAGACTGGCGTCGGTCGTGATGAATCGGGACTACCTCGACGAGGCACGTCGCACGATGCACAGTTTGGGACTCTCCGGCTATACGGTAGGGCAGTTGAAGGAAGTCCTAGCGTGAGAAGCAGAGAACAATATCCGTGACTATTGAAGCCGATTTGGGGCTCTTGTCGCTGCTGCCAGTCGTTCTTGCACTGGTGCTGGCCTTTGTCACGAAAGACGCCGTGCTTTCGCTGATCGCAGGATGTGTTGTGGGCGTCATGCTGGCGGGCTACGACCCGGCGACAGGGCTGGCAGAACTTTGTCGACACGCCCTGGGCAACGAAGATTTCGTCTGGGTGATGATGATCGAGGTCGCCGTGGGGCTGCTAATTGCCTTCTACATGCGAGCGGGCGTGATCTCGGCGTTCACTGCGTGGGCGTCCGGCAAGATCCGTACGCGTCGCGCTGCGTCGGGCTTCGGTTGGATGTTAGGGATTTTCATTTTCTTCAGCGACTACTTCAGCCCTCTGTTCAGCGGACCGATCGCAAGGCCGTTAACGGACAAACACAAAGTCTCGCGAGAGATGCTGGCGTATGTGCTGGACTCGGGCAGCGCTCCGGTATGCACGCTGATTCCCTTGAGCGGTTGGGCAGTGTATATCGCCGGCTTGCTGCAGGGATACGGTCCGATCACCTCCGCAGAAGACGGCATGACGGTCTTCATCAGATCGATTCCGTACAACTTCTACGGTTGGCTGGCCGTCATTATGGCAGGTCTGATTGCCTTTCATGTCATACCGAATTTCGGCCCGATGCGGCATGCCGAACGAAGGGCGAGAGAGGAGGGCAAGGTCCTGCGCGAGGGCGCTCGGCCGCTGGCCGGTAAAGAGTTGGAGACGATCCATCCGCTGGAAGGCAAGACGCCGAACCTCCTCGTCTACTTCCTGATGCCGAACCTGCTGATTGTGGGCATTGCCGTGGGCACCTTTCTGTTCCTCCGGACCACAAAGATCCTGGAGGCATTCTTTGCCGCGATTCTGTATCTGGCGGTTGTCATGTCGGTGGGGAAACACTTTCGCAGCGTCCGAGACGCGATGACGGTGGCGACAAACGGTATCAAAGCGGTCCTGCCGGCGATCCTGATCCTTGCCGCGGCCTACAGCATCAACACAATCTCCAAAGCCCTGGGGGCGCAGCAGTACGTCATGTCTCTGACCGGAGCGTGGATGTCATCGGGCCTGCTGCCGGTGATGACCTTCGCAACAGCCGCCACGATCGCCTTTTTCACGGGAACGTCTTGGGGAACCTACGCTATCCTGACACCGTTCGTCTTGCCGCTTGCGATGGATCTTTCGGGAGATACTCTGTCGGCAGGAGTCCTGACGACCGTCGGCGCGTTGGTTGGCGGAGCGCTTTTTGGCGATCACTGCTCGCCGATATCCGACACGACGTGTTTGGCATCCTTCGGTGCCGGCTCGGACCACATGGACCACGTCAGCACACAATTGCCCTACGCGCTTACCGCCGCACTCGTCGCTTGCGTCTTCTATGCGATCGTGGGGATAATCACCGCTTGAGGGAATAGAGTTATGGCCTTGAACTCTCTCGTTGCGCCACGACTCATTTCTGCTTGATGAAGCGTGAGCCGATCCTCCCTTACTGTTCCAGAAAGCAAGGACTCCAATCTCTCCGGTGGTCAATGCACGCTCGTATATGCGCACGTCGTCGATTCGGCCTTGGAACCAGACCGGGGTCTCCTCGTGTCGGCGACGACCGATCAGCAGGGACTGGCCGTTGGAGAGTTCGCCCAGTACGGAGAGGTCGTGTACGCCGCCGCTCGGCTTTCCATCTACATACGCTTGGCCTGTGTTCCCCTGGCGTACGAACGCCACGTGCATCCATCTCTTGGCATCGAGGGCCGCCGGGTCGGGGTGGAACGACAGGTGGTTTTCGGCTCGGAAACAGCAGGCGTCCCAGCCCCAGGACCATTGTTGCTTGAGGAACCCATTGGCTTTGCCAAGGATGGTCATATTCACGTCCCGGTCCTTCCAGATCCAAGCGGCCAGGGTGAAATCGGAGCTGCCCAGCTCGAAATCAGCGGGGCCTTCGGCATAAGCGTCTTTGCCGTTCAGCAGCAGCGCACCGCCGATTCGGCCGTCCGTCGGCGACCAGGCGGCGTTGCCCTTCAGCCGTGCGTGCCGTCCGTTGCCGCTCGCGTCGACCACCGCATCTCCATCGGTCATGTCCATGGTGTAGTGCAGGACCATCCGGTCCGCGCGAAAGGTCATCTGTGTACCCGTCGGCACGGCATTGCGGGCCGCGGCCGTATCCGTGACGCTGTTGACCGTCAGGCCATAGGTCGTGCCTCGTGTCAACGGGGACACGCGGAGCCTCACGAACCTAGGAACCGCAGTCGCCTCGGCACCGAGCACACGCACGTCTTGATCGATACGGTAGTTAGCGGCGTGGCTGGCCGTAGTCGGGTCGACCGGTTCGCTGAACCGCAGCCAGACGTGTTCGGCATCGTCGCCCGCCAGCGCGCCGAGCAGTAGCGGGGGCGTGGTGTCAGGCGGTGTGCGCACCTCGCATTCAGGGCTGCGCGGACCGGCCGGCGCGAACTCCCTGACGCGAGTGGCGACGGCATAGCGGTAGGCGGTCCGTTCACTCAGGCCACGATCCTCGAACGACGTGCACAACGTGCTCCCTACTGGGACACCATCGCGGAAGACGGCGTACGACACCGACGGTTGCCCTTCAGCAACCACCGATTGCCAGCTCAGCCGAACGCTATCGGGGCCGATCGGCTTCGCCTCGACGCTCGCGGGAGGAGCGAGCCTAGGGAGGGATGCACCACCGTACTCCTTTGGGAAATCAGGACGCAGGCCGATCGCGTCGTACTCCATCCGGCTTTCGTCGAAATCCGGCTCCCAACTCACGTTCTCCGTCTGGGCGGACGCGCCGTTGTCCGGTCCGTGGCTGCGCAACTGCCGTCCCTGTGGGCGGACGATGTGCACGTTTCGGAAGACTTGGTGCATGCACATCTTGGGCCAGTCGAGGAAGATGCCGTCGGGGCCGATGTCTTGCATGGAGGGGATCGCTCGGCAGTCGGCCACGGTGATCTGCTCGAAGGCGTTGATCGCGTCGCCATCGGGGATATTCAGGTTCGCGCCGTGCAAGGCGCCCATGTCACCGCTGTCCTGACCGCAACGGTACACGCGGAGATGATGAAAACGATTTCCCCGGCAAAACGGATGCTTTGTCCACACCATCGGACCGAACTGAGCGCCGGTGTTGCCGCGAACCGTGACCGCATAGCGGACGGAATTGAACAACTCGCAGTGCGCCACCTCGTTGTCGCTCACGTTGAACGCATTCACGCAGGCGGCGTAGCAATGGATCTCGCCCACGTCGTGAATGCGACAGTTCAAGACCCGGTTGCGTTCGCACTTGTCTTTCGTCGCGCTCGTCTTGTCCAGGCCGGTGAAGCGGTTCGAGAACGTGACTCCGTTCACACCCACATGCTCGATCCAGCAACCGGTGACGAGGTTGTCCGTGTTGTGCCCGATCATCATGATCCCGCTGCGCCCGCTGTTCTTCAGGTGGCAGTTGCGGATCTCGATGTTCCGTGTGTTGCCCATCCAAACCAGAGCGCCGTCGTTCCGCCCGTACTGTGTCGCCCACCAACCGGCGGGCGGCGAATCGTCCGTCTCGGCCAGCATCAGGCCCTCGATGGACAGATTTTCGACGCATTGCTCGCGAGAGGATCCTTTGAGTTGTATCAACCGTCCCAGGGCGGGCGCAGCAATGCCGAGCGTGGCCGGGTGTCCCTCGCCCATCGGTTTGTAGTAGAGCGTGCGCGCCGCTTCGTCCAGGTAGAACTCACCGGGAGCGTCAAGAAAGCCCAACTCGTTTTCGAGGAAGAACCGGGCTCGCCCTTTCACACCTCTCCAAAAACGTCCCGCGACCGTGATGCGGCATGTATCAGGATCGATCGACACGACCTTTCGCAACGTGCGCATCCAGTCGCATTTGCCCTCGGCAAACAGCAGAATGTCCATCGTCGTTGGCGATGTCACGGGAGGCACGTCTTCCACGCGGTAGACGAGCCAGCCGGTCGTTTCGCCCTCCTCCGACGTGGGACTGCCCGCGACGCTGACCAAGTATCGCCCTCGCGCAGTCGGCATGTCCGGATAGTGCTCGTAGTTGGGAAAACGCGCTTTCCAGGCACGCTTGCCGTTCTCGTAGAGCGTG
>CAZURK010000281.1:0-20517 GCA_964623055.1 uncultured Pirellulaceae bacterium
TGGGCGCCGAGTATCCGCAGATCGCTAATCAGCCGGTATGGGTCGAGACGACGCGTTACGTTGGCGTCATCGGCGGCGCCGGTTTCGACTACTTGGCATACACCTCTTTCGTGCGCAATAAATCGTGGGGACAAGCAGGCGACGGCCCGGTTTCTCGCGAGCGGCTTGCCGAGATCGCCCGTGACCCAGCGCATCCGGTTCGCAGGTGGGTCCGCGCTCCGCTGGTTGATTGCTCGATTAGCTTTGTCTTGATTGTCGCTTTTAGCGCCGTGTTCGTAGCCTTGGGAACGGTAATCCTCGGGCCACTTCGCAAGATCCCCGACGAAACGAACATGCTCAATCTGCAATCGACGTTCGTCACGAGGCTTCATCCACTGCTGTTGCCGATTTACATAACGGGAGCGTTCCTGACCATACTGGGAACGCTCTACGGCACTCTGGAAGTCGCTTGCAGCCTCGCAGGCGAGATGGTCCGATCCGTGAACCGCGAATTCGCTATTCGGTACGCGCGCCACATCAAGCGGATCACCGTCGTCTGGTGCGCGGTCGGTGCATTCGCCATTCTTGCATGGTTGTCCGCTTATCAGCTTACTGGTGCCACGGGAAAGCCACGCCTGCTGTTGGCGATTCTGACTCCCGCGAATCTGTTTACGGGTGTACTTGGTTGCGGGTTGTTCTGTCTGTTGAACCTGTGGATGGACCGAAGGTTCGTTCCCAAGACCATGCGCCTACCGGCTTGGCTGTGGCTGCTAAATCTGGTCTCCGCTTTCGTTCTTGTTGGCTTGGGAGTGAAGGGCTACTGGGACGACAAGAGCCGTTGGTACGCCATCGGCAGCCTGGGCGGCATGCTTCTGCTCGGTGTGGTCGGCGGGTACGTGGCGGGCAGGTGGATTGGATCAGCGGACAAGGAAGACGCCTGAGCTTCTGTGCTTGCCTTCAGTAAGATCTAGTGGGGCCGCGACTTCTCAGCCGCGGGAAGATCCGTGGTCGGTGACTTGAATGTCAATCAGTTTCAAGCTCCCGCCTTCCGGCCACCCCGCGTCGACCTGCGCCCGAGAGGAGTCAGTTCTTGACGGCGTTCCAGACCTGCATCCGTGGCGTCGGTCCCGCGTAGCGAAGGCCTTGTCAGTTGAACGGCCAGTGCCACTGGATCCGAATCAGACCGCAGACATAAAAACGCTTCGCCGCCATGAACCGTCTTGTATTATTATGGTAGTGGTCCGTCTAAGCCCCGCTCTAATGGCTCAGTTTCGCCGTAACTTCAGAATGGGCAAGTTGTTGCGCGAACTACGTCTTCGATCTCAAAGGCACTCGCATCGCGTGTTGAGGGAGAGAATCGCATGAAATCTGCATCGAAGCTGCTGGTCTGGGTCGTCTTTTTCCCGTTTCCCGCGGCGATATGTGCGGCGGAAATCGACTACGTCGAGGATTTTTCTTTGGCCCAGGACCGCACGGTCCCGCTGAAGCAACTGATTCCGGGCACCGAGGATTACTACTACTATCACGCGATCCACTATCAGAACACGGAACAGTTCGACAAGGTCGAAGAACTATTGGAAGCATGGATCAAGCGTCACAAGTACACGCCGCGCGTTCGCGAAGTCCAGAACCGGCAGGCGCTTCTGACCTATGCAAAGAACCCCGATAAGTCCCTTGAGTTCATTCGCCAGCGGTTGAATCTGACGTTCGATCACCAGCGTGAGTTGCTGGACCGAAAACCGAATCTGCCCACTAGCTTGAACCAGAAGCAGATCAGCAGCGAAACGTTGATGAAGGAAGCCTTTGCTCGCCACCAGAATCTGAAGGGCTTCGAGGCTGCCGCCCTGGATTGGCTCGTGGCGACCAATCTAAGCGCGGATCGTCGGCGTCATTTGCTCGAACGGTTGCAGCGGCCTGACTATCCGAATCTGCCCAAACTGGTCGTCGACGATCTGAACCACCAGCACAGCCGCGGGTTCGGATCGTTCAACATCCACCGGATGCTATTGCTGGAACAACTGGACGCGTGCCTGAAGCTGAAGCCGGACCTGTTGAACCAGACCAACTTCGTCAACGCGTATCTCGCCAAGCTGCATCCGAACGACGATGTCGACTGGCGTCATGACGTGGAACAGCATCGAGCGTATCTCGATCGTCTTTGGGGATTCGTCCAGCGCCTGGCACCGGTTCACAATTCGCTGAAAGCCAACGTGCTCTACCGCCGGCTGGATTTGGATCGTTCGCAGGGCGTGTACGACAGACAGCGTTTCATGACGTACATCAAGTTGCCGCGAAATGCCAGCTACATGAACGTGGAGTTCATGCGCACCGACGAGAGCCGCCGCCATGCCGCGAAACTGAACGCCAATTTCCAGGAGATGATTTTGCTGCCGCCCATCGGCAACGACGAGTCGTTAGTGCGCAGCTACTTGCATCACTTCTTTGTTGACGAGACCACGTACAAACCCTACGAGCCGTACATCAACGACCTCTACCTGAAACGCAACTTCGCCGAAGCGAAAATCGTCAATGGCCTTGGCGAGGGAGAACAATGGTATTCCATGCTGCAACCGGCCGAATACCAGGCATTGAAGGAACGAATCGACATCGACTTCGCTTTGACCAATAAAAAGCGATTTGCATCCGACGACGCGGTCAGCTTGGATCTACTGGTCAAGAACGTCAAGACTCTGATCGTCAAGGTCTATGAAATCAATACGCGCAACTTCACTCGCGAACGTCTGAGCGAAGTGAATACGGACATCAGTCTCGATGGTCTTGTCGCCAATTGGGAAACCACGCTCGACTATACCGAACCGCCGCTGCGCCGAGTTCGCCGACACTTCGAGTTCCCGGATCTCAAGAAGCCCGGTGTGTACGTGATCGACTTTATCGGCAACGGCAAGAGCAGCCGGGCTGTGATTCGCAAAGGAAGGCTCCGGCATCTGGTACGCGCGACGACGGCAGGTCAAGTGTTTACCGTGATGGACGAGCAGAATCGCAAGCTGCCCGATGCTACCATCTGGTTCGCTGGACGCGAATACACGCCGGACGACAAGGGCGAGATCGCTGTGCCCTTCAGCAATTCTCCGACACGCCAGTCCATCATTCTCTCGCATGGCGATTTCTGTTCGCTCGATTCGTTCCAGCATCAGGCCGAGAACTACTCGCTAGTGGCCGGAATCTATGCGGATCGCGAATCATTGCTGCAGAGGAAGAAAGCGAATGTGGTCGTTCGACCACAGCTTTATCTGAACGGGACGCCCGTAACATTGTCCGTGCTGGAAGACGTGCGGCTGGTAATCACATCCACGGACCACGACGGCGTGTCGACGACCAAGGAGGTGGCAGAGTTCGAGCTGTTCGAGGATCGTGAATCCACCTACGAGTTCCAAACGCCACAACGTTTGTCCAACATCAGCTTTTCGCTCAATGCGAAAGTCCAGAATCTCAGCCAGAACAAGAAGATCGACTTGTCGGTCAGCGAGTCGTTTGCATTGAACGAAATCGACCGCACCGAAAAGGTCGAGGATCTACATTTGGCCACGGTGGACGGCCAATACGTGCTTGAATTGCTCGGCAAGACCGGCGAGCCCAAAGCGGATCGGCCCGTGCGGTTGTCGCTGAAGCATCGTGATTTCAGCGACGCCAAACAAGTGGTGCTCAAGACCGATGCGCAAGGCCGCGTTCTGTTGGGACCGTTGGCCGACATCGCTTCCATCACGGCTACGGGACCCGAGGACACCTCGCACACGTGGACGCTTGGTCGCGATCGGCACACCGGCCGCCAGCAGTTGCACGGCCGGGAGGGAGAATCGCTGGTGGTGCCATACACCGGCAAATCCGATAAGCCCTTGCGCGAGGAACTGTCGCTGCTGGAACTGCGCGGCGACACGTTCGTGGGCGACCGGTTCGATGCCATTTCCGTCGACGGTGGTCTGTTGCGCATCGTCGACTTGCCCCGAGGCGACTACGACTTGTGGCTGAAGCGGCCAAACCGGCGTATCCGCCTGCGCGTGGCTGCCGGTCAGCACGGCGAGGGCTACGTGCTGGGCGAGAATCGGCAGTTGGAGGTGCGAGGCGATCGGCCGCTGCAGATCGCTGCCGCTGAACCGGGCGAAAACGCTGTCACGATCCATCTGCAGAACGCGACCGAATTTGCTCGCGTCCATGTGTTCGCCACTCGTTACAATCCGGCCTTTTCGGCCTACGCCCACTTCAGCCGGGTACGCGATGCCGAGCCAGCCTGGGTGATCCCCAAGAGACTGGACTCCCTGTATGTCGCCGGCCGAGCTCTGGGCGACGAATACCGGTACATCATCGACCGCCAGTATGCCAAGCCGTTCCCCGGCAATATGCTGCGCCGTCCCAGCCTGCTGTTGGACCCGTGGGCTGTTCGCAGCACAGAGACATCGAAACAAGATGCGAAGCCGGGCGAAGATTTCGCGCCGGAGAGCGAGGCGACAGACGAAAAGTTAGAGGCGGGCGCGGAATTCGGCGGCAAGGCAGCCAGACGAGGCGACTTTGCGAACCTGGACTTTTTGGCGGAAGCATCCGCCGTGCTGATTAACCTCTCGGCGGATGAGAAAGGTGTGATTTCGATTCCACGAGAAGCCTTGGGCGCACACCAGCACCTGCACATTGTGGCTGTCGATCCGCGATCGACCGCTTACCGGTCACTGTCGCTGCCGGAGGTCGAAGCGGAGCCGAACGACCTGCGTCTGGCCAATGCCCTTGACCCGCAGAAGCACTACGCTCAGCAGAAGCAGATCACTGTGGTCGACGGCAAACAAGAACTCGTCCTCGGCGACATCACAAGCTCAAGGTTCGAGACCTACGACAGTTTGGGCAAGGTCTACTCGCTGTACGTCACACTCAACAGCGACGCCACGCTGGTGGAATTTGGCTTCCTGGCCGTCTGGCCAGACTTGAAGGCCGAAGAGAAGCGGGCCAAATACTCGAAGTACGCGTGCCACGAACTGAGCTTCTTCCTGCACAAGAAGGATCCCGAGTTCTTCCGCACGGTTGTGCTGCCGTATCTGAAGAACAAGAAGGACAAGCAGTTCCTGGATCACTGGCTGCTGGGCGACGATCTGAGGGTCTATCTCGAACCCTGGAACTACGCGCAGTTGAACATCTTCGAGCGGATCTTGCTGTCTGAACGCGTCGCTGCTGATCGCCAGAACACGTCGCGCCATGTGAGCGATCTGTTCGCTTTGTTGCCGCCCAATGTCGACCGCTTCAACTTCTTGTTCAACACGGCCGTCAAGGGTAGCGCATTGGACACGGATGACACAGTTACTGCGGTTGCCATTGCTATGGAACGGGAGAAACTGGCGGAAGTCCGGAACCAATTGGAGACGCTGGAGCTTGCCAGCGCGGCACGGACGCGCGGTGCTGCACGACCGGCGCGCAGGGTACCGGCGGCAGCAGACCCTTTCGCTGTGCCCATGGAGCCCGCAGCACCGGAGGAGCCTGCCGCCGAGCCAGCTATGGACGAGCTGAGAGACGCGCGGACGAACATCAGAAGCATCCCGCTCGCGGCGGACGGGGCGCAGAAGGCCCTGAAAGAAGCCCAAGCTCTCTGGGACAAAGATGCGGACCGCCGCGGTAAAGTACGTCAGTACTACCAGAAGCTGGACAAGACGCAGGAATGGGCCGAAAACAACTACTACCACCTGCCGATCGAGAAACAAACGGCGGAGTTGATCACGGTCAATGCGTTCTGGCGAGACTATGCTGAGCGCGACGCCCAAGAGGGTGGCCAGTTCCGTTCCAACAACTTTGCGGAAGCGTCGCGCAGCTTCCCGGAAATGATGCTCGCTCTGGCCGTCTTGGACTTGCCCTTCAAAGCGGAAGAACACGAGACGGAGTTCGACAAGGCGGAGATGACCCTGACGACCGGTTCGCCAATCGTCGTGTTCCATGAGGAGATCAAGCCGGCCGAAGCGGTCGCCGAACAGACGCCGATCCTGGTCAGCCAGAACTTTTTTCGACACGGCGACCGCTACCGCCACGTGGACGGAGAACGACTGGACAAGTTCGTCACGGACGAGTTCCTGATCCATACGGTGTACGGCTGCCAGGTCGTGGTCACCAATCCGACCTCGTCGCGCCAAAAGCTGGACGTGCTGCTGCAAGTGCCGCTGGGTGCGATCCCCGTGATGAACGGGCAATTCACGCGCAGCATCCACATTGATCTGGAGCCGTACAACACACAGACGCTGGAATACCACTTCTACTTCCCCGGCGCAGGCGAATTCCCGCACTACCCGGTCCACGTGGCCAAGAATGGACAACTGCTGGCCAATGCCGAACCGTTCACGTTGAACGTGGTGGAGAAGCTCAGCAAGATCGACCGCGAGTCCTGGGACTACGTCTCGCAACACGGATCCGACGACGATGTGCTGAAGTACCTCCAGCAGAACAACCTGCACCGCACCAAGCTGGACCGGATCGCCTTCCGCATGAAGGACAAAGGGTATTTCGGCAGAGTGACCCAACTTTTGGCTCGCCGGCACGCATACGACCAGACACTTTGGTCGTACAGCATCAAACACAACGAGCCAGTGGCCGTGACCCAATACTTGCAACACGCAGACGGTTTCGTGAACGAATGCGGCACGTATATCGACAGTCCGCTGCTGACGATCGACCCTGTGGCCCGCAAGGCGTACCAGCACCTGGATTACCGGCCGCTGGTCAATGCCCGCGCGCACGCTCTCGGCAAGCGCCGGCAGATCCTGAACGACCGCTTCCACGCCCAATACCACCGGCTGTTGAAGATCTTGAGCTACCGCCGCGAATTGGACGACGCGGAATTGATGGCTGTGGTCTACTACCTGCTTCTGCAGGACCGTGTCGAGGAAGCACTGGACTTCTTCGGACGGGTAAACGCAGACAAGCTCGCCACACGTCTGCAGCACGACTACTTCACGGCCTATTTGGACTTCTACAGCGACGAACCCAAACAAGCCAGGGCGATCGCGGACAAGTACGCCGACCACGCCGTAGATCGTTGGCGCGATGCATTTGCCGCGATAGCTGCCCAGTTGGACGAGATCGAAGGCAAAGCGGCCAAAGTGATCGACGAAGAGGATCGCGGCGAAGTCCAGACCGGGCTTGCTGCCACGGAGTCAAGTTTCGAGTTCAACGTCGAATCGAAGCAGGTCACGGTGAACTACCAGAATATGGACGAGATCGGCGTTAACTACTATCTGATGGACATCGAATTGCTGTTCAGTCGCAATCCGTTCGTACAGCAGTATTCCGGCCAGTTCTCACACATCCGCCCCAATGCGACCCAGACGGTGAAGTTGCCCGGAGACAAGACCTCACACGCGTTTGCGCTGCCCGGGGCTCTCCACAGCAGCAACGTGTTGGTCGAGATCACCGGCGGTGGGCAGATGAAATCGAAAGCATACTACTCGAATTCGCTGTCGGTCCAGGTGATCGAGAACTACGGCCAAGTGCGCGTCACACATAGCGACTCGGGTGCTATGCTGGCAAAGGTGTATGTCAAAGCCTATGCCAGGATGAAAGACGGCAGCGTACGGTTCTACAAAGATGGGTACACGGATTTGCGCGGCCGGTTCGACTACACGTCGCTGAACACGAACGATTTGGACTTCGTCCAGCAGTTTTCGCTGCTGATCCTCAGCGACGAACACGGCGCCGTCGTCCGCGAGGCGGACCCGCCGAAACGCTAAACGTGAGATTAGGGCTTCGAAGCAAGCCGAAGCGGAATGGACCGACGAAGTGCAACGGGCGTATCTCGACTTCGTCCGTCGGGGCATCCTCCCCACCACGAGTTCAAACAGGCTCGATGGACTCGAATGGCCAGCACGCGCGCGAGGGGCGATTCCTCAGCCAGGGACTCCGGCGAGACTCCTCCGCGTGCTTTTACCCTTCATCACAGCGGCTACCGTTCAGGCCAGTGAGCAACGAGAACTGAAAGAAAGGCGTCCCATGCTTTATGTGCGAGAAGCAAAAGGTTCTGTTGACGAGGTGGCGAAAAAGCTCGGAGAAGCCGCAGCAGCCAACAAATTCGGTGTGCTGGCCGTCCACAATCTCAAGCAGAAGATGAACGCCAAAGGCGTCGAGTTCGGACCTGAATGCCGCATTGTGGAAGTCTGCAATCCCAAGACGGCCAAAAGCGTTCTGGAAACGGATATGTCGATTTCCAACGCCTTGCCGTGCCGAATCTCCATCTACGAGGAGCACGGCAAAGTGAAGGTCTCCACGCTCAAGCCCACAGCGATTCTTGCACTCTTCGGTCGGCCCGAACTCGAACCGGTTGCCAAAGAGGTCGAGGAAACCATGATTCGAATAGTCAATGCGGCGGACGTCCTAATTCTATCGCAGCCACCAAGGGGTGGGAAACAGCGACCGCCCTGTACTGTCCTCCGATTCCTTTCGTCGGCTGGCGCGGAGACGAACTGCCTGGGGTGAACGAGCATTGCAGCACGAAGGCACCCGGCCAGATTTACCACAGTATCCCCGCCGGTGTTCTGGTTGGCTGAATCTCGGAAAAATCTCGGTGTAGTAGAAGGCGGAACACGCAACACTTTCGAGGCCAAAGTCTGGCTCAATCAACCGCTTCGACCTTACCGTCAGGATGGACCCAGAAGTTGCATCCCTGCGGTCCAAACGGGAGGTTCGCTGGCCCGATACTTCAAACGTCATCGGCTTGGCGCGACAGAGGAAAGAGTTGACAGGGCCTCCTCCGTGAATGACTCGACGCACCGTGGGCATCTCCTTGCCATCGCTGCCTGTTCCCGAACAGCCTCTTCCTGGTCGCCAGTGTTCCGCAAGTAAGCGCCGGACTCGAAGTCCACGAGCAGTACGGAGACGTTGATTCCATGATCCTTGAGAAGCGTTAACACCTCGGATGTTTGGGCTGCCTTGGCCGACGACGGGATTGAGGATGAGCATCAAAAGGGCTGTCATCTGAATCGTTGGCTCCGTGCGTGGGGTAGGATGCGGGGACTCCGGGCACGAACCAGGATGCTACCCTTCGTGTCGAGATTGTATCCAGGCGTGCCTCAAACCATTAGTATGATGGATGTTGCGGCTGGCTAAACCCTCAACGAGGATTTGATATGGAAATCCCGCTGTTCCAAGTCGATGCATTCACAGATCGCCCCTTTTTGGGCAATCCCGCCGCCGTGTGCCTTTTGCCCGAGCCGAAAGACGACCACTGGATGCAGACGGTGGCGGCAGAAATGAATCTGTCGGAGACGGCGTACCTTCTTGAACGGGACGACGGATACCAGCTTCGCTGGTTCACACCAAAAACCGAAGTCGATCTATGCGGTCACGCAACGCTGGCGTCGGCTCACGTTCTCTGGGCCGAGGGCGTTGTGAACGAGGAGCAGCCGATCCACTTTCACACGAAGAGCGGTGTCCTTACGGCGTCGAGGCACGGCAATTTCATCGAACTCGATTTCCCTGCTACACCGGCACAGGAAGCAGAACCACCAGCGGGACTTCTCGATGCCCTCGGCATCCTGCCCAATTTCGTTGGCAAATCGAGGTTCGACAAGTTTCTCGTCGTCGAGTCCGAGCAAGCCGCTCGCTCGCTAAAACCTGACTTTACACAACTACGGCAAATCTCGATGCGGGGCGTTCTCGACGGCGATGTACAGTCGCAGGGGTCCTGACTACGATATGAGGACACAGTCTGGACGCTGGAGCCTGTGCGACGCGTCCGAGACTGTTATCGACCCGAGGGCGAAGGAATGATGCGTGAACCTGGACAGCGCCGCTGGCCGATCGTTTTGGCTGCCTTGGCTCTGACCTACCTGGTCACGGCGGTTTTCTGGCCGATTGTGAGGTTTCAGTTCGTCCAATACGACGCGCGCCTGCAGTTGATCGAGAATCCTCAACTTCAGCGTTTGACGGTCGAGAATCTGCAACACATTTTCACTTCGCGTTGCGTGACCAGCTACTACCCTGTCCGCACGTTGACCTATGCACTGGATTGTCAGCTTTGGGGGCTTCATGCAGGAGGCTTCAAGTTTACCAACGGGCTGATCCATTTGGCGAACGTGATGCTGGTATTCTGGCTGGTGCTTCGATTGTTTCGGCAACGCGACTTGGCCGATCGGCCACCCGCGTGGTGGGACGTGTGCGTGGCGACGTTCGCCGCCGGGGTGTTTGCCGTTCATCCGGTGGTGGTGGAGCCGGTGGCGTGGGTGCCGGGGCGCGAGGAACTGTTGATGACGCTGGGGGCCTTGGGTTGTTTCCATTTCCATCTCGCCGGCCGTCGCCTGAGCGAAAGGGGCGGCAGGACCCCGGCGGCGGTCGCCTGTCACGCATCGGCGGCCTTTTGTTGTGCGGTGGCCTGCATGAGCAACGCCGTGGCGGCGGTCATTCCCATGTTGATCGTGAGCTGGGATCTGCTGACGCTGACCAACCCCAAGTTGTGGAGGATCCTGTACGCCACGTTTGCGCTATGGGTGATCGGTGCGGTGACGATCGTGGTCAAAATGCTCGGAGCGGACCGCGCACTTGTGACCAACGAGGTCGCCGCGTTTTCGTTTGAACGAGTGGCGCTGGTTCTGAACGCGTATTGGCTGAATCTCAAGACGCTTGTCTTTCCGACGCAACTGGCGATTGAGTACCCGCGTATCCACCCGGAGGATCTCCTGGACGCAGAGGTTGTGTTGGGAGGGATCGCAGCAGGTGTGACATGCGCGGTACTGTGGTTGCTCAGACGGAATAAGCTGATTCTGTTCGGCCTGGCTTGGTTTTGCCTGGCCTTGGGGCCTACCTCACAGGTCATGCCGCACCACGTCCACCGGGCGGACCGTTTTCTTTACCTACCTTTGGCGGGGCTGGTTATCGCAGTCGCAATGGGCCTGCGGTCGCTGGCTGGAGCCCTCAAGGGACGCCGGTTGCCGGCCGGGGTGACCGCTGCGGCAGGGGTTCTGGGGTTGCTCGCGCTGGACATGTTCAGCGCCCAACAGGTGCAGACCTGGCGAGACGAACGCGCCATGTGGGAACAGTGTTTGAAGGTGGACCCCAGCAGCGCCCGGGCCCATGGAGGTCTGGCAGATCAACTGGTGGACGCCGGGCTGTTTGACGAGGCTATTCGGCACTATCGTGCCACGGTGCAGAACGCTCCCGATGATCCAGAGATTCTACACGTCGTCGCCTTTCAGCTTGCGAGCTTAGAGAACAAGCGGTTCCGAGACTACCGCGAAGGTATCCGGTTGGCCCGACGGGCTTGCGAACTTAGCAGATGGGAGGATCCCAGATACGTCCGCGGACTGGCCACCGTCCATACGTTGTTCGCACGTTCGTTGGCCGACCGCGGTGATTTTGGCGCAGCCATTCAGAACTACCGCGACGCCTTAAGTGCGGCCCCCGATTTCGTTCCCGCGTTGCGCAGTCTGGCTGTGCTCCTGGCAACTTGTCCCCGGAAGGAGTTCCGCGACGATGATTCGGCCATGCGCTTGGTTGAGCGAGCTTGCGAGTTGACCGGGCGCTCGGACGCCGGCCTGCTGATGGTTGCCGCTGGGATCCATGCCCAGGCGGGGCGTCACGAGATGGCGATCGCCGCGACCGAAGAAGCAATCACGCTGGCCCAAGCCGCCGGCGATGTGGAATTGGCTGACGAGCTTCGACGCCGATTGCAGCTTTTTCAGAAAGGTGCCCCACCCGAGTTCGTTCGACCGTAACGCAGCTCTTAAGCGCACGCCAACAGTTAGTCCAGCATTACCGAGAAGCCTTTAGCGTTTAACGGCAAGCCGAAGGCGACTGTGTTTCCGGCATTCGCAGGCGCCTTCGGCTTGCCGTTAAACGAATGCCGTCACAACGATTGTGTGTGAGTGCTTGCTGCTAGGGCGCTCTTCGCGGGGCCGTCTGTTGTTGGATCCGCGCAAGCAGGGCGCGGACCGTTGCGGCGAGGTCGGGCCTTCCCATTTGCAGGGCGGCGTCCAGCGCTCTGCGGGCCGCGGATTCGGCTTCGCGCACACGGCCTGCCGCTGCGTAGGCCTCGGTCAAGACGATCAGGGCGGGAACGTCTTCGTCATTCGTTAGCTTGCACGCCCTCGCGGCCAATTCAACGGCCTCCTCGATATCGCGCGGCTGATGATCCCGATCCTGGATCAGCGCGATCGCCAGGCTGATCAGTGCCGGATCGGACTCGGGCTCTCTTGCCAGGGCCTGGCGAAACATGGCTTTCGCCTGATCGGTGTTACCTTCTCGCAGAAACAAGTTGCCAAGATCGACATACGGGGAGACGAGATCCGAGTCGAGCCGAGCGGCTTCGAGCAGGTATTTCGTTCCTTCGTCCCTTGCCCCCGTCTTCAGCAACAGTTTGCCTGTCGCTAGATGAGCCTGTGCGTACTCCGGATCGATTTGCAGCACGCGCCGGAAGGTCTCCATCGCATCCGGAAATCTGTCTTGTTTCTCGAACAGACCGCCCTGAAGGCAAAGAGCTCTCACGTTCGCGGGATCACGGGAAAGCGCTTCGGTGAGCTGTTCTTCGGCTTCGTCCAGCTTGCCGAGGGCAATCCACGTGCCGCCCAAGCCAACACGTGCCTCGATGTTCTCAGGATTGATTTCCAGGGCCTTCTGGAAAGCACGAGCCGCCAAATCACACACGCCCTCGTGCATGTTCTGTTCCCCCACTTCGACATAAGACTCGTCGTCAACGAACTCCTGGCGAATGATATGGATCGCGTCCGGGGCCGCGTTGACGAACTCGGGGATGTTGGCGGCCATGTTGTCCGACGTGAAGTGGGAGAGGGCCACCGGCGGCGTGGTTCGCCCCTGATCGTCGACGTGCGTCAGGAAAAGCTGGGTGTAAGGCGAAAAGACCTTCGAAGAAAACACCAGCCACTTGCCGTTGGGCGACCAGCTATGCCACGAGTTCATCCGGCTGGTATTGCATTCCAAACGTCTCGCGCGACCGCCCTCTGCAGGGATGATATACAGCGCACTGTCCGGCTGAAGGAGCATGAAACTCCCGGCCCTGCAAAACACGATCCACTTGCCGTCGGGCGAGTACTTGGGAAAATAGTTGCTCATCTCGTTGTTCGAGGCGCCCAGAAGCGGTTCGGGTTCGCCGCCCTGGCCGTCGTTGAAAGGGATGCGGAAGAGATCGAACTTGAACGTCTTCCCACCCTCTGAGAACTCCCACACGTCCTCCGCTTTGATTAGACCCCGCTTTTTTTCACGGAAACGTTCCGATTGCAGTGCCTCGCTCCGGGCAAAGACGACGTACTTGCCATCCGGGCTCCACGTCGGGTTGCTCTGCACATAGCGATGGTCGTCGGCGCCAGGCAGAGAATGAAAGGTCTTTGTCTGGCGATCGTAGTACGCCAGTATCCCCTGGATCGGAAAGAACAACTGGCTGAAAGCCAGGCCGTCGATCGCCGCGAAGACCGAGCGGTCCTCGACGGTGCTGATCACGTACCGGCCATCGGGCGACACCTGCGAGAGAAGCCCCAGCGTCCCGGCGTTATCCTCCCGCTTGTAGTCGCTCCAGGTGATGATCTTATCGCTGTCATAGGTCATCTCACGGGATACCGGGCAGATGATGTAG
Source organism: uncultured Pirellulaceae bacterium (assembly GCA_964623055.1). Taxonomy (GTDB): domain Bacteria; phylum Planctomycetota; class Planctomycetia; order Pirellulales; family Pirellulaceae; genus JADHUC01. The sequence goes on from CAZURK010000281.1 coordinate 13,535, forward strand.
GACCCTTTGTCGCTGCCGTAGTCCACGTCCATGCCGATCAAGGCCCCGTCGCGGGAAAACGAGTGGCAGTTCCCGCATAACGGCATCTTGTCCAAAACCACGGGTGGCTGCTCCCCCGAGGAAATGGAGCCAAACCGCCAGCGGATATGCGCGCCAGGATCTCTCACGGCCTCGATGAACGGCAGGTTCACTTCCCGGTAGAATACTGGAGCGCCAACTTCGTCCTTCGACGTGCGAACCGATACTCGGTCTTCCGTAAGCACCTCATCCGGACGCCTCGAGTTCACGCCGCAAATGGTCAGCGTGGCTTCGGCCTCCACACTGCACTGCTTGATTCGCTCCCAGGCATCGGCCGGCGGAGTCCACTCTGGCACATCGCTGGTGAAGTGCATCGGGGCGTGGTCGCCGTCGAATTCGATCTTCACGGTCCAGCGGTCCGCTGAATCGGTCGTGTCCTCCCAATGGAATCGTGTCGGCGCGATGTCAGGCGGAAAGACGCTCCCGTCAAAGGGACAGAGTATCCTCAGCACCGGCGTCTCCGCGACACTTTCCACGTTTGGCTCAGGTTTGTTCTTCTGCCCGCCGGAAGATGCGAAGCGAAGATACCCCCACCACGCCGCTGGGACAGCGACGGCAACTGACACCAATGCGAGTGCCAGGTAGCGCGACCGGGAGATAGGGGACACGCGCGTCTTTTCTTGCTCGGCGCGACGGGGGACGCTTTTCGTCGGTTTTCGTCGCTTACGGCGTTTTTGCTTCATTCGTTCGACTTTCCGGGGCCTCCAGCCAAGCCCTCGACCTTTGTCGTTCAGGTGTTATCGAGGGGTGATACCCATCGGTACTGAATTAGAATTTGGATGCAGCCAGATGTCAAAGGGCATATCCGGTGCTCGGTCGCGCGATTCGCGATGCTGTGATCAGGGGCCTCGGAGCACTTCCTTGAAACGGCTATGATGAGGTCTATACAATGCGCGCCAAGATTGCGGCGTCTGAAGGTGTTATTTCTTCCCCAGAAGTAGGCCATTAGAATGGGGCGAGGATCGAAGAAAAGAAAGCGGACAGACCACCGTGACATCCACGGAGCGGCTGGCGGCGCGTCCGACCAGCGGAATGATTCTGGGGAACCGCCGGGGCGAAATCTTGAGGCAGAGGCTGCTGGTGGCGATTCTGGACGGCCTTCCAGCCCGTTGAATCGGAAGAAGGGACGCTTTCGCGGGTGGCGAGGATGGTTTCTGCGGTTGTCGCTGTTTCTCCTCTCTCCCATCTTGTTCTTCGGCCTTCTCGAAGCCGGGTTGCGACTGGGGGGCTATGGTTATCCAACGGGATTCTTCATCGAAGCGGATGGCGGCGGCGCCCACACGACCAACGACTGCTTCGGTTGGCGGTTCTATCCACGGTCGCTGGCTCGCGTCTCGCGGCCATGCACTCTGTCGGCCAAGCCCGCCGATTCGGTCCGCATCTTTGTTCTCGGGGGGTCGGCCGCAATGGGCTTTCCCGATCCGTCGTTCAACTTCGGCCGGATTCTCGCTGTCATGCTGCGCGAGCAGTACGCGGATATGCAATTCGAAGTCGTCAATGGGGCAATGACGGCGATCAACTCGCACGTGACCCTGGAGATCGCTCGCGACTGCGCGGCCCGCGAGCCAGACCTCTTCGTCGTCTACTTGGGAAACAACGAGGTGATTGGGCCCTACGGGCCGGGAACCGTATTCCAGCAATGGTCCCCGAGCCTGAGGATGGTTCGGACCAGTCTCTGGGTCAAGTCGACGCGAGCCGGGCAACTCCTCGGCGACGTCGCTGGTTACTTCCGAGGCAACGAGGGCACTCCGGACAATTGGCGCGGCATGGAGATGTTCCTGGAAAACCGCGTAGCTGCTGATGATCCTCGACTGACTGCCGTTTACTACAATTATCGTCGGAACCTGGCCGACATCTGCGGCGCTGCCCGGCGCGCAGGTGCCCCGGTCATCCTTTCGACCGTGGCCGTGAACCTGCGAGATTGCCCACCGTTTGCTTCGCTGCACCGCTCCGGTCTGACTCCCGAGGACCTGACGAAATGGAAGGCGATCTACGAGGCTGGTGGCGAGTTGCATGCAAGCCAGCGCTGGCAGGAAGCGCTCGAACAGTACAAGTCGGCGGCGAAAATCGACGACCGCTTCGCGGAACTCCACTTCCGCATCGGCCAATGTCTGATGAAAGCGAACCGCTTCGCAGAGGCACGGGACCGATTTGCGTTAGCGCGCGATCTGGACGTCTTGCGGTTCCGCGCCGATTCCCGCATCAATGCGATCATCCGTGAGTTGGCTGCCGAGCAAGAGACCGCCGACGTCCGTCTTGTCGATGCGGAGCAGGCGTTTGCGGAAAGCAATCCTGACTCGAAGGGAATTCCCGGCGGGGAAGCTTTCTATGAGCACGTTCACTTGACCTTCGAAGGTAACTATTTGCTCGCCCGCTCCGTTTTGAACCAAGTCCGCGCGGCCTTGCCGAAACTGGCCTCCGATGGCGAGCAAGGTGAAGTCCCATCGAAGCAGCGATGCGCGGAATTGCTGGGCTTGAGCCCGTGGGACGAGTATTCATTAGCTGCCAACATGGTGGAGGTCACGTCCAGAGAACCATTCACCAATCAGTTCGACCACAGCGTCCGCCAAGCTGCAGCACGTCTGCGAAGGGACGAACTTCGATCGCTGGCGTCCACGCCAGAAGCGACTAAGGCGGCCTGGAGCATTTACGAAACGGCATTGGCCAAAACGCCTGACGACTGGCGTTTGCATGACCGCTTCGGCATGCTGGCGATGCAGTCGGGTCGCCACGACGTGGCCGTCGAGCACCTGCGAATCGCGCTCCAAAGCATGCCCTCCCGTGCTTCGTTGCACAGCAACCTTGGTGCCGCCCTGGACGCCCTGGGAGAGGTCGATGAGGCCATCGACCATTACGAAACGGCCCTGGAAATCGACCCAAAAGAAGCGATGGCCCACTATAACTTCGGTAACACGCTGGCTCGCCGCAGACAGGCTGACGAAGCCATTGCCCATTACCGAGCGGCCCTGGAAATCCAGCCTGACCACGCGATGGCCCACAACAACCTCGGTCTCGTGTTGGCTGTGTGCGGCCAACTTGACGAAGCCATGGCCCATTTCAGAAAGGCATTGGAAATCAAGCCCGACTTTGCGGGAGCCCACAACAGCCTCGGTCTGGCTCTGGGCCGTCGCGGACTGGGCGACGAGGCCATTGTCCTTTACGAGAAAGCCGTGGAAATCGACCCCAACGACAATGCTGCCCGCCGGAACCTCGATGCCGCCCGATCCACACGTGACAGCATTCTGTCTGCAATTGCCGAACGCCGTGAATTGCTCGGCTCGCGTCCGAAGGACGCGAATCTCCTGAACGATACCGCTTTGCTTCTAGCGACTGTCCCCCATGCATCCGCCCGAAACGGGCCGGAGGCCGTTGAACTAGCCCAACGCGCGATCGCGCTTTCGGAAGGCAAGAGACCAGAGATTCTCGGGACGTTGGCCGCCGCCTACGCCGAGACGGGACAATTCGCCGAGGCCGTGCAAACCGCGCGCAAGGCCGTGGACCTCGCCACACAACAGAACAACCCGGCTATGGCTGAAGCCATCAAAAGAATGATTGGGGCGTACGAAGCCGGGATGCCCATTCGCGAGTCGCCGCCCTTGCCTGCCAAGAAAGCCACTTGACCTTAACGATCGTCTACAGCGGATGCGCGGGAGGAGACGGTTGTTTGGCGCGGCTCGATGCGCCACGTCCGTCACCTCCCGGCTTGGGGTCGTACCGCTTTCGGTCAACCGTGGCACATCGCACACTAGCCCGAATCGCAAGCAAGGTAGTAGGTTATGTCCCTCGCTCGCGCTTCGGGCTTGTGTAGTCTACGGCCGGGAGCGGTATAGACTTTACCGCGGCACCGTTTTGGTATCGCTTGAGCCGTTTTTGCAGTTCGGCAACCAGACCCAAGTTGCCATCGGCTTTGGCCAGACGAAGCGCCTCGTGGAACTGATTGACTGCCATCGGTAACTGCCCCGCTTCGGCGTGGGCTGTGGCGAGGACCATCAGGCCGATTGGATCGGAGTGGTTCGTCAACTCGCAACCCTGCTCGGCCAACCGGATTGCGGCGATGGGCTGGCGTAGGCTTTGGTCCGGACACGTGGCCAGCAATGACGCCAAGTCAAACATGGAGAGGGCGTCGCTCGGGTTTGCCACGAAAGCCTTCCGGTAGTTCTCGATGGCCAGTTCGAAGTCGCCACGGTTAGCCAGGGCTCCTGCAAATGAGCGATGAACCATGGCCAGTTCGCCCTGGCATTCCGGATCCTTCCGTTCCGTGAGTTGACAAGCCTGCGTAGCCAACGCGAAGGCCAAGCCGTAGTCGCGCAATTCGCGGCCGGCATCGGCCGCCCGGCGGGGCCGGGCTGCTCGTCGCCGGAACTTCTCCGCGAGTTGCCGGAATGCCGCGACGCGGCCGTCCGGGTGTCTTGCCGCGTAGATCTCCAGTGCTGCTCCCGCCTTGTCTTGTTCACCCATGGCCTCGTGAATGTCGAACAGAAACCCGTAGGGCTCAAGCGCAAGCGGGCGGAGCGCCAGCCCGCGGCGAACGTGCTCGGCGGCGGAGGCGAGGTTGCCAAGTTCATATTCGACTTCGGCCAGAGCCGCGTGGACGTCGCCCGCCCCCCCGTGGTCGGCGAGCAATCCTTGAAGTAATTCCCTCGCCCTACTCCAGTCACCAGCTTCGGTCAGGGCACCTGCTTGTCTCATAACGAACAGCGGGTTGTTGGGGGCGAGCTCAAGGGCCCGATCCAGGGCCTCTTTCTGCTTGGATGCGGGCGTTGCGTAGCACGCGTGGAAGTACCAGGCCACTGCACTGTCGGGGTGCTGCAAAAGGGCTTGGCGAGTCAGTATCCGAATCTCTGCGGCAGCCCGACTATTGTCGAGCCCTGACGGGTCATAGTCAGATCGAAGCTGAATAGCGAGAACCTGCCCGACGTAGCGACGTTCCCACTCGGGAGAAAAGTATCCCCACTTGGGGCCATTCAAGAACACAAGCAAGGCGCCGCTGGAATAGACCAGCAGGACGGGAAAAGCGATCTTGCCCCACATTCGCGCCAATGTCCGGTCGAGCACAAAAACGCTCAGTAGGATCGTCGCAAAAACCGTCGAGTTTGCCGAAGTGAAATGGTTCCATGATTCTCGGGCGTTCAGGAGGGTGACGGGGAGCAGGAATCCCAGGATCACCAGCAGCAGCAGGCGAATCCGCTCGTCTCGCCAATACCTAAGCGAGACGGCTGTCAGAGTCATGTAGGCCAATCCCATGAGCCAGTCGCACGGCACGTAGATCGGCAAGTACATCTCGAAGGCTCCCTTGTGGACAATCCACGTAGGATCCTTCAGACAGATCAACAGGTCGCCAATGTACAGAAGTGCCATGCGCGGCGAGAGTCCGATCGAGCCTATCTTTGCCAAGTTCCGCTGTTGATTCATCCACCCGGAAGCGAGGTCGCCAATAACCGTCGGCAAAATGATCGCCAACATCACGGCCAGTCCGGCGTAGGTCCGCGGGAACCTGAGCACCCGCACCCTTCCGGTCAACAGAATGCACAACGCGAAAGCCAGCAGCATGATCAGGAAGATGGTCGATAGCCAATATCCCAACCCAAACAACAACCCGGCGAACAGCCAGTCTCGTGCGCGTCCTCCAACCAGGCATCTGTGCATCGAGAGGATGGCCCAGGGGGCAAGGAAGGTCACTGAAGAATACTCCAGAAACACGGGAGACAATGCCACCAGACCTCGGTCAACTGCTGCCAAAGCCAGCGCCAGCAGGGCCACGCGCGGGCCAAACAAGGAGAATCCCAGCACATACACACCAACCAGGCCCAGCATACTGAACGCAACGAAGACCAGCCGTATCACAAAGACATTGCCCCCGCCTGCCCAATCGGCCAAAGCCGTAAGGTAGACCACACCTGGTGGATGCCCCTTCAACGGGGTGCGCAAAGGCAAATTGAAGGAACTGGGGTTGAGGGAGATTTCCCGGGCCACCCGAAGATGCTCGGACTCGTCGTAGTTGAGCGGTAAGCCGTGCGCATGAAACACTCTTGCGCCCAAGGCCAACAACAGGATTCCACCCACACAGGCAGCGCGAGCGGCCCTGCCAAGGCCGGCTTCGTGCCCGTCGCAATTCGGCAAACTTGAGTCCATGTTCATTCGTGAACGACGTGATCGGCGAGGCCATAATCGAACTGGTTGCCTCGAACTGTATGCTACCGGACAGGCAGGGCCACCGAAAGCCCAGCCAGGTCTCTCTCCCACGACCTGGCGCCAGCGACTGTGGCGAACACCCAAGATGATTCTGATGGTAGCGGAATTCGCAGGAATTCCGGGCGCGGGCAGGCTCGAAGCGTTCGGCTCTCTTGCGAATCCCGCTACGACTTCACTCCGCGTCGGACGGCGGGACAAGGTGATGTAGATTGGCCACCGCACAGCGCAGTGCGCCGTGTCTGGCGACGAGCTTCGTGCACTCGATACCGACGACCCTCCAGTCCGGCAGGAGTTGCCGAAATACTTCGAAGGCTTCGCGTTCCAGTGCGGAGGCGACTTCCGCATAGCTTGGCACCAATAGCACGCCGTTGGCGAAGACGACGTTCGTGTAGGTACCGCCGAAGTACTGCTCGCCACGCGAAGGCATCGGAACGCGCACGACCTTCAGTGGCCCGTTCGCCGTCATCACGGCCGCGAGCCGCTCTGCATGCTGATCCAGGAGGCGCGCGTTGAGGGGATCCGCGTTTCGATAGTCGCCAATAACAACCGTATCGGTCGACGTGAATGCGGCAAACCAATCGACATGGCCGGTGGGCTCGTCGTGCAATGGCTCCAAGTAGAGCACTTGCGTGGCTCCGAACAGGCGTTTAATCGTGTCGGTAACGTGGGACTCCGAGTAGCCGGCCTGACGATTCGACTCCAGTAGACGCGCA
>CAZURK010000282.1:0-20373 GCA_964623055.1 uncultured Pirellulaceae bacterium
GCACCACCCAGCCGTTCAACTCGCCCGCGCACTGATTCATGAGACGTTTGCAGAAGGCTCTGGCTTCGTTCAAGCCGACGCTGTCCACGGGATGCTGCGCATCGTAGTAGGCGCTCGGATTCTTTCCCATCACACGCTGGTATTGCTCCTGCGTCACCTCGTACCTTCCCATCCAGAACCCTTCATACACAAACCTTGTCGGGTCGACTTTTGGCCCGGCCTGCTGTTTCGGAATCCAGACCAATTCCATTTCGCAGCCATCGCCAAGATGAAGCGTCCGTTTCCTCGCTTTCTCCTCTCCAAAGGTTGCGGTCACACTGCAAACTTGCCCGTCACGGATCTCTACAGCGTGTTGGAATGTCTGGCCGAGGAATTCGACATCAATCGTATGCTCGCCGACCGGCAGATCATTCCACTTCAAACGCCCGTCCCTCCATATTCTGTAGCCCTCGTCGCCGTCTACACGGACCGTTGCGCCCAGCGGCGCCTTGACGACCAGCCGGCCTGTGGGCTCGCCGGCTGCTGGGGCTCGCGTTTCGGTGTCCTGTTCCTCTCGTGCAATTCCAGCCCCCGCATCGCCTCCTGCAATCGCCGTATCCGCCGGCGGCAGGTTCGGTTTCAGGAGCCACAGGCCCCCTTGCGTACAGGCCACGATCCTGTCCTCATGGATTCGCACCACGAAGGGTGCCTCGTCATCGAGAACCGGCAGTTTCCTCACTTCGTCGGCCACGTCGCCGCGTGGAATCAGTTGCCATTGCTTGCCGAAGCCTGCCTGTGCCATCTTCATCCGTCGCTCGCCAGGCGGGTCCAAGGCGAAAGGTGTTCGGCGAACGCCGGACGAGACCAGGTATCTCTCGGTCAAGAGCGCCATGCTGCCGGCCGTACCGGGCATCACGTGGTACGGCCCGCAGAATGTCGGTACACGGTAACGGGTCTTCAAGTTGTCGGGATCGATGTTGCCCATGAGCGGCACGACGTGTTCTTTCAGGTCTTCAAGCGGCGAGTCTCCGAACGTGCCGGGGTCCCACTGCGCGTAACCGCGCGCACCCTGCAATGACGGCGCGCGGACTGTCACGGTCACCTTTCTCCCGTCCGGCAGGCTGCGCGTTGCTTTTCGGACGTGATGCATATCTGCTACGTGCAACGCATATCTGCCGTCGGGCATTCGTCTGAGCTGAAGGGGATGATAGGGCTGATTGTGTACGTTACTGAGTTTGCCCGTCTTCAGATCGTATGCCCACAGCCACGGATGCGAACTCGCACCCTGTTCGATGAACATGGCGACAATGAACAGCCGTGCTCTGGATTCATCGTGAACGATGGATTCAATCGTATAGGGTGGGCAGTCGTCCAACTCCGATCGCGTCTCCTTTCTGCCGCTGCAAGCGAGGACCTCGACGTCCTTGCCGTCCACGTTGCAGCAAACCAGATAGCCTTCTTCCGAGCCCCTGCACCCCAGATACAGCTTTCCCGCCACTTCCAGACAGGCCGTCACGCGAGGTGCAGACAATCCGTCGTCGGCAGTGATCGCGCGCACCTCCCCTTCATCCAGCCGGAAGCTGATCAGGCCTCCCGACGTCGGCACATGAACGGCGCTTTTGCCGACCGTGATTTCGTTTCCTGTTCGAGCCCGAAACGCGAGATCCGTCACGATCTCGCCCATGGACTGCTTCGCCCCCGATTGGACGTTGACACGGCGCATTTCGTACGACCGCGGATTCGGATGGAGACACAAAAGGTACACCCAATCGCCGGCCAGTTCCGCCGATTCAATACTCGATATTCCGGGCACGCCTTCAAACTCGAACAGCCTCTCGATCGACGACAGTTCCGCTCCCTCGATATCGGCTGGCTGCACCTGTGCAAGATCGCGGCCGTAGCGGGATCGGAAGGTGTATTCGACCCGCTCGACGAACTCCTCGGGAAAACGCGGCTGCAACACATCGCCGCGGGGAGGGACGTAGTCGGGTGAATCGAGTTGCGTCCACGCCTTCTCCAGGTACGCCCCCGGATGGTCCGCATGATCGGCGTGGTGTTCGTCCAAGTATTCAAAGAGCGTAGGACATGCAATCCGCCGGCCATCGAGGACGTCGACCAACCAAAGCACCTCGCCGGTGATGCTCTCTCGGGGCAGCGGCTTGTAGATCGGTGGCGGCTTGGGGCCGCGGGCGTCGCACATGTTTACGAAGCGGCCCGAGAGCGTCGGATCCTCCAAGACGATCTCGGCAGCCTGATGAAGATAGTGCTCGACGCGTGTCGGGGCGTTCTCAAACTCACCGGGGAAGCGATGAACCAGCATGGCCGCACAAACGTAACTCTGCATCCGTCGAAAGAGATCAAGCCGTCGGGACAAGGACGCTTCCAGGTCTGATTCGTCCGGAATCGTCACGCTGCCTTGCCCCCATCCTTCGTAGAGCGCAAGGAGTTCCTTTCTTTCGGCTGACGAGAAGTGTAGGGGCCGATAGAGATAATCTTGATGCGGCACAGGCATGTAGTCGGACGCCTTCGAATAGCGAGCGAGGCCCAAGCCGACGGGTAGCGTGTACAAGTATCGCCGGACGTCTTCGAGCATTTGCCCCGCCGAGGTGGACCACGTCTCGACGCAAACCAATCCATCAACGCACGCAGGGTCCTGTTCGGCCATGCGCTGGCACCATCTGCCAAAGCGGTCACGGAGTTGTCGCACTCGCTCTGAGTTCGCGCCTGGTCCAAGCCGTCGGAGCGTCTGGTGCAACTGCGTGGCGAAACCGCTAGTAAACCACCGCGTATCCTCGCCGTAATCCCAGCGATCAGCGTATTCGATGTGCTGCTCCAACAGAGCCAGTGCCTTATCCGTGCTGGATGCACGCGTTGTTTGTCGTCGCAACAAACGGCATATGACCTTTTGGACAGGGACACTCCACGGCGTTCTGGCCAGTGCGACTTCCGCGAGCATGGTTGCGGCTTCTTCGGAGATGGCCGCTTCGTCTTTGCGTCCGCGCAGTTCCAAACGCAATGCCTCGGCCAGGAAGCGGTCGGCTTCCACTCCGGGAACGACGGTTGGCCCTTCTGTTGAAGTCAGCTTCAGCTTATCGAAGATCGCGCCAGCCAGGTCGTTGACCAAGCCGTCAAGATCTTCCGCGCGGCCGACGGCATGCAGGGTGCCGATTTCTCCGCCCGCACCATCGGTCAGCACAGCATTTGCCTGGAGGCTGCCATTCTGCTGGCCACGTAGCAAGTCCAGATCAACGAGCACAGAAGATGCCAGCAAACGGTCACGCCGGAGCCCGGTCAGCTTGGATTCCCTCTTGATCAGATCGAGCCGTTCGCGTTCGAGGATGGCGACGCCCGGCAAATTCACTAACCGCCGCTCGAGCAACAGCCCAACCGTCTCTGACGCATGGCTCAAATCTTCAGACAAGTCAAGTTGACGGATGCTGACAAAGGAAAGCGTACGGCATTCTGGCACTGTGCCGCCCCCTTGCCATTTTGCCAGTCCCATCGCCAGTGCTTTGGAAGCCGCAGCCGCACGTTCGTCAAGGTCCCCCTGGACAGGCAGCGCGCCGTCGTACAACCGCACGCCGGTCACCGAATCGAAGGCGACCAGCGACGTGACTTCGGCATTATCCTGAGTTGCCTCGTCGTGATGCAATTCCGCCAAAACGTCGCACTTCAGCAACTGCCCGACCTTCAACGCATCCTCTGCAGACAACAGTCCTTTCAACTGAAGTTGGCGTTCCGCCAAGACCTTGATCACATGCTCTCGATCGAGCAGCACAACGTCGTCCCGCTGGGACAACTCGACCTCGATCAACGCCGCAATCGCTCCCGCCTTTTCGCCTCCCGACGAGCAGAGCGCGAGACGGGGTCTGCGATCTTGCTTTTCTGCCTCTGCAGCCAGCGATTGAGGGAGAACGGCCCAGCCAGCGAGTAAGCAAATGGCCAGTGTCCGGCACACGCCTGTGAGTATCCGAAATGCGAAACGAACGTGCTTTCTCATCAGCCGTCCTTCATTCTTTCGCTCAGCGGGGGCGTGCCACTCTCTGTGAGCCGATGTCGCATGGTTCGCCTCAAGGTGACGGGCCGACATCGTCCAACAACCGATTGCTGATGCAGAACAGTCCCTGATTTGTCCCAACGTATAGACGCTTGCCGACGCCGCAGAGGCTGAAGAACTCCAGCTCCAATTCGTTCATCACACAACGCAGTTGGCCGTCTTCAGGCCTAACCACGTACAGACCGTTGCCCGTGGCGAAGACCAGCTTGTCGTGCCAGCGAATGAAATCGTAGACGTAGTTCAACTCGATTCCTTCGTGTTCGAACAGCTTCTGCCCGGTGTCGTCCGTGACGGTGGTCACGTGCACTGCGTCCTGGTGCGGTTTCCGCCGGAGCCACAGCGTTTGGCCGCGATCGTCGAAAGACCGCTCGTCCCAGGTCTGCACCACCAACCGCTTCTCGGCTTGGCTGTACCTGGTCTGGTAGTAGGCGTGGTAACTGATCTTCGACTCCATGTCGCGGAGCGTATTCTCCTGCGGGTGCAGTTGATAAACGTGATAGAACTGTTTGCCGAAAAGTCCGAGGTAGAAGCAGCGGCCATCCGAGGCGAGCGTACGGATTCGCTCGGAGGGCAGCGGCGAGTTGTCCGGCTCCAGATGACGGGCGTTGCCCGACGTGCCGTTCAAGAGAAACAAGCCCCGATCAATAGTGGCCACCGCGAGTTGATCCGACGAAGCGGCGATGTCCGTCACCACGCCGTCGACGCCGGTTACGCGCGCAGCCTCGGTGGTGCCAGCCGGCAAAGAAAACAGTTCTCCAAGCTGGTCCTGCAACGAGTAGTCGCACCGCAGCGCCCAGACGTGGCCCCGAGCATGCACCAGCTTCTTGACTCGCGTCTTGCGACTGGTGGTGGGAAGTGAAATTCTCGAAACATAGTCGCGCGCCAACCGAGGTCCAGGAGCGATCGCCTGACGCAAGTGGTCTTGCCAACGGGCCAGTCGCATCCGCTCGAAGTCCGCCGACCCGCCGTGCGTGTAATGCTCCAGCAGGGGAGACAGCAGCCGCGAAGCGGCCTCATGACGTCCCTGCTTTGACATGGCCGGCAGCAATAGCAGCATCCCTTGCGCGAGGCTCGACGAACGGTAGTTGCCGATCTCCGTCTGCTTCGTCGCATAAGTCTCGAACAGGTCGAGCGTCTCGCCCGTCAATTCGGCGCGACCACTAATGCCCGGCAGGGCGCTCAGCATGCTGTACAGACGGTACGACAGGTTGCACTCGACAAATGCCTGACCGTGCTCCGCGAACATAGCGGGAATCAAGTCGACCGCCCGGCGAGCATGGGGCACCCAACGGAGATCGCGCCGGTCGGCACAATAATCGACCCGTGAACGCAGATAGTGCCCCAACGCCTGGTGAAAGGCCGAATCGCGTCGGACCAGATCGTCTGCCAGCCTGACGGCCTGTACGGCGACGCCCTTGTCTTCCGGATGTTCCAGAAGTCGGGCGTCGATGGTCTCCAACAGATTGAGTAGCGTATCAGGCTCGACGTTCTGATCTGCCGCCTGCTGGATATGTCCGATCTTGGTCTCCACATCGGGAGCCAGGCGGACCAGCCAGATCCAGGCCCACTTCACTTGGTGCGGATACCAACCGCCCTCGGTCCCTTCACGAACCATGCGTCCCGCCATGGCCACGACGCGATCCGGCAGTAGCGGCCGATCGCGCCGGGTGATCGCCTCGTAGCAAACGCCGCGCGTGTTCTCGTTCGACTCCAGCAGCAAGGCGTTTTCCAGATAGTCGAAACCGGCTTCCAGCAACGCACGCTCCTGCGGCCCCGGTTTGGCATTCCCGCGATCCCGCCCTTCGCGCCACCGCACCGTGTTGGACAGTCCCTGCAACAGCACTCCGGCGCAGACCAGCAACTGGGTATCGTCGCCGCGGAACAGCATCGCGTTTTCCACCGCCCGCAAGGCCCGCTGCTGGATGTACGGCTTGCTGCCGATCTGCGAACTGCCGCGGTACGAGCGGTTAGAATGAAAATTGCCGTCCTCTTTCGGCGGGAACGGCAACAGACGAAGCGCCTGCTGTTTGAGCGCCAGGAACTCGTCACCCTCGGACTGACCGTCTCCAGTCCGTCGCAGCGGCTTGTCCGCCAGCGATTCGACGATCCGGCGCGACGCCGGTCCGATGTTCTCGGCCGCTTGCTCGGCATCCGGGCCGCTGGTCGCGAATCGCAACTCCTTCGCCGGGAACAAGGCCGTGGGAGAGAGCAGCCGAACGACGAATGACAGCTCGACCGATTTGCCGTCCAACGGTTGAACGCGCGACGGTTCGAATTGTCCCACGATCAAAACGTCGGACGGCGGCGCGGCTAGGCTGGCGGCAACTGTTTGCGTCAGTCCGCCCCGGCTAAGTTGAAACTCGCGGAGCATGTGTGACGGATAGAACCGTTCTGCGATAACCAGACGCGGATCCGTCGCGATCTGCTTCCGCAGCCGCTCGTGCAATTCATCGCTGAACGTCGCGTAACGCTCGAAGGGATCGTCGTACAAGAACGATCCGATTGACACGTATAGCTTGTCTTCGCCGTTGCCCCGTGCGTCGGTGTTTATCGCTCGAAACGCCCGCACCGCGATCCGCTTGGCCAGACCATCCGGTGACGCTGGCAGCACCCGGAATTCCGTGATCACAGTAGCATCGGGAAAACGATTCACCAGGCAGCAAACCTGCCCCGCATCGCGCCGAACAATCAGCAGGTAATCGGCACCGAGCACACGACCCAATTGCAGCCGATCGTTTGGATCGAGCGCGGCGCCGAATTGCTGCTCGCGGAGCACCCGGTCGAGTTGCTTTCGCTCGACCAGTTGCCCCGTCCACGCGCGAAACGCCTCGGCTTCCAACAACGCTTGCAGCATCATCGGATCATCAGTCTTGTCGCCGACCAGAATTGCCAAACGAGGCTTCGCCCGGTTCTCGTCGCAGCAAGCGACCCCGGGCCACGCCAGGACGATCCAACCGATGACGATCGGCATCGAAAAACAACGTGTCATTGTCTGTTCCTCAGGTCTTCTTCAAGCTGCTTCGGCATCTCAATTGGGGATCCTCTCAGAGACTCTCAGCCAAGGTTTTGTCTCTTTGAGTACAGCAATCCCAGCAGGTGTGATGCTCGTGTCGTGCAACAGGAGTTCCCGCACGGTCCGCCGATCCTGCAGATGTGCCAGACCGGCGTCGGTAAAGCCGCGTCCGACAAGTGCTAGCGCGATCAACCGCGGGAGCTTGTTCAGGTGCTGTAACACCCCGTCGTCCAGTTCGCTGCCATCCGGCGTGCCTTGCAGCCGGCAGTAGGTCAGCTTAGGAAGTGACTGCAAATGAGCGATTCCGCTATCGGTGGCTTTCGGGGAAACCAGGTGCAAGGACTCCAGGTCCCTAAGTTGACCGACGTAACGAAGCCCCTGGTCGCTGATGTCCGCTTCGACCAGATAGAGCTCGTTCAGGTTGTGCAAATCATCGAGGTGGGCCAGCCCCGCGTCGCCTCCCGCCCAATCTGCCGGCAAATAGACGAGTGTACGCCAACGCGGTTCTTCCGGGCGCTGATACTGGTATGGTGCCACTCCCCATCGAGTTCCCACACTGCCGCCGAGCTTTCGGATCGCCAGAATGGCTTGGTGATGACGCTCGCGCTGGGCGGCGGGGACGAAGGGATATCGAGTGGCCAGATCCGTGTTCTCCGGCCGCTCGAACGATACTTGGTAGAGTTGGTCGCTGCGGTTCCACGCGACGACGCCATAGTGGGTTGACGAGGCATAGAACTCGAAGCGATGCTTCAGCGCCGTAGGGACGTCGTTGATGACATCGAGCGCGAGGCCATTCCTCCGAATGCGACGCCAATAGTAGCCGGGGTTGTACACCACGCGGTCATGGGCAAACACGATCCGTTGTCTTTGGTCCGGCGGCGAGCCGGAATGGTCCAGGATCGTCTTCGCAACCCATTCACGCGGAGGATCGCCCTCGCCTGACGGTGTCACGACCACAATCTTGGTGGCGCTGGACAACAGCAGGCTTCGGCCCACTTGGAGTCTGGGCCAGAGTCCGCTGTACGCCGGCGGAAAACGTGACGGAAAGAGCGAAACGATGCACGTGTCCAGCTCGATAGCCAGCGCGGGTCGTTCCACTGACGCTCGGCCAATCGTGCGCGCAAACAGCCACCATCGCCGATTGGGGTTGTTAGGGTCGGAGTACAACGCGGTCCAGTGGAGCGGAAAGACGACGGTCGGATCGGCGATGTCGGTCTCGGTCGGCTGTTTGACGATTCTGGTGGCTTGATGGAATACGTCCACGCCGTATTCACCATCTTCGCCTTTTGAAATCATGGCAAACCAAAGACGGCGATGCGGCCCAAACCGGCCGGCAGCAAGGCATTTTCCCGGCGCCACCGGCTGCAGGCGCAGTGGGCCCGTGTGGGACATCGCGCCAGCCAGGTACCCGTGAAGATGCAGCGGCAGTTGCTCGGCGTTGTACGGCGGTAGTCCCTGTTGTTGGTGAACTCTCGCCAGAGTTCTGCCGGTGGGCGATACGACGATCACCCCCGACTTCATCGTAGCGATCCAGATGTTCTGGCCGTCCCAGTGGGCTGAATAGACCATGTCCTCGGCCGTGAAACCCCGTTGTTTCGCATCGAGTTGAAACACGCGTTGCGCCGCTCCTTTTCCACGCATCACGTCAACGCCGTCAAAGGACCACATCAGGTCCAGGGAATCACCGCAGCGGGCCCAGCCTCTCCAAGGAGCGGGAATGCCGGTGGGGGTGAACGATATTGGCGGCGATGGGTCTGGGGCGGGAATCGGATTGTCGGGACACGGCAAGTCCACTCGCGACGAAACGACGCGCCCGGGGGCGATCTCCGCCTGCAGGCGTTCCAACGCGCGCCGGTATGCCCATGCCACCAGACGGTCTTCCGGACGCTCCGCGTCGATTCGATCGACTATCGCCAATAACTCGGCCAGCTCGGCCCGCAGTTCCGCACCGCTCGCGTTTTGTCCGTGAACCCTCAGCGCCAGCAGCCCGCAGCGAGCATAGAATGCGTTCCATGGAGATTTCGTTTGCCGAAGTTGCTCAAGAAAGCCACGCACCTGATCACTTTTGAGATTTCCAGCCGCGATGAGCGAGTTCATCGACTCCATCGACACTCGTGCCATGGCTGGGATCGGCAGTTCGTTCTGGGGGAGCTCGGTCAGGAACCGGTGAAGATGTCCCAGTGTACGGCTGTAGTCGCGATGCGAGGGGGGCAGACCGACCGAGGTACAGCGCGGGGCCAGTTCGACAAGGAAGGTGATGGCGAATTTCGTCCAATTTTGACGCTGTCGCTCGGCTGACCAGGCGTCTTTGCCACTGTTCCTCTGCAAAGCGGCGTGCAACGTGCCGTCACGCAGCGCGGAATCCAACTGCGGGAACAATGGACAGACGCGCCAGAAGAACTCCTCCAACGCCTGTTTGTCCTCCGATCCGTGCGCTCTTTCCACGGTGAGGGCCGCCAGTTTCATGCTGGAGACTGTCCCCGACACCAACTCGGTCGCTTCCCGCGGGTTCACACGGCGTCTGCGCATCAGGTACTCGACGTGCGGCACCGTCATGCGAAATCGCGCCATACGTTCCGCATGGGTCCGAGCCCACGTTTCTGCATGATCTTCGGGGGTGCCGCCCAACATCCGTTGCCGATTGGCAGCCAACATTCTGTCGGTGTTCTCGCGGTCACAAGCCATCTGCCATCGGTCGTAATCGCGGATCAATCGAATTCGTTGCGGGAGGTCGTCCAGGCCCAACAACAAGGCCGCCTCGCGCATGGCGGTTCCGTCTTCGTAGGCGCCCGCCGAAGAGAACGCATCGGCCCGTGCAGTCAACAGACGTTTCAGTTGCGGCCGCGAGAAGATCTCGGTGGACAGCTCGTTGGACATCTCCAGAACCTGCCGAGGAAGTTCGCCGGTCAGCAGGTCCACTACCTGAGCCTCTGTCAACGCGTCACGCTCGAACTGCCGTCCAGCGCGATTCGCTTCTGTCAGACGGACAGAAAGCCAAACCGCAGGCTCGCGGCCATCCGCATGGGTTATCTTGAATTCGCCCTGGACAAAGACGGGAACTGCCGTCCGTTTCAATTCTCCACCACTCAGACTCAATTCTTGGGAAATCGCCCGGGCCTCGTCGATCTCGATGACGCCCACGCCAGGAAAGACATTCAGCGAATTTTCCAGGAGAGCGGCGTAGCCGGCCTGCAGGTGATCGTGGTCGTGCGTCAAGTTCTTCGACAGAAAATGCGTCACGCCAATCAAACGCTCGACGCCCGCAGCAAACCGCTGACGCGTTTCCAGGACTACAGAGGCGCATTTGTTTGCCACTTCGTCCAGAGCGTCCACATCGAACGGGAAGTAATCGACGTGCAACCGCGCCCCGTAGATACAATCGCTTATCACCACCCGTAGTGAACTCTCCTTCGATTCGGTGGCACCCGCCGTCGCGGCCGGTGGAGCGTCCGCAACGCGAGTGCCTGCAGCAGACGGCTTCGCCGCACTGGGCTCGACTGCTCTTACCGGTGTCGTCCTCGAAAGCAGGATCAGCACGTCGGCTTCGAGCAGTCGCCCCAGCTTCAAACGCTGCGGCGCGGCAGTCGAGTTGAAGCAGGCGGAAAGCTCCTGTTCCTTGATCGCGGAGGCAAGTTGCTCGCGCTCGACGAGCTCCACGCCTTCCACGACCGACAGTTTTGCCGTCAGGAGGTCGCTGAGTCCTGTGCCCTGGATGTCGCCGGTGGCCATGATCGCGAATCGTTGGAACATGGGCTCGCCGTCGGCGCCCGAGGACCAGTTGCTCGCGACAGGAAACAGACAACCTGCGATCGCGGCCGCAAGAAAAAAATGCCGACGGTTGAAAACTGTGGCATCCAAAGCGACGAGCATCGGTTCGTGCTCCTTCTCTTCCGTCTCTACTCAATGCGAGTTCGATTCGCTGTGGTGATTCTGCCCGACAATCATTTTGCCTGGAAAGGACGAAGCAAAATCATGTGTGGGCAGAGTCATTTGGAAGAGCCGAGTGAACTTGAGAATCATCGCTTCTTTTTCTTCTTGGCCGCGGCTTTCTTGTCCGCTTTGGGCCCGCCGATCTTGGGCAGCATCCGCTCGGCGATGTCGGCGGCGGCTTCTTGGAGGGCGGCTTTGCCCGCGATTTGCTCGCTCAGGTCGACCTCGACGGCCGTCTGCCGGTCGATGGCCAGGATCTTGCCGGTTGCCGCGTCCACGGCTTTCAACTCCAGGCGCGCCTTTACGGAAACCAGATTGCCGTGCCGGGCGGCGAATTCGCTGAAGCCTTCGCCAATCAGCAGCACCTCGGCCTTACGGCGGTCGCCTTCATCGGGATCGATCACGTCGAAACCAAGTTCGGTGCAGAACAAGATAATCTCCGTTTCCGCTGCCGGGTCGATGGTTGCTTGGGTCACGTGTCGTTCGGTGACGTCGATCTTCAACACCGGTCGCTTTGTGCCGGCCATCGCCTTCTTCAGCGCGGCAAGGCGGTCTTCGCGCGTCTTTGGCTTGGCGACCAAGTCCTTGGCGCGACCTGCGATCGTCTTCGCCACCTCGCCCGCCAACTCTTTGACCAGACCGTCCAATTCGTCGTTGATGCCACCTTTGACGCTGGCGCCGAGAACGCGCGTGGTCTCCGTGCCGATGATCTTCGCCACCAGGTACAGCTTACTGTCCACCTGTAGCACCGAGCCGGTGATCAGGATCTTCGCCCCCGTCAACTGGCCGACACGAGTTGCCGAATCGGGGCTCACCAGTCCGGACAGGTTGAGCTCAAGCTCCTTCAGAATCTTGTCCATGTCCTCACGGTCGACCAAGTACATTTGCGGCTCGGCCACCAGGTTGGCGAACATCAAATCAGTCACTTGAGCACCGAGGTCCTTTACGTCGGCGCCTCGCTCGGCAAACGGCAGGATCGCCGCGGGGTACACCGTGTCTGCCGCCACGAGCGGTCTTGCCGCCAATAGCATGAACAAGGTCGTCCAGCACAACATCAGATTTCGTCGCATGGTCAAATCCTCCATCGAAGGTAACCTAGGTCCCGTCTGCCGGACGGGACCTGGAACGGTGTCGAGACGTCTTTAAGGAACTCAAGAAGAACAAGATCGGCATTTTCTGTAGCTGCGGTCGCCAGACCGTGGGATCCGGTCGGTTTGCCCACGCTCTGGCGAGCGTAGCTACCGCGGAATTTGCCCAAGTCAATCTTCCCGCGTTCCCTCCTGTTCTGAGGTCCCGTCCGGCAGACGGGACCTACTTTCGGAAAGCTGTTCGAAAACGCTTGCCAGCAAATAACGCGGCGTTGGCCCGGCTTGCCAGCAACGGATAACGCCAAAGCCACACACGATCATCCGGCCGCCATCGGGATACGTTACTTCGAACCAAGGCCAAGACTGCGGAGATTCGGCGACCGAAAGGAGCACTCGCCCGCGAAAACTGGTCATCTCGAGACCAGTAACCGCCAACTTGCCGTCCGGCGGCCAAGCCTCGGCATCCAGGCGTTTGTCAAGCTCGGCGATCACGTCTCCTCGGCGGAGCGAAATGCTGTTGGCGGTAGGCTGCTCGGCTTCACCGGCGGGAAACGCCATGCGACCATCGGACGGTGCCAAACAGAGAACTGGCATGCCGGAGGCTGCAACTTTCGTCATGACCTCCGGTAGGTTCGCGTGATCGGCCAGCGACACGCCCTCGCCGATCACCACAATCCCTTCGCTGGTCTCTTCGAGGTTGGACAGACTCCGGGCTGTCTTGTAAAGGATCTCGGCGTCGTCAAACGCGTCCGCCGTTTCTCCCGGCGGATCGTAGAGCACGATTTTCAATTCTTCGAGCCATTCATGCCGATCGGAAAACGGATCGCGCGGGAAGAGCCGCACAACTCGCTGGTGTTCGGCGACGACTTCGCCACGGGCATCGAGCAATTGCACGGTCAAATCCGTATCGAAAACGACTCCTTCGCGGGTCTCTGGCAATTGCAGAGCTATCTCGACCTCCGCGGGCTTTGTCTCGTCGACGGTCACAGCCCGCTCGCCACGGGCTATGGGCCGGCGCTGTGCGGAATGGGTCCAGGCCAGTCTTCCTTTCATCGTTTCCGAGTTTTGCAGCCGGTAACGGAGTTTCACCTGATCGCCGCTGAAGAATGTCGACCAACCTTCCACGGGCACGATTTCCGCCGTCGGCTCGGCGGCAAGAGAGTGCGCTGCGAATGTACCCAGAATCACAACCATCGCGATCAGAACGCACCGACAAGTCACGGGCCAAAGCCGAGAAATGGGTCTCGTCACAGTTCACACCTCGTTATCCAGGATTGCCACGGTTTGGTAGACTTGATACTGAACGCCGCTCCGCTCGGTTGCATGAACGACGGTGGGAATCCCCGATTGCTGCAGGCCGCTGAAGGTCGACTCGACCGGCAGTCCGCCAAGCGACAGGCTGGAATCGACAGCGACCATCTGCTCGTCGGCGGCGTAGGCCCACAGGAAGAGTTCGGCCCCCTGGGGCAAGGCTGCCGATTTTGGTGTCAAGCGAATCACTTGCTCTTGACGGGCCACCAGGTCCACTGCCCAAACTGGCCTCCATTGCGGCTGGTTAGCGCGACGCCGAACAACAACAACCCGCACCGCCACGCCGGTTCGCGCAGGCGCGCCAGTGTCGCCCGCACCTTCTTCCCGTATCTCTAACAGCACCCGCCCATTCGTCTCGGCCACCCATTCCAGTCGGTTCTCGAACAACCGTTCCATCTCTCGCAGAAGCTTCGCCTTTTCTGTCACGTGGTCCGCCTGCAGCCAGACGAAATCGGGCGTTGGAGGTACCGGCACACTGCTTTTGTCGCCGTCAGACACGAAGGAGACGATGATCGTAAGTACCAACGCAGCCGCTACGCCTATGGCAAACCAGACGCCTCGATCTCGCATCGAGTAGCGCGACCTCGCAACGAGGACACTCGGTGAATCAGCGACGGAAAGGCGTTGCGTTTCATCTTCCAGCCAGGCCGACATGATTTGCCCGTGCATCTGGTCCAAGCTCTTCTCTGCCTGACGGCGCTCGGCCCAACGCCCGAGTAACTGATCGAGTTCCGGATCTTGCGGCTGTTTGTTTTCGTTCATGGCGTCAACCATTTCTGCAGTCGGTGGCGGAGGGCCTTTCGGGCATTGTGAGTGCGTGCGTAAATCGTGCCGGGCGCACAGCCAGCGATCTCAGCCGCCTCCTTGGCATCCAGCCCCTGCAAAGAGGTCAATACTACCGCGGCTCGAAGGTCATCGGGCAACTCGGCCAGAGCGGCCTTGATCTCGGCATCAAGCTCCGCTTCCAACACCACTTGGTCCGGCCGCGATTGGCTGGACTCGCGCTCCGGGATATCCGAGCAGTACTTCACCGGCGAACTCTTTTGCCTTTTCAGGTGGCTGTATGTGGTATTCATCGCAACTCGAAACAGCCAGGTGGCGAAAGTGGATTTCCCGCGAAAACCGCTCAGACCGCGCAGTGCACGCAACAACGATTCCTGCGTGAGGTCGTCGGCGACGGATTCATCCAAGACCATCTGAAAGATCAGCGCGTTGACCCTGGGAAGGTGTCGTCGCACCAATTCGTCAACGAGACTCGGATCCCCCGATTCCCGGTAGGCGGCCACGAGCCGCTCGTCACTCAATGCCGGGGAATCTGGAGCCCCGTTACTGGTGGGTGGCATTAGCCGAAGTATCTTTCCTTCAGGTGCCGCGTTCTCGCCCTCACCGACATATTAGACAACTCACGGAAGAGAATCTTAGACGATTTTTGGGGTTTCTGAGACCATTCTGGAGGACAAATTGGTGTGGTGTCAACTTGGCGCGTGCCATAGAATGACCACCCGTTTGGGACTGGTGGTTTGCTTTTCAAGGAGGGAAATAGACATGAGTTCAGGCAAATGTGCATATCTCGATTGTGGAGCGAATTCGCAGTTTTCCAGGTCGCTTGCGACGACGATTGCGGTCGTAGTCATGATCGCTGCATTCGGTTGGGCCCCGGATGCAGACGGGAAGCGAAGTCGGGCAAAGAAACGTTCCAGTCACCGCCTCGATCAGACCGTTCTTCGATATCTGCCCGATGATTGCCGCGCGTTCGGTTGGATCAAAGTTGCGCCGATGCTGGAAAGTGAAGTTGGACGAAAGCTCTTGCGGGCGAATCCCGATTTCTGGAAAGACTGCAGTGACCAACTTGCACCAGTCAAACTGAAGGCGGAGCAGATAGACCGCATCGTTTTTTGTGCACGAACCGTTGCCGAAGGTGAAGCGTCGAAGGCAGTGATAGTCTTCTTCTGCAAGCAGCCTGTGCAGAAACCGGAAAACGACGTCGCAGCCGACGGCATGTCGTGGACTTCCGAGACGATTGGACCGAGGACGGTCTGGGTGAGGGGCGGCAAAGAACCTTGGGCCGTCTGCACGGTCGAAGATCGTATCGTATTGGCTGGATATCCCGAACCGGTGCGCGAGGTATTGAGACGCGATGGCTCCGGCAAATTGCCTGAGAATCTCGATCGAGCGCGAAGGCTCCTTAGCCCCTCGGCTGCCGTGGCTGTGACGTTTCTACCGACAGCCGATATCGTCCAGACGAACTCGCTCTCCCTTCCCATCGCCTACGATCTTGTGGGCCAAATCGACGCCTTCAACTTCGAAGTGGAAGTCGACGCCGACTTGGCAATGCGTCTGTCCGCAGTCTGCCGCGACGAGGCAGCAGCCCAGCAACTCAACGGCATCGGCAAAGGGCTTTTGGCATTGGTACAGATGCAGTCCCTGGAGGACCAGCAACCGGAGATCCGCCATATGATTCGGTCCCTGGCGTTTGACGTTGAAGGCCCCGTGATCACTGCCAGCATGAATGTGCCGAGCGAATTAGTGCAATTGACGGAATGTGATGCAAAGGGTAACGGCGGGTCCAAGTGGCAACTTGGCCTAAACACGCCTCACGTGGCCGCGACGCCACCGTCGGGTCCGGTCGCAGCAGTGTATCCGGGCGCACCGCCAAGTTTCCAGCCGGGTGTTCCCGCAAGCCCCACGCCCTCCGCCGCACCGCCATACTGCAATCCGAGCATTCCCGGAGTTCCGGCTCCCTATGTCGCGCCGCCAAGTTGCCCGCCGAGTGTTCCCGCAACTTCCTCGCCCTCCACTGCGCCGAGCTATGGCTATGCGCCGGGCAGTCCCGCCGTACCCTCGTATGGTGCGCCGTCCGCCGTTCCACCACCCAGCTTTCGGCGGCCGCCCACTCCAGCTTTGCCCACAGTGCAAATCGCCGACGTGGTCCGCCTGGTCGAAGCCGGGGTGGACGACGAAGTCATCATCCGCCACATTCAAAAACACAGGTTGGCAGCCGATTTGACGGCCGACGACCTGATCCTGCTGACCGAGAGCGGGGCTAGTACGCCGGTGATCACCGCGCTGCAAGAAATCCCGGTTGCCCCAAAACCGGGTCAGCCGGGCACGCCCACTCCTCAATTCGATCCTTACGCCACCAATGGACAGGCACAGCTTCTATTCCCAAGCCGGCTGCAGGGGCACAGTGATACACTTATCTTCACGAGCGAATCGCTGCGCCAACTCCAAGAGGAGTGGGAGCGGATCTGGTTCTGTGACCCGGACAACCTCCCGCCTCAACGCGTGAAGGGTGGGGTCCTTTGACTTCGTAGCCGGGCTATCCGAGCCGCCTATTTGCGTATCTTGGGTTCGTGGACGCGTTTGCTTTCCAGCTCTGGAGTCTCGCGGACCCAGATGTTGCGGAAGCGCACGGGATTGCCGTGATATTGCAGGCCGATCGGCCCTTTGTCGGGATGCGTTTTGTAGCTGGGCGGACGATTGTACGGAGTATCGCCCTGTAACTCGAAGTGGTTCTGGATCAGCACTCCGTTGTGCAGCACAGTGATGTACGCAGGGCTGGTCAACTGGCCGTCTTTGTCGAAACGAGGCGCCTTCCAGATGATGTCAAACGTCTGCCACTCGCCCGGTTTGCGGCACGCGTTTACCAGAGGCGGGTGCTGTTTGTAGATCGCACCGCACTGGCCGTCGAAGTAGGTCTTGTTTTCGTACGAATCAAGTACCTGGACCTCGTACTTGCCCATCAGGAACACGCCGCTGTTGCTGCGCCCTTGCCCTTCGCCCTTAATGCCCTCGGCTGCGGCCCACTCGATGTGAACCTGGCAGTCGCCAAACTCGGGTATGCTCCGAATAGCGCCGGGGCCTGCGGTCACGCAGCCATCTCCGACGATCCATTTCTCGGCCCCGGTCCACTGCGACATGTCAGCCCCGTCGAACAGAACCACGGCGTCTGAGGGGGCTCCGCACGGTTTGCCTGGATCGACTACCGCCGGTTCGGCCCACTCGATTCCACTTAGAAACTCTGCGGCCTGACCACGGTCGCCGAACCCAAAGGACGTCAAAACAAAGGCCAAGAGTGACAGTGTCGATGTTCGCTTGATCATGAATTCGCTCCTTACGGCAGTACGGGGGATGGACCGACGAAAAGCGTCAGCCGTCGTTCGTTTTGAGTGTCTCGCTTTTCTTCAGCGGCGTTGTCCACACGTAGATCTGGTGCTCGCCACCATTATCGGACTTGACCTTCACAGTTTTGTCCGGGGTGACCCCTCTCATGCGGAAGTCGTGGGACACAATCCTGGAGCCCGGTTTGAGCTTCTCCAATTGAGGAATCAACCTGACATTCAGTTTCGGTAGCAGGTAAAGCGTGATCACGTTCGCAGCACTGAGGTCCAAGGTGAAAATGTCCTCCCGTTTGATCTTCACCAAATCTTCGACCTGGTTCTTCTTGACGTTCTCCAGAGACTCCTTGATTCGTTTCGGATCAATGTCGTAACCGACGGCATGACATCCGTATTTCTTTGCAGCGGCAACTATGATTCGCCCGTCACCGCATCCGAGGTCATACAGAAGATCGGTCTTCTGCACTTCTGCGACTTCCAGCATCTTGTCGACCACCTCGTGCGGCGTTGGGACGAAAATGACGTCGGGCTTGCGGTCTTTCTTGGCGTCCTTAGCGCCCTTGTCGGCGGCATCTTGTGCGTACACGACCGAGGTCGCGGCAAGGCAAAAGGATACAGCAGTCAGTCGAGCAACGCGGTTCATAGCAGCATCTCCTTGAATCCAAAGACCGATTCCGAACTGAACCTCGGCATCTATCTAATTCACACAGACGATCATCTGCAAATTATGCGCACCCGATGCGCCGGATACAAACCTTGATCCGCCTCGGATCGCCTTTTCGTTTGGACAAAGCGTCGCTTCAGCGAGCATTATGCGTCCTGAACAGATACAATCTACAGTCAAGGACGTTGCCCATTGCGGCGGTCGAGTCCGCGAGCAGCGAACCCTGTGATTTGGAGTGTGGAAATGCGCAGAATCCTTCGAAGACAGCCACGATTGTGTTTCGTCGTGTTGGCGTTTGCGATGTGCCTGACGGCCCAAGCCGCGGCACAGGTCTGCAACATCAAGGTCGCCACGGACGCCAACCCCGACTACTCCGACATGGGCAGCATGATCTATAGCGCCACTTCGCAGTGGTCTACTCCTGCGGAAAAATGCTGGGCCATGTTCTATTGGAACCACATCGCTCGCCGTCAGACGTCGCCCATGATCCTGCACGGTCAGGAACTGACTGACCCTATCCGGCAATTCAACGACTACGGATACATGATGTGCAGCACGATCGCCGGTTCGAACTGCGCGATCTGGCATCACATGGGGATGGACGTCCGATTCTGGGACATTTCGCTGCACACGGTTTCCGAGTGTTTCTATGAAGACCGTTGGCACATCTACGACAATTCGATGTCGGCGATCTACACCCTGTGCGATGGCGTGACCATAGCCGGCGTCGAAGACGTGGGCAAGGAGGGGGCGTGTGACGCGTCAGGCGGAAAGGTCGAACCGGGGCATATCGCTAAGTACCACTGTTTGAACGCGACCAGTCACAACGGATTCTTGACCGGCGCCGACTGCCCGCGGGACCTGGCACAGGAGTACCGTTGTTTCAAGCCATCCGGTTTGAAACACCGCTACTACTACCACAACTGGGACTGGGGACACCGGTTCATTCTGAACTTGCGCGAGGGGGAAACCTACACACGTTACTATCGAAGCCTTGGAAAGGGACCGGAGTACTTCGTGCCCAACCGAGGTAAGGACCCGGAATCAGTGAACGAACGTTATCGCATCCGCGGGAACGGCGTGTGGACGTTCGAGCCTCGTCTTGCGCCCGAGGAATTCAAGCGTTCAATCGCCCACGCATCCAACGTCCGCGTCCTTGCCTCCGGCGGGCTGCAGCCGGCCGAACCGAAAACGCCCGCAGAAGTCGTTTTCAAGATTAACTCGGCCAACGTCGCAACCAGCCAGAAGATCCATGCCAAATTGGCCCGAAAGTCCGAGCGCGATTTCGCTCAGATCTCGACTAGCACGACGAACGGAATGACTTGGCGTGATGTCTGGACGGCTGACGAAACGGGCGACGTGTTGGCCGATGTGGATCTGCTGGAAGAGGTGAACGGCGCGTATGAGATACTGGTCAAGGTCATCTTGAAGGCATCGGGGTCAGTCGACCAGTTGGTGTTGAAGGATCTGAAGATTGAGACGACCACGATGCTGAACAGCAAGACGCAGCCCCAATTGCGGCTCGGCAAGAACACAATCCACATCGGACTAGGCGATCAAACCGATTCCATCGTCTTCTGGCCCGAGTTGCAGGCGGGACGGTACAAACCGTACGTGGTCGAGGAGCACAACACCGCCACGCGAGACGATCATCCGGGCTACCAGGGAGTGATGCACGCGGCCGAACCCAACAAGGGAGCCTATGTGGTCTACCGCATGGACGCTCCGCGAGACATCACAAGCATCACATACGGCGGCCGTTTCTATAATCGGGCGCCGGAAGCCAACATCTGGCTGTCGCACTCCTTCGACAACGGACAGACCTGGACGGAGACATACCGTCTCACGGAGACCGAACCGCCGTGGGACGTGATCCACTACGAGACAGTCAATGCGGTTCCAGCAGGCACCCGATCGGTGCTGATGAGGTACAGCCTGAACGCCAGACAAGCGGGCTCGAACGCTTGCAGCATCTACAGCCTGCGCATAGAGGCCAACCATCGGCCGGTAGCCCCGGGCGCTCGACCGCTGGAGGTGACCTTTACGTGGAGCGAGGCACAGCCGGACCGGACGCTTGTCCAGCGCAGCCATACGCAGCGTATCGACAAGACACCCGCCGAGTACACAGTCAACGTCGGTGGAACCGATCATCCTGTCGTTGATTCGCTGCGAGTCAATCTCGCTGGTGCCGTGTCCGACGTCCAATACGGATA
>CAZURK010000283.1:0-20331 GCA_964623055.1 uncultured Pirellulaceae bacterium
CACGGAGCTTCGCGTATCCTTGGGTACCGAACCCACGTGTAAGGAAACGCCTGCGAGTCAGTCCTTCAAAACTGGTCGCTGTCTTTCGCCGGTAGGAAATCACCTCATCCGGAGCGGTGGATAGGCTGCCCTGATCCGGGAATCCTTCCGTCGAATCGACCACAATTCGATCTTCCGTTACGGCGTCGGTGATTCGTCCTACCGGGCCATTTTTGAGGTCGTAGTTGGAGACGAACACGATCTTGGTCCCGTCAGGGCTGCCTTTTGCGTCGCAGTCGTGCAGGGCCGAGCTGGCGGCATAACCACTGACGTTGTCGGAAGTATGCAGGAGTGACAGCGCGGCGTCCAAGTAGTTGCGTCCATCGCCAGAACGCCGATCGGCCACCTGCAATGCATGATAGTTTCCGCTGCCCGAAATCCAGCGACCGCTACGGCCGCAGGGGCTAATGTCGCTGCAACCGACATTGGCCAAAAAGTGCAAGTTGCTGGGGAATGGTTCGTCCCACCGCCGGCCAGCCATCGGATTCCCGCTATGGAGGTGGTATTCCCCGTTGCCGAGCCATGACTGGTGGCAGCGCGAAATCTGCGGAGAACCGATTCTGACGTTTTTGCCGTCCAGATCGAACCAATAGCGTGTTCCCTTCGTCAAGTAGTAGTCATCACCTTGAGGTTCGTCGTAGTGGTCGAAGCGAACGAACACGACCGGGTGTACCGGGTTGGGGATCCACTGGATACCGATCAGGCCCTCGAGTATTTCGGGCGTTGAGTTGGCGCGGATCGCCAGGCGATAGCCTTGCATCCCTTGCCGTCCACCGGGGCCTCTGCCGCCTCCGAAGAGCCATTGATCGTTGCAGTCCGTGCCTCCCAGCTGTTTCGTTAGCCCGGTCCCAATCGATGTGAGTTCTCCGGTGTCGACATCCAGCCACATCACCTCACCGCCTTTGCGGCCAAAGAACAGCCAGTTATGGTTGTTTGCCCACCGGGGCCCCACTCCTCCAGCTATTTCGGCGATCTCGATTTCTCTGCCCAAGTGCAGGTCATAAATCAAGAGTCTTCTCGGTTCGCTGCGGTAAGCCTCGTAGCGAGTGAAGCAGATGTACTTGCCATCGGGGCTGAAACACTGCGCGTTGTGATAGTTGGCGTGGTCCCGCACCGTCGGATCGTTCGTAATCCGCCAGAGTTCAGTCGATGATCCCTGGCGTGGCAGAAACCGTTCGGTGTCCGCGATTGATTCACTAGGCCACGGGACACTGGCCCAAAGGCCTGTTATCAATCCTGCAGTCCAAGTCAACCTGGATAGTCTGATGTGTCGAATCATCTATTCTTCTTTGGAAACTGGGATTTCCCATTTGGATGTACCCGGAACCGCTCCAGGCTCGGAATGTCGCCTATTGTAAAAGCATGCGCCACCCCGTTTCTAGCGAGTGGGATATTCTTCGCATTCTCTTGACTGCGGGCCCAGTTCTTGGGTCCTATCACCAGAATCACGGCCCTACAGCTTCCTGGCCGGGCTTCGACGCTCGAATTTCGCAGACCTTCCCCCCGTGGGGTCAGTTACCAGGCTCTGAGCCACTTGCCGAACTGGCTGGCCTGAAAAACAAGGTGTAGAAGCGTCCCGAGAACAGACCATATTTGAAACGACCGTCGTTTGGCATTTCTTGAGCTGCTTAACCTTCGTAGGTCGCGCCCGATGCAACGAGATATTGGGCCGCTCGCTGCCAACGCTGCGAGTGGGCACAAACCATGTTGTGTAGCGCGATGACATGGACGGCCCTCGACGTATCAAGTTGACTCAGGCGACAGGCTCGACCGACTCCTGCGAACCAAGCCTAAGACCGATGAATGAGAAATGCACACGCCGAAGTCATTTCGACGCACGTTTGTCCAGTGCCTTTTGGATTGCGGCGGCCACCTGTCCTGCCAAGAGCTTCGAACCTGCCGCGTGGAAATGGCTGTTGACCGGAATCTGGATCTCATTCAGCCGTGGAAGAGAAAACGCGTACAGATCGTTGATCTGAATTCCGTTCTCTTCCATGATCTCTTTGGCCGCGGCGTTGTATGTGACGAAATCTTCGGCAGGGGCACCGCATACAGCTTCGGGAGATTGCGTCGTGCTGCACCAGATCAGAGTGGCGCGGGTCTTCTTCAGTCTGGCGATTATGTTGTGCAGGTTCTTTTTGTATTGGTCGACGTGTGTCTCGTTTACGCCGTCGCGTTTCGGGCACTTGATGTCGTGGATTCCGAAGTTGAAGTGGATAACGTCCCAGCGTCCATCTCCCAGCCATTCGTCGATATATCGCAAGCAACGCGTTGTGTTGCCGCAATTCGTCGGCGGGCGATGAACGTTTGCCTTTCCTGACAATATGGCACGAGTTGGCAGTGTGTAACCGATCGAGATAGAGTCCCCGATCAGTAAGACCCTGGGCAGAGCCGGGTCGTCTTTGATGGAGGAGAACGGCGAGTCGTCTTTAGCTTCAGCCGTCGTCAAGATGTCGGAGATCAGTCCGATGCAAACGAGGATCGTGGTGATCGAAGGCAAGTATCTCATAATGTGCGGCCTTCTGAACTTCATGCAAATGCTTGGATTCCTGAGGGGGGTGAGAAGTCCTCGGCATCAACGATATGCCTCGATGCCGACCGTATCCGTGGAACTCGTGAAGCCCGGGCCGCCTGCGGCTACGTAGCCGCGGCTGGCACCTGACTCGTCCGGGCTTACCCAGAACGAATAGAGTTGGCCATTACGCAAATGGAAACGGAACCGAACGGGCTCACCATTCACGGCAGACAGATCATCGACGCCCTGCCATTTCACAGGAGTCAATGTGTTGTCTGCGCGGATCACGGCACAATTGGCTCTCGTAAAGGGCTCGATGACCTCACCGTCTTGGTCAACGATCTCGACCTGCAACTGACCCTTTGGCGCATCGATGTTGACAAAGAGGTGCCTGCCACCGAAGCGAACGGGCCGAGTTGTCAGCACGCCTTCCGCGTCTGACGCATCCATGGACGCGAATCCGTCGCGGCGCAGCACCGCTAAACCTGTGCTGCCGCCGGCATCGTGAAAATGCGGGGCATTGCCCTTGCGGCCGCTGGCATAGAAGTAGAGCTTGTCCCGCACGACAAGACAACATCCTCCCACGGACTGAACGTTGCCCCAATTCCAATCACCCTGACGCTCGGACACCGGGCAAAATGACCGCCGGTCCGGGCGGCTCCAATGGAACCCGTTGCGGCTGAACCCGACGCACACCTCATTGATCTTTGGACGATGGAGCTTTCTGTCCGCGAAGTCTCGCATGATGACGAACAGGCCGAGCAGCACGCTCTCGTATGCCACCGCGTCCAGGTTGTACAACTCCGGCTGGATATTGCGCTTCGGCCGGCGCAGGTCGTGATTGTCAGATCCGACCCACATCGGAGGCTCGTAACACTGCCAGGGCACACCGGCAATCAGATCCGGGCTTTCCCAATAGCGACGGCAGCGTTTGGGCGAACTGAGTCCGCCGATGGGTGAATATTCGCGGATGCTGTACACCCAGCGTTTCCGAAACGAATTCAAAAATGCAGAGTTGCGGTCGCCGGTGGGGCCTGTCCTGACAAGCGATTCGCTCCAGTGGATGCCGTCATGCGAGACGTGGACGTACATCGAGCATTTGGAGCCATACCATTTGTTGTCGCCGATCAAGTCTGCTCCGTCACGACTCATGATCAGCTTAAAGCGCCGCGCCGGGTCTTTCTCGTCCAGGTCAAGCCAAACGACTCGGGCGCCCCCCGGCCTTGGATAGACGATGTTTGTGCCGGGAACAACATCCAGCGACGGTTTTTCCCAACGAATGCCGTCTGGCGATGTGGCGAGGCACAGGTGTCGATTCCCATAATCGGCGTGGTACCACATCTTGAACTGGCCGTCCTGCGGATCGTACCAAACACCACCGCTAAACGGCATGGCGAACGGCCCTTGGCGTTGGCCATCCTTTTCGTGTTCCCAAGATCGATCCGGCTTGAGGACCGGGCTGGCCGGATGGTACTCCGGCAAGTGAAACGTCCGGGATAGCGTAGTGTGTTGAACGAGGAAATCGTCGACGAACAACTGGCGGCCCACGTCAATCGTGATCACATCCGGTGGGGAAACAATATACGGAGGCTCTTTGCGTTCCAGCGAAAGCGACTGTTGTTTCGGCGGCCAAAGCGACGGCGAGCAGATGCCGTTGTACAGCGTTTGTGCCTCGTTGTTGGAACGATCTCCAGCGACGGCGAAGTCGGTTCCCTCGCCAGCGGCAAGGCAACACACAAGCCACGCACATACCGTTGCGATGGGGCATCGTTTTGTCCCGAAACAGGATTCGAGGCACATGACTAAGCTCCGATCGGCTTCAGGTTCAACAACCTTGATGTTGCATGTTCGGTCAACCGAGATTCTACGCGTCCCCAATCGACATCGCCAGCAATGGCTCGGTTCCAAGCGAAATGAAATGCGAAGCGCGGCTCCGGAGGTTTATAATGGTCTACCATCGAACAATGGGGCCGCGACTCCTCAGACGTGGAAATCCACTTGGGCGCCCATGACACGCCCTCCGCTGCGCGCTCCGCGACCTCCCCGCCGCACGATAATCATATCACAATTCCCTCAGCGGACGATTTCGCCGCCGCAGGTTGGAGTGACGCAGGCAACTGCCTACATCCTCCCGAATGCCGATTGCCTTGGGCTTGATATCGCGCTGATCTGACCGACGGATCACTCTATACTATCGGATTGTCAGATCGTTTCTTCGCTTGGCACAACGGGAGCAAAAACCAATGAAACGTAGCCTATTAATTGGCACGTGGGTGTTTGTAGTGTTGTGGGCCTCGGCGAGGCTGCTCGCGGAGGAAGTCGCGGAGAAATCGCTGGCGAATTGGCCGCAGTGGCGAGGACCGACGTTCACCGGCGTGACGCCGGTGGGAGATCCGCCAGTGCGATGGAGTGCGACGGAGAATCTACAGTGGAAGGCACCGATTGAAGGCCGTGGGCATTCCATGTACACGACTTACGACAAACAGCAGCGTCAAAGTGGCGCTGTGCAACTAAGGACGCGACGTATTAGCCGTCGATCGGCGCGATGAAGCTTGCGTGGATCGGTCCATCGGCCCAACACGCTGAGCAACAAGGGCAGTTGATGGTCCTTGCCGAAAAGCTCCAATACGACCGGAAAATAGGACCTTAGCAGGGCAGTTAGCTGCTGACGGAGTTTGGTCTGACCGTCAACCATCTTTCGCCGCTGCTGGGACAAGTTAGCCAGCAGCCGTGTGTTATCGTCGTCAGGCTGCCAGGCAGCCAAAGTGGTGATTCGTTCGCACAGCATTCGCGCCAGATACTTGGCGTCGGTGGGATCGTCCTTGCCACCGCCTGGGTAGCTTTCGCGGTAGCGAGCCAATTGCTTGGGATTGACCGGGTAAAGTAGCACGTTCTTTCTGAACATGAGAGCATACACCAGCGCTCCGCGAGATTGCTCAAGCATGATGGCAATGGGCTGTCCACCAGCGAGCTTGAGCATCTCAGCCACCCAAGTGTCGATGCTCTCGGGGGAGTGTGCAATCTCTTGGTGGAATCCTTTGCCATGGCGATCGATGATATAACAGTCATGCTTCTGATCGGCCCAGTCGATTCCGATGAACAGGGCGGGTTGGTCGCCAAGTTGTGAAGGTGTTTCGTTCATGAGGGCATCCTCTGTTGAGAATTGAGCCAGGTAAGTCGGTAGTCAAGCCTCGTCCCAGCGGAGACCTTATAGCGAGCTCTGTTGGGCTACATCTGAGTGATCCGTTACGGGGCGAAGCAAGCGGGGTGTTCGGAGGTCTACGCGAAGCCGTTGAACGGCGGGTCGCCCCAATCCGTAACACCTCGCTGGCTACCGTCTCCCAATGATAATCGCAGCGGCTTCGTGATTCCGCCTCGCAGAACTTCCGGCCGCCGAAACGCCTCCGGTCCTGCGAGGCGCACAAAGCCGGGGGGTAGAGTAAAGCTATAAGGTCGCCCCCCTCGCGCGTTTCTTGCCCAATCAAGAACTTCAGAGATCACATCGCCCTCCGAAGTTTGCGCGACCAAGCAGATCTGGTCGGCGTCATCTAATCGATGGCGCGAAACGGTGGGTTTTCGTCTCTAGCCACAGTTGCCGCCAAGTGACACAGGAGTATCCGTCCTGAGTCAGAAACTGCGTCTCGCCCAACCGAGCGAGGTGATCGCGACCGAAGAATTCAAGGTCGACACGTAGTGTGTGGCGGGCACCCCACCGTCAGCTTGACGGTCGACGAGGGCCGGGATATGGTCGGCAGGTAAACTCACTACGAAAGGGCACGACGATGAATGGATGGATTGCCGGTAAAGCAGCGCTAGGCCAAGCAGTGTTGGGTTGTGTTCTCGTTGCGGTGGCGGCGCCTGTTGCGGCGGCCGAGTCGGATGCGGTGCGCGAGATCGGCTCGCGCCGGGAACTGTTCGTGGACGACTATTTGATCGACCAGCTCAGTGGTGCTCGACAGGTGCTGCACCGGCCCACCGAGCGCGAGGTGGCTATCGTCCACGACGAGCCCTGGGAAGGCAACGCCTCACTCTACCATACGGTCTTTCAAGACGGTGACCTATACCGAATGTACTATCGCGGCTCGCATCTGATCGTGGGCGAAACCAGCCTGGGCAAGTCCCACGAGTTCATCTGTTATGCCGAGAGCAAGGACGGCATTCACTGGATCAAGCCGAAACTGGGCTTGGTGGAATTCAAGGGTTCGAAGGACAACAACATCATCCTCACCGGGCCGGTCGTCCACAACTTCGCGCCCATGAAGGACACCAACCCCGCCTGCAAGCCGGACGAACGCTACAAGGGATTGGGCGGAATCGGCGGCGGGCTCCGGGCGTACAAGTCGGCTGACGGCATCCATTGGTCGCCCATGAGCCCGAACCCGGTGATCACCAAGGGCGCCTTCGACTCGCAGAATCTTGCGTTTTGGGATGAGGTCCGCGGCGAGTATCGCGAATACCACCGGGCGTTTCGCGATGGCCGCGACATTATGACGAGTACTTCCGAGGACTTCGTTCACTGGACCGAGCCGAAGTGGCTCGAGTACAAACCGGACCGACTGACCCAGCTCTACACGAACCAAATCACCCCGTATTATCGGGCACCACACATTTTTTTGGGCTTCCCGGCCCGCTACATCGCCGGCCGCACGTTGCTCGGCCCGCTCAACGAGCGAATCGCACGCATCAGCAAACGATTTGGCACCGACTATACCGACACGGGGCTGATCACCAGCCGCGGCGGCACCCACTTCTACGTGTGGCCCGAGGCGTTTATTCGCCCAGGCATTCAGACAGGAAACCGTTGGGTCTATGGCAGCAAGTATACGGCTTGGGGTGTCGTCGAGAACCGCTCGGACATCGCCGGCGCACCCAATGAGCTTTCTTTCTACACGTCTGACGAGGGCTACTGGCGCGACCACGTGGTGATGCGGCGTTACACGCTGCGGATCGACGGGTTCGTGTCCATTCGCGCCCCACTTGCCGGCGGCGAGGTGACGACCAAGCCGCTGGTGTTCCAGGGGAATCGACTCATGATGAACTACTCCACCTCGGCTGCGGGTAGCGTCCGAGTGGAAATCCAGGACCAATCGGGCAAAGCGATCGAAGGCTACACCCTGGCGGATTGCCCCGAGATCTACGGCGACGCCATCCAACGCGAGGTGCAATGGAAGGACGGACCCGACGTCGCATGCCTGGCGGGCAAACCGATACGTCTGCGATTCGCGCTGAAAGACGCCGACTTGTACGCATTCTGCTTTCGCGAGTAGCTTGCGAAAAACTGCTGCCTGCGAATTGCTAGTGAGGACACACCATGGGCGCTTACAGAATGAGAGGTTCGCCGGGGCACTTTGCCATCGGGCTGGCATTGGCAGGTCTGGTGGCGACAAGCTCTTCGGCCGAGGTGGCTCGGCGCTACGTGAAGAACAGGCAGGGCCAAAGGGCGCGTCCGATCGTGGCTGTCGACAATGTCTGCGCCTGGCCCAACTTGACGGTCCTCCGCGACGGGACAATCGTGGCCGTCGGTTTCAACAAGCCCAGCCATGGCGGTCTGGTGGGGGACATTGACTGTTGGGCGAGCGAAGATCAGGGACGCAGTTGGCAGAAACGCGGCACGCCGGGTCTGCATGATTCGCCCGATTCCAACCGCGTCAACCACGCCGCCGGCTTGGCCAACAATGGCGACCTGATTGTCATCTGCTCGGGGACAACCAACGTCCACCCGCCGCGTCCCTTCCGGTTCTTGCAGCCTTGGGTTTCACGGTCTTCGGATGGAGGGCGGACATGGTCCGTCGACAAGCAGACGGCGCCGACCACGGCCCCCGACGGCGAGATGTGGATCCCGTTCGGGGATATCCTCTGTGGAGAGGGCGGTGCGCTAAGGGTCGCGGTGTACACCGCCGCCGCAGACAGACGTCCGATCGACCGGGTGTACATCCTTCGGAGTCCAGACGACGGAAAGAGCTGGGGACAGTTCACGCCCCTCGACACGAACAACCGCCGGAACGAGACGGCGCTGATTCACCTGGGCGGCGGCAGGTGGCTGGCCGCGGCCCGAATCAGCGGTTTGCACCTCTATTCTTCCGAAGACGACACCAATACTTGGCGATATCGAGGACCGGTAACCAAAGCGGCGCAGCATCCGGGTCATTTCCTACGACTTCGTGACGACAGAATCCTGCTCACCTACGGTAATCGGGCAGGGGAGGACAAAGGTGTCGAAGTGCTCTTCAGCGATGACGAAGGCGATACGTGGAGCGGCCCGGTGCGGGTGTCGGACTGGCGGGGCGACGGCGGCTATCCCAGCAGCGTCCAACTGCCGGACGGCCAAGTCCTCACTGCCTACTACGCCCGATTGATTGAACACCACGACCGCTATCACTTGGGCGTAGTGACGTGGGACCCCAAAGAGTCCCTAGGCCAGGAGTCCGCGAGACGCAACTGAAGGGGAATACGCCAGTGACTATGCCGATCCCCGAATTCTCGCTGGACGAATCGAATGAATTAGCCGGCAACGAGACATCGCCTCGAGCGATGGAACCCAAACGCGTCGCCGTAGGCGGCATTGAACACGAAAGCACGAGCTTCATCCCCGAACCCACGTCGCTGGAAGCCTTTCTGCGGCAGGCGACCTACGGGCAAGCCATGGCCCAGAAGGGATCTGCCAACACCATTATCGACGGGCTGGTGACCGGCGTGCGACAAACCGGCCTGGAATTGGTCCCTCTGAGCTTCGCCAACGCCACCCCGGGCGGACTGCCCACGCGCGAAACGTATCTCGCGTTGAAACGTGATCTTCTGTCGCGGTTGGAAGATGCTTGGCCGGTGGACGGGGTGCTACTGAGCCTGCATGGGGCATTTGCCGCACAGGGGGTCGATGACGCTGACGGAGACATCCTGGAATCGGTCCGGGCGGCGGTTGGGCCGCAGTGCCCGGTGATCGCCGTGCACGATCTTCACAGCAACATCTCGCAGCGAATGGTGGATGCGGCAAACGCGCTGATCGTCGAGCGGACCTACCCGCACACCGATATGGCGGAGCGGGGTATCGAGGCCGCTCGACTAATGGCACGCATACTGACCGAGGGTTTGTGTCCAGCGACAGGCTATCGCTCACTACCGCTGTTCTGGGCAGCCGCCAAAATGGATATCTCCCGGCCACCGATGTCCGAGGCAGTGGATCGGGTCCGAGAATTGGCTGACCAGCCGGACGTGCTTTCAGCAAATCTAGCCGTCGGGTTCCAGTGGGTCGACAGTCCCGTTGCTGGAGCCTCGATCGTAGTGGCTACGGACCGCGATGCCAGAGCGGCCCAGAAACACGCAGACGAACTCGCCCGATGGGTCTGGCAGCGTCGCGCCGATTGGCAACGCGAGCCGCTGTCGCCAGCCCGAGCATTGGAGCTGGGCGAAGTGGCCGGTCGCTACCCGATCGTCCTAGCCGACCAGGCCGACAACACCGGAGGCGGCGCCCGCCGCGACAGCACGGAAATCCTCCGCCTGTTCGTCGAGCGAGACCTCCGGGACGCTGCGGTTCTTTACATCGTCGACCCGGAAGTGGCCACCGCGGCCAAGCGTGCCGGTGTCGGGGCGACGCTGAATGTCGAAGTGGGCGGCAAATCCCATCCGCTGCAAGGCCCGCCCGTGAGAATGCAGGCGGAAGTCCTCGCCACAAGTGACGGACACTTCACCTACGACGGGCCAATGTGGGCTGGAGTAACCGACTCGATGGGCGATTCCGTACTGCTGCGACAACGAGGCGTCCATGTGATCGTCATCAGCCGCCGACAACAACCGATCGATCTTGCTTTTGCTCGCGGGCTGGAACTGGATTGCCGCCGAATGCGATACCTGTGCTTGAAATCCAGCGGCCATTTTCGCAGTGGCTTTGGCCCCATCGCTGGCACTGTGTACAGTGTCGACGCGACAGGTCTGCTCACCCAAGATTTCAAACAGCTTGCGTTCCAGAGGTTGGGGCGACGGGTCTATCCCATGGATGCCGACGCGACCGTGGAGTGGTGATCCGTCGCAGAAGCGTGCGAATCGATGCCAGCGGTCCCCGGCTCACCCTGATCCTCGAATACTCGACTTAGCCAACTGCCGGGTGTTGACTCCTAGGGCGGCCAAAACATGACGGGCGCGACGATGCCTCCGGTGCAGTGAGCTAGGCCAACCGCCGAATCCGCCGCCATCACCCCCCAGCCCAGGCGGCATTCCGGTGTCAGATTCGGTGCGTTTTCCGAGACATGCCAAATATCGACCATCCCCCCTGCCACCCAAGGCGTCCGATGATGCGCCCGATACCACTCTGGAGTTCGACCGTTTTCACCCAGCTCGTAACCTATGTTCTGGATGCGACTGAGACATGCCGGAACAACGAGGCAATATGAGGCGGTCTTCATCGCGATTGATCTCCTATGACCGATATCTCGAAGCTCTTTCAGCGCGCGGGTGCCGTGAGATCTATGGCAAAGGAGTATATCTCGTATAATCTGCAGAGATTGTCAACGACCGCAGTTGGTCTTGTGGAGAACCGACATGTGCAACCCCCGATTTCCTGCATTAATCGCCACCCTTGCGTGTCTCTGCTCGGCCGGTCGATCGGCGGCCGTCGAGGATACTTGGCAATACACGACAACCGATCCGGGCGAAGGCTGGCAGCAGCTGGATGCTCCGCAGTGCGAGTCATGGAAAACCGGGAAGTCGGGATTCGGCAGAAGAGGAACGCCCGGCGGTCGCATATTCACCGAGTGGCACACCCCTGACATCTGGATGCGGGGGGAGTACGTCTTAGAGAAGAATCAGGACGTCACCCAATTGTCATTGGATGTCTGCCATGATGAAGACTTCGAGGTCTACGTCAATGGCGTGTTGGCGGCCCAAGCCAAAGGTTATATCACCAATTACAGGCTCTACCCGATTGCCCCCGACGCTCGCAAAGCGTTGAAGGTGGGAGAGAATGTGATTGCCGTCCACTGCCATCAAACCGCGGGCGGCCAGTACATCGATGTGGGATTCACCGACAAGAAGGAACCCTTCCGCTCGCCCCACGACAGGCCGCCGCCGTCGATCGTGGAGGTCCCGCAGCCGGTCATCGAGGCCACGTACGCGAGAAAAGACACTTGGCAGGATACCATGCTTGCCGTGCGGATGGCCGTTCACGCGGCGGGCATCGAAATCGACATTCCGCTCGGATCGGCGCTCGCTGCCGAATTCTGGCGCGACTTCCCGCAGCAGACCGATTGGCTGATGCAGGACAGCGCCGGCAAGATGACGGGCTGGGTCGCTGGGTATCTCGATGGCAAAGGAGATTTGACCAACTTCCTCAAGCCCAGCCGCGATGCCTCGCTGGAGCGAAACCTAATCGAAGACGTTTTGCCCGAGTGTGGCCTGCGACGTGATACGCTCCAGCAGCAACTCGATGCTCTGGTCGTCGGCCAGGTAGTGCCCGAGGACCGACGTTGGCTGGATCTGTACGTCAAGGCCTGCCGCCTGCGCCGGCAACTGCGGCTGCGGCCGCTGCTGGAGAAGACGAGGCAAGTGATTTTTGCCAAGCACCATAACATGGGCGGCGGGTTTTTCGCCTACACCGAATACACGAGCTGGCCCGGCAATAAATACGGCGGGCTTTGCCGACTCGACCTCGACAACGAAGAACACGCCGACGGCGAATTCGCCACCGTCACCGAGCTGATCCCCACCGACACCGGCGGCATCGTCCGCGACCCAGCACTCTCGTACGATGCCACGCGGCTGCTGTTCGCCTGGCGAAAAGACGATCGCGACCGATACTACAAGATCTACGAAAGGGAGTTGGCCACCGGCGAAACCCGGTTGATTACCGGCGACGACACTTACGGCGCCAGCTACGATCCCTGCTATCTGCCCGACGGCAACATCCTCTTTGTCTCCAGCCGGGTCGTGCAGTCGGTTGACTGTGCCGGGCCGGACGTGAGCAACTTCTTCATCTGCGACGGCGACGGCGGCAGCGTCCGACGCGTCGGGTTCGACCAAGTCCACACGCTCTGGCCCACGGTGCTCGACGACGGCCGGGTCGTCTACATGCGTTGGGACTACAACGACCGCTCGCAGATCTATCCGCAAGGGCTGTTACAGATGAATCCCGACGGCACTGGCCAGACCGAATTCTACGGCAACAACACCTGGGAACCGACGACGCTGTTCCATCCCTGCAGCATCCCTGGAACCAGTAAGGTCATGGCGGCCATGGGCGGTCATCACAATCCCCAGTGCGGAAAGCTGGGCATCATCGACACGGCCCAGGCACGACAGGGGCTCGGCGGCGTTACCGAACTACCGTCGGGCCAGAAGCCGACCTACCCTCGGGCGGACGCCTATGCCCAGACGGGCGATCAGTACTGTTACCCGTTCCCACTGGACGAGCGATCGTTGCTGGTCAGCTACGACCCGATCGCCTATTACCTCCGCGCCCCAGGGCGGCGCTTCGACAACAAGAACCACATGCGGTTCCATCTGTACTATATGGCGTTCGACGGCCGGCGCGAGGTGCTCTCGGCCGACGCGCGGATCTCGTCCGTCGAACCGGTCCCTGTCATCGCCCGGACAGTGCCCACGGTGCAGCCGTCGAAGGTTGACTATCGTCAGACGACGGGCGTCTTCTACTTGCAGGACATCTACCAAGGCCCGGGGCTGGCGGGTATTCCCCGCGGCACGATCAAGAGAGTTCGCGTAGTCGAACTGCGGTATCGCGAGATGAATATCGGCCACAATTCGAGTAGCGGAAAAGGCGGCGGCGCTACCGTCGTCACGCCGATTGCCGTGGGAACCGGCGCCTGGGACGTGAAGGCCATCCTCGGCGATGCTACCGTGCACGAAGACGGGTCGGCCATGTTCCGCGTCCCTGCTCGAACCCCCGTCTATTTCCAGGCCCTGGACGAGAAAAACCGAATGATCCAGACGATGCGTTCCTGGGCCACGTTGATGCCCGGCGAAGAGGCTTCGTGTGTCGGCTGCCACGAGCACAAGAACCAGGGGCCGGTGGCAGGCATCGGGACCAGCCTCGCGATGAAGGCCGGCCCGGAACAGCTCAAGCCCTTCTACGGTCCACCGCGAGGCTTCAGTTTCCCCAAAGAGATCCAACCCATCCTGGAAAAGCACTGCGTAAGCTGCCACAGCGAGAGGGGCGAGGCGAAGGACTACTTGCTAACCGCGGACCCCGTGTTGGACTCGAAGTCGAAACGCCACTGGTCTCGGGCCTACCTGACCATGACGCAAACCAAGGAGGGCGAGAGTCGCGGCAACGCGAATGAATTTGTCAACTGGATCAGCAATTCCTCCGAGCCCAGCCTGATCCCACCGCAATATGGCGGTTCCACGCGCAGCAAGCTGATCACCATGCTGGAAGACGACCATTATGAGGTCAAGCTTTCAAGGGGGGAGATGGATAGACTGTGCGCTTGGATCGATCTGGTCGTACCCTTCTGCGGCGACTACGTGGAAGCAAACGCCTGGAACGAAACGGAACTCGATACTGCCCGCCAACGAATCGAACTTCGCAGGAGAATGGACGAAATCGAACGCCAGAGCATCGAAGCGATGCTTGGCCACAAAGAACCGATTTAGACCATTCTTGGAAGAGCGAGTCGGCGCAAGCCATTGGAGTTTGGTGACTTATTGGAATTCGAAATGC
The DNA here is from genome assembly GCA_964623055.1 of uncultured Pirellulaceae bacterium. Lineage (GTDB taxonomy): Bacteria > Planctomycetota > Planctomycetia > Pirellulales > Pirellulaceae > JADHUC01. The sequence continues at coordinate 14,220 of CAZURK010000283.1, forward strand.
GCCGGTTCTGGCTACGGTGTTGTTCTGATTGTTAGAGCGTGACGTCGAGTAGGTCAAGAACTCGTCGTTGGTAGTCGGTTGGAACTGTCAGTTTGTCATGTTCGGCACCGTTTGGTCGATTCGAACTCGATTGCGGGTGTGCTGGTCCAGCGAGTTTTGAGTGAACACTTGTCGACCCGACTTGGCCTTGGCTTTTCGCGAAGCCGGAACCAAATCCCGGGACACGATGATAGCAAGCGTCAGGGAGCAACGGATCTTTGACCAACTGGGGGCACCTCGGCTAAATCCAACCGCGACATGCGTCACAATTGATTGACCCCGGAATGCATGGGATTCGCGGTGTTCAAGTGCCGGCCATCTTCGGAAGAAGTGACCACAGCATTGACGCGAATCATGTTTGCCGAGCGAATTCGTCCCAAGCATCTGATTGTCGATCAGGGACCGGAGTTCGACTGCCATCATTTCCGAGAAGTATGGTGCAAGGCCATGAACATCCTGCCTCGGTTCGGTGCGGTCGGCAAGCATGGCAGCATCGCCGTGGTCGAACGCTTTCACAGAACGCTCAAGGAAATCTTGCGGCTTATCACCATCCCCGAGGACCAATCACAGTTTGAGCGGGAGGTCAGCCTGATCATCGAGTGGTACAACGAGCATCGTCCCCACGACACGCTCGGCGGCAAGACGCCGAACGAAGTCTACTTCTCGCGTCCCGTTGCCAACGAGCAGCCACGAATGGAACCACGACCACGTTGGCCACGCGGCTCACCTTGTGCGAAGCCGCAGGTCGACGTCGACGGTGAGCCGGGCGATCCCGTCATCCTTGAACTCGATTGCCACAGGGGCCGTCAGCATCTGCCCATCATCCGTGCTCGTCGAGCGGCGTGAACGTAGCGACGCGTGGACAGCTTGCACTATGGGTATGCGCGAACCTCGGTCTTCGCGTCTCTCTTGTCCTGATTGCCAAGGATCAAATCGCTCTTCGCGGTGCCTTCATTGCTCCGGCCGCCTCGCAAGGCCCCGGATTTCGTGTACAACTATTCACGGTGAAAGTCGGTGGACCATTACACCCAGGGGTGAATGATTCCTGGGAGGATAGCTCCGTCAGAGATACGGCCTAGGCTTTGCCCTCATCGAGCAGGCGTAGAATCTGCAGCAGCGAATCCATCTCGGGGACTGGATCGAGTCCGCAGGTCAGCCGTTGGCAAAGATCGGGGCGCGTCATCCAACGCGCCACGTTGACGATTTCCTGATCGATTTCGACTTCGAGGCAGGTCAGGTTTCGGTATTGAACCCGCCGCACAACCCTTCCTTTTCTTTTGAAAAGGGGGTGTAATGCGTATTCAATCCGAGCGACGCCCTGGTAGCGGGCATCATAAACAGAACTCTGGTGAGCGTAGCTACTCGAGCTTTGCCTGAGCGTTACAACGTAGTCGTACTTGCCGAACGTCCTGCAAGTCGGTGCGTGCGAAATCGTCGTTTTCTTTCCCGGCGCGAGTGTGAACGTCCACTCTTTCGCCAGTGCAACAGGCATCCGTTTCTGTTGCCAGTGAGCCGACAGATCGAGCTTTTGTGGCTGGTCGGTGACGTTTGCCAATTCCAGATCAAATTTCACTTCCGTTCCATGCGGAAACACGTTCCAGGTGCTCTTGCCGGTGACGTCCAGCGTAACGGGCGAGCGGCGGAACGTGACCGCGAACACGCGAACGCCGCTGGGCAATCCTAATGGCAGTCGTTCGAACATGGCCGGGTCGGGCGCGGCAACGCGCGTGTGAATACGGCGGGTGAGTTGCACGTCAAACGTTTCGATCGTCCTTGGCGGCCAGGTCGCCGTGTCGTTGATCGGGGCCATCGCTTTGATCAAATCGCCCATTGGAATTGGGACTTCGACGACAAACAGCCGGCCCGCCGACGCCTTGCCGCCTTTGTCCACGACCTGACCCGGCACCGCAGTGACGCCGTCTGGAATGTCCTTGGCATCCAGCGCCGGCACGGCAACTTCGGCGTCCGCCAGAAATCCCGTTCCGGCAAAGACTCCCGACCGCAGCGTCACCGCCGGCTCTTTCCCCGGACGCCCATCCGAAGCGACCAGCAGATACGCCCGCACGTAAGACGCCTTCGGAAGATGAAAAACCAGGTCGCCCTTTTCGGCGCTCGAATGGACCCATAGCGGATCGGTGATTCGCAACGGTTCCTTTTCCATTTCGCGCCAACGCGACGCAGCGACGTCAACCGATCGCCAGCGCCCCTTTTCGTCCTTTGCAAGCGTGAACGGCACGCCGCCGATCGTCACCCGAGCCTCGACTTTGGCCAGATTCTCGCCGGGCTGAAACACCAGGTCACTAGCGAACTCGCCATCCAGGTAACTCTCTAGAGCCACCTCCTGAAACGGCCCCTCCGCAGCGCGAGACCAAGCGTTGACCGTTGTGAACGTGAAGATTGCGGTCAGGACAGTTTTTGTTAACCGATGACGCTTGAGTTGTGGGTCTATCGTGCAATTCATGATGTCTCCATTGGTTCAAATTCGTTTGGCGGGTAGGACCGGTTCTACGAGGCTGCGATGGCCCCGTTTGACGATCGCCGAAACCAACGTCGAATTCGCAGCTTCCCAACGACATCATTTCGGGACGTGTCGATCATTCATGCATGCGAAGGACCGCTTCTTCAGGGCCAGCCGCCGGGAATCCGCCACCGGAGAACGTCCAGCCCCCGGATGGCCGCTTGCAGGTCCGTGACGGCTTCGTCCGATACAACCACCATGGCGATGTTGAGCCGTTTGAGGTTCTTGAGGTTCTCCAGTTGTGCCAGTCCTTTGTCGCTGATTTGCAGCAGCTCCAAGTCCAGCTGTTCGAGGCTCTCGATCTTGGCGATTTCCGCCAGGCCCGCGTCGCCGACGGCCGTTTCGGCCAACCGCAAGTAGGTTAGCTTCGGCAGGTCGGCAAGGTGCTTCATGCCCGCGTCGGTCACTTGGGTTTTCCAGAGGCTGAGCCATTCGAGGCTTCTCATCACCCGGAACTGCTTCAGGGCGTCGTTATCGGCCTTCGTCTCGGCCAAATCGATCCGCCGCAGGTCCGCGCCGTCGTTGACGCACCCCAGACATGCGCCGGTAATTGGAGTGCCGCGCAGAAAGAGCAACCGAAGCTTTGGCATGCCGGCCAGCGGCGCGAGGCCGCGGTCGCTAACGCCTAGGCAATGGGACACGCGCAGACTGGTCAGCTCGCGGAAGTTTGCGAGCACTTTGAGCCCTTCGTCGGTGATCGCCCCCGGCCCCTCAACCGACAGCTCGGTGAGTTGCCTCAGGCCGGCGAGCTTGGCGAGGCCAGCGTCGCTGATTGCCGGGTTGCGGAGCCTTATCGCGCGAAGGCGAGTCAGGCCGGTCAAGTGTCCCAGTCCGGCGTCGGTCACCCGCTGGCAGTCGCGAACATCCAGAAGTCGGATCTTGTTGAAGCGTTTGAGATGCTCCAGCCCCGCGTCGCCAATGTTGTTGTCGCGCAGTTCGAGGTACTGCAAGTCGGGCAACGCGGCGAGGTGGGCCAGCGCGGCATCGGTCACCCGGTTGGAGCGACTTAGATTCAGCCGCCGGAGGCCTTGAAGCCGCTTCAACTTCGCCACCCCCTCGTCGGTTATGCTCGTACCCTCGAGCGACAGGTCGCGCAGATTTGGCAGGCCGGCAAGGTAGCCGACGGCGGCGTCGGTTACTGTTTCGCCCTGCAGCGCGAGTTCTTCGAGGCCCGTCAACCCTGCGAACACTTTGGCGTCCTCGTCGCTCGCCGGGTATTTCTCGCACCGCACGCCGACGACCTTCTTGCCGTCGCATCGGATGCTGCCGGCGAGCCCATCGACGCGCTCGACGACGGCCTTCATCGCCGGCGTGTTCGCCGCCGGCTGTTTGGGCACGGCCCGTTGCCCTTCGGGAGCGTCCGCTACCGGCGATGTCCACGGCTGGACGGCCGTTGGTTGAGCGTCCGTCTGCGGCGCCAGCAAAAGACAGGCCGCCGCGGCAAGGCAGCCAACGCTGAACCATCGCAGTAGACTACCATCTGTCATGGCCATGGGCGCACCTCTCCGGCTGATTTGATCCATACCGCCGTTCTGCCGATCCGGTGCTTTCAGAGCTTCCAGCCTTCGCGGTAGGACGGGCGGATCTTCTGGTCGGCCTGTTCGTTATTGATGATCCGGCAGGTCACGGGATCGAACTCCAGCGTCTGGTCGGGAAAGAGCGTGGCGATGTTGGCCAACAAGTACCACTCGGTGAACGGCCCGCTGAATGCGCTGAAGCAGCCCATCGGTGCCGGTCCCTCTTCTTTCATTCCCTGAACCCAGCCGCGCAGGAACTTCCCGGGCAGCGGACGAGGAAGCGACTCCGGCGGCGGAGCCAAGTCCTTGAATTTCTCTTCGGGGAACATGGCAACCGTGGTGTCGCCGTGCCCGAAGGTGTACATCACCCCCTCCGTGCCGACCCAGAGGTTGCCCGTCCAACTACTCCACCGCTTGTCGTCCGGGTTGCCCCAATCCGGATGCTTCCCGAACAGTTCTCGCAGAAAGTCGCGCCGTCGTTTTTCGGACTCCTGTCCGCCGGTAAACCAACTGATACGAATCGGCGGCATGTCGATGCGTGCCGGGATGTCCCAGTGAACGATGCTCGATCGGGGAAAGGTCAGTTCGCACACTTCGCAGCACTCGGCCGTCACCTTGACGGTCTTTGCCCCCGCGGCCGGCGGCTGCCCGTCGATCGGCCACAGGGTCTCCATCTTCATGGTCTTGAAGAGCGTGGCCCAGAGGTGCGCGCCCCACCAACCCGGATGTCCGCACGAGAAGTCCCGCCACATGGAGTGACGCATCCAATCTGGGTGATAGGGCCGATAAGCCGCGGGACCCAGCCACAGGTCCCAGTTGAGGTAGTCGGGCACGTCGTGAGTCCCCGACGGGGCCTGGCGCGGCCCAGCGCCGCCGCCTCCCCACATATGAATCGTCTGAATTTCGCCAAGCCTGCCGGCCCACACGTTCTCGATCACGCGGACGTTGTAGCCGGCCTGGTTGCCCATCTGGGTGGAGCGATTTTGCTCGACGGTCAACTCGGCCAGGGTGCGAGCTTCCTGGATCTTACGGGTCAGCCCCTTCTCGCAAAACACGTGCAGCCCGGCCCGCAGGGCGTAGGCGGAGGGGGCGTGATGGACATGGTCGGGCGTGGCGACGACCACGGCGTCGAGTTTGCCCCGCATCTGGTCGATCATCACGCGGAAATCCTCGTGTTTCGGAACGTCGGGTTGGAGTTGAAACGATTTGGCCGCCTTCTGTTGGTTCACGTCGCACATCGCGGCGAGTCGGCCGCCCGTCTGCTGGCGTATCGACGACCATCCTTCGTCGACGGCAAAGCCCGAGCCGCGCCCGCCGCAACCAATCAAGGCAACCTGCAACTGCTCGTTGGCCGCGTAGCCGCGGACCTGCCCCGGCGCCAGCACGAGAGTGCCGGTGGCTGCCGCCGTGCCAAGAAACCCTCGCCGCGTCAGACGAGTCCGACGAGAAGCCCCGTGCTTGTTTCTTTCTTCACCTGCAACGGCCATCGTGATGCTCCTTGTCAAGGTTCAGTTGGTCTCAGGCACGCCTGTGCCTGGAAGTCTCCATCTGTCTGCTCCGCAGCCACTTCCCCAGGTCAGGCATCCCCGTGCCCAACAAGGGACGAGTGACCGACCCTTGTTGGGCGGACGCCATGATGCCCGTGGCCGCATCGCGCACCCGGTAGCTTTACACTCGCGATTGTCACTATCATATATAATTGCGTCGGGGCCGCCAAGAAACGCGATTTCGCCAGTTTTCAGCACCACAACCATGTGTTCCGCCGGGCGATTGTCGAGGCTGCGGACAACCAGGTGCTCTTGCTGCAAAGGATCTCCCGCCATGAGAAATCGAAACGCTTGTTCCACTCTGCTTGCCTGCTTGATGGCTTTCTTGTTTTCGGTGCCGGTTCGGGCCCAGATCCATCCGCATCACGCTGCGCGGATTCGCAAGGCGGCCCAGGAGGTCAAACCCCGCGTCGCGCCGAAGCCCCGCTCCGTGCTCATCTGGAACACGCCACCGCACCTGATGGACAAGGATCCGCACAAGGGCTATTGCA
>CAZURK010000284.1:0-20291 GCA_964623055.1 uncultured Pirellulaceae bacterium
TCCACGTTGATCGTGCTCTTGCCGCCGAAGTCCAGTCCGTAGAAGGTGATGATCCCGCCGAACTTGATGATCTTCAGTGCGTCAAGCATGCTTTCGGGTGGCGACGACACGATCACCCGGTCGACGCCGTTCGGAAACTTCTTCTTGACCTCCTCCTCCACGTCCTGCTTGCCGACCTCGATGAAGTCGTCACATCCCATCTTGGCAGCCAAGTCCAAACGGGCTTGTTCGCGCGGATTGTCAGCGGGCAGCCCGGTGATCACCACATAGCCGGCGCCATACAACTTGGCGACTCGTGCGGACATCAATCCCAGCGGTCCGGGGCCGAGCACGGCCACGCTGCCGCCGAGCGGGATGTCAGCGTTCAGTACCGACGTTAACGAAACGGCCAGCGGTTCGGTCAGGCAGGCGGACACATGGTCGAGACCCTCGTACTTGTCAAGGCAGTTGAAGCGTACCGACATGTACTCGCCCATGCCGGGCTGATCCTCCATGTCGTACATATTGCGGCAGAACTGCGGCTGGCCGCTCTTGCAGTTCTCGCACACGCCGCACATAGTGCAATCCTCGACGATCACGCTGTCGCCGGGCTTGACCGTGGTGACGTTCTTGCCCACTTCGACGACTTCCGCCGAGATTTCGTGGCCCAGTGCCATCGGCTCGTCGCCCCAGTCGCGGACAAAGTTGATGTCCGTGCCGCACACACCACACGCCCGAATCTTGATAATGACGTGATCCTCGTCAGGCGACGAAATGTCGCGCACGCGCTCTTGAATATCGAGGTACTTCTTACCAAACAGTCCTCTGCTTTGCATGGCTATATCCTCGCGATCAGCTCCGTGTTTCATCCGCGTTCAGTCAGTGGCCCCTTTCCGTACGAATCATCCGACGCCGTACAGTGCGCCATCAAAACCCACTTTGACGTCATCGTCGGCATGATCCACGACCTCGCCAAGGTTGTCGAACACCTTCTGGAAGACTGCGACGATCTTTTCATTCACCTCCAAGCCGTTGGGCGGGTGGATGGAATGCACGTTCGTGTATGTGTCGCAGTACTGTTGCGCCACCGGGAAGTCATTCACGTCGTACTTGTAGGTGATGCCTTTCGCCTCGTTGATTGCCCACGGGTACCGATCGCCGACACCAAGCATGCTCTGGAAAACGTCCTGGGCCAGCGTCGGCATGACCTGCCACTGTCCGACCAACACGCCCTCTTTGGCGAGAGCCTTTTCCACTGCGATCCGGAATCGGCGGGGGTCCGCGTCGATGCCGGCCGCTTGCGGGTCGAAGCGGACCGGGTAGAACCAGTACACGTGTTTGCAGTCGGGTGGACAGACTGGCGGAATGACGCCCGGAATCTTGCCCAACTCGCCGCTGAGGTACTCGGAGTTGCGGATGCGTGTGTCGTTCAGTTCGTTCAGATGTTTGAGTTGGCCGCGAGCCAGCGCTGCCGGTAATTCCTGATTCCGGTACATATAGCCGAGAATGGACGAATTGTACTTCTGGCGTAGCGTCTTCTCGTCGCATTCGTCGCCGAAGTAGCGGACCAGATCGCCTTTCTTCAACACGTCCTCGTCGTTAGTGACAAACAGTCCGCCTTCGCCGCCGCAGAGATTCTTCAAGTTGTTCAGGCTGAACGCTCCTACAACGCCGATGGTGCCGCACATTTGGCCCTTGTACATGGCCCCATGAGCCTGACAGGCGTCTTCGATGATATGCAGATTGTGTTTCTTGGCAATCTCGATGATCGGATCCATATCGGCCGGGCAGCCCTGAATGTGAACGGGCATGATGGCCTTGGTCCGCTCGGTGATAGCCGCTTCGATCTTGGTCGGGTCCATCGTGTAGGTCTTCAGGTCGATATCGACGAAAATCGGGATTGCCATCTGGTGAATAACGCAGGATGCCGTGGCCAAGAAGGTGTAGGACGGTACCAGCACCTCGTCGCCCGGTCCAACGTCGATGGCCGCCAGACCCATGTGTAGCGCCGCCGTGCCGCTACACGTGGTCAAGCAGTGCTTGGCACCGGTGAATTCGGCCCATTCCTTTTCGAGGGCAACTACCTGAGGCCCGGTGCCACCGGCCACGATGCCGCTGTCCAGGACCTCGTTGACAAACCTGCGGTCGTCATCAGTGATGACTGGCCAGTTCTTGTAGTCGCTGCGCTGCAAAACAGGTGTTCCACCACTGATGGCCAATTTATCCGCCATGCTTTTCTCCCTTGTTTTCATAACGCGGCAGGGCCGCAACCAAGTAGGACGGATTGGCAATCCGTCCTACACTTCTCGTCACTCGTCCTTACTCTGTTCCATAAACGATCCTACCGGCTGCAATTGTGTACAGCAGGTCCAAGTTTTCATCCAGGACAATCAGGTCCGCGTCCTTGTCGATCACGATCTCGCCTTTGTTCAATCCCATCAATCGTGCTGGATTCCTCGACCAAACGTGGCTGGCCGTAGCAATGTCTCTGTTGAACATCCGAATGACATTACGAAAGCCGTTGATGGGCGTCAGCGCGCTGCCGGCCAGCATCATTTCTCGATCCACCAAGCGCACTCCGTCGTTGGGGTCTCGAATCATGATGTTGCCCCAATCGCCGGGCGGCGTGTGTTTGCCCGGAGGTAGTCCCGCACCGTAGTTGCTGTCGGTGGTGAAAACGAACTTGTCGGGCGGCTTGCAGCGGAAGGCCTTTTCCACGAGCATCGGGTCCACGTGCGTTCCGTCGCCGATAATCTCGCACGTCAGCCGGTCTTCGATCAGCAAATAGTCTATCAACGTAGGGGCATAGATGTCCGGGTCCGGATCCTTGCGTTCTGGCGTGTAGAAGAACACGTCAAACAAGTGCGTGACCAACCTGGCTCCGGCGTCGACCGCATCGCGGCCCTGCTGGATCGTGGCCTGCGTATGAGCAATACTGCAAACGACGCCCTCGTCGGACAGTTGCCGAATAGCATCGGCCGCTCCTTCCAGTTCCGGCGAGATGTCCCAAATCTTGATGTGACCGCCACCCGCAGCCAGCAACATTTGCGTCGTCTCTTTGCTGACGGCGGCGAGGGAATTCTCCGAACCGCCGCTGGCTATGGCCAAGTACGGAGACTCGAGCCGAAAGCCGCCGACTTGTGGCACGAGGCGCAATTCGTCGGTCTCGCGGCGGTGCCGCTCCATATGCGCGGCGTTATCCCCTGGCGGGCAAAACAGCGTCGGGTAAAAGGTCGTGGCTCCGTGCGACGCTTCGATCTTGGCGTACTCGGCCAATTCGCCCGTTTCGGCAGATTCGGTATGGATGCCAATCGTGTGCAGGTCGATCAGGCCAGGCAATACGTAGCCGCCCGCCGCGTCGATTTGCGTTTGTGCCTCCAAATCGGATCCCAGATTCTGAATTTGCCCGTTTTCGAGAAAGACATCGCGGGAGACCAGATCCCCGCTGGGCAGTAGCACTTTGCCGTTCTTGATCACCAGTGTTCTAGTTTCGTCCACGTGGCCTCTCCGTGCTCAGGCGTGTGGGACGGATTGCCAATCCGTCTCGGGATGGAAGCGTGCGGATCATTGTATCAGCCCAGCCTTCGGCGTCCAGAATCGCACCAGTTTACCGTTCTCGCCTGTACGCCCAGGGGCTTGACATCGGCCAAACAGTTGTCATTGAATCTACGTATATCTATTCGTTGGTGCGGACACCTGCGGTCTACCTTATTGGGGTAGACAGATACGCGTTTCCGTGACGCAAGCTCCCTTTTCATAGCCGTCCGGCAGTGCGCATGAGCCGACAGCGCTTGGTTGGATCAAGAGACACGAACAGAGGACATCGGAGATACCGTGCTCCGGTTGGGAAGCGTCTTCGTTTGGTGCTGGTGCTGGCTATTCTTGTGGCAAGTCTGCTGGGCGCGAACGCGTGCTACCTGTCTGGCGTGACGATCCTGGAAGCGATCACCGGCCGGGGGTGCGAGAACTTTTTCTACCAGTACATGTTTCTGGGGCACTTGGCGCTCGGTTTTCTGCTGATCGCGCCGTTGCTGGCGTTTGTGGTCGCCCACTTTCTTCGTGCTCGTCGGATGCCGAATCGGCAGGCTGTGCGGTTCGGTTACGCCTTGCTCGCTACAACCTTGATTCTCGTCATCACCGGACTGGCCTTGGTTCGTTTGGGGCCGTTCCATTTGCGCACGCCGGCCCTGCGGTCAGTCGCTTATTGGCTTCACGTGGCGTCCCCGTTGGTGGCCGCGTGGCTGTACTGGCTGCACCGGCTCGCGGGAGCACCGATTCGCTGGCGAGTCGGCCTGGGCTACGGGATTGCCGTGTTGGGGATTGGTGTGTCCACCGTTTGGTTGCACAGGGCGGATCCTCGTGACTGGCGCAGCACGACCGACGCCACCGCAGATGAAGCTCGCCCATATCGGCCTTCGCTGGTCCGGACTGCGTCAGGAGATTCGATCCCGGCTCGAGTGTTGATGAACGATCAATACTGCCTCGACTGCCATCCGGAAATTCATCGCGATTGGGCCGACAGCGTGCATCGCTTCAGTTCCTTCAACAACCCGGTGTATCTGGCCAGCGTTCGGGAGACTCGTGAGGTTTCGATGCAGCGAGACGGAAACGTCCACCGTGCACGGTGGTGCGCCGGCTGCCACGATCCGGTTTCGCTTTTCAGCGGTGCGTTCGATGCTCCCGACTTCGACGACGAGAATGATCCCACGGCACATGCAGGTATCACATGTACGGTTTGCCATTCCGTAATTCAAACCGGCAGTACTCGAGGTAACGGCGACTACACGATCGAAGAGCCTCTGCACTATCCTTTCGCTTACAGCGAGAACGGCCTGTTGCGATGGGTCAACCGGCAACTGGTCAAAGCCAAACCATCGTTTCACAAACGCACGTTCCTCAAACCATTGCACAAAACAACCGAGTTCTGTTCCATCTGTCACAAGGTGCATATTCCGGAGGAGGTGAACGACTACAAGTTCCTTCGCGGCCAGAATCACTACGATACCTTCCTTTTGAGCGGCGTATCGGGTCACGGGGCTCGCAGCTTCTATTACCCAGAGAAGGCGGAAACGAACTGCAACGGTTGTCACATGCCGCTGAAGCCTTCTGCCGATTTTGCAGCAAAGCGGTTTGACGGAACTCGCGAGTGGAGCATCCATGACCATCTTTTCCCGTCAGCAAATACCGGCATCGCGCATTTGCGCGGGCGACCGGATGTGGTGAAGGCCCACCAGCAGTTCCTCGAAGGTGTGATGCGAGTCGATCTGTTTGGCGTTCGCACCGGTGGAACGATCGACAGCCCAGTGGTTGCGACTTTACGGCCTAGCGTTCCCACGCTCCGGCCCAACGGAAAGTACCTGCTCGAAATTGTGATCCGAACGCTCAAGATGGGGCACGCGTTCACGCAGGGGACGACCGACTCGAATCAGGTGTGGCTGGACGTGCAAGTCACCAGTGGCGATAGGAGAATCGGTCAGAGCGGAGGCTTGGACGATCGACGCCGGGTGGACCCGTGGAGCCATTTCGTGAACGCCTTCACGTTGGACCGAGAAGGCAACCGCATCGCGCGACGCAATCCGCAAGACGTTTTCGTTCCGCTGTACGATCATCAGATTCCGCCCGGTGCGGCGCAAACGGTGCACTACGCACTGGAACTGCCGAAGGACCTGACGGCACCGGTCACCGTGACGGTGAGACTCCAATACCGAAAATTCGATACGCAGCTCATGGAGTTCGTAACAGAGAATTCCGACGGATCTTATGTCAACGATTTGCCGATCACAACGCTGGCCGAAGATCGGATCACGTTTCCTGTGGAAGGCACGGCCCACGAGGTGGCGAATCCATCCCTACAGGTCCCGGATTGGGAACGGTGGAACGACTACGGTATTGGACTCTTGCTGAAGGGCACAGCCGAGCTACGCCAGGCGGCTGAAGCGTTCGCGAAGGTGGAAGAACTGGGCCGGTACGACGGACCGTTGAATCTTGCGCGGGTTTACTACGCCGAGGGCCGGCTGGACGACGCGGTGGTAGCGATCCGCCGGGCCGCAAGTCACGGAGAACCGGCCGCACCGACGTGGACGCTGCAGTGGCTCAGCGGATTGGTGAACCGCCAACAAGGGCATCTGGAGCAGGCGGAACAGAACTTCCGAAGCGTGCTGGAAGACCGCACGCAGGAAATGATCCAGCGCGACTTCGATTTCTCGCTCGACTACGAGGTTGTCAATCTGCTGGGCGAGACACTGTTTGATCGGGCCAAACGGTACCGTGGTCAAACTCAAGCCGCTGAACGGACGGCCCTATTAGAAGAAGCGGTTGGGGCGTTCCAGAAGACGCTGGCGATCGACTCGGAGAATGTGACGGCGCATTACAGCCTTAGTCTGCTCTACGCGCAACTCGGCCGACAGGAGGAAGCGGCGACTCACGCGGAACTGCACGCCAAATACAAGCCCGACGACAATGCTCGCGATCGAGCGGTGCAGCGGGCGCGCCAGCGGTATCCGGCCGCCAATCATGCCGCGGAAGAAGTTGTTATCTACTCTCTGCACCGGGCTGAGAAGTCCGAAGCGGAAATGCAAGGAGACAGCACCCCGTGACGCCGGCAAACGAACCATCCTCCAGCGATAACGATCGATCTGAACGGACCGCGAGCCTCAGAGTTGACGCGGCCACGCGGGCCTTCCGTTGGTCGCTGGCTGTGATTGCAGCCGCGGCGGTCATCGTGGGCGGCGGCGTCTGGTGGGCGAGCAAGCGCACGCCGAAGGTCGAAGCAAGAACTCCCAACAAAACGGCCCCACGGGTCCGGGACTTGCCGACACTGAGGATTCCGGATGTTCGCTTCACGGACGTAACTCAAGCGGCGGGCATTGATTTTGTTCACGTCAACGGGGCTTATGGGGACAAGCTGCTGCCGGAGACTATGGGCAGCGGCTGCGCCTTCTGTGACTTCGACAACGATGACGATCAGGACCTGTTGCTGGTCAACTCGTGCTACTGGCCATGGGACCAGTCGTCGAAGGCGGAAGCCGAGCCTACGCCGACTGCGATCCTCTACCAGAATGACGGCACGGGTCGCTTTGAAGACGTCACCAGCGGATCGGGACTCGACGTGACTTTCTACGGAACGGGCGTGGCTGTGGGCGACGTTAACGGCGACGGTTTGTCAGACTTGTTCATCTCCGCAGTGGGGCCGAACCGTTTCTTTGTGAATCGAGGCAATGGCCGGTTTGAAGAACAGACCGCGAACGCAGGTCTGGCTGGCGGCGAAAACGAATGGAGCACCAGTTGTGGCTTCTTCGACTATGACCGCGATGGCGATTTGGATCTGTTTGTCTGCAACTACGTGCAATGGTCGAAGGACGTCGATCTCGCGCAGGAGTTTTCGCTGACCGGCGTGGGCCGCGCGTACGGGCCGCCGGTTCTGTTCGAGGGCACCTTTCCCTACCTCTATCGCAACGAAGGCGGCGGCACGTTTTCCGATGTCTCCTCAGAATGCGGAATCCAAGTGGTCAATCCTGCCACCGGCGTGCCAATGGCCAAGAGTCTCGGGCTGACTTTCGCTGATCTGGAGGATGACGGCTGGATCGACGTGCTGGTAGCCAACGACACCGTGCAGAACTTCGTCTTTCACAATCGAGGCGACAGAACATTCGAGGAAATCGGCGCTTCTTCCGGGATGGGATACGACAGCGCGGGGAAGGCTCGCGGGGCGATGGGAATCGACTCTGGACTCTTCCGCAACGATGGCGCTTTGGGCGTCGCAATCGGCAATTTCGCGAACGAGATGACAGCCCTGTATGTCTCCCAGGGGCAGTCGTTATTATTCGCCGATGAAGCGATCGCCGCCGGTTTGGGGCCACCGTCGCGGCTAGAGCTGACGTTTGGAGTACTGTTTTTCGACTACGACTTGGACGGACGGCTGGACCTGCTTTCGGCCAACGGGCACCTGGAAGAGGAGATCGGCCGGGTACAAGCGGGCGTGTCGTACCGCCAAGCCGCGCGATTGTTCTGGAACGCCGGTCCGGAACACGCCAGCGAGTTTGTTTCGGTATCCCCAAACCAATGTGGCCGGGACCTGTTCACGCCGCTGGTGGGCCGAGGTTCCGCCTACGCGGATATCGACGGCGATGGCGATCTGGATGTGCTGTTGACGCAGGTAGCCGGTCAACCGCTTCTTCTGCGTAATGAAGCCAACGACAACTCGCACTATCTGCGTTTCAAGTTGATCGGCACTCAGGGGAACCGTGACGCGATCGGAGCGTGTGTCGAAGTGACCGTGGGCGAGCAGACGCTCCGGCGTCAAGTGATGCCAACACGGAGCTACCTGTCTCAAGCCGAGCTTCCCGTGACGATCGGCCTGGGCAAACGCCAGAGCGTCGACCGCATCGTAGTCCGCTGGCCGGATGGCCACTCGCAGCAAGTGTCAGACTACCGTCTAGATGACCTCACGACTGTGGAACGGCGGCGGTAGCGGTTCACGGATCCGGCCATGAGTCGCTACGGCAATCTTTCCGCCCGCAATCGCGGTCGGGCGTGTGCGACCCGGTTGGTCTGCAGCAGCCGGAAGTAGTCGCTGGTAATGGCCAGCACTTCGTTGAAGTAGAAATCCCGCTTGACCACTTCGTCGTCAGGCTGGATCTGTTCCTCCAACTGTTTCTCTTCTTCCTTCTCTGCATCCAACTCGGCTCGTTCCGCGAAAAATTCCTCTTCGTTCAGAGAGACCTTCTTCTTTTCCTTCTGGGCTTTGTATCGCTCGATGTTCTTTACCAGCTTGGTGAAATCCTCGGATTCGCTGATCCGTGCCTTTGACCGACTCTCCACCGCCTGGATGATCTCGGGCGCCACCATGTTGTAGCGTGGGTACCGCGCGGCCGAGATCTTCTCGAACTCAATCGCGTAGTCCAGATCCGCCTCGCCTACATCCATATGGTCGGTGAGCGACGGCAACGTAACGTCGGCCAGCACGCCACGTTGCTGCGTGCTATCGCCGTTAGGGCGGTAGAATTGCTGCATGGTGATCTTCAGCGCGCCCAGATTCGGCGGATTCGGAATACGGAACAGTTGCTTTCCCAACTCTAAGAGGCTTTGCACCGTGCCCTTCCCGTGCGTGGACGAATCGCCGACGACCAGGCCACGACGGTAGTCTTGAACGGCCCCGGCGAGGATCTCACTGGCGCTGGCGCTGAATTTGCTCGTAACGACGACCAATGGGCCGCTCCAAGACATGCCGCGATCGCGATCGTCATATTCCTGGATGTCTCCGTCGGAATTCTTCACCTGAACGACTATTCCCGAATCGATAAAGAGCCCCGTCAATTCGATAGCCTCGGTCAGGCTGCCACCTCCGTTGCGCCGCAAGTCAAGAACCACGACATCGACTTTCTTCTCGCTGAAATCCTCCAGAATTCTCTTCACGTCGACCGTTGTGCTCTTGTAGTTTTCGATCCCTTTTCCTGCGGCCTCCATGTCCATATAGAAGCTGGGCAAGTCGATGACGCCGATGCGCACCGGCGAGCCGTCCGCCTTCTTGCCCTCTTCGATGACTTCCCCGCGGGCTTCGCTGTCCTTCAATTCGATCTTGGCCCGCGTGATACTGTAGATCTTCGTCTCGCTGCCGCCGGCCGGAATCACGCCCAGACGGACCACTGTGCCCGCCTTGCCGCGAATCAACTGCACTACGTCCGAGAGCTTCATGTCGACCACATCGACCATCTCGCCCGATTTGCCCTGGCCCACGCTGACGATGCGATCTTCCGCTTTCAGCTTGCCGTGCTCGTCGGCGGCCCCGCCGGGAATGATCTTCGATACCGTGGTATAGCCGTCGATCGGCTGCAGCGCCGCGCCGATCCCCTCGAGGTTCAATCGCATCTGGATGCGGAAGTTCTCTAGAGTGCTGGGAGACATATAGGTTGTATGAGGATCGAAGCTACTGGTGATCGACGTCAAATACCACTCGAGCAACTCGTCCGCGTCCGCTTGGTGCATTCTTCTGGCGAAGCTCTGGTAACGGCGTTGCAGCTTCTCACGAGCCTCCTTGCCTTCCTTCTCGTCTCCCTTCAGCACGAGCAGATCATATTTGATGCGGCGTCTCCAACGATCCCGCAATTCTTTCTCATCGCGCGGGTACTTTACCAAATCTCGATCAGTCAGCAGTTCCTCGTCCAGCGCGAAATCAAACTCGTCTTTCAGCAGCCCGTCGATCATCTTCACGCGTTCATCGATTCGTCCCAGAAAGCGGTTGAACACCGTGTAGGCAAAGCTGATGTCCTTCTTTTTTAGCATGTCGTCCAACTCATGCTTACGTTGCATGAATTCGTCTACATCAGACTGATTGAAGTACATCTTCATCGGGTCCAGCGTTCTGAGGAACGAGTCCAGACCTCGCTCGGAGATCTCGTCGTCCAACACGTGCTTGGACAAATGCTCGTGCTTGATCAGCGACATGACGACGTTCGTGACATGCCGATCGTTGGGCCGTGGCGATACTAGACCGGCGGGTACTAGAGACCACACGCTGGCGACGATCGCGACGCAAAGCCCCAACGTGATGAGTGTACTCGGACGACGCATTCGGGCGACGAAAACGTTCATAACACGCATTACAGCCTCTCAACAACGATGATAAGGATGCTGGATGTGTCCTAAGTTGCCAAATGTGAACAAGTTAACGATGGTATACGGAATCCGCATTTCAGGCAAGGTCGACAATGTTAATCGGAATGGTAGCCCCGCAGACTGGAACAAGGAAAGGTCTGTGGGCAAACTTGTTACAAATAATGCCCCGACTTGCGTGTTGCCCCCCACTTCTGAATGTAAGTCGTGGCGATCGAATTGTCCATGATTTCGCTGTGCATTCCACTGAATGCTTGGATTGGGGGCCCCATATTGCCGTTAGGGCAGTTCGTAACAAGCCGCCTCTTGAGCGTTTCGGACGAGCAAGTAGTGATCGCAGAGGCACGGGTTATTCCAGGTTTTTCCCTCCAGGGCAGCAAAAGATCCCAATTCGTTGTGCCCGCCGGGCGTCGCTTCTACCAACATTAAGTAACCGGATTGTGCCTGCACCAACAACAGGTCCCCGACGCCCAGGATTTGCCCGTGACGGTAACGTCCACCTCTCCAGAGCCGTTCTCCCGTCAGAACATCGGCGCACTCGAGTATTCCGTCCGACAGTCCGTAGACATATTGCCCTTGAACGACAACGTTTGCGAGTTTCGTATTCAGGATCTTTGGGTTATCCCACAGTTCGGCGACTGTCCAACCTTTGGCTTCGTCACGAGACAACTGCAGCACCATGGCGCCACCATTGTAGCCTTTGGACAACCAGATGCGATCGTTCGAAAGCGGTACCGCCTGGGAGACGTTGGCATCGGCGTTACTTTTGCCGGGCCAAGGATGCAGCCAGAGAACCTCGCCGGTCTCCGGAAGATGTCCGCTGACGAAGTCCTGGTTGACAATCAGGATCTGCCGCACGCCATCGATAGTCGCCAAAGTCGGCGACGCGTACGCGACCTGGTGATTCCCGCCGGTCCACGCCAATTCGCCGGTGCGTTTGTCGAACGCGATCAGCGAAGCGTATGGGCCCTTCAGGGGACCGCCCAGGGGAATCACCACCAGTTCGTCGACAACCAGCGGCGAAGCGGATCGCCCCCATTCGACGGCCTTCTCGTCTTCGTCCGGTGTGACGCCAATCCGCGTGAGCAGGTTGTCGCTCCAGATCTCGCTGCCGTCGGCGCCGTCAAGGCATCGCAGAATGCCGGTCGCTCCGAAAGCATAGACCCGGCCTTCGTCGATTGTTGGTGTCGAACGCGGTCCCACGCCGCCGAGCATGGTGTCATGACGACCTGTCTTCGCGTGCCACCATCTCAACTGGCCGGTGGACACTTCGTAGCATGTGACAAGTTCCTCGTCGCCGCGCTGTTCCATGGTCACCGCGAAACCGTTCACCACCGCAAAGCCCGACCATCCGGCGCCGATCGGCGAACGCCAGAGTTGTCGGGGCGGGACCGACCAGTCGCGGCTGAGTGTTACACCGGTGACCGTGGCATTACGTTCCGGTCCCAAGAACTGGGGAGAATCGTACTCGGTCGTCGTCACCAGATCGACCTTGCCCGCCACCGTTTCCGGCGTCTCCAGCAACTCGTCCGCATCCGCACTCCACCGCCACCCGAGTACCGGCACCAGATCGCCGCTGACTTGTTTGATCTCGAGGGCCGATGCCAGCGCGCCGACCCCGACGATCACAGCGGCCGCGGTTCCATAGCGGGCCTTTGCAGGGTAGACACTGTGGACAACGAACCATATCAACAGTGTCATCACTGCGGCAACGCCCAGGATGAACGTGGCAATGTTGATCTTGTCGTGACGCTGTTCCAGGCCGACTGCACCGCTGTGCAACACGACAATCGACGCAATGCAGAGCCCGAAGATTACCCAGGTGGAAACGTGCGGATAGCGCCGTCTTTGAAACCAGGTTCGCTTCTTCGGCCCGGCGGTCGCGTCGAATTCATCCGGTTGGTCGGGAGCCGGGGAAGTCATAAGCACATGGCGGGAAGAATGGACAGCGAGTCATGCCGCCTGGGAACCCTATTTCCGGGAACGTCCGTGCCCTTGATCTCTTCTGTAGATGGAGCTTTGCCGGCGACTCTGTGCGTCCCCCATGTGAGGTTTGCCAAAATCGGAGTCGTCGGGGGCGTCTTCCGGGGTTTTGGGCCCGCCGTCAGCACCTCCTTGAGGCGACCGGGTCAAGTCGCCGCTGTCCTGCGGCGACCCATCTACAGTTTGCGGCTGCGCCGGAGGACAGAAGTACCGTCCCAGCGGACCGGCAAGCAGTGCGGGCAGAAATATCAGGTCGCCGACCAGTGCGGCTCCCAGCAGCGTCAACATCATCACGCCGAAGTACTGTGTAGGCGTAAACGTACTGAGAGCAAACACGGCAAGCCCCAGGCCGCCGATCAGCGTGGTTTGCGTCATCGCCGCGGCGCATCGCCGGTATGCTTGGATGATGGCTTCGTTTCTGCTAAGACCACGAGCTATTCCATCACGGAACCAAGTCAAGAAGTGGATTGTATCGTCCACGGCCACGCCCATGGCAACGCTGGCCGTCATCATAGTGCCGATGTCGACCAGAATGTGCCTGTGCCCCATCGCTCCGAAAATGATGACGATGGGAAACACGTTCGGAATCATGGATAGCATGCCGGCCCGAACGTTGATCAGATTCAGCGGGCGAATTCGTCCGTTCCGCAACACGATCATCATCACCAGGGCAATCATGCCGAACGCCCAGCCGATGCTGTGGATCAGACTCTTCAACAACTCCCGCTGCGCCTTGTACACAATCGGTACCAGACCCGTGTAGATAACGTGGATTGGGTCTCCCTTGTCCAGTGCCGTCTTCGCCGTTTCGGAATGGGGATAGAACACGTGGTCTCGGGCGTCGATGAACAACCGTGCGTGTTGCTTGATGAAGTCGATGTCGTAGTCCTCGTGGTCCCGTACCAGGACCACACAGTCGAACAACTTGGCCAGACCCTTGCCCCATTGCTCCGATGTGTAGTAGCCGTCCTCTCTTTGGACTTTGTCCGGATCGTCCCAGCAGCCTCCCTTGGCATAGACTCCCGCGCAGGTCATCAAGTCTCGCAGCGTTGCTGTGAAGATCCGAGTTTGATCGATTTCGCTTGGATCTTCTCCCACCATCGTGTATTGATCGGCCGGCTGGCGGTCATCCGTATCCGTTGCACTCCCGCCTTCGGTGTTCGCAGCCTGCGTTGGATCGGGCACTCCCAGAAACGCGACCCGTGTCTTGATGACTCCACGGCCTTCGCGTTGCCGGTCGATTTCCCGGAGGATCTGATGGCGCAAGCGATAGGCAGTCAGGACGGGTTCAGCCGCGCGTTTCAGTTCCGATACGAACAAGCCGTAGTCGACGTCCATCAAGGCGCCCAACCGTAGGCTAATCCGCCACAATTCGCTGCCCCGATGCTCGTCTTCGGTATCGATCCGCAAGTAGTCGGATGCCAGATACTCGTCCCGGTGTTTCTCCAACTGGCGAGTCATGACTCCGCGAATCGGATTTCTCAACGTGGCGATACCGGGCGGAGGCAACTCGGGAGCAAAGGTTGGCACCGACATCCCGCGGCCGACGATTTCCTGGCCCTCTTCGCCGAAGGTGGTTTCCATTACTCGCTGCAGCCGGTCGGCGATCTCGACTCGCTCCAGGAAATCCAACTGAAAGCGAGCGTCCACCTGTTCGTCCGCTTGCGTTTCGGCCGTGTCGTCGCTGGAATCCTGCGGTTTGATCGAGCTTCGCATCATCTCCGGGCGGACGCGTACGACTAGCTCCATAGGCACAAGGTGGGCCAGTTCGTCTTCCACGAACTTATAGTCCGAAATGATCTTCGAGTTTTCGTCGAACAACTTGATCAGATGGACGCACGTTCTGATCTTGGGCAAGCCAAGTGCCCCTATCACAAACACGATACAGCATGCTGCCGTCACCGGGACATAATGGCGGACGATCCATGTGCCGACAGGTTCCCAGAAGCCCAGCAGCGTCTGCCGCAGGTCGAATGCCTGCTTGCCGCCCTTCTTCGGCTTCTTGTGAAAACCCGGCGGCCATAACTCAAGGGCCGATGGCAGAAACGTGAACAACAGCATCAGTGTGGCCATGACGCCGATCGCCGAATAGAAGCCGAACTTCTCGATCGGAATCAACTTGCTGGTGTTCAGCGACATCAGGCCCATCGCGGTTGTCAGGGCAGCCAACGTGCACGGCTTCCAGCCGTGGGCCAGCCCCCTTCCCGGTGCGCCCTCAAGGCCGTTTTCCTCGGCCGCGTCTCGATAGTAGTTCACAATGTGCACGGCGCCGGACAAACCCAACACATAGATCAACGAAGGCATCGACATCAGAATCGCGTCGACCGAACCGCCGCTCCACCAGACGATTCCCAGGCTGGTGATGGCGCTGACGCCGCCCACAAAGAAGATCATCATGGTGATCTTGACGCTGCGGAAACAGATCAGCGAGATGATGATTCCAACCAGAGCGGAGTAGCCGACCAGCCGAGCCAGCGTGATTTCGCCTTCTTCGTCGATAGCCACATTGTCCACGGGCGGGCCGCCCATCTTCAGCTCTTCCCCGGAAATGCCGCATTCGGCCGCCAGTTCCAGCAGCTTGCCGCGCGGCCTGCCCAATAGCGGCCTTCCGATCACCCGCCGCAGATCGCGTTTTCCGGGTTTGCTGAGCGTCAGCAGAATGCACGTCTGTTTGCCGTCCGGGCCAAACAGCGTGCCCGACAAACGTTCCAGCGCCTTGGCCCTGGCTTCTTCGGCTGCGTACTGGTCCTCCAAACCGCGCGGCCATAGAGCGCCGTTTTTCTTGGACAGTTCGTCCCGGGCCTCCGGACCGGTTGTGATCGACTTGAACAGACACGCCGTCAGTTTGCGGGGATCGTCATGGAATTCGTTTGGGCGACCTTCGGTGGTTGGGTTGCCAAACGTGGCAAGCCATTTGCCTTCGACAGATTTGTCACGCAATATGGTGCGGCTGAAGGTGCGGCTCACAAATCCAATCAGGTTGCTTTTTCCACCCCACTGGTACAACTCGCCGTCAGGCGTGATGAAATACCATACGTCATTGTCGCCTTGCAGCCATTTCTCTCCCCGCTCGCCCCAGTTCTCGTGGAATTCGCCGACAGTGCAAAGTCCCAGTTCGTCCCCGAAATCCCGAGCCCGCAGGCGATCGAGTTCCTCCTTTTCGTCGTCGCTCAGTTCGTCGTAGAGTTTCCTTGGGACAGGCGGCGTTTCGGCCGCACCGGCGTCGGCCGTGTCACCTCCCACCGGTTCCGGCGGCGCCACCTCGTGGCGAAGCTTTTCGACCAGTTGGCCAAACCGGGGATCGTCCTCCAGGGTCTTGCCTTCCGCCGCAAGCTTCTCCGGTATGGGCCATGTGACCACAACGAACTGCTCGCCCATGAAGTGCTGCCCGAACCACTCCAGATCTTCCGTCTCGGCAAATTCATCCGGCAGCCAGTCCTTGACGTTGTTCTTCATCCGCTGCAGCGCATACCGGGCGCCGCGCAGCGCAAAGGGTGTCAAGAAGAAGACGATGCAGAGGATCAGCAGTGCACGTCGAGCGAAAAACGGTGCCTTCATGGCGAAAAGCCGCCGGAGTTGTTTCTGTTGGTTGGGGAAAACCTAAGATTAACTGTCTTCAACCCTTACGTCTACGCCAAACAGCGTTAACACGCGGTCCACTACGTTGGATCGTCCATTTTCGCCGCTCAATCCGCAGATATTCACAAGAAAACTCCCCCGCAGGCAAGACAGCCCGCTCCCCGTAGGTCCCGGCTGCCGGACGGGACCTTGAAGCGGCAGAGAACGTTGCCCCACGTCTCGGGGTCCCGTCCGACAGGCGGGACCTACAGCAACACCTCAGCCGCAGGAGTCACAAGAGCCGGGAACAGTCTGCTAGCATAGATACGCTGCCGTAACTGGTGAGGCCGGTACGACTGCATTAGAGTATGCGGCATGAGATTCGATAGCTTCACAAGACGTACCACTTGGGAAAGGGCCACAACAATGCAACGGACGACGATTCTCCGTACCTTGGCGGTATCCACGGCCATCTTCGCGGTCGCGTGGGCTAACGCGGCCGACATGCGAAACATCGCCACCGGCATCCGCATCCCCGACGAAGGATACTGCGATCAGCCGTACATCGTCGTCACCCCGGACGGCAAATGGCTATGCACGTTGACCACAGGTGCCGGGCACGAGGGACAAGGCGGACAACACGTCGTCTCGACAATCAGCCCGGATCAGGGCAAAACGTGGTCGCCCCTGACCGACATCGAGCCGGCCAACGGCCCGGAGGCATCGTGGGTGGTCCCCTTGGTTACGCCCGCGGGGCGTGTCTACGTGTTCTACACGTACAACGGCGACAGGGTATACAGCCTGCCCGACGGCAAGAAGATGCGTGCCGATACGCACGGCTGGTACGCGATGAAGTTTTCGGACGACAACGGCCAGACGTGGTCGAAAGAGCGTCATCGGATCCCTCTTCGAGTGACAGCGTGCGACCGCGCCAACGATTTTGCGGGAGAGGTCCAGATGTTTTGGGGTATCGACAAACCCAAGGCCACCGGTGGCCGAGTGTTTTTCTCCTTCACCAAAATAGGCCGCTACTTCCTGGCCAACAGCGAAGGCTGGCTCTATTGCTCGGACAACATCCTGACGGAACCCGCGATCGAAAAGATCCATTGGGATTTGCGGCCGGAGGGCGAGCACGGCATCCGCGACTCGGCGTTCGGCTCGGTGCAGGAAGAACACAATATGGTCCCGCTCGGAGGCGAACGGCTCTATTGCGTCTATCGAACGACAGTGGGATATCCATGCCATACCTACAGCGAAGACGGCGGTCGGACGTGGGCCAAACCCGAGCCGATGACCTACACTCCCGGCGGGCGGACTATCAAGAACCCGCGCGCGTGCCCGAAGCTGTGGCGGTGCAGCAACGGCAAGTTCCTGTTCTGGTATCACTTTCACAGCGGCCGTTCTTTCCAAGACCGCAACCCAGTCTGGATCTGCGGCGGGGTAACGAAGAACGGCAAGCTACACTGGTCGCAGCCGGAGATTCTGTTGTACGACGACGAGCCCAAGACACGTATGAGCTACCCGGATCTGATCGAGCAACACGGGCGGTATTGGGTTACCGAGACACAGAAGACGGTGGCGCGAATCCACGAGATCGACAGCGCGTTGCTGCAAGGTATGTGGAACGAACTCGATGACGAACTTCCGCCCCAACCCGTTTCCCGCGGTTGCATCGCTCATTTCAACGCGTCCGATCTGACGACCGGCAAAGCCACCGTGGGCCGACCCTTGACCCTCGACAACGAGAAGGGCTTCACCGTCGAGCTACTGCTAACCGTCAATCGCTTTA
This sequence comes from uncultured Pirellulaceae bacterium, assembly GCA_964623055.1. Taxonomy (GTDB): domain Bacteria; phylum Planctomycetota; class Planctomycetia; order Pirellulales; family Pirellulaceae; genus JADHUC01. The sequence continues at coordinate 17,921 of CAZURK010000284.1, forward strand.
CACCGGGACAAGTGTTGTTGGACACGCGAAAGGAGGACGGGCGAGGCTGGGCCTTGTCGATGGGCGAGAGCAGAACGTTGAAGCTCTCGATCGACGACGGCGAACACCGTGGAGCATGGGATTCGGACGCGGAGCGGCTGACGGAGGGTCAGCCTCATCACGTGGCTTTCGTCGTAGATGGAGGACCAAACGTCATCACGGTCGTCGTGGACGGCGTGCTCTGCGACGGAGGCAAGGAGCGTCAGTTCGGATGGGGACGATTCGATCCACGGATCGGAGATGTGTCCGGTACGCGTACCGTCAAGGCCGACTTGACCAGCGTTACGGTCAATAGCCTCCGCCTGTACGATCGCCACCTGCGGATTGCCGAGGTTGTGCAGAACTTTCGTGCGGAAGCCGAATCCAAGAGGTAGAATCAACGGACTTGAAGATTCATCCGACTCTTTCAATCGGACATCACGAATTGAGGAGAAGCAGCATGGCAGGTGCAGATCTTTCACGACGAGACATGCTGAAGAGCGCAGCCGCATTCGGTCTCGCTGCGTCAGGATCGTTCCTTTCTTTGCCGAAGTCGTGGGGCGATGACAATGCCGATCAGGGCGTGATTGACATCGGCTCGCGGCGCGAGCTGTTTGTCGACGATTTCGTGATCGGCAAGTTGACGGGCGACGCCGAATTGCGGCTGCACCATCCCACGCCGCGCGAGATAGCGATCGTGCACGATGCACCTTGGGAAGGAAGCAGCTCAGGATATCACACCGTTTTCCAGGACGGAGATCTGTACCGGATGTATCACCGCGGCTCGCATTTGGACGTGTCGCCGGGAAAGCTCGGTTCCGGTCGCCACAAGCCGTTCTACTGCTATGCCGAAAGCGACGACGGCATCCGCTGGCGCAAGCCTGAACTGGGCATCGTGGAATTCGATGGATCGAAGAAGAACAATATCATCCTGGAGGGACTCGGCACGCACAACTTTGCCCCATTCAAAGACGCGAACCCGAACTGCACACCGGAAACCCGCTACAAGGCTCTGGCCGGAATCAAAAGCGAAGGCGGGCTGTTTGCGTTCAAGTCGGCGGACGGGATTCATTGGTCGCTGATGACTGACAAACCGGTAATCACGAACGGCGCGTTCGACTCTCAAAACTTGGCGTTTTGGGATCCGACACTTGGCAAGTACCGCGCGTATTGGCGCACCTTCACCGCGGGCGTGACCAAAGCCAAAGACTGGCGGCCGTCCGGCTACCGCGCCATTCGCACGGGGACGTCGAGCGATTTCCTTCAGTGGGGCGAAGACGCGGATCTGACCTACGACGACTCGCCGGACGAGCACCTGTACACGAACCAGGTGGGGCCTTACTATCGCGCGCCGCATATCCTGATCGGTTTTCCCACGCGGTACATCGACCGTGGCTGGTCCGACTCGATGCGAGCGCTTCCCGAACTGGAGAATCGCGAGTTGCGTGCTTCGTCCAACCGACGATACGGCACGGCGATCACCGAAGGATTGCTTATGGCCAGCCGTGACGGCGTCCGGTTCAAACGATGGAACGAAGCATTCCTGCGTCCCGGCATCCAGCGGCCCGGAACATGGCAATACGGCCAACAGTATATGGCGTGTCACGTCGTAGAAACCAAGTCGTCGCTTCCGGGAGCACCGAACGAGTTATCCTTCTATGCCACCGAAGACTACTGGCACGGAAAAGGCGGCACTGTGCGACGTTACACCTTGCGGCTGGACGGATTCGTGTCGGCAGGTGCGTCGATGAAGGGCGGCGAATTGATCACAAGGCCGGTGAAACTCAAAGGCACGAAACTCACGCTCAACTTCGCCACGTCGGCCGCCGGCAGCCTACGAGTCGAAGTCCAGACGCCCGACGGCAAGCCGATCGACGGCTTCGCCTTGGCCGACTGTCCGGATCATTTTGGCGACGCGGTCGAGCGAGTTGTGACGTGGAGCAGCGGGGCCGACGTGGGCGCGCTGGCCGGTCGTCCCGCGAGACTCCGGTTTTCATTGAAGGATGCGGACCTGTACTCGTTTCGCTTTCAGAGCGACTGAGTTCATGATCGGCCCCGGATCATCTCCAGGACGACCTCCGCTGGTCCGACATCTTTAGCGACCAGCGCTTCTACCGGACCGATCGAGTCGAATCCGGCACGGCACCGTGAGAATTCGCGTTGCCTCGCTTGGATTGTCGCTCGTCCACTCGACGATGACTCGGTTCGGCAGCGTTACTGTCGCTTTGCCTCGGAGTTTGCGGTAGGGCGAGCAGGTTTCCGTCAGTTGTTTGGTCTGCGGGTCGTACTTGAAGCCAAAGCGGCGCGACTGCCATGCCGAAAGGTCTTATGCGGCGGTGTGGTACAGAACTTC
>CAZURK010000285.1:0-20234 GCA_964623055.1 uncultured Pirellulaceae bacterium
GAAGCGCCTCACGGGCAAGGCGGATCGCTTTGGCTCGGTTCTCTTCGACGGCCCCCGGAACGCTATCCTGCTGAACGACGGCAATACGCACTTTTCCGTTCTCCGGTTCCTGGGACTTATCGACAGTGGGTCCGGCTGCAGAAATTGAAACGGGAACCATCATCGTCACGGTGGCACAGATCACTGCAATGACTGATCGCAGTCGCGAAGACGTGTCGCTGGTCATGACGAGCATCCTCCTTCTTGGTTTGCGGTACACAGGCTCAAAACGATTGTACCGAACCGGGCGGAGTTGATGCGGCCAGGGTGCGTCAAAACAAAGATATTCTTGGTGCGTGCAGGTACGGTGCTTGGTAGACTGTGGAAGCTCGAGTCGGCGTGGGGTTCGTTGATTTCGAAACAAAGGTGATGAAGCGATGCGTGGCAATTCGACGACGGCGCGACACTCCCGGCCGGTGTCACTTGTGGTAATCTGGACCGCGGTCCTGGTGGCGGCCGCAGAGTGCTCGACGGAGGCGACACCTACGGATTGGGTCCGGTTTCGGTTGACGATCACCACGCCGTTGGTGTACCGCAACGTGCCGATGGATCCCGTGATCGACTTTGACGCCGTGATTCGACAGACAGGGCTGCAAGGCGTGGCGGATCTGAATTCGGTCGAAGTCATAAACGTGGCAACTGGCCAACGTCTGGCTCATGCCCACGGCGTAGATTTCGCATGCGGCGACAAAGGCCGCATCGAGTGGGTGATCGACGATCCTTCGCATCGAGAATTTGAAATTCGGTTTCGCCTCGTGGCGAAACGTGCGCCCCTCGAGCCGCCACTGTACACGCCGCCGATTGGGATCGGTGACTTGCTGCGATACAACGCGGGTGCGGCGCGTCCCATCCCGCTGTTCTATGCCGTGTCGCTTGTCGACCTGACCGGGGACGGGCGATTGGATCTGGCAGGTTGTTGGAACTATGCCTATCGTCCGGGAGAGCCGTGGGACGGGATCGTCTGTTATCCGCGAGTCGGGCAAGCAGACAAGCTGCACTTCGGCGACCTTCAGCGGCTGCGATACAGCGACGGAGGTGATGCGACTCGCCTGCAGCATTTCCGCCATACCTACATGTCGGCCGATTTCGCAGACTTCAATCGCGACGGACTGGTCGACATCGTTCATACTCGTCGGGGCGTCAACAAGGCACAGCTCTTTTTGAACTGCGGAGAACGAGACCGCGGGGGCATGCCGATCTTCGCTCCATCCGACACGGTGGCTGTGCCTGGCTGGGAGGCGTGCCGGGCCGTGGATTTGGACGGCGACGGCGTCCTGGACCTCGTTGTCGACGGACAGTACGTTCGGAATACAAATGCAGACGGCTGGCCATTTCGCGCGGAACAACCAGTCAAATTGGATGCGGGACGTGGGTGTTGTTTTCTCGACGTGGATCAGGACGGGCGGCTCGACGCGGTTTGCCTGCAAGGCGGTGCCACAACCCAGCCAGACGGATATCGCATTGCGTGGCGCCGCAACCTCTCGGGTAATCCCCCTGCTTTCGCGCCGGAGCAACCCATTGACGGGATCGAGCTGGATTGGTGCACCTTGGTCGCTGCCGTCAGGGACGACGAGCGATCAGGTCTACTGATCCAACACGATGTCTTTCAGAGCATTTCGTTCTTCGAGCAAGTCAACGGGCCGTCGGAGCGCCCACGCTTCGCACTTCGTGGACGAGCAGAGTCTGTTTCGGCGGTACTGTCGCTCAGCGACCAGGCTTGGCCGTGCGCTTGTGACTGGGACGACGATGGCGACTTGGATTTGCTTGTCGGAGGCGGATACGGTTGGCCACGCATTGCGATCAACCAAGGCACGCGCGATCGGCCGGCATATGCCGAGGCGAGACGAATCCTGGCCGCCGGCGAGCCGATCCGCCTGGTGCGCAACGCGATCCTCGGCAAGCCGCACAACTGGCATGACATGGGTTACTCGTATCCAAGCTTTGTGGACTGGGATGGCGATGGGCTGCACGATTTGGTGTTCCCCAACGAGACCAATCGTATCTTCTGGTACAAGAACGTTGGCACTCGTAAGGAGCCGCGATTCGGCGAACGACGCCAAATTCTGTGTGACGGCTATCCCGATGGGCCCGAACAGCGAGCCCGGTCCGCACAGTTGGCCAACGATCCCAATTCGAACAACGGCGTGTACCCATTGGAGAAGGAACGGCCTTTCATGTGGCGAACAGGTGCTGCGTTCGCGGATTGGACCGGTGACGGGCTGATGGACTTGGTGACAATGGACGGGCATTCCCGGCGAGCAACTCTCTTCGTTCAGTACCAGAACGATCAGGCCGAACTGCGATTACGGCGGGGCCCCGAGTTGAAGCTTGCTGACGGCCGCCCCATCGACGATCGGATCGTCAATCGCCGGGCGCATTGGACGGAGAGTTTTCGAGCTGTCGATTGGGACAGTGATGGGCTGATGGACCTGATCTATAGTGTGGCGGGATCACACTCTGGTACGCAGGACGGCGGCAGTATCTACCTACTGCGGAACTGTGGCACGAAAGCCGAGCCCGTGTTTGCAGCGCCTCAGACCATGCGATGCTTCGGCGAGCCAATCCGGATCACCAACCATGGACCTCATCCCTGGGCTGGCGACTTCGATGGCGACGGCAAACCCGACTTGGTTTGTTGCGTCGAGTGGAGCGTCTATCCGTTCTACCGCCACGCGGCGCTGATGATGAACGAACGACCGGAGTACGCGGTTGACAATGTCGAGTGCGTCTCGGAATAGTCGCTAGTGGGCTGCCTGCTTTGCGGTCGCGTTTTTGATCACGAAGTCCACCAACTCCTGGCACTCGAAGAAGCCGCGCCACATGTTATGGCCCTGCCCTTCGGCTATCTTCACCTGCACCGAGCCGCCAGCCGCTTTGTACCGGCTAGCGAGCAGAGCGGAGTTCTCCTCAAGCGGAACCACTTTGTCGACGTCGCCGTGGATATGGAAGACGGGGACGCCGGCTTTCGCCAGAGGTTCGACACGATCGACCGGGTTGTGTTCGTTCAGCCGTACGGCCAACTCCGACTGGGTCAGGCCGTATGCCCCACAAGCCCGTTTCAGGCCGGGATAGCTGGCAAGATTACAGACCGGATAGATGCCGGCAATGCAATTGACCTTTTCCGCGTTTTCGGCGGCCCAGCAATACAACATCAGACCGCCGCGACTTCGTGCAAGCAAACAGACGCGTTGACTGAAGCCCTCTTCCGACGTCAGTCGTTTGTGAAGTGAGTTGTAGACGACGCGGCCTTGTGGGTTCCCAAAGGACTCACCCACGTCCACACCGGCAATGGCAATCCCCGCGTCCAGGAATTGTCGAAACATCCAAGTCTCGGCCGGCCCCGGCAGGTTGCGGCCCAGTGTGGGAGCATACATGACCCACGGCGTCGGCCCCGGCAATTCCTTTGTCGCCCGAAAAACGAACGCAGGCCGATCGTCCACGGTAAAGTGTTCACGCTGCAATTCTTGTGTCGCCGGCTTCGCGTCGTCAGCCTGCAGGGCCGCGGTCCACCCCGCGCACGCAAAGACCCACAACAGGGGGAGATTGTGCTGGTATGTCGCCATTATTGAGCCCTCATTCTGCCGATCCATCACTTCCGGACTCTGCCTGCAAGCAACTCTGGTGAAGCGACACCGATTGATGGGACAACCGGCCATCCAGTGTCGGTTCAAACCAGCTTTGGCAGCCCAGCCGTCGCATAGGAAACGGCGATCCCGTACGCAAAACTGGCTAGCGTCCCAATGATAATGTACTCGGATTCCATCCGGTTTTCAGCTTCTTTCAACTCGCCAAAACGAAAGATGGATTTGGCGGCGATCAGGAAGGCAATGCCGCCGGGCTGTCCAGCAAGAACGAGAACGAATACCAGAAGGCGTTCGAGCTTACCGATAACGCTGCCCGCATTCGTGAGACCGCGCGGGGAACGAGGCGAAGCTTGATCGTCCGAATTCCTTTTCGTCTGCAGCTCATTCAGATAGGGCGCGACAAATCGGGCAAGAAGGAACGATCCTGCGTTGACGGCAGCAATGAGTCCTGCCACATGTACCATTACTGCGGCGTAGGCAGAACCAAACGGCCACCACCAGACCGTCTGCGCCGCGTTTACGATGTGCGGATAGTGCTCAATGAAGAGGACAGCCGCAACGATCGCCCCAATGTGAGTCGTCTGATCGACAACGAACGAGACTGCGGTGTCACGGCTCCACGTTTTTGCATAGTCGATCGCGGCATGCGAGATTGCAGTACAAACGGGGATCAGCCAACATTGCCATTGGCCGGCCAGCAGATACGCAAGTCCGGCGTGAATTGCCGAGTGTTTTAGCAGTACCAGAGGGCGTCGCTTGTTGAGGGCGTCTTCAGCCGTCTGAAGGATGAAATCCCCAAGGAAATGAGCGGCCAGCAAAGTCGCGAGGAGTTGTACTGTCGACTGTTGCATTGAAAGCCCACACTGGGAGAGTGGTGTTCACAAGGTATTTTGCTTGTTTTCGGCGTCTACAAGCTCATCGGCTTGTTGCAGCTGACCCTTCAGTTCACGCTCTACGGTTTTGACGACGGTATCGACAAGATGCCATTGCGAGCGATCCAAATGCTGTCCGACGGCCTGCTGCGTAATGGCCTTGGGTTCCCACTCTTTTGCGATTCTCTCCTGAGTCCATCCCTTGAGTGCTCCGAGTACCGCCTGCGCCTGGTTTGCCGTCCAGCCTTGTACGAGCGCATCGACAAGGGAAAGCGTTGCCGTGAGCAACGGGCAAGAAACGTCCTCCACCGTCATCAGCATGCGGATCCTCCGATCCGTCGCATCAAGGCCGTGCCCTGACAATCGGAATGCTGACCCATCACCTTCCGAGACACGATCTTTCGGGATGAACCGGATCTTTCCAATCCCGATTGAGACTCGGCTGTCGATGCTGTTGTTTCGCATTCGGAACCGCAGCGATACCCGAAAGAAAAGGGCCACACGCACAGCAACGATCGGCTCCACTGCCAGCAATTGCCAGCCATCGCCCCGAAACATATCCAAATCAAGAGGACATGCGACTGCGAAAGCTTGGCGGATCTCGCGCCCGATCCGCTTAACTTCACGCTGCAATGCCCGGCGTTTAGCATCATCCAGCTTGCTCGAGCCGACAACGTCACCCGTCAATACAGCATACTTCTTCTTGCGGTTGACCCTCATATACAATCTATATCACTTGTAACCAGCAGTTACAAGCGAAAAAACTTGTATTCTTAAAGTTCCTTCCTCGTCAATCAGCGATCCGCACGCGTCAAACGGCTACCGGCCGACTCTGGTCAGCATCATCAAGCGGAAGTCCATTACCTGAGATCCGGGCATCTTGAAAGCTCGCAGCGTCAATTCGCCGCGGCCTTTCTTCAGACGAATCGTTCCCAGACTCAGGGATTTGAAATCCTTGACATAGGATTCCTGTCGTTCGACCCGGTCATTCTCGCCACCGCGCAAAGGTGGATCGTGGGCTTCCGTGATCCGTCCGCGCAGACGGCTGTCGTTGAAACTCAACTCGATGGTCGAACCCACGTCGGCCTGCGGACAGGCGTAGTGAATCTCGACCTCGTACGCGCCGCTGGCTCCGACTTCCGCATCCCAAGTGATCTTGTCGTCCAGGCCGGCCCAGTTGGTGAAGAACGAACAATTCGGAAAACGGTTGGACCGCTTGATGCTGCCGTGTGAGGTGCCGTCGCGAGCGGGTATTTGTGTGTACCTGTAGTCCGGGTGACCGATCAGGAACGGTCGGTTGTCCTGGTCATATCCGGCCAGAACCTGCTCCTTCCATCTCTCGGCGGCCGCGCGCAGACGGCCCGCAACGTCCGGGTGCTGTTTCGACACGTCCGTGTACTGGCCGGGATCTTTCGTCATGTCGTAAAGCTTGCCTTGGTGGTCAAGCCGATATTGCTGCGTACGAACGCTGACGCGATTCCGCCAGTGCGAGAAGATCATGCGGTCCTGAGGGGCGGCCGTCTTGGACGCCTGACCAACGAGAAGCTGCTTGAGACTGACGCCGTCGAGCGGTGTCTTGCTGGCCACTTCGACTTGCGCCAAACCCGCGAGCGTTGGTAATAGATCAATGGCCGCTGCGATTTGCGGGATCTTTCTTCCTGGGGCGATCTTGTCCGGCCATCGGATCAGCATGGGCGAGCGCACTCCGCCTTCGTCGGTAGATCCTTTGCGACCTTTCATGCCCCCGTTCCAGCGCCAACCGTTAGGGCCGTTGTCGCAGAAGTAGAGCACAATGGTATCGTCCGCGATGTCGAGTTGTTCAAGCTTCTGGAAAATGCGACCGACGTTCCAGTCGATGTTCTCGCACATGGCCAGGGCGCAACGGATGTGGGGGATGTTCTCGCGATTGGGATCGCGGTGGTGCATGGCTAGTTCCTTGTCCTTGAACTTGTCCCACCAGCGATCCGGCACTTGCATAGGCGAGTGAGGTGTGTTGAACGGGAGATACGCAAAAAACGGCCGATCTTTGTTCCGTTCAATGAATTCGATTGCCTTGTTCGTGAAGTCGTCAATGACGAATCCGTCGCCCTGGACAATCCGCCCGTTGTGGTCCAACGGTGGGCTGAAATAGTCGCCCCAGTGGCCGGAGCAGAAGCCGTAGTACTCGTCGAATCCTCGCCCGTTTGGATGATAGGGATACTGCATTCCGTTGTGCCATTTGCCGAAAGCCGCCGTGGCATAACCGGCCGCCTTGAACGTGTCGGCAATCGTCACCTCGTCGAGATCCATCCGCTCGCCGCCTGCCGAGGTGCTGTAGACGCCGCTTCGCGGGTGGTAGCGACCAGTGAGAAACTCGGCTCGCGTGGGCGAACAAACCGGGCATACATAGAACCGATCGAAACTGGCTCCATCTCTGGCCAAGGAATCTATGTTGGGCGTGCTCAGGTTGGTGTTGCCATTCATACTCAAATCGCCCCAACCCTGATCGTCCGTCAGAATCACAACAATGTTGGGAAGCGATGCTGATTTGGCACTAACCGGCCGCGGATGTGTTGTTTGCGATGCCGCTACCGCGGTGAACGCGATAGCCAGTGCCGTAATTCTGTGTATCCAACGGGGGAACCGGTGACGGCCACCAGCCTGTGCTACGTCGACGGATGGAAACATGGTTGTTCCTTTCTAAGGCATGTCTACGCGCGTGTGTCATGCCTTGAAGTATCTTCCCTCGTGTTTCTTCGGTCAATTCCGTGCGTGGGTGATCAGTGCGACATTTTCGCATTCTGATGGTCAGGTGTCGGTACTTTTCAGCATTTCGTGCCACACCAATGGTCCTTTTTCGCAGGTGGATTTGACACCAGTCACCAGCGCACTACGAAACAACAGGGATCTGTGTTTCTTCCGAATGTTGGCTGACTTCGGCGATATGCGTTCCAGGCTCGGGGCCGGGCACTTCAGACTTAGTTAGCCGAAGAGGGGTGCTCCAGGATGGTAGGCACCAGCCGGCGAAAACTCGTATCTGAAGTGTCCGGCAATTTACCTGTTCCAGCGGTCTGAACATCAAACGATTGGAGAGCATCAATGCGTTTAGCGAATAACCGCCTCGTGGAGTTGATCGGCTGGCTCAGTCTCTGTCTGCTGGCGGCCGCTTGGGGACCGAGCATGGATACGGGCTGGCGGCAGCTATGGGGTATCTTCGGGGTGTTCGGTCTGATCTCCGCGGCCGGACTCGAAGCCGTCCAGCGGGTGCGGCGGTTGCAGGAGGAGAAGCGAAGCCGGAGTCAAGCGCTCGTTCGTTACGAGAACGCGATGGAAGAAATCCAGCGACAGAAGAAAGCAGACGCCGAGGTTCAGAGAGTGACCCGGCGCATCGCCGAGTTTGCGGCCCAGCAGCACGTCACGATCCCCGATGTCGACTTGGCGGATGAGGCGGACGAGCAGGCGGCCGCCAATCGCCGGACCGAGAAAAGAACGAAGTGCGCGCTTCCAGTCGAAGTCCTGGTCACCAATGCGGAAGGCAGGTATGTTTCCTGGGCCGAGGACGATTCGCACAAGGCGTACATACGGGACATCTCGCCCGGCGGGATCGGTCTATTGCACAACACACAGGTCGATGCCCATCGAGTCGTATTGCGGGTTGCCCTGGAAAACAACGAACTCGTCTCGCTATCGGTCTGCCTGTTGTGGTGTCGGCCCCTCAACGAAGGGTGGTTTTCCAGCGGAGGCAAGGTTTCGGAAGTGATTACCGGCCCCGACGCCCCTTTTGCCCTGCCGGCGACCGAACAGAGCGGTGTTTCCGATCAACTGGCCGCTGGGTGTCCGCTTTCGGACGATGCCCTATTCGGGCAACAAAGGCACAGGACCTACCTTGCGACGTGAAGAGAGATTTCCGGTGCTCGTCTCGTCTCGACCCGACTCATGAGATCCCCCCGTCAATCGCGAAACTGGGAAATAGTACAATGGCCTGCTCCGCATATGCCCTGGATTTGGCATGTCCTCCCGATCCTTATGCTGAAGAATATATATGGAGACCGAGCACGCCGTTATGTTTTCCCACCGTCCCACTGCATAATCAACCGACAGCCTTGCCCGGCTTTCGGAATCCGTTGAAGGCTAAGTGATGCGTACTCGGTCTGCTAAAGGCGTAGAAATGCGGTACGAGTGTCCGGTGTGCGGGACAACGCTGGCCGTTGAGCCGCCGCTGCCACCGGCTGCTGCTTCTTGCCCGCAGTGTCGATATTCGCTTTGGTGCTGCAAGCGGATGGTCGACGATATTGTGATTCTGCGCGTCCTGTCTGGCAGAACGCCGGACTGCAGCGACATCGACCGTCTAGTTCACGCGCTTACCGGTTCCGGCGGTGTGCTGCGCGTCGTGGTCGACCTGTGCGAACAGGCCCCTGTTCACAGTGAGTTCGTTGGCAGAATGATCGCGTTGCGCAAGCGGATAGTGGCCGCCAAGGGCAGGCTCGTGTTGTGTGGGCTGCATCCGATTGTGCGAGAATCGCTTCACGAGGCCTGGTTGGACAGATTCTTCGAGATATCCGAAGACAAAAATGCCGCGCTGGCAAGTCTTCGATCCTTGCAGTCCAAAAGGACCTGAAAATGAGTATTCCACCTGAGAATACCGAAGACACGATTTACCGATGTCCGGTGTGTAACGCCAAGATGGCTATCGAGCCGCCACCGCCGCCGCATGATGCGCCTTGCGCAGCCTGTGGCTATCCGCTGTGGTGTCGCAAGCGGACGGTTGGCGATGTGGTCGTTCTTGACGTCATGCGCGGCAGGACGCCGGAACACACAGACATCGTGCGTCTCTGCGAATCGCTTGTAGGCTGTGGAAATATCCCTCGCGTCACCGTTGACCTATCGGAACTCGAATTTATCAACAGTGCGTTCGTCGCGAGACTGGTACACCTGAACAAGCGAATACGGGCCGCCAAAGGCAGGCTCGTTTTGTGCGGGATGGACCATATTTTGGTCTGGGACGCCTTCTATAGTACCAACCTGTACAAGATTTTTGAAATATCTGACAGCGAAGAAACCGCGTTGGCGAATCTCTGAGCACGAGAGCCTACAGGTCTTTTCCCACGTGGAGTATTGCTCGACCGCCGTCATGAATGCGTTTTGACTTGGCAGCCCCACTCTCGAGGAGATCGGATCGACCTCGCTGCTGCCGAGAAAGAGGACTGCGACGGGCAGGCAAGTGGCGTGTCAACTGAGGCTCGGAATGGGGCGAAAAAAACTACGCTAATGCGAATTTTTCGCAGTTGGTATTCCACGTAAGTAGGGTACAAAGGTGACGGCTACATCGGGCTGGAGCCCTAATCTCTCTCGCCGCATGGAGGTCACGCGATGTCTCTGCAGACGTTGGATTCGTGCGAGGTTCTTCAGACCGCAATGGACCGGCTGACGATTGGGCTCGGCACAGGGGTCAACGAAGTGTCGTGTGACTACCGTGATTCCGTGTTGTACCTCCGTGGCTGGTGCAACAGCTTCTATGAAAAGCAGGTGGCACAAGAGGCGGTCCGATCGGTAGAAGGCGTCTTGCGGGTCGTCAACCGAATCCAAGTCGTCGCCAGGGCGAAATAGTCGCACGGTGACCCTCCGGGGCGAGCGGCGGTAAGTGATGTACCCAGGCGTAGGACGGACAATCCTGTCGGTCGGCGGCAAGACGGACAGGATTGTCCGTCCTACGGGTAAGTTATTTTCTTCCGCTCGCCCGGAACCCAATTCCAGCATTGCCATGAAGATCAGGCTGGCCGGTGTCGAGGACAAATGCTTCGGTTTTGAGGTTGCCTTCCGCGAGGCACCAATACGAATCGGTCGCGATCCGGACGCGGATGTCCATCTCCGTGACGCATCGGTCAGTCGCCATCATTGTGACATCGTCCGGGTTGATGGTGTCCTTTGGGTGCCTGATCTCGATTCGACGCATGGGACGTTCGTCAACGGTTTCCACATCGCACAATCACACCTTTTGCCCGGCGACGAGCTGACGGTCGGGACGCTACGCCTCCGCGTCCTCTACGAATCCGACGAAGTCGATTGGTTCAGCGCATACGAACGCGAGATGGCATTTGCCTAGCCCGATCCAACTGTTCCTGCGAACATGGCTACACGATACCTAATTCGGCTCCGAAACGCGGCCGAACGTCCTTTCCAGGGCCAACCCGGCGGACCGGCGCGCGGCCTCGTCGGGGTCGTGGAAGTGTGCCGCAACCAACGGCTGAACCAAAGGCCATAGTGCCGCTTTGTCCTTCACCTTATGAGCAAAGAGCATTACGGCGTGCGCGGCATACCTGCGCCGTTTAACTTCTTCGCCTTTCAGGGCCTCGGCCATTGGCGAGACGATCGATTTCAGTGCCGTTTGATCGTCGACTTTGTCCAGCACCTGCTTCAATGCCATGTAGGCCAAGTTTGGCGCTTTCAGACCCCCGTCGCCGGAATCCTCGACTTCGAGCGCGGCGGCCGTGAGGGGATTTACCATCCGCACCAGCACCGTCTTATCCTCGATCTTGCTCACGTTCTCGTACAACGCGTGAGCATAGTAGGCGCGCATGCTCGAATCCTTGTGCTTCAACCCGGCCAAGGAGGTTTGCATGACCGGGATGAGCGCCCGTTCGTCACTGGTCTTTCTGAGCACAACTCTCAGGGCAAAGCCAGCAAAGTCGCGGGCGTCCATACTCTCCGCCTCCAGCGTTGCCGCATTCAGAGGTCCGATCGTACTTTGGAGCACCCTCTCATCCTCGATTTTGCTCACGATCCCTGACAACTCGTGAATGCAGAAGCCTCGCATCGTCGGATCCTTGTGTTTCAAACCGTTGACGAGAAGATTCATGATGGGCACGAGCGTCTCTTGATCGTCCATTCTCTCCAGCACATTCCTCAGGGAGAAGCCGGGAAAGTCAGGCGCATCCGTGCTTTCCGATCGCAGAGTGGCGGCCGTCAGGGGCCCCATCATTCGCGCCAGCGCCGCTTCGTTCTTGATCTTGCTCACGACCCCCAAATCGTGAGCGCAGTGGGCGCGCACCTTCGGGTCCTTGTAGCTCAATCCGGCAAGGAACGATTGCGCGACGGGAATAAGGGCCGCTTCGTCTTCGACTTTGCTCAGCACATCTCTCAAGGCGAAACGGGCGTGCTTGTGTACCTCCGCGCTGGAGTCGTTCAGCGTCGCGGCGACCAGGGGCGGCAGAAGTTGCTTGAGTTCCGCGCTGTGCTTGACGTTCGGGGCGACGCGCTGCAACGCAAACGCGGCTTGTCGTCGCACTGCGGGGTTTCTGTCTTTCAGTTTGGTGACCAATCCCCGCCAGTTGCCCGCCTTTTGCAGCGAAGCGATCTCTTGTCTGATCGCATCCTGAGCTGCGTCAGCCGATTTGTCCGCATCGGCGCTGGACTTGGGCTTCGCCCGGCCGGCTTTTTCCGCAGCCCGCAGCGGCTCGGTACCCAAGAGAGCGGCACCCGTGAAGACCAACATCAACAACCCAGCCACGCCCCAGCGGTTGGACCACTGCATGGGCAGCCTTCGTTCTCGTCGGATCAACATTTGTATTCTCCTGGAAAACTGAGTGAGCCAATCAACACGCGTCGTCTTTTCACCGCACCAAGACCAGACTCCAGTGGGTCGTGGCAGAGCTATCATCCCGGACAGGACCAGGGTGGCGATCGTTTTCGATGGGAGCCATTACCTTCATGATAGAGCGCTGGGGACCTTGGGGGAATCGCCGGCTGCCAACGAAGCGAAAACGGTCGCAAACAAGCAACGCGCCCATTAAGCCTCCCGCCCCGGTTCAACGATGATTAGAAGGCCGGTCGGAGAGACTCAAGCCGATTCCACTGGGATGTTCATAACGATGGTCTGGAGCTTTTTCATGGTTTCGATGTACCGTTTGAAGTAGATTTTGGAAATCCCCGACTGGATGGTGTACCCGATGAGAGGGTCTCGATCCATGATGGCTCTCAGAGCAGATACGCTGATCACAAGAATCTCCGACTCTTCCATGCACTGAGCATTGAGGCTGTAGGTATCCAGTGCAGTGGAGACGCAACCCCCGAACAGGTCCCCCTCGGTCAGTTCGTCAATGAGCACACTAAGGCCCGCCGTTTGTACCGGGAGACGAAGGGATACCTGCCCCTTGATTACGACGTAGAAGCGGTCGGCCCTTTCCCCCTGACGGTAGACCATTTCACCAGCCTCGAACTTGGTCACCTTCGAAGCTTCGCTGAGGAGATCAACCTGTTCAGGTCGCAGAAACTGGAAGATCTCCTGCCTTTTCAGTCTTTCAACAGCCATGATTTTCTCCTCTGTCTAAACTGAGTGATAGGTGTCAGATGTGCTCAGTAAAGTCCCTCAACACTCCGATCAATGAGTGACGCTAACAGCTTTCGCAGCGCGGAATACGAATAGTATTTCCGCGCCAACTCGTAGTTGCGATCCGTCATGAGTTTCACCAGTTCGCGATCGCCGAGCACCGTGCGAACCCTCTCTACGGTCAGGTCGGTAACAAATCCCTCGAAAACGACGACATCGAAGCCTTTGGGCCGTATGTCCGTCTCGAAGATTTCGTAGCTGCACATGAACAGCGGCCTTCTGTAATAGATCGCCTCAAGGAAGGCGTTTCCGAATCCCTCCACGGCCGATGGGTAAGTAACAAGGTCAGCTTCCTGGTATACATCGCCCAGTGCGTAGATCTTGTCCCCCTCAGCAGACAAACGACGCTCCGGGCCGAACAGCCTGTCGGCAAACACAAGTCGCGTGCCCATTGTCTCAGCTAAATGGGCGATGAAGGATCTGTAATCGTCGCCTTCGTCACCGGAACTGTGGGGGATGACAAGTGTGCTGGGCAGGTCCAACCAGCGGGCTAGCATGATCGCCAGTTCGATTCGTTTGCGCGGCACGACGCGCGTTGGCTGGAGCAGTAGATACTCGTCTTCTTCGATGCCCAGCACGCTTCGCAAGTCGTCGGCGTAGCCATCCGGGGCAGGAGGGGCACTGTCGAAATCCATGACGTTGGGGACAATCGTCGACCGCATCCCCGTCCGCCAAGCCAATTGCCGAGCCGCATAGGAATTGATCGTCACGTGATGAATCGACTCCATGGGCGGCGGAAACGCAGCGGCGAGATAGTCGTCAGCATTGTGCATTGCGAAACGCTGTCGCTCCCAAGCGAAGTCGTGATGGTGGGCAATCGTAGTCATCCCTTTCTCGGCAATCAGTTCCGTGAGGGCCAAGCCGAGCGGGATGTTCATTGGGATGGAAAGGGCATTCTCTGCGATCAACAGGTCCACTTGAAACCGATCTACGAACTCGCCCAGGTTTTGTCTCAGCTTGCCCCGAACTTCGTGGATCACCTCGGTAGTGGCCGTCGTCCTTTGGTGCCGGTCAAACAACTTTCGGTTGATTTCGTAGATCGCCGGATGGCTGAAATGGGCCTCGGCCACGACCATGCTACGATCCTCCGGCTGATCACATTCGCCGGCAAAATAGAAGCACTCGTGGCCCATCTCCGTCAGGATCTCAGCCCACTTGAATGTTTCCAGGGAAACCCCATCCGTCCCTGCAAGACGCGTGGAGACAAAACCGATGCGATGGGTGGGCTTACGCAAGGTGTTGGCCCCCGTGACTGTGTTGGTTTGTTATCACCATCCACTGGCAGACTCGCATCGCTTGATCATTGTGATCTGATTGCCGAGATCGTTGTGATTCACTTCGTCCATGAATGCATGGATCAGCACCAAGCCGCGACGGCGGCTCTGCTCCAAGTTGGCCGGGTCAGTCACGTCCGGTAGCTTCGACGTGTCGAAGCCTTCTCCGTCGTCACGAACCACATAGCGGGCCTCGGAACGCGAGAGTTCCGCGGAGACATAAACGCGGCGATCGCAAAAAGGGGACTGTTGGCTACGCTTGACCAACAAGGCGGCGAAGGCCTGGGCGTCCGTGTCACGCAGTTCCGAGTCAAGGCCGAGGTTGCCGTGATGGATTGCATTGGTCACGGCCTCTTCCAGAGCCACCCCAACGTGCATGATTGTCGTTTCGCCAAGAATACGGATCCGCGCAAGGTCGTCCTTCAAATACTGGACGAACGGCACGATGCGAGAGCAGTCATTGTCCAAGACAAACTGAGTTCGGACTTCTTGCAGGCATTCTGGCGAGGATCCTTCCTGATCGAGGCTTGCCAAGGTGAACTGGCGTTTGACGACCCTTGCCAGATCTTGGACCAAATGCCTCTTAGGCACGTAGCTGTTTGCCCCGCTGCGCAGGGCCGCGGCAGCCAACTCTTCGCTGCCGACCGCAGTCGTGATGATCACCGGCAACGTGGGATACCGGTTTCGAATCGCCTCGACAAGTTCCAGACCATCCATCTCCGGCATCTGCAGGTCGGTGATCACCACGTCGGGCATTTGCTGCTCAATCGAGCGGAGCGCTTCGTGCCCGTCATTGGCATAGGCGACCGTCACATCCAACCGCTTTTCCAAAGCGTGACCGGCGACGCGTTGATCGACCAACGAATCATCTACCACCAGCGCTGATAGCATCTGTCTCGACGCTTCAATGGCGCCCCAAGCGGATCAGTGGAGAGGCACAGCATTTCGCACAAAGGACCGCCTATCAAGTTTTCCCTATTTCCATTTTTGCCTGCATGTTGGCTCCTGCCAATATCTTTTGGCGTAAATCGGTGAACTGGTGGGCCTTGTTGAGGAAGCAACGGATGCCGTGGGAAGCCGAGAAACGCTAGTAACAGAGGGAAGGAGGAGAACAATGATCACACTCGAACGAATCCTGGTGCCGACGGACTTCAGTGACTATTCGAGGCCGGTGATCACGTATGCTTGCGAATTGGCCAAGCGGTTCTCGGCCGAGTTGCAGGTACTCCATGTCGTCCCGCCTCCGCTTGTCGCCGGGCCGCGCGAAGTAGTTGACGCGCAAAGCCGCGGACGCGCATGCTAAATCTTGACACCGGCCGTCCATCAGATCCCGGTCGTAAGGGAGCGTTCAATGGCGGCGAGCATTGGTTTCCATGAGTAAGGGAGGTTTGCCATGGCCACGTACATTCTCTTGAGCAATCTGACCGAAGCGGGAGCGGAGACCATCAAAAAGAACCCGGAACGCATTAAGGAGGTCGACAAGGAACTGGAGTCGATGGGAGCGAGAGTGGTCGCTCAGTACGCAACGCTGGGGCCGTACGATTTCGTGAATATCGTGGAGGCACCGGACAACCAGGCCATCGCCCGCATGTCCGCCGAGCTGTCCTCGCGTGGCAGCGTGAGGATCCTCACCATGGCCGCCATCCCGATCGATGATTTCATTGACAGTTTCGAGTGAACGTGTCGAATCGGGATCGGCCTCGGGCCATGCGAACTTTCTCCGTGGGCCTATCTGCCTCACTCAACACGGACGAGATCACATCCGGTCCGCACCTGATTCAAGAAACCACCGCCGGAGCGGCCCGACGAACGTAGGCTTTGAAACAGATTTCTGCTCAGGAGTTGAAATCCCCATGGCAGTCTCCGCCGTGCGCAAACAGTGCGGTATTCGAGCAAGCGGTGGCAACAGTTCTTTGGCAACGGACCGCTTGAAGAGCAAGCTCGGCACTGGGGTCAACGAAGTGTCGTGTGACTACCGTGATTCCGTGTTGTACCTCCGTGGCTGGTGTAACAGCTTCTACAAAAAGCAAGTGGCACAAGAGGCGGTCCGATCCGTAGAGGGCGTCTTGCGGGTCGTTAACCGAATCCAAGTCGTCGCCAGGACGAATTAGGTGGCTTCAGACTGTTCGACTCAGTCCGCTTTCGGCACTGTTGGTATGACGAAACGGAACACGGTGCCGTGCGGCGAATTGGGCGTGGCCCAGATTCGGCCTCCATGGGCCTCGACGATTGTTCGGCTGATTGCCAGCCCCATGCCGAGTCCCTCGGCTTTCGTGGTGAAATACGCATCGAAGATCTTGCGCCGAACTTCCTCGCTTAGGCCCGTGCCCGTGTCGCATACCGAGACCTCGACCGTGTCGCCGTCCGCAACCGACGCGGCGAGCGTCATGTGCCTTTCCTTCCATGAATTGCCGCGCATCGCATCCGTTGCATTGCGGATCAGATTCAAGGCAACCTGTTGAATTTGAATGGCATCCGCAAACACAAGCGGCAGCTTGTCCTGCAAGTCCAGGTGTACAGAAACACTCTCTTGGCGCAATTCGTGTTCAACGAGCTTGAGCACATCCGTAAGCAGTTGATTGATGTCAGTTGACGACCTGCACGGTTCACACTTTCGGACGCTGCTGCGGAGACGGTCGATGATATCGGATGCGTGCCGAGCTTGTGCGGTGATTTTCTCCATCACGTCGGTCAATTCCTGGGGATCTGCCGTTGCGTTCTGAAGATGCCAAGTGCTTCCCGTTGCGTAGTTTGTGATTGCGCTAAGCGGTTGTTTCAGTTCGTGAGCTATACCGGCGGCCATTTCTCCCATCGTCGAAAGCCGTCCCAAGTGGGCCAACTCCTTTTCTCGCTCTCTCAACTGCTCTTGGGCCCTCTTGCGTTCGGTGATGTCGCGGCCTATCCCCACGACGGCAACCACTTCTCCGTCCTTGAAGCGTGGGGCAATCACGAATTGGCCTGTCTTGTATTCATCAGAACCGGTCTTGAAGCGTACTTCGTAAGGCGACGGGCTTTCTCCTTTCAAGGCAGACTCGAATCGTTCCATTGTCAATGATAGATCATCGGGATGAACCAGAGGAGCAAAAGACCTCCCCATCCACTCAGCCCGCGGCAAACCGGTGATGGCTTCCCATGCCGGATTCAGAAAGAGAATCGTACCATCGAGGGCAACCGTGAAAATGGCATCCTGCGCATTGTCAACGATTTCGCGATAGCGCTGCTCAGTCTCATGCAGCGCGTCCTCAATCCGTTTGCGCTCGGTGATGTCCAGACTGAATCCCTGACTCGCAGGACGACCGTCAAACGTTGTCAAGGAGACCGCGTTCTCCAGCCAGGCGACGCTGCCATCCTTGCGAACGACCCGAAAGACATAGCGCGACGGCACGCTCTCTCCAGCTAGTCGGGCTTGGGCTAGCGCCAACACCTTCTCCCTGTCCTCCGGGTGGATGACGCCTCGAATCTGGTCGGGCGTCAGCGAGCACAGCTCTGACACCGAGTAACCCAGAGATTCGGCCATGCTGTGGTTCGCAAACACGATCCGGCCGTCCTGAAAAATGTTCACGCCCACGAGTGAATTCTCGACCAAAGACTTGTACCTAGCTTCGCTTGCTTCGAGGGCCTCGGTGGCATCCGCGCGATGCAGGGCGATGCCGATGCTATGCCCCAGCCTCTCCAGGAACGGTATGAGTTCGATGTCCAGTCGCCCCGGACGATGGTCATTGAGCTGCAGCAGCCCGATAGTCTCGCCGTTGGAGCGCAAGGGAATCAGGGCCACGGATTCGTAGCCTTCGTCGTGACATCGCCTGCGCGGACGGGCCAGTAGCTGATCGTCGGTCACGGACGTGAGCAGTTCGGTTGTCGAATTCGTCCAGAAGCTACCACCGTCGGTGAAGAAGGGCCGCGACGGATCGATGCGTCCACAAAGCACATTGTCACACATGCACTCAAGCACAGGATTGCCTTCGGAATCCCGAACCGAGTTGCCCGTCTCGTCACGGACGCAGAGATACCGTTCCTTATCCACAAAGTGATCGGGAAAGCCGCTGGTCGCGTAATAGGGAAAATCACCGCCCTCGCGCAACCGGATCCCCACGGCATCGAAGCCCGTGTAGTCTTTGACCCGTCGCAAGATGCCGTCGATCAATCCGCGCCGATCTCCGCCGAAATTCAAATGTTGGAGAATCGCCAGCGATACCTGCGTTCTCTCATGTTGTTGCCTCTGCTCGGTCACGTCGACAAACGAGCCCATCATGCCAATTGGCTCGCCGCCTGCATTGCGGATCATGTTGGCTGCAAGCGACAGCTCAATCAGATCGCCCGATTTCTTTCGGCCCGTCATCTCACCGAGCCATGTCCCGTGAACGTGGATGTGTTCTATGATTTGAGCAGCCTGTTGCTGATGCTCCCAGAAGCTGGTAGCGTGCTTTCCTAACAGCTCTTGCTGTGTTTCGTATCCCCATAGGCGGAGAAACGCGTCGTTGACGTATGTCAGGTTCCCTTGACGATCGGCCATGGCCAAGGCGTTAATGGAAGAACCTATGGCAAAGTCCTTGACGCGTAGTGCCTCTTCGATTCGTTTCATCTCCGTCACGTCGCGCAGCGTACCAATCATGCCGATAGGAGTGCCGGTTTCGTCTCGTAGGAGCGAGTTCTGCATCAGCGTCGGGAACACTTGGCCGTCCCGACGGACGTGCCAGATCTCGCCATTGAACTCACCCGTGTCTCGGAGTACCCGGTTGGCCCGCTCCACCGCCGGCATTTGCTCGTCGGTGTGGAACACGCGGAGATGCTTGCCGGCCAATTCGTCTTGCTCGTAGCCGTGAATCCTGGCGAAGGCCTCGTTGACGAAAAGTAAGTTGCCATCCGGGTCAGCAACGGCAGTTCCTTCGCTGCTTTGCTCCACCGCCGACGACAGCAAACGGATTCGTTCCTGCGTCTTCAGGTGTTCGCCGATTTCTCGCTGCAGTTCCCTATTGACCGCCGCAAGTTGGATGGTGCGAGCTTCGACCCGTTCCTCTAACTCATCCACCCCCTGAGATCGCAGCGATTCGATGAGTGCTTCGGCCTCGGCTACGCGGGCTTCCAGTTCTTCATAAGTCGTTTCTTGCTTGGGCATGTCCCTCGCCTTCCGTGAGTCACAGCACGGTGAGGATCTACCTGGCCCTGACAAGTCGCTCGCAGAAGCTGCGGCCATTCTACTGATTTTGAGGGCGACCTCAAGTAAGTACATCAATAATACTCGTTAGTGGGAAATCGCCTCCTGGCGACGCTTTCTTGCCGGTTTGGGCATTACCTACCCATCCGGCGAATGGCGGCCACGCAAACGGCACGTCTCGTCCCTACCGAACCACAAGGGGCCGCCTACTGACCGTGCACCGCGCCGAATGCTCACGGAAGTAGAGAATGTCGCAAGTGGTCTTAATGGGCCATTTCTGTGATCTACGTTTGCGTGAGGGGCGGAGTCTCTGGAAACGACGATGTGATGTCGCGCCCGCCCGAGACAACCCCAAGACCCAGAAGCTGACAGCCGTGGGAACGACTCGCGACACCTTATCGTGAATCCTCCGGGCAATTGCCGGTGGCGGATCGCCCGAGGTGCGATTGACCGGGCTGGTTTTGCAGCACAGGAAGCGAGATGAGAATCGGGACGAGACTGACGCTGGCTTTCCTGACCGTCGCTTCGCTGATTGCCGGCGTCGGCTATCTTGCAGTTCGCACTCTGGAAAAGGCATCTCGCAAAGACATTGCAGAAGGCCTTCACTCGCAAGCTGCCGGAGCAATTCGTGAAATAGACAGGAGTATCTATGACAGAGCCCTGGAACTGCAAACGTACGCACGGGCTGCCTCACTGGCCGAAACAGCAGGCTTGTCCAACGACCAGTTCGACAATATGCCCACCGTGGAAAATCATATCAACGAAACGGACAGGAACTGGGTCGAAAAGAAAGACACTCCGTTTATTCAAGGCGTTCTCGGCAATGAAATCTCGCAAACTCTAAAGAGGCACTTCGACCATCGCAATCAAGAGATGGGATACGCGCTTTTCACAGAATTGTATCTCACGAACAAATATGGCGTCGTCATAGGAGCAACTGGAAGG
>CAZURK010000286.1:0-20195 GCA_964623055.1 uncultured Pirellulaceae bacterium
GTTCTGCCTCGAAGCTCTTGGCGATGAACTTGGCTGCAAACTCGTTGCTCTTGTACGTCTGTTCGTTGACCATGTCCTCTGATTGACTGACCGCGCGGCCGAAACCGTGCCAGTAGAATAACGCCATGACCAGCAACAGCAGCACGGGCCCCAGCAGCCCCAACACCAATAGCGGGCGCCGGGCTCGGTGCTGTTGGCGCGCGTCAAGCGCGTCCAACACGGTCTGGGCGTTGCCGTACCTTTCGTCCGGATCCACCGCCAGGCAGTGATCCATGATCTCGGCCAGTGCTCCGTCCACACCGCGCGTTTCACGATGTCGGGATGGCGGCGGAGCTTCTTTGATGTGCTGACGGTAGCACTCCAGTCGCTTGGCCAGGTCGCTCGCCGCCTCGATCCGGCGAATCGTGCCGTCGTCGCGATACGGCGGAGAACCGGTCAGCATCGAATACAGCAGTGCTCCCAATGCGTAAACGTCCCACCGCGCGTCGGGAACCGCCTCCAGATCCGCCTGTTCCGGGGCCATGTAAAACAATGTCCCCAGGGCCGGCGTCTGTTCGTGCGAGAGGCGCGATTGGCCAAAGTCGGCAAGCCGCGGCCGGCGGTCTTGATCCAGAAGGATATTGGCAGGCTTCAGATCGCAGTGCAGGACTCCTTTCGCATGAGCGTGAGTCAAACCGATCGCCACATCGCGGAACATCTCGACGGCTTCCTCGGGCGGCAGGTTACCGCGCTCGCGCAGCAGGTCATCCAGCGACCCGTTTTCGACGTATTCCATTACATAATAGGGCGGCTCGGCATCCCAGCCGACGTCCAGCAGTTGTACCACATAGCGATCGGCCGACAGAAAGACCAGCTTTTCCACTTCGCGCGACAGCAGGGTCCAGTCCAGTCCGCCGCGATGCAGGTAGAACTTCACCGCCACACGTCGCCCCGTGTTGCGATCCAGTCCAACCCAGACTTCGCCATAGGCGCCCGTACCCAGTTGGCGCTGCAACTCGTAACCAGGGGGACTACCCGGCGGCCGCGTGGGCTGCATGCTCAGCTCGCGCGAACGGCGTTGTTCCTCTTGGTTCTGGTATTCCGTGGGATCGCTGGACATGTAGATATGGTATCACAAGTCGCGGCGTGGGACAGGCAAATGTACGCTTGCGGATCGTTTCAGTCCGTGTATCATTGGGGGCTTGATGGAAAACGCCATGAGACGCATCAAAAAAGGCTTGGATATACCGATCAGCGGCGAGCCCGACCAGGAGATCTCGGTCGGGGCCGATTCACGCACCGTGGCTCTGGTGGGCGACGATTACGTTGGCATGAAACCCACGATGGCCGTGCGCGAAGGGGATTCCGTCAAGTTGGGGCAACTGCTGTTCGCCGACAAGCGGACCCCCGGCGTGCGTCACACCTCGCCCGGCTGTGGCACGGTCGTGGCCGTCAATCGCGGCGCGAAACGGAAGTTCGAATCGGTCGTCGTTGAACTGAAGGGCGACGAGGCCGAACAGTTTAACGTGCATGACGTGGCGAGCCTCAACGACGGCAAGGTCCGTGAGAACCTGGTGGAATCTGGGCTCTGGACTGCTCTGCGTACGCGTCCCTTCAACAAGGTCCCGCCACTGGACTCCAGCCCGAATTCGATATTCGTCACGGCCATAGACACGAATCCGCTGGCGGCTCACCCCGTGCCGATCATCGAAGAGAGCAGCGAGGACTTCGTCATTGGCCTGCACTCGCTCACGCGGCTGACCGATGGCAAGGTGTTTGTCTGCCACCAAGCCGGCACGGAAGTCCCCGGCTGGGATATCTCGAGCGTGTCGATGGAAGCTTTTGCCGGGCCGCATCCAGCGGGACTCCCAGGCACCCATATCCACTTCCTGGATCCGGTCAGCCCAACCAAGACGGTCTGGTTTATCGGCTATCAGGATGTTATCGCGTTCGGAGCACTCTTTCGTACCGGGTGTTTGAGTACCGATCGAGTGGTCTCGCTAGCTGGGCCGGGCGTAGAAAACCCGCGACTGATTCGCACTCGCGTGGGCGCTTGTATCGACGATCTGGTTGCCAAGCAGCTTCGTGATGGCGAACCGCGAGTGATCTCCGGCTCGGTGCTGTCCGGGCGGACGGCGACCGCGCCGCGCAACTTCTTGGGCAGGTACCATCTGCAACTCTCGGCGATCGAAGAAGGACGCCACCGCGAGTTGCTCGGTTGGACGACGCCGGGATTCAACAAGTTTTCTGTCACACGGGCACTGGCTTCGTTTTGGCTCGGCGGTTCGAAACGGCGGTTCGACTTGACCACGTCCACCCAGGGCGGCAAGCGGGCCATGGTGCCGATCGGCGTGTACGAGAAGGTCATGCCGTTGGACATCCTTCCCACATTCCTGCTGCGGGCGTTGATCGTGGGCGATACGGAACAAGCTCAATCCCTGGGGTGTTTGGAACTGGATGAAGACGACGTGGCCCTGTGTACGTTCGTCTGCCCCAGCAAGTACGAATATGGTCCGATTCTTCGCAAGAACCTCACACAGATCGAAATCGAAGGCTGACGCGGGCGCATGTTGAGACGACTGTTGGACCGACTCAAACCGATGTTCGACGAGGACGGCCGGTTCCACCGTCTGCACCCGCTGTACGAAGCCGGCGATACGTTTTTCTACACGCCCGGCGAAGTCACTAAGACCGCCTCTCACATCCGCGACGCCATGGACCTGAAGCGAATGATGACCATGGTGGTCATCGCGTTGGGCCCTTGTGCCTTGATGGCGATGTGGAATACGGGCTATCAAGCTCATCTTCTGATGCAGCAGAATTCGGTCGCAGCGGCAGAAGGCTGGCGCGGCGCCGTGATGGGCTTCCTGGGTCTGGGCTACTCACCGGATAATATTCTAAGTTGCTTTATCCACGGGGCGCTCTACTTCTTGCCCGTCTACATCGTCACGCTCGCGGCCGGCGGTTTCTGGGAGGTGCTGTTTGCGGTCGTTCGCAAGCATGAAATCAACGAAGGCTTCTTCGTCACCAGCCTGCTGTTTCCGTTGATCCTGCCGCCGCTGATCCCGTTGTGGCAGGTCGCTTTAGGGATCAGTTTCGGCGTCGTCATCGGCAAGGAAGTATTCGGCGGCACCGGCAGGAATTTCCTCAATCCGGCTCTGACTGCGCGTGCGTTTTTGTATTTCGCCTACTCGAAGCAAATTTGCGGCGACACCGTCTGGGTCGCCGTGGACGGCGTCAGCAGTGCCACGGCCTTGGGCAATATGAAGACAGCCGATCCGGCAACAGGCATAAGCGCCATTGGCGATATCAGTTGGTGCGAGGCGTTTCTCGGTACGGTTTCGGGTTCGATGGGCGAAACGTCGGTCTTGGCCTGCCTGATTGGTGCGGTCCTCTTGATTGCCATGGGGATTGGGTCTTGGAAGATCATGGCTGGCGTGCTGCTGGGCGGCATGGGCTTGTCGACGTTGTTCTGGTTGGTCGGCAGCGAAACGAATCCCATGTTCAATTTGCCGCCGTGGTGGCACTTGGTCTTGGGCGGCTACGCATTTGGTTTGGTCTTTATGGCAACCGACCCGGTTTCGGCGGCGATGACCGAACCCGGCAAATGGATCTATGGAATCCTAATCGGCGTGATGGCGATTTCGATTCGGGTCGTCGGCGCTTATCCAGAAGGTATCATGTTGGCGATTCTGTTTGGCAACGTGTTCGCGCCGACGATCGACTACTACGTGGTCCAGGCAAACATCAAACGTAGGTTGGCTCGCAATGCAGCGTGATTCCATTCAAAACACGTTCATCGTCGCCACCGGTGTGTGCGTATTCTGGTCGGTGCTGGTGTCGGCCGCAGCCGTGGGGCTGCGCCAACGTCAGAAAGAGAACAAGATCGCAGAGAGAAGACGCAACATCCTGGTAGCCGCGGATTTGTACGACGAAACGGTGCCGCTGGATGAAGCGTTCAAACAAGTCGAGGCCAAGATTGTTGACCTAGCAACGGGTGAGTACGTTGGCGAATCGGAATTGAATCCCGAGCAGTTTGATCAGCGGACCGCCGCAAAGGACCCGGAGTTGGGGATTGCCATCAAGCCGGAACACGATCTTGCACGCATCAAACGCCGAGAGAAGTACTCGTTCGTCTACCGGATCGTGAAGGACGACAAGTTGGATCAAGTTGTGCTGCCGATCAACGGCAAAGGCCTGTGGTCCACACTGTATGGCTTCATAGCCCTTGACGCTGACATGGAGACGATTCGTGGCATCACGTTCTACGAACACAAGGAGACGCCAGGATTGGGCGGCAAGGTAGACGACGTGAAGTGGAAGGAGAAATGGGTGGGCAAACTTGCGTTTGATGACGGTGGAAACGTGCAAATCAAAGTTGCCCGCGGAACAGTAGATCCGAACCGACCAGAGGCGAAGCATCAGGTGGACGGAATAGCCGGAGCCACGCTGACGGCGGTCGGCGTATCGAACTTGGTGCAGTACTGGCTCGGCGAGAACGCCTTTGGGCCGTTCCTGGAGAAACAGCGTGAATCGTAGTCACCGGACATTGGTCATTGGGATTTGGTCATTGGTCATTTGACCACCGATCCGGTTGCGGGAGACGGAAGAATGGCAGCGCCGAAAGCGAAAGATGTGTTGTTGGATCCGCTTTTCAACAACAACCCGATCGCGCTGCAGGTGTTGGGGATCTGCTCGGCCCTGGCAGTGACAACCGAGTTGAAGACGTCCGTTGTGATGTCCATCGCCGTGATCTTCGTCATTGCGTTTTCCAACGTCTCGGTCAGCCTCATCCGCAAGTGGATTCCCACCAATATCCGCATCATCGTCCAGATGACCATCATCGCCTCGCTGGTGATTATCGTAGACCAGGTCTTGCAGGCCTACATGTTCAAGATCAGCAAGCAATTGTCGGTCTTCGTGGGTCTGATTATCACTAACTGCATCGTCATGGGACGTGCGGAAGCATTCGCCATGAAACAGGGGCCTTGGCTGAGCTTCTTGGACGGTATCGGTAACGGCCTGGGCTACAGCGTGCTTTTGCTGGTCGTAGGATTCTTTCGCGAGTTGTTCGGGTCGGGCAAGCTGTACGGTTACGTGATCTTCAAGACGGTCGACGAGGGCGGTTGGTACGAGCCAAATGTCTTGATGGTGCTGTCTCCCAGTGCGTTTTTTCTTATCGGCTTCATCATTTGGGCTCTGCGCACGTGGAAGCCGGACCAGGTAGAGGAGGCATAGGGCGATGGGAGAGTATCTGAGCTTGTTCTTTCGAGCCGTCTTCACGGAAAACCTGGCACTGTCTCTTTTTCTGGGCATGTGTACGTTCCTGGCGGTATCCAAGAACGTCAAGACGGCCGTTGGCTTGGGCGTTGCCGTCCTGGTCATCCAGACGATCACCGTACCTGCCAACCATCTGATCTATCGCTACCTGTTACAGCCAGGCGCCTTGGCTTGGATTAGCGACTCGTTTAAGGACGTCGATCTGACTTTCGTGGGTCTGATCAGCTATATCGGCGTCATCGCGGCCATGGTGCAGATTCTCGAGATGACCCTCGACCGGTACTTCCCACCGCTGTACAACGCGTTGGGCATTTTTCTGCCATTGATCACAGTGAACTGTGCCATCCTTGGCGGTTCCCTATTCATGGTGGAGAGGGACTACAACCTTCCGCAGAGCGTCGCGTTTGGATTTGGCTCTGGCTTCGGATGGGCGCTGGCCATCGTGGCGTTGGCGGGAATTCGCGAAAAGATGGCTTACAGCAATGTGCCCCCGGGGCTGCGCGGCTTGGGGATCGCCTTCATTACCGTTGGCCTGATGGCGCTGGCTTTTATGACCGGTATCCAATTGTAGAAACCCGAAACCTCACAATGCTTGAGATCCTTTTTGGCGTTCTGATGTTCACGGGCGTCGTGCTATCGCTCGTGGTGGTGATCCTGCTTGCCCGATCCCAGTTGGTCGCAACGGGCGACGTACAAATCGTCGTGAACGAGCAGAAGACGCTGACCGTGGCGGCCGGCGGCAAGTTGCTCGGTTCGTTGGCCAATGTCGGGATCTACGTTTCGTCGGCATGCGGTGGCGGTGGTACATGCGCCCAGTGCAAGGTTCAGGTATTGGAGGGTGGTGGCGACATTTTGCCCACGGAACGTGCCGTCATCAACAGACGCGAGGCGCGCGAGGGACACCGACTGTCGTGCCAGGTGGCAGTCAAGCAGGATATGCGCATCGAGGTGCCGCCGGAGGTATTCGAGACCAAAAAGTGGCTCTGCACCGTACGTTCAAACCACAACGTAGCGACGTTCATCAAAGAACTCGTGCTGGAGTTGCCCGTAGGGGAAGATGTCAACTTCAAGGCGGGCGGGTACATCCAGATCGAAGCCCCGCCGCACGAGGTGGCTTACGAGGACTTTGTCATCGAGGAGGAATACCGCCCGGATTGGGATAAGTACAATGTCTGGCGTTACAAGTCGGTGGTGACCGAGCCCGTCGTCCGAGCTTACTCGATGGCAAACTATCCGGGCGAAAAAGGCATCATCATGTTGAACGTGCGAATCGCCAGCCCGCCGCCCGGTACGCCCGAAGGCACGCCGCCGGGCCAGATGTCGTCGTTCATCTTCGGCCTGAAGCCCGGCGATCAGGTTACCATCTCGGGTCCTTACGGCGAGTTCTTCATCAAGGAAACGGACGCCGAAATGATCTACGTCGGCGGAGGTGCCGGCATGGCGCCGCTGCGAAGCCATATTTTCGAGCTGTTCAAGAATCTCCGGACCGGCCGCAAAGTCTCGTATTGGTACGGCGGCCGCAGCCTCCGCGAGTTGTTCTACATGGAAGAGTTTCAAGCGATCGAAAAGGAGTTTCCCAACTTCTCATTCAACATCGGCCTGTCCGAACCTATGCCCGAGGACAACTGGACCGGCTACACCGGCTTTATTCACCAGGTGCTGTACGACCACTACCTGAAAGATCATCCCGCGCCGGAAGACATCGAATACTACATGTGCGGCCCGCCGATGATGAATTCCGCCGTGTTCAAACTGCTTGACGACCTGGGCGTAGAAAACGAGAACATCGCCTTCGACGACTTCGGCGGTTAGGGCCAGAGTCGGCAACATCCAAGCGACATTGCACACATCTTCGTAGGGTGGGCCAATTCCTCGCGGCCCACCGACCGGTTGTCGGGCGAGGAGTCATGATAGCTTTGGTCCCAACTCGAAAACGCCTTGCCTTCGCAGGACTTGTTCTATTCAGCCTGCTCGGCTGCCATAGCGAGAACCGTGTCACTAATGAGACGATTCTCATCTCCGGCGACACCATGGGGACGGTGTACAACATCAAAATATCCGGCCCGCCCGATGGACTGACGGACGCACGTCTGCAGCAAGAGGTCGACGCTCGGTTGAAGTACATCAACGATCGAATGTCGACGTACCTGCCGGAGTCGGAGATCTCGCTATTCAACCGATCGCAGAACGACGACTGGTTCGAGGTATCCCCTGAAACGGCTGCCGTCCTGGGCGAGGCACTGCAGACAAGCGAGAAGACCGACGGCGCATTCGATGTCACCGTCGGCCCGCTGGTGAACTTGTGGAGCTTTGGTCCCGAAGGCCGACTCGAGGAGATTCCAACGGACGACGAGATCGAAAGAACGAAAGCCAACATCGGCTTTCGGCATGTCGAGGTTCGTTTCTCGCCACCGGCGTTGCGTAAGACGCACCCGGATGTCTACGTCGATCTTTCTGCAATCGCCAAGGGATACGCCGTGGACGAGGTCGCCCGCGTCCTGGACGGCCTGGGAATCGTGCGATACATGGTCGAAATCGGCGGCGAGGTCCGCACACGGGGTCGTAAACGGGACGGGGCCTCCTGGAAGATTGGCATTGAAAAGCCGGTCAGCAGTTCGCGGGTGCTCCAGCACATCGTAGAACTTGAAAATCGCGCCTTGGCCACATCGGGCGACTACCGCAACTTTTTCGAAAAGGACGGCCGTCGCTATTCGCACACGATCGACCCGCGAACCGGTCGACCGGTCGAACACAACCTGGCATCGGTTTCCGTGATTTCAGACAACTGCACGTTCGCCGACGCCATGGCAACCGCTCTGACCGTGATGGGACCCGACGAAGCGTTTCGATACGCAACAGACAATGACATTGACGTCCTGTTGATTATCCGCGTACCTGACGGTTTCGAAGTGAAGACAACGAAGGGCTTTGGCGGAAGGGCGGCACAATGAAAGTCTTCATCATTGCATGCCTCATCTTCCTGGTAGCTTTCCTCTGCATGTCCGTCGGACTGATCTTCGGAAAAGCCCGCCTAAGAGGCTCCTGCTGCGGCGACTCAGGCCATTCGGACCACGAGCAGGACAAGGAGAGGTGCATCGGATGCCCCACGTCGTCAGACGAGTGCACGGGAAATCCAAGAGCGGATCGTTCTTGTGTGGGAGTGACTGCAGGAGGCCGAGACCAGGGCAACACGTAACCACGTCCCCGGTTACCTGTCTTTCATATGCCCCTTGTGCGAGCTAGAATTGTCTCAAGTGATTTGGCCCACCCGTGTTGCAGATTCGGGGTGTACGCTGCGCATCGTTGCTTGCCTAACACTTTCTCCCTGTTTGGTCTGTCCATGAGTGATTCGCCGCTGGCTACCGAACTGTTCGACCGCTGGCAAGCTGGCGACCAGGAGGCCGCGGGGCGCCTTTTTGAATGGTATTCGACCAAGCTTAGAGCATTGGCCGGGAAGAATCTCAGCGATCGCCTGCGACGGCGTGTCGAGCCGGACGATGTGGTCCAGTCGGCACTTCGGACTTTCTTCCGCAGAACGGGACACGGTGCGTTTCACATCGACACTTCCGCTGACTTGTGGCGGCTGTTGGTAAGCATCACGGTCGCCAAGGCCCGTACCCACGCGCGTCGCCACACGGCCGCAAAACGCGACGTGCGCGCCGAAGCATCTGCTTCGGGAGAAGCGTTCTACGAGGCGATCACCAGCGAGCCAGGCCCGCCGGAAGCAGCGGTTTTTGCCGATCTTGTCGAAACCGTCTTGGAAGGGCTGCCCGATGGACATGGCGAGATTCTCGCTATGTGTCTCGAAGGATACACACGGACCGATACTGCAAAGCAATTGGGGGTGTCCCGGCAGACGGTGCATCGCGCGTTGACGCTCCTAAAGGAACGGCTGGAACGCGTCGCTCCCAAGCGATCGTGGATCCATCACACGTAAGCAGCCTCCAGACAAAATCCTCAGAAACCGCGTTACAGACGGATTGCTGTCTGCAATTACGTTTGTGGGACAATCTCAGCGAGAGGTGTTGATCATGCGCGGACCAAACAGGATGCTCGACGAACTGCCCGATGCCAACCAAGCTCAGTTGGAGTGCCTGCTGTGGGAGTTCGATCAAGCCTGGACGCCTACGGCGCTGGGCGTTCAGGCCCAAGATCTGCTGGGCGACGACGGCCGGTTGCGACAGATTGCTCTGGTGGAACTGATCAAGATCGACATCGAGCGGCAGTGGATGGCCGGAAATCGCCCTACTGTTGAAGACTACTTGGAGCGATTCCCTGAACTGGGCACCGAGGAAACCGTGCCCCTCGAATTACTTGCGACCGAGGATCAACTGCGCCGAGAATCCGGCGTTGCCCTGGAATTGTCGGATTGGGAGCGACGTTTTCCGGGACGTGTCGATGAATTGGCGTCGCACCTGCGGGCCGTGGCGCAGGCAAGTGAGGGGCAGTCGCTTGCCCAGGCCAGTATCGACACGAGCCAGAAGGGCGAAACGTCGGATACCAGACCGAAGGTCGTGGTCAAGCTGCCGGAATTGCCGGAACGTTTCGGCCGCTATCGCATCGCCCGGAAGCTGGGCGAGGGTGCCATGGGCGCCGTCTATCTGGCCCACGATGCGGAACTCGATCGACAGGTCGCGCTGAAGACTCCCAGGTTCTCGGCCGCTGATGGCAGTGAAGCTGTTGCCAGGTTCTACCAGGAAGCTCGTGCTGCCGCTGCGCTGTCCCATCCCAGTATTTGCTCGGTGTACGACATCGGCGAAACCGACGGAACGCACTACATCAGCATGGCCTTCATCGAAGGCCGGCCGTTGGCCGAACACGCGAAAGCCGACGATCCGTTTTCCGAGCACGAGATTGCCTCGCTCGTGCGCGAGATCGCCTTGGCGCTGGAGCACGCCCACGCGCAGGGCGTGGTTCATCGCGATCTTAAGCCCGCAAACATCATGATCGACCAACGACAAGAGCCGGTGATCATGGATTTCGGACTGGCCCGCCAGTTGCACAAGGCGGGACAAGAGCGACTGACCCAATCGGGCATCATGATGGGATCGCCCGCTTACATGTCGCCCGAGCAGATCGAGGGACCGGCCGATCGAGTGGGCCCTGCCAGCGATATCTACAGTCTTGGCGTGATCTTGTACGAACTGTTGACGGGGCAAATCCCCTTTCGCGGTTCGGTGGCAAACGTGCTGGCGAAGATCCTCAAGGAAGCACCGAGCCAGCCGTCCGAGCTTCAACCCGACCTCGGCCCGCATATTGAAGCCGTCTGCGTGAAAATGATGGCCAAGAGCGTTGGGGACCGCTACCAGTCGATGCAGGAGGTGGCCGAAGCGCTGGATTCGTGTCTGGAACAACCAGCGGCCGGCCCCGCAGCGAAACCGGCGCGTGCGCGTACTCCGGCCGCTAAGTCGCCAAAACCCCACCCTGTAATGCGGCGACCCAGGACGATCGGAATCGCCATAGGTGCGATGTTCGCTGTGTGCGCGCTGCTGGGCGTGGTGATATTCCTCCTCACCAACTATGGAACCGTACGGATCGAGGTCCGTGACCCGAACCTCAAGGTGACCATCGACGGCGACGTGATCAGTTTTGAAGCCCCGTCCAAGAGAGTGAAGGCTGGCGATCGTCAATTAGCCGTGAAAGTGGGGCAGAAAGATATTCCGTTGGGCGACGAGGTGACGCTGCGTCCAGGTGAGCGCAACGGCAAGTACAAGCTGGCCATCCAGTTCGATGGCGCGGAACTGACCAGCGATCATTTCACGATTCGCCGCGGGGG
Source organism: uncultured Pirellulaceae bacterium (assembly GCA_964623055.1). Taxonomy (GTDB): domain Bacteria; phylum Planctomycetota; class Planctomycetia; order Pirellulales; family Pirellulaceae; genus JADHUC01. The sequence continues at coordinate 11,036 of CAZURK010000286.1, forward strand.
CAAACATGTTTTGACAATCCAGCTGACGGAACTGCCGCCTCCACCTCCGGGCAAACCAACAGTCTCTGGCCGATTCGTTTTCGGCGTTTTCGATGGAAACCAGTGGGACGTGTACACCTATGTTGCGCAAACAGATAAGCTCACGAACATCACGCGCACACCGGACCGGCACGAGCGGCATCCTCGCTTTAGCCCCGACGGGCAGTGGATCGCTTTCCAGTCGAATCGAGATAGTTTCGGTGGCGATCATGCGCGGTACGATGTCTACGTGACCGACGGGACGCTGATCCGCCAATTGACCAACGAGATTGGCTGGTTAGGGCAAGGCGTCGCCTGGTCGCCCGACGGCAAGGAAATCCTGGCGTCCGTTGAACAATGGGCGGGCGACAAACCGTTCCAGCCGTGGACCAACCGGTACGAAATCTGCCGAATCCCCATGGATGGCGGCAAACCGGAGGTGATCCCCTCGTTGTCGGAAACCGGTGTCTTCTATCATTCGCTCGATTGGCATCCCAACGGCGGCTTGGTCATGGCTAGATTCCAGGCACGGGCGGTGCATGCCGACATCTATGTGACCCACCTGGACGGAGCGGGGCGACTTACGAGGCTCACCAACACGGAGTGCAGCAACACGGACTCGCGTTGGTCCCCCGATGGGAAACGCATCTGGTTTTCCTCCGAGCGTGCTCCTGTCGAAGAGCAAGGGCATGTCCACATGCACCGCATTTACGTCATGAATGCCGATGGCACCGGCATCACTCCCCATTTTCACCAGCGCGCCGTGGATATGGATCCGGTACCCATCGAAGGCGGAAAGCGAGTGGCATTCATACGTTCTCCGACTGCCTTCCCCAAATTGATGATAGGACTGGCGGAGGCCTTCGGCGCCAAGCTGCTGCGCGATCTGGACGATTTCCAGCAGGTGGACGGTCTCGACTGGACAGCCGGCCCCGCCTCAGGTGAAGTTTCTGCCGAGTGATTCGATCTCTCCCGTGGCTAAAAAAACACGCTCGTCCAAAAAAGATGTTACAAACCAACCCCTCGTTTGCGATTAACTTCTCGGACAACCGTTTCCCGGTGCTACTGGTTGGGCTTCTGGTGGCCGACTTTTTCTCGGAGCCGCCTGTCGCTGGAACATAGGAGGTGAGTCATGAAACGAATTGGTAGAATAAAAGCGTTCACCCTGATCGAACTGCTGGTGGTTATCGCGATCATCGGAATTCTCATGGCGTTGCTCTTGCCCGCAATCCAATCAGCCCGTGAGGCGGCCCGACGAATCGCGTGTAGCAACGACTTTAAGCAGGTTGGCTTGGCGATGCAAAGCTACCATACGACGTACCGAGTATTTCCACCCGGTCTGAACATGTGGTGGAACAGTTGTGGTTTTCGAGGACGATACCATACCGGTTGGGGATGGGGCACCTTCCTACTCCCGTACATCGAGCAGCAGAGCACGTACGATCAGTTCACGTTTCGAGACGCGTACAGCACAAGGACGAATCCGGACTGGTCGGCTGGAGCCACACGTATCGATGCGTACCTGTGCCCTAGCAATCCGCAGGTGTTCGAACTGGTCGGTTGTTGCAGCGGCCAATCGAACGGTGCGCACCAGGATGAGGATTTGGCGATGAGCAGCATGTCTGGGGTGGCCGATAGCAACGACTGGACGTGTGACGGGTACTGGCCTCGTGGCGACGGCAACGGGATGTTGTTCGCAGGTTCCAGCACAAACATGGCAGCCGTGCTGGACGGTTCCAGCAATACGCTGTTCGTAGGCGAAATCACCGGGGGCCAGGCGGGATCTCACGCCGCACAATTCTGGGTGACATGGAATGTGTACGATACCGCCGGCGGGGTCAACGGGGCGAACACCATGCCAGGGGACGGCACGTTTTCTTTCCGCGGCGGTGGGTTCTCGAGCTTTCACCCCGGTGGTTGTCACTTCGTATTCGTCGATGGCAGTGTCCACTTCTTGAACGAAAGCATGGACCAAACCGTGCTTGCGGCGGTGACGACGCGGGCCGGCAAAGAGCCAGACTCCGCTTACGGATTCTGAGAGCGGTCACGTGCACATGGGTTCTTTGCAGCAGGGCGCAGCACGATGCGATGGGTAGTTGTCGTTCTTCTGGTGAGTGTTGCTGGCTGCGGCCGGTCGGATGGTCCGGAGACATCCATTGTGACCGGAACGGTAACCTACCAGGGCCAGCCGGTCCAGGAGGGCGAGATACGTTTTGCGCCTGTCGAAGGCACCAAAGGCCCCGCCTCGGGGAGTACCATCCGCGATGGTGTTTACACGGTCACTGCCCGCGGGGGAGTGCCGGTCGGAGCTTTAGCTCCTCTCCCAACTCACGGATAATTTCTTTCAGTCGTTCGGCGTCGAAGACCGTTGCCGCTTCGGACCAGGATCCGAGCGACACCTGTGAGCATCCCAACTTGCGTTGCACCTTCTCCAGACCGCTGGCTTGCAGGATTCCTCGCATCGAAGTCACCAGCGGGCAAAACAGGTATAGCAAGATCAGCATGCAATACTGGTCAAAGTGCAGATTGCGATTGCCGGCTTGGTCGCGCTCGCAGCCGTCGTCGTGCAGTCGCTGCAAGAGAGGCGCCAGTTTGTCGAAGTACTTCAGGCCCTCGATATCCGCCTCTGTAACCTCAGGGCGTTTCTGTCCACCGGGACGTTTCGGAGGGGATTCTCCCTTAGCGGAACCAGAGTTTTTCTGATTCGCCTCCAATGGCTCAGAAGCGTTAGGGCGTTCCTTTCGTTTCTGCGCCTGCTCAAGCCGCCTTTGGCGTCGTCGACGTTCTTTTTTGCTGAGGGGCGGTTTTTCGTCCACCGTGACGTGCTCCTGCCATCTTGACAGGCTCCGTGCAATGGTGGAAAAGGCTAGCAATCCGCGTGCCAAATGCAATCAATTTTGGCTAGCAAATATCGGGCCGAACACGATTGTGCCTGTCTCTCAAAAAAACTCTGTTACAGACCAACCCACCGTTTGCGATTAACTCTTCGGACAAGCATTTCCGAGCCAAGACCGAAAGGTCGGCCGAGAACCAGAAGTCCGGGCTGAAATGCCGGACGGACTTCGTATCCGAGGGGAGAATTGCCATGACTTGGTACTGCAGAATTTCGGGAAGAGAATACGGCCCCTGGTCATCGCGGCAACTGAAAGAGCTGGCCAGCCAGTGCAAGCTCTTGCCGGAGCATTCGGTCAGAAAGGGGCACGACGGGCCCTGGGTCGCGGCCAGACGGGTCCAGGGCCTGTTTACCACCGCCGCAGAGCCAGCGGCCGCCCACGCGACCGTACAGACAACGGCCGCGGTTTCGCCGCCCACCACACTGCCGCCAAGTACTTCACCCCCGCCGCTTCCGCCGGATACGGTGGCCAGCCGCGTATCCCCGCCTCCGAGGAACGGCCGTAATCGTGCCGGGACCGTTCTCGGGGCGCTGAAGGCCCATGTGGCGACAAAGCCAGGGTCTGTGGGCAAGGTCGAGCTGATTCTGAGTGGCATCGGGCTGGGTGCCCTGGGTTTGCTGATTCTCTCCACGCTCCTGCCGTGGATCTCCATCTTCATTCTCAACTTCAGCGGCGTAACGTTTCTGCAGGGCAAGCTGATTCTGATTTTGACCTTGGTCACGACCGTTGGCGTCGGCGCGACAATGACCGTCAAGGTCGCTCGAGATCGTTATCTTGGCTTCGCGATGATGGTAGCCGGGGGCTGGTCCACGCTTTGCGTGTTGTGGCTGCTGGGCGTGGTCGTACGGATTGTCAGCGAAGCTCCGGTCGCAGGTTGGGGCCTGTATTTCGGAATCATCGCGGCTGTGGCTGCAGTCGCCACGTTCGCGGTCGCTTACTTTCGGCTAGGCGGCATAGCACACCAGCGAAAGCTCATCATGGCCGCGGCCTCGTACGGGCCAGCGCTACTGGTTGGTCTTCTGCTGGCAATTTTCCTCTCGGTGCCGCCTGCCCCTGAACCCGACTTCGACGTGCCGTCGATGGAGAGTTTCGGAGCCGGGAATCCTTGGGGCGAATCTGAGGCCCCTGAAGACCTGGAAAGAGCAATGCGTGAACTTTCGGCTTCGAGTTCCGCTCAGGGCAGCCCGTGGGCCGAGCAACCAACGGCAGGGCGGAACGCCCAAGCTCCAGGTTTCCGCGGCGGCGCCACTTGGGGCCGCCGGTAGACACCCACGACGCCGTGCGATGCGGCCCGTTCAGCATCATCGGCACAAGAACGCGCGTCTTGGACAAGATCACTCCTACACCAAAGGGCAAATTCAATGAACCGTTTACATTCCAGAATCTTGATTGTTCTCCCGGCGTTGCTCGTTGTATTGGCGAGCGAGGTACAGGCCAGAACGTGGACCGACAAGACGGGCACGCGCGCGGTGGACGCCGTAGCCCTTCGAGTGACCGAGACCACTGTCTGGCTTCGCCGACTGGACAACGGCACCGTCGTTACCATCAAGATGGACCAACTGAGCAACCAGGATCAAGATTACATCGCCTCCTGGAAGAACGCCGTGCTGCAAAACGGCACCATCACGGAAATGTTCGACAAAGTGGAGACGCTGGGGGCCAAAGCGGCGCACGAAGAAATCAGCTTGCACTGCCGTGCCATCACTGAGAAGGCGGCAGTCAAGAACACCCTCACTGCCGACGAGTCCTACGCCCTGGGATGGGCGCATCTGCACTTGGCGGCGACAGCGTTCCGGCAGGCATTGGCGCAAGGCGGTTTGGGTTCCGAAAAGGAGAAAGCAGCCAAGCAGTGGTCAGAAGCCGTCCAGCCGGCGCCTCAACCCGACCTCGTGGGCAAGTTGGTGGAGGTCAGCGCCGTTGCCCAAATCGAGCCGCTCACACAGGACCCTTCGGTGGCGACCATCAGCATCCCGCCCAAGCTGACGTTGGAACAGTTTCCAACCGGAACGTTGAAGTTGCTCGAGCGGTGGGTGAAGGACGGGCACCGGCTGTGGCTGAGTAACGACGTGGCAAGAGCCTTTGGTGGCCAGATGGCTAGTGGTAACCATTCGGGCTACCACGCCGAGGTCTTGGCCCTGGTCAAGGCAACGCCGAATTCGCATCCATTGATCGAAAACACGATGAAAGTGCTGGCTCATTCACAGGACTCCGAGGTGAAGCGTACGGGCGTGCCTCACGAGTCATTGCCCTACATGGTCGTGCCGCCTTCGGGCCAGCCTTTGCTGGGCAGCCCGGACAAGTTGGGTCTGGAGAAGGTTGGCGATCATTTCGTCGCCTATTGCTACGCCACGCCCCTGGGCAAAGGCGAACTCCTCTATGTCTACCCCGGCCTCGACTACACGAAGTACGACGGCCCTGTGTTCAAGCAGCACCTCGATCGCCACGCGATCACCTTTCCAGCACGGGGTACCAACAACCGCTAGAAAAGGTCAACGCGAAAACGAACCAGGAGGAGGATTGCACATGGCCAACACGCAGATCACACCAAAAGAGCGAATCGAACGAATCAAGGCGGCAACGCCTGGATGTCTGACGATGCTGGTTGGTTTCATCTTGAGTGGCGCGTTGGCAGGATGCATGGGGAAGGCAGGCACGCTTCTGGGGATACTGATCAGCTTTGGAGGCGTGGTTCTGCTGTTTCGATCGTTGGGCCGCTATATGGCTTGGACGTGCAACCACTGCGGCCGAACATGGAGTTTCTGGACCATGCTCCTCACAAGATCGCATCCCGCTCGGTCAATGTCACCGACGGGCCACGGCTTGGCTGGTCGATCCCTCGCATATGGCGACATTTGGCGTCGCATCGGTGGCTACCCCGTCAGTTCCTGTCGTCTTTGTGGTGAAGACGCCTGCCTCGATTGCGCTCACGAACATACACACTTGCAGGAGGTCGTCACGTTGGAGACAGTGAGCCACGACAGATCATTGGACCCGCATAATCTCCGTCCTGTAAGGACACTGAAAGAGGGGACGCTTGGCCTTTTTCATGATCAATGTTGCCGTTGTGACACATCCGAAAAAAGCGGATCCTGAGCGCCGAGGCAGTTGCCACGCACGACCGGCCATCAACTCGGTTAGCACCGACCGCGACCATGCCACTTTCCCGCCTTTCTGGTGGGAATTCTTCGCGTCGGGGTGGTCGGGGTTGGAGCCGTGCGAAACCCCGGCAATTCCAGGACCGGGGCTTCCCTACGGTCCAGCCTCGGCCACCCGAATCAGGTTTTGAGACTGCTTCTGGTGGGGTTTCTTCCCGGCAAGAACTATCCGACGGCGGAATTCGTCTACAATACCAAGTGGTTTGGGAACGTCTGTGCCCGCCGACCAAGAATCTCATCGTTGGACATTGGTGCTTGGTCATTGAGCATTCACCCATAGGTCTACGAACTCAAGGGTGCGTTATCGCATTTGCCCCGTACCATTCCTGTTGGATGTAAGGAACTGGCCATGTCTCGAACATCGACTCGGTTGTTGGGAATTCTGATTTTCCTGGTTCCTGTGATTGCCCAGGCCCAGGGGGTCTTGGTGGTGGTGGATCCTAATTCGCAAGTGCGTCTGCCGCGTCCGATCATCTGGCCGCGGCCGCCGCATCCCCGCCCAACGCCTCCTCCGCCGCCGGCTCGGTACAAGATCAAGGAACTGCAGGTCAACGCCCGGCTGATCGACCAAGTGGCCCAGGTTCAGGTGTCGCAGACGTTCGAGAACACTGGCAGTCGTCAATTGGAAGTCTCGTTTATCTTCCCGCTGCCCTACGATGGGGCCATCGAGCGCATGACCCTGTTGGTCGACGGCAAGGAGTACCCAGCTCAACTCCTGGATGCCAAAGAGGCTCGGCGGCTGTATGAGAACATCGTCCGCAAGAACAAAGATCCGGCATTACTGGAATGGATGGGCACGGGATTGTTCAAGACGAGCGTCTTCCCGGTTCCACCCGGGGCGAAGCGAACCGTGTCGATGCGCTACTCGCAGATGTGCCGCAAACAGGATGGTTTGACCGATTTCCTTTTCCCGCTTTCCACAGCCAAATACACGTCGCACGCGGTCGAAGAGTTCAGCATTCGCGCGTCGATCGAGAGTCAGGACGAGATCAAGAACGTCTACAGCCCAACGCACAGCGTGGACATCAAACGGCCCGACGACAACCATGCGGTCGTGACCCTTACCAAGAAGAACGAGGTCCCCTCCGCGGACTTCCGGCTCCTGTATGACGTGGGCCGTGGCAAGGTCAGCACTCGTGTGGTCAGCTATCGGCCAGAAAATGACGACGACGGATTTTTCCTGCTGTTGGCCAGCCCCAAGATCAAAGCGTCAGACGCCGAGCGGCCAAAGAAGACCGTCGTCTTTGTGGTGGATCGCTCGGGCAGTATGAGCGGCAAGAAGATCGAACAGGCCCGCAGTGCCCTGAAGCACGTCTTGAACAATCTCCGCGATGGTGACCTGTTCAACATCGTGGCTTACGACAGCCAGGTGGAATCGTTCCGGCCCGAACTGCAGCGTTACACAGACAAGAACCGCAAAGCCGCATTGGGATTCGTCGAAGGCATCTATGCCGGCGGCAGCACCAATATCGACGGAGCCCTGAAGGCTGCGTTGGGCCAGTTGCAGGATGACGACCAGCCGACCTACGTATTGTTTCTGACGGACGGCCTACCCACGGCTGGTGAAACCAACGAAATGAAGATCGTCCAAAACGCCAAGGGCGAAAACAAGGTCCGAGCCCGAGTGTTCACGTTCGGCGTGGGCTACGACGTCAACAGCCGATTGTTGGACAAGCTGGTCCGTGAGAACCACGGCCAGAGCGAATACGTCAAACCGGACGAGGACATCGAAGATCGCGTGAGCAAGCTGTACAACCGCATCGAATCGCCCGTGATGACCGACGTGCAGATCACGTTCGACTTCGACGAACTGAAGACCGAGGAGGGTAAACCGGTCAATCGCGTGTACCCGAAGGGTTCGTTCGACTTGTTTGCCGGCGAACAATTGGTCGTTGTCGGTCGCTACAAGAAATTCGGCACGGCCAAGGTGGTTGTTACCGGATCGGTGGCCGGCAAGAAGCAGAAGCTGGATTTTCCGGCCAAGTTTGTCAAGAAGAGCAAGGACGAAACGCATGCCTTTATCGAGAAACTCTGGGCGGTGCGCCGCGTGGGCGAAATCCTCGACGAGTTGGACCTGAAGGGCAAGAACGACGAGTTGGTTACCGAGTTGGTCAAACTCTCTAAACGCCACGGCATCCTCACACCGTACACATCGTTCATGGCGGACGATACGGGACGCGTGGACGAACTGGCCCAAAACGTACGCCGCGCAGGCGAGCGACTCGGCGCATTGGACCGGGCATCTGGCGCCGGCGGTTTCCTGCAGCGTTCGCTAAAGTCCGAGTTCCGCAGCGCGGCACGAGCCCCATCGGCCTCGACGCCTGCCGCGCGGCCGCTGATGGATGCGTTCTCGCGACAAGATGGGTCGGTGGAACGGGCCAAGGCTGAAGGCCTCGATTTCGCCGAGGATGTAGCAAACGAAGCTGAGGCCGCATTCGAAAAACTCCGCAACGTCGGCAATCGAACGTTCTACTGGCGCGACGGCCGATGGCGAGACTCCAAGGTGACCAGGGAGCAGGAGAAGAACGTCACACGCATCAAGCAGTTCAGCGACGACTACTTCAAGCTGGCGGCGAACCACGGGAAGAAGATGTCGCAGTACATGGTCTTCGACGAACCCGTACTGATCTACCTAGAAGGCCGCGCGTACTTGATTGAACCGTAAAGAAGCTGGACAACTGTCCCATCGTGATGCTAGTGAACGGGGCGGGCTTGGTTGAGGCTGAGCCCGTCCCGTTTTCGCCTACGCCCCTGCCGCGGAAGCTTCTTGCTTCGCCGCTTCGGCTTTGGCTTTGCTTGCTTCTTCCTTCTCCAGCAGGGCGGCCCAGTTTGTTTCGACTTGCTCCTGATGCCACGCGATGATGTCTTCCGTGTCGCTTTTCGTCAGGTGCTTGAATCGCCCCTGGGCTTTGAACCATTCGACTATCGGGACCACTTCCTTGGGCTTGTAGTTCAGCTTCCACTGGCCGTGGTCGACCTGGTACAGGGGCCAGAATCGAGTTTCGACAGCCATTCGCGCCAGTTTGATCGAGTCCTCTGGCTTGCATCGCCAGCCTCGGTGGCAGGGTTGGACGATGTTGATGAACGCTGGAC
>CAZURK010000287.1:0-20189 GCA_964623055.1 uncultured Pirellulaceae bacterium
TTGTCGTAGCGACCGTCGATGTGGGCGTGCTGTTGCGATTGGCCATTCGCGACGACTCGCAGAATGTGAAATTGGACTAGGTCGTCAAAAACGTTCATCGGGGAAGGACGATCTCAATCGTCCTTCTTCAAACGCCTTGCCAATTGCGCCTCGTACAGATTCACGGGCTGGAGGCGTTGCGGGTCCAGCGGTTCGAACCATCGGCCAGGCGGATCCACGACGGGGGGATCGCTGGACAGCAGGCCGACCAGGTTCATCAGGTCTGGTCCCCAGCCTTCCGGCCAGGTTTGCGGCCGGCGCGATCGGATGCCCCAGAAGGTCACCCAGGCAGCCGAGTGACGACCCAGTGCCGCTCCGCCACCGGACTGGAACATGCGGCTGCCCTCGCCCAAGTCGACGTTCGTGAACAGGTTCGCGTGCGGTCCATAGCAGTGATGGTCGAAGCAGACGTCCAGGCCTTTCCCGTCTGCAACCACGTTGCCCGCGGAGCCACTGGTCACGGTGATATCGTGCATGAACCGAGTGCGGAATTCGAAGCCGCTCAACAGATTGTCCTGTCCGCCCATCGTGATGCCATGATGACCGGTGGCTTTACGACTGGGCTCGACTGTTCGATGCGATTCGATCTTGATCTGGTTGAGCGTGACATTCGCGCCGCTGAGGAAGATACCGCTGTCCGCGTTGTGAATCCACAGATTTCGCGCCCAGCAGTTGCGCACGCCACTCATCGCCATTGCGTTGTAGCCCAGCTCGGTAAAGTGCCCCTTGTACGGCAGTTCGGGGAAGTCGAATCCCAAGTCTTCAATCCCCACCTCCTCGACGCTGCTGGCGGCCTCATAGATTCGCGGGTTCCACTCGCTCCGCACATCCGTCCGCAACGGCCGATCGAATTGGATCCGCTTGCCCGCTGCATCCACTTTCGTCACGCGAGCGATAAAGGATATGTGTGCTCGGGCGCCCAGGTTTCCTATGCGGCCCGGATCGTCGGCGTAGAGGTAACGAGCCAACGTCTGTTCTCGCGTATCACTCATCCGCAGACAGAATTCGTCGCCGACGTGAAATGCGTTTGGATCGGACACTCGCAGGCTCAGTTCCCCACGTTTCGCGGTTGCATCAACCTTCGCAAGCGACCTGCTCGATGGACTCCCGATGACCCACACAAACCCGCCCGACCACGAGTAATTGCTGGTCTTCCGACCCGAGGTCGTCGCGCCCCAATTCGGTTTGATCTCGTTCAGCGGTGTGGGAAAACGTAGGATGGATTGGCGAGGCCCCGCGCCCTTGAGCGACGTGCCCGCGGTGCGGATGTAGAGAAAATCCGTGATAACGTACACACCGGGCGGCACGAGGATCGTCTTTCCTGCTGATCGCTCGATGGCCCGTTGGAAAGCGCGCGTGTCGTCCGTCTGGCCGTCACCAACAGCCCCGAAGTCCTTGACCGAACAATCCGGCCGAAGCGCGGGCAACGGTCGCTCGCCGCGATGGTACCCGGCGTAGGAGAAATCAGGCAATCGGCTGTCGGCCGACCAGAGTTCCCCCTGACGTCCCCACAATGCCGAGTACAGCGGCTCGTCTGCTGTGGCATGCGGAGTTGACCACAGACAAACGATTGCCGAAAGCAGAGCAAGATGCAGGACCGAAGTTATTCGACTCACGTGGCTGTCCTTTCTCGGCAAGGCGAAATGTCTGCGCTGCTTGGACGAGTTGGGGGCGAGGGATTGTGCAGGCGTGTATCGCAGCATTCTAGAGCCAGCGGACGCGGCTTGCCACTCCGAGACGCTGCAATCTGGCACTCCCGGAATCCGTTGCGCGTTCAACGTGATAGCCGGCTACATTCTCGTCGTTCGACCGCCGTGCCCAACGATCTGATGGCACGTTCAACATGTTCGTTCCGTCATCCACCATTCTCGCCTAATCCCCCATGAATGGTTGCATGCACCTCCAGACTAACTATGCTTGTACCGTGCGGCTACCCTCATTCGAGGCGACCACCACTGTTCGGAGATGGCAATGAAAACTCGACGCACCACGGCGGGGCATTCGGTTAGAAAACGTCGAAGGCGAAGGCGTCTGTTTTTGGAGCAACTGGAACCGCGTCTTCTGCTGGACGGCGAATTCTGGCTGTCCGCCTTGGCCGTAACTGGCGCTGCCGGAGCGCCGTTTGACAAGCTGGAGGTGGAGTTCAGCAACACGGTGGATGAAACCACGTTCGACGCCGGCGACGTGACGCTGACCGGCGCAGCCGGCGACGTTCATCCGGGTGCGATCACCGACTTGGGCGACAACCGCTTCGAACTTGACTTCGACGGCCAAACGAGCAAGACGGACTACACTCTTGTCATCGGTCCGGATATCGAAGACGACACCGGCCAAGCGATGGACCAAAACCGTGACGGCACCACGGGCGATGCACACGAAGCGGTCTTGCGCACGTCCAACATGAAAATCCGGGATGACGACACCACGCGCGATGGAACATCGTTGATTCTCTATGGCGGCGCGACGGTTATCAACGGATCGCACACATTTGCCGACGTGCATTTGTTGTCCGGCGCTTCGCTTCGTCATTACGGCGCAAGCGAAACGAGAGAAGATCGGCTGGAACTGGACATCACCGATACGCTGATTGTGGATGCCTCGTCCAAGATCGACGTTTCTGGCCGTGGCTACCTGCCGGAGCACACATTGGGGAACACCACCGCGGGCGGCAGCTATGGCGGGGCAGGTCACCGTACAATCAGCAACGATCGGACCAACTGGTCCTATGGTGACTTCGCGAACCCGAACGAAGTCGGTTCGGGCGGAGGCAACTGGGTCAATGGGGGCGGCCCCGGTGGCGGGCTGGTACGGATCGCCGCGGATCATCTTCAGTTGGATGGAGCTATACGGGCCGACGGTGTCCGTGGAGGATCTGGTGGCAGCGGTGGAGGTATCTGGCTGGACGTGAACACGCTGGCCGGCAACGGCAGCATCTCAGCCGTGGGAGGCGCTGGCGAGACGTTCTGCGGAGGAGGAGGGCGCGTTGCTGTTTCCTACGAAACACTGGACGGATTTGATCTCGTTGGGCACATCAACGCGAGAGGGGGGTTCTCCGAGAAAGAGAGAATATATGCGGCTCCGGGGACCGTGTATGTGCAGCAAGGCGACAGCCCCGGCACGCTTCGAATCGACAACAAGGGCCTCAAGTCAACCACGTGGACAGCGTTGATTGCGCCTGGTGCTCAGGAGTTGGCCGTTGGCCATCTGATCGTCACGGGCAGTGGCGTCCTGGCGGCGCCGATTAACGAGATCGGGATCTCCGCAACCGAGGTGTCCGTGCTGGGCGGCGCGGTTCTTACCCATCGCGCCGCGACAAGCAGTGCCGAGTATTCGCTGCAGATGACGGTCGCGGACACGCTGACGGTCGATGCTTCGTCCACAATCGACGTATCGGCACGCGGTTACCCGGCGGGGCGGACCCTGGGCAACACCACCATCGGCGGCCCCCAACGCGGCGCCGGAGGCGCCTACGGCGGCCAGGGACGCTACGACTGGGACGACAACGGGTCGAATCAGGTCTATGGCGATTTTCGCAATCCGGAGGAACTGGGCACGGGCGGGGGCGATCAGAATGGCCAAGGTGGCGCAGGGGGCGGGCTCGTCCGGATCGCTGCGGATCGCGTTCAGTTGGACGGCACAATACGAGCCCACGGCGGCGGTGCGGACGGACATTACGGGGGAGGCGGCAGCGGTGGAGGCGTCTGGTTGGACGTGAATACGCTGGCCGGCGCTGGTTCCATTTCCGCAGTTGGAGGCAACGGCGGTCGCCACGCCGGAGGCGGCGGGGGAGGGCGCATCGCGGTCTACTACGAGAATCTGGACGGCTTCGATCTTGTGGACGACGTGAGCGCTCGCGGTGGATACACCGACAGCGAACCAACCAATATCCACGCGGCCCCCGGTACCGTGTATCTGCAGCAAGGCGAGAGCGCGGGCACGCTGCGAATCGACAATAGGGGCGTGCTGAAGGCTGGTGTGAAAACGCCTTTCGACGTGTATTCCATGTCGGGTTCGCTCGTTCTGGACAATCTTGTGGTCAGAGGAACAGACGTCCATGCGTACCCGCTACAGCCGGTAAGCGTTGTGGCTCAGAACGTGTGGATTTCTGGCGGCGCCCTGTTCTCGCAGCGTTCCACGACGGGCAAGCCGGACTATGCGATGCGCATGACGTTGACCGACACGCTGACCGTAGGCGCCAATTCACGGATTACTGCGTATGGCATGGGGTACGCAGGCGAACGCACGTTGGGCAACACGACCGTTGGTGCGGCAACCGGAAACTCCGGCGGCAGCTACGGCGGCCGGGGAGCCAACGCTCGGGGCGGCACCTCCAATGACGTCTATGGGAACCCCGAGTATCCGAACGAACTCGGATCGGGCGGAGCCCATAGGTTTAGCAGCGTGGTTGGCGGCGCTGGTGGCGGCCTGATTGCGATTACGGCCCCCACGGTCGTCGTGGACGGGAAGATCGCGGCACTTGGGGCAAACTCGCCAAACGACGGCGGAGGCGGCAGTGGCGGTGCGATCCGATTGAACGTCGGGACGCTGGAGGGCAGCGGATCGCTCCAAGCTCGCGGTGGCACCGGTGGCGGCGACGGCGGTGGAGGTGGTGGCGGCAGAATCGCCGTGCACTACCAAACGATGACGCTTCCGACGGAGAACCTGATCGTCGCTGGCGGCGCGGGCCCGCGTGGCAACGGTCAACCAGGAACCGTGTTTACGGCTCAGTATACAGAGCCGGTCGTCCTTTGGGCCCAACCGCAACGGTTCCTGCACGATACGGTAGGCTTGACGTGGACCGCGCTGGGTGCCGATCCGGTGTTGAATACCTTGGATGTCAGCGTGTCGCAGTTCGATCAGCACACGCTCGTGCTCGAAGACGCCCCACTCGCCGGGACATTCACGTGGGACACGACGACCGTGCCCGATAGAACCTACGATTTGCACTTCACCGTGCGTGATGACGCGGGGGCAGAAATCGGCTCGGGCGTTTACCCGGTCATCGTCGCCAATTCGGTCGTCTGGCACTCGGGCGAGATTGCCGCCGACGAAACCTGGGGCGGTGGCAGCGTCCACGTCGTGGAAGGTGCGGTGAACGTTGCCCAAAACGTGCAAGTGACCGTCGAAGCGGGGGCCGTAGTCAAGTTCCTCGACGGAGCCAGCGCGACGATCCAGGACGGCGCCGTGTTCGACATCCCAGCCACGTCCGAAGGCCCCGTCGTACTGACCTCGTTCTACGACGACACGGCCGGCGGGCGATACCAACGTGGACGGTTCGCACACCGTGCCGCAGCCGGGTGATTGGAGCGGAGTCACGCTGCACGGAACCGGTCAGTTGAAATTGAACGACTTCGTGGACATACGCTACTGGCAATCGACGCACGCCGGTGCGATCGGCGACAGCGAGACGTGGGACGGCACCTTCCTGCACGAGGTGACCGGTACGGTGACCATCGGCGCCGGCGAGACGCTAACCATCCGTCCCGGGGCGATCGTGAAGTTCCATCCGAACACCAGCATCGTGGTCGAAGAAAACGGACGCATCGAAGCCCAAGGCGTGGCCGGATTGCCGATCACGTTCACTTCGATTCGTGACGATTCGGTCGGCGGCGACACAAACGGCGACGACGATGCCACTACGCCCTACATGGGCGACTGGATCGGCATCAAGGTGCGCGGGCTCGAAGGCACCTTCGACCATGTGGACATCCTGTACGCTGGCGGCAGCGCCAACAACACGTGGAACACTTCGGCCGCGGCCATCAGCACCGCGGGCAACCCGACGGTGACCATCTCCCACAGCACCATCCTGGATCCGCTGTTCGAAGGCGTGATCAACTGGGGCGGCGACGTGACCATCACCAACACGGTGATCGCGGGTGCCGACCGCGGCGTCAATGCCGACGGCGACACGGTTCGTCTGGTCAACTGTACGCTAGACAACAACCGCATCGGCATCTGGGAGCACGGTGCGGAGACGGAGATAATCAACACCATCATCTCCAACAGCCACGACGTGGGAATCCAGGCCATTTTCACCACGCCCACGGTCCGCCACAGCAACGTCTGGTCCGCGACCGGCGCCAACTATGCAGGCATGCCCAACCCCAGCGGCACCAACGACAACATCTCAGCCGATCCCCAGTATCTTAGTAGCGGAAGTGGCAACACTTCCGTCGGCACGCCCTTCGTCTACGAGCTGGGCCAAACCTCCCCCAACCTGGACGCCGCCGACGGCACCGACGCGCCGTTGAGCGACAAACAGGGCAACGCCCGCTTCAACGACTTCTCCGTTCCCGACACGGGCAGCGGTGCGATCACCTACGCCGACATCGGCGCATTCGAACGCTGGTACGCAGGGACCAACGTCGACCTCCTATGCACGAAGTTGGACGCGGTCACGCTTCCCGATGGTCGGATCCAGTTTGACGCGGTGATCGAGAATCAAGGTACCGAAGACGCTGCCGCTGGCGGGGTCAACCACTTCTATTTGCGGCCGGACGGTCCCATCAGCCAGCGTTCGTCGGAGGCGTATTGGGTCGGGGCGAGCCCGCCGATGGATACCCTGGAGGCTGGTCAGGGCGTCCAAGTCAGCGTCACGCTGCCTGTCTTGGCGGTGCCATCCGGTGAGTACAATCCGCTCATTTACGTCGATGCTGATTACGCGATTCTCGAAATCCCGCCAGATGGTGAATCGAACAACGGTTTCTTCATGATGGACGCTGTCGAGGTTGATCTGCCCGATTTGGTGCTAGGCACACCTGTCGTAGGAGATTGGTCCGTCAACGGAAACGATTTGGCCTACGACATCGAGATTCCCGGCGGATCGCGGGTCAAAGTCACGTTGACCAGCCCGCAACACCCAGCCGACGCCTACTTCAGCTACTACGGTCTTCCCGATGATTTCGAGTCGGACTATCACGCCACCGTCGTCGTCGTATACGAAGAAGGCGATTTCGCCACGGCCACGTTTGACCTGACGAGCATCGAACCCGGTGTTTTTTGCGACGTCGTGGCGATCTGGCCGGACAGAGGCGAGGTGATGCTGGCGGATGCATTTACGGTCGTGGAGGGCGTGGTCGACTTCGACGTAGATCTGATCGGCCCGGACATCGTTCGCCCTGGAAGCCCGATGCCGTACACGGTGCAATGGACCAATCTTGGCAACGTCGACCTGCCCGCACACTACGTCGGTGTCGAATTCCCGGAAGGCGTTCGCGTCACCAGTTCGCCTTACGACAAAGAGCAGTTGGGCCATCTGGAACTGTTGGCCTTTACAACCATCTCCGACGACTACGCCGCCGTACCTCCGGGCGCATCGGGCGAGTTCGAGATCTGGCTGACTTTCGAACCGGGCCAATCGCTGTACGACGTGTCCATGGACTGGCTTCCAGTTGACGATCCCCTGCTCGCGGAAACGGCGGTTCCCTGGGACGACTGGATTGGCGACATCAAGCCCCCTGACATGGACGCAGAAGACTGGCATGCTACTGTCGACAGCGTGGCCGCCTCGCTTGGGAACGACTGGAGTGACGTGCTGAGCAACATGGTGGAAGACGACGCGCAGGATTCGCTGACACGCGGCCTGAAACGCGGCATGGTAAGGTATCGTGGCAGAAGAGTTCGTGTCGAAGGTACGCTGCTTTCGCAGCTCATGGCCAACCAACTGGCCGAAGGTTATGATCGTGTGGGCGCGGATGGTGTTGGAGTACACCGCAATTGGGTCGTCATCGTCGGAATCGACGACTACTCCAACACGCGCAAGTGGCCTTCGCAGCAAGAGGATAACCAGTCCGATCAAAGGGGACTTGTCCGTAAGACGATACGAGCATTTTCGGACCTGCCGGGTGTTACCCGCGATGCCGTGCAACTTGCCGATTTCCTGGCAAAATACCTTTCGATACCGACTAGCCAGTTTGTAGCCCAAGTTGACTTGACGCGGAATGACGCAGACGACATCGACGTGTTGTCGAAAATCGAGTCTGCCTGGAACGCGGCGGCGAACCGAGCCGATGGCGACGACAAGATCATGTTCTTCTACGCCGGTCACGGTTGCCGGCCGGCCGGTGGGGACCAGATTCAGGTGCCCAGAACGGACGCCGGCGTCTACGCACAATTCGCGGTCAGTCGAGGCCTCAAACGGGTGAAGAAACTTTGCATTAGCCAGCTTCCGTGGTGGGCGCAGCAGACTTGGTCTTTCGAGGGAGCCCTCGTGCTGAACTACAAAACCGGGTTCCATTCGCCGGACAGCTATGTCACTGGCTCCGAGTTGAGGCAGATTATCGAGAGCAATCCGACTTCAGCCGAGAAGTTCATCTTTCTCGATGCATGCCACTCCGAGGCAATCGGCGTTCCCCTCAATGGCATACCGAATCTCAAATGGACCGCGTCTGTTGCGGCGAACGAGTTGGCAATCGACTGGCCCACCAGTTTCACTTCGATGTGGATCAAGGAGAGCAAGTACTCACGCAATGATTCGGACAAGGACGGAAGAGTCACCTTGCCTGAAGCGTTCAAGGGAGCAAAGCGCAGGTACAACAGACGTTACGGTTTGCATCCCAAAGATGGTGGCGATGCCAACGTCGACCAAGAGCTAAACGACAACCTTGGCGAGGCACCCAAGGAATTGGAACGAAAGGTCCCACGCGACTGCAAGTGCCGCTATCGTGGCTTGAAGAGGAAGCTGGTGTGCAAAGGCCGCGGGTTGGCTCGGGTGAAGGTCTGCAAGAGAACACGAGGGATTATGGTCGTGACGTCCATGGACCCGAACGAGAAAGTCGGGCCTGAGGGTTACGGTCCACAGCACCATATCGTGCCCGGCACGATGTCCTACAGCGTGTATTTCGAGAACGATCCCGACGAAGCGACGGCACCGGCCCAAGTGGTAACGATTACCGACCAACTTGACACGAACCTTGATTGGAGCACATTCCAGCTTGGCCAGGTCGTGTTTGGCAATACCACCGTTGCCCTGGAAGGCACGCCCACTCACGGCTTCGCGCGAGTTGAGGTCCTGGAGTTGGGCGTACTGGTGGATATCGAGGCTGTACTCGACGCCCATACGGGCGTGGTCACGTGGACGTTCCAGACTCTCGATCCACTCACGTTCGAACCCACCGAAGACCCGCTGGCCGGGTTCCTGCCGCCCAACACCGAAGCGCCCTTGGGCGAAGGCTACGTGACGTACACGATTTCTCCGAAGGAGGATGTGGTCACCGGCGACACGATCACCAACGCCGCCACGATCATCTTCGACACCAACGATCCGATCGTCACCGATGAAGTTTTCAACACCATCGACGACGGCGCCCCCATCAGCCAGATTAATCCGCTGCCGGCCTACTCGCCGCCCACGTTCCAAGTCTCCTGGACCGGACAGGACGAAGACGGTGCCGGTTCCGGAATCGCTTACTACGATATCTACGCCTCGACTGACGGCGGGCCTTGCCAGTCGTGGCTCGATGGCACACCCGATACCTCGGCCGAATTCACGGGCGAATACGGACACACCTACGCCTTCTGTTCAGTGGCCACCGACAACGTGGGGCACCACGAAGAATCGCCGACGCCATCACAGAGCCAAACCACAGTGCGTGGCATGGATCTCGGGGACGCTCCCCTCGCCGCCGATTCCGGTTTTGTGGCCGACTACCCAACGCAGCTTTCCAACAACGGAGCACGTCACGTGATTGTTGATGGTTCGCCGTTCTTGGGTACCATGGCGCCGGACGCCGAAACGAACGGCCAACCGGACGCCGGTGCCGCGGGAGACGACAACGATGCGGACGATGACGAAGACGGCGTCGAATTCACTACTACACTGATCCCCGGCAATCAGGTGGACGCGAGCGTCACGGTCACGGGCGCGGGCTACTTGAACGCCTGGATCGACTTCAATGCCGACGGCGACTGGGACGATACGGACGAACAGATTATCACGGACCTGTGGCTCGAAACCGGCACGTTTCAACCCGATTTCGACGTGCCATACGACGCCACGATCGGCCAAACCTATGCCCGCTTCCGCTACAGCACAACGGCCGGCCTTGCGCCTACGGGCCGTGCGGACGACGGTGAGGTGGAAGACGACGTGGCGAACGTGATCCCCGCCGGTTCGATCTCCGGATACGTCTATGCGGACGTGAACGACAACGGCATCCGCGAAGACCACGAACTGGTCCTGCCGAACGTGCCGGTCACCCTGGAAGGGCCCGTGAACGACACGGTCACAACCGACACGGACGGGCGTTACGTATTTGCCAACTTGCCAAACGGTATGTACACGGTGATCGAGACCCAACCGCTGGCCTTCAACGACGGCAAGGACACACAGGGCACACCGGCGCTCGGCACGGTCGGAGACGACCGCTTCGTCGACATCCAGTTGGCCGGAGCGACCGAGGCCACGGACTACAACTTCGGCGAGCGCGGTTTGATCGGCGAATTGGTCACATTGAACTTCCGGCAGAACAACGCCCCGTCGCCCCAGGAGTTCATGGCACAATTGGACGTGATGACGGGCGAGTGGTACGCGTTTCAAGCTCCGGCCAACGGCACGTTCAACGCACACGCCGAAGCCGAGGGTGTCGGGCTGGAACTGTACACCGCGGACCTGATGCCCGTGGCCATCGGCGGCACGGGCGAACTGAGTGTTCCGGTTGCCGAAGGCGAAAGCTATGTGCTGCACGTGGCAGGCGACGCGCAAGCGGTCAACGTTGCGTTGGTCATCGAAGAGATCATGCGGCAGTACTTGACGAATCCGGACAACGCGCTGGACGTGACCGGCGACGGGTATGTTTCGCCGCTGGACGTGTTGGCCATTATCAGCGAGTTGGACCACGCCGGAAGTCTTGCGACTTCCGCTACAGGCTACTTCTGCGACGTAAACGGCGATGGCCGGGCCACGTCCTTGGACGTGCTGACGGTGATCAACCACCTGAATACCAACCTGCCTGGCGGCGGCGAGGACGAACCGGTAGTGGGACGGATTGGCAATCCGTCCTACAAGGATGTAGGGTGGGACGAACCCGTGAAGGCCCACCAGAATACGTTCGCCATTTCGTCTGATGCGCATCTCACGGAATGGACGGCACAATCCGGTGGGCCTGCGTCCCTTGGCCCACCCTACGAAGCGCTGTTGCGGCGTGGTCTCCCGACCACGCCACCGACCGGACCGCAGGTCTCCACGCTGGCTGCGACCGGCGGGGTGGGGAGACCCGCGCCGAGCGCGGATTCCGTCAGGCACAGCCTGACCTACGACGAAGTCGAGCCCGTTCTCGCCGAACTGGACTCCATCCTGCCGGCGATTCTCGCAGATGTTGACAACATCACCCACGGGGAGACGGGGATTGTAGGCCCTTCGCCCCTTTGAGGAGAAGGTGTCCGGATGAGGGGTGAATGCATGCCGGAACGTCGAACAATCACTTGTATCGGCCAAAGTCCACTACCCCGGACCACCCACCCGCCAACTGGTTTCGTCGGCAAAGACCGCCTGGAGCTGCGCGACCGCATTCGCCCGTCGAATCGCTCCCAACCGCAACTTCTACGCCACACGCCGCGATGGAAAGGTAGGTTCCGCACATGCTTCGGATCATAACGTTGGCTATTGTCTGTTGTGCACCAGCCGCAGTATCCGCGCAGCAATCGGCTGCAGAACGCCCGCTGCTCTCACGAAGCGACCTTAGGAAGTTGCGCACTCTTGACCGTGCCCAGGTGCTTCAGACGCTGGGCTCCTTTGACGACCGAGGTATGTCGGACGAGGCCTTCATCCGACAAGCGATCCGACTGGTGGATCCGCGACGTGTGCCGGGGTTGGCGGAAGCCTGCGCGGCGAACGATTGGGACCAGGCATTGCAGGCCGTGTATCGCGTCTGCCGAGCGAAAGCTCCTGCGCCTACCAAGCTACAGATTCCCCGCGCCCGGCTGGCCGAGGCACAAGAACTGCTTGAAAACCGTTTCAGCTTCTATGGCGAACAGCACCAACTGCCTGTCGATATCGACTGGGACGGCAACCCAGGCACAAAGCACTGGGGGCACGATTTGAACCGCTTCACTTACTTGAATCCCCTAATCCAGGTGTATCAAGCCACGTACGATTCGCGATACAGCCGCAAGGCGATCGATTTGATCCTGGACTGGATTTCCAAAAGCGACGTCAGTCGATGTTTTCGCGGTTCGCCGTACGTTTGGGGCTCGTATCTGAATAGCGCAATCCACTGTTCGCGATGGTCGCGATGCGTGCAGATTCTGATTGCTCACGAACAGATCAAGCCGATCGAGTTGTTGCGGGTGCTCAAGTCGCTTCACGATCAATTGGCCTACCTGGAAATCGTCACGAATGGCCATCGTGGCAACTGGCCGACCATTGGTTGCAGTTGCATGCTGTCCACCTTGGTCGAACTGCCGATCTTTCGCGACACGGACCGGTTTGCCGACTACGCTGCACGGACGATGGCCCGTCAGATTGAAGATCAAATCCTGCCGGACGGAGTGCAGGATGAACTGACACCGCATTACCATCGCGTGGTGGTCCGCAACCTGTTAACGACCGTCCGTGCTCTGCGAGCATTGGATCGAGAACCCGATCCGGCGATGCTGGCAACGCTGCGCAAAATGGTTCACTACGTCCAACAGACGACCATGCCCGATGGCAGCAAACAGGTGGCGTTCAACGACTCGGACCCGGGCAGTCCCGGCAATATTTGCAGCGAACTGACCGATCTGGGCCTCGATGATCTGTTATCTCCAGATGATCGTCTGGGGCCCGAGGTGTTTCCTTACGCCGGGGTCGCATTGTTGCGACAGCGGCAGGACCAAGGCGATCTGTATCTGGCCTTCGACGCCGGGCCGTATGGCCGGAGTCACCAGCACGAGGACCGTTTGGGGTTCTGGCTGTTTGCCTATGGACGCAATTTGCTGGTCGATCCCGGCCGCCACTTGTACGATTGGTCCCAGCGGTCGTACTGCCAGTACCTTCGCAGTACCGCAGCGCATTCCACGATTCGCATCGACGGCCAGGACCAGCACAGCGTGGGCCGTCGCGATACGTGGATCGCCAAACAGCCGCTGGACCTGAATTGGCGCGTGGAAGATCAAGAGATACGCGCCTCGGGCGTATACGATTTGGGATATGGCAAACAGAATCAGATCGCTGTTGTTCATCGCCGCGAAATCGTATTCGTCCGACAACGATGCTGGGTCGTGTTTGACGTCGTCTCGGGCGAAGGCGAACACGCGATCGAATCCCGGTTTCAGTTCGCGCCCGGCACGATCAAGGTCGATGGATGCAGTGCACATACCGACTACGAGGACGCCAATCTCTTGATGACATTGGCGGCCACGACGGCCTACAGCGAGACCCGCGTCGAGCACGGTCAAGAGGATCCTCGCGGAGGCTGGTACTCGGACAGCTACGGACAAATCGAGCCCGCACCGGCTCTTTCGGCATCCCTGCGGACGCAACTGCCATGGCGAGCAGCCACGTTGTTGTTTCCCTACCGTGGCAAAGATATACCCGACGTCCAGTTCGAATTCGTTGACCAGAGCGCTCGCATACAACATCCCGAACTGGACGAAGTAACCGTCAAGTGTTCGTTGCCGTGAGAACGTGTTTCAGAATTGCGCTGTAGTCAAATCCAACAGGTACGATGGGCCTCCGAGCCCGTCGAATTCCAGGACGCCGTTCTCGATCGACGGCTTCGGAGAGCCATCGTACAAGTGTTTTTCGGCGCCCTCCGATTTCGAGAATCGCTCTCAAGGTTGGGGCGAGGGCGTCACGCGTTTCAGCGACGTGTCCATCTGTGTTGCCAGCCGGCGGATGATCGCTGCGTTCTCCTCACGGTCCGCCAGGTTGACCGTTTCGCGCGGGTCATCAGCGTGGTCGTACAACTCGCGGGCGACGGCTCGACCGGTCTTGAAGTCCAGCCACTCGGTGTAGCGATAGCGATCGACGCGGATCGAGTAGCCCATTACCTTTGGGTCCTTGCGACGGCAGTAAGGCGGTCGCGGGTGTTGGCTGAACGCGGCGGACTTCGCAGATGCAGTCGGGTCAGCCAGCACGGGCCGCAAGCTCACGCCCTCCAGATCCGCCGGAGCCGGCAGGCTGCACAGGTCCGTGAGGGTCGGGTAGAGGTCCAGCAGCTCGACCAACGCGTCGGTCCGTTGCCCGCCTCTGTGATTCGGTGTCGCGATGATCAACGGAACGCGCGCGTCCAACTCGAAGCATGTCGTCTTGCTCCACAGACCGTGTTCTCCCAGATGCAGCCCGTGGTCCGACCAGAACACGACGATCGTTCTTTCGCACAGGCCCAGTCGGTCAAGCTCGTTCAATACCTTGCCGACCTGCGCATCCAGGTAGCTGATCGCCGCGAGGTGACCATGCCGCAGCTCGCGGATATCGTCGTCGGTCAGGTGCTTCTTGCTGTCGACTCTGTAGTCCTGTAGCGCGATCGGCGGCACATTCGACGGCGGATTGGGGTTGGGCGGCAGTTCGATCTTCGAGCGGTCATAGAGATCCCAGTATTTCTTGGGTGCGTTGAACGGCAGATGAGGCTTCCAGAACCCGACGGCCAGGAAGAACGGTCGATCCTTCACCTGCCGCAACGTTTTCACCGCTTCGGTCGCCACGCGCCCGTCGAGGTACGCTTCATCGGGCACGTCGCGACATTCGGTCTTGTCGAGCGTTGCCAAGTTTTTCGGCGGTTCGCCTTCAACCTGGACCTTGTCGTTGACATAGTGCGAGCCGTAATGAAGCTTCGCCGGCAAGGACCACGACACGGCGTCGCCCTTGAATTCGTCCTGGCGATAGTTGTGAAAGATCTTACCGATGTTCTGTGTGTGATAGCCGTGCTGCTTGAACAGTTGCGGGAGGGTAACGACATTGGGCAGTTTTTCGCGGAAGTGGGTGGGCAGGTCCCAGACGCCCAGCGTATCCGGTCGCAGTCCCGTCAGCACCGAGGCACGCGAGGGATTGCAGACGGACTGCTGGCAGTAGGCGCGAGTGAACAGCGTGCCACGCTCGGCAAGGCGGTCAATGTTCGGCGACTTGGCCATCGTATCGCCGTAGCAGCCAAGTTCGACGCGTAGGTCATCGACGGCGATGAACAGCACGTTTGATCGTTCCTCCGCAGCAACCGCCGAATCTTCGGGAGATGGAAACCGCGATTGCCCGTTCAGGTCAGCCAGGAGGCTCAGGAACAACCCCAGGAAGATCGGTATTCGGATCGAATACACCCAATACTTGCGCATTTCGTAGGTCTCGTCGTTTCTGCTCATGAACAAAAGGTCTTCAAGACAACGTCAGTCGACCACAACTTGACGACGCTTCCATTATGCAGCATTCTGGCCTCTCGTCGCCATGTGATTGCCCTGTTCAGGATTGTTGGATCTGACGGTGGTATCCTATCATACAGGCATGGGCTTGGTTCGCGTCGCGCGTCAGCCTTTTCCTCTTCCCAAGGATCAAGGGAGAATCTGGCAGAAAGTCAACCGCTGAGGAAGGACAAATGCGAAAGTTGATACGAGAGAAGATCGTTGGTTTGTTGGCTATCCTTGTCGCACTGGGGTTCTGCCTGCTGGGCCATGCGGCCGAGGAACCGGCCCGCGCAAAGCCGGTGCTGGAACTCTTGTTCGATGGAAACCTGACCGACACGTCGGTATCCGAGTTCGATTGCATGCCACAGGGCCATGTCGTGTTTGTCGACGGGCGGCAGGGTAAGTGTGCGTCGTTTGATGGCCGCAGTTGGATTGACACGGGATTTCCACAGAAGGAGTTGGGCAGTCAGTTCACGGTCGAATGCTGGGTGAATCCCGCAAAGCAGCAGAGTCAGCATGCGGACATATTTGGGAACCACGTCAGCGAAGGTTTGGGCTTCGTCTTGCAGCAAGACGGCTCGAATACGAATCAGTTTCTGGCCGCATATGGTGCGGGTGACGGCAAATGGGTGTTGACCGAAGCAGTGCCGCTGGCGGCAGGCCGCTGGCAACACGTAGCCCTGGTCAAGACGCGAACGGATGTGCGGTTCTACTTGAACGGCGTCCTGGTCGCTGCCGAGGCGGACTCTGCACCGGCCCGTCCATCGCCGATGCCGGTGGCCGTGGGCCTTGGTTACAGTGACCAGAATCGTTGCTTCCGGGGACTGATCGACGATTTCCGGATTTGGAACGAGGCGCTCAGTGAGTTCGGTCATGCCGGGATCGATCCGGCCGCTGCGAGGGAGACGCGCGCCCAGGTTCTCGATGCCACGCTTCGTCCCGCCGTCGGGGAACTGACCGAGCCTTGGACGCTCGCCACCGACGACACGCGGCTGACGCTCGGCGTTACGGCTGCCGGCGAGATGGTTATTCGCGAACTGTCTTGCCCGACCGTAGACTGGAATTGGATCACACGCCCAGTGGCGTTTGGCATTCTGCCGCGAGCCGAAGTCGCGAGTGAAAGCCGAACGCTCCGGTGGCGATACGTCGACGCAGCCGTGCAAGAAACGGAGGGGCGGAAGGTGACGTTGCGTTTTGCGTGCGATGAACCGGCGCTGGAAGTCGCTTCCCAGTGGCACGCTCGTCCGGGGCCCGGCCCCGTCCATCACGCCGTGCAGATCACGAATCGATCGAACAAAGCGGTGACGATCGGGGAACAACCTACTTTCGATCTGGACCTGACGGGCGCGGCTGCCCTGTGGCGTTTTCATTCCGATGGCCGCACCCCGGATCCGGTGGGCGTGTACCGTCATTCGCTCACGGGCGACAAGGTGGGTCGCCGTTACTCTGTGCGAACCTCTCCGAGCGGCGAGTTCATCCCGTACGTTGTGCTGGAATCGAATCAAAGGCATGGAGTATACGTGGGGCTGGAGTGGAGCTATTGCCGAATCGAGGCGGTGACGCTCGGCGGCGATACGTCACCTGCCGTACGAGTGCGCGGCGGCGGCAACATCGCGGACCTCCGCGCAGAGCTTGCTCCCGGCGAGTCGCTTGAGGTGCGGCCTGGGTTCCTCGGCGCATACTGCGGCGATCTTGACGACGCGGGCAACCGTCTGCGGCGATGGCTGATGCGGTACCGAGTGCCCGACATCCTGCGGCAAGATCCAGGTTACCCAAAGGTCCAGTGGAACGCCTTTGGCGCCACGGGCAAGACGCCGGGCAGTTGGGACCCGGTCGAAAAGAAGTTCTATCCGCTGATCGACGACATTGCGCCGCTGGGTTTCGAGGAAGTGATGATCGACGTGGGGTGGTGGCAGGCGGGCGAGCCCGATTCGGATCGAGCCGACTGGCCGTCCGGGATGAAGAAGGCCGCGGATTATGCGCACGAGAAAGGTCTGCGTTTCGGGCTCTACTGGACGGACAACGTGGACATGGCCAGCGCCGCGGGACGCCGACAAAGGGCGGATCGCATTCGCCGGCTGTTTCGAGAGTACAATGCCGATATGTGGCGCTCCGACTGCACGCGCGGGGCAGTAATCGGTGCTTCCTTCGCCGCGACTCGCGGTTTCTACGAGATGGTCGACACACTGGCCGACGAGATCCCTGGGTTCCAGTGGGAGAATTGCTGTGGTGGCGGGCGCATCAAAGATTATGGGGCGATGCGGCGGGCTGTGAAGATCTTCAATTCCGACACCTATTCGGCGCTTCACGTTCGCCAAGCCTTCTACGACAGCTCTTATGCTTTCCATCCGATCCAGCTCGAAGGGCATCTGGGCAGCTCTGACGGGCGTTATCGTCCTCGGGGTGTTGCAGGCATTCGATACGCATTCCGCTCGATGTCGATGGGCGCCCCGGAGTGGTTTCTCGACGCGCCCAACGGCGGCAACGGCGTGGAGCCGTGGACCCAGCAAGAGAAGGACGCCTTGAAGACTTGCGTCGATACATACAAGGCCAATATTCGTCCATTGATGCGCGAGGCCGATCTCTATCACATCTTTCCCCGTCCCGATGGCCGCAACCGGGACGGCATCGAGTATTACGATCCGGCCAGCGGGAAAGGTGTAGTCTACTTGTTCCAACCCACTGACGAGACCGCGACAGAGGCGCTCCGGCTCAAGGGGCTGGATCGCAATCAGATGTACCGCATGAGTTTCGAGGATGGCTCCCATCCATCGACCGTGAAATCAGCCGCAGAACTGATGGACGAGGGTCTGCCGGTCAATCTGAAAGGCACGGAAGTGTCGGAACTAATATTCTTCGAGGTAGTAAGGTCGGCCAAATGAATGGATAGAAAGACAGGGAGGCGGTGACACGGACGAAAGAAAGACATGGTACCTGGCAAGGTCTTTATGATAGAAGCGACGTTTAGCGCGACGTTCCTTTCTTGTTGTTCGCCTCGTGTCGCGTGGCACATGATTGCAGTTATACTGGGCGTCGTCGAACGGGCCGAACAACACTCGCCTCATTTCCATCGACATGGAGATCTGAAGAATGCAAAACAGGCAGCAGATGCTCGTCATCCTTTCGTTTCTGATTTCCGCTTGCGGAGTCCTATCAAAGGCGGACGACGAGGCCCAGGCGATTCTGGAATCGAGTGGCATGCACAGGGGGCTGGTTGTTCACTTGGGATGTGGCAGCGGTGAACTGACTGCAGCATTGCGTGCCGATGGCAAATGCCTGGTTCACGGACTTGATGTCGATGCGGAAGAGATCGAGAAAGCTCGTGATCGTATCAGTTCGCTGGGGCTGTACGGCAAGGTCACGGTGGACACTTTCGACGGGAAGACACTGCCATACATCGATAACGTGGTGAATTTGGTTGTCGTGGATTCGAGATGCGAGATGCAGGATGCGGGAAGCGAGATTCTGCGTGTTCTGACTCCGCGCGGTGTGGCTGTTGTGCGGGAGAAGGGAAACGAGGCGTGGCTATCTCGTATCTCGCATCTCGTATCCCGTACCTCGCATCCCCTATCCCGCATCGAGGACGGTTACGCGATGTTCGCCAAACCGGTCCCTGCGGAGATTGACGAATGGACGCACTGGCTGCACGGACCGGACAACAATGCTGTATCGAAGGACACGGAAGTTGGCATCTCTCGTAATCTGCAGTGGATCATGCCGCCGCTTTGGGCCAGGCACCACAACCTGCTACCCAGCGTCGTTGCCATGGTGTCGGCTCGAGGCCGTCTCTACTACATCATCGACGAAGGTGCCATTGGTGTCCGAGGGTTGCCCGACAAGTGGCAGTTGGTGGCCAGGGACGCCTTTAACGGTTTGTTTCTGTGGAAACGACCGATCAAGAATTGGGGATGGCGCAGGTGGTCGGACGTTGAGTTTGCCGGGTTGATGCGATTTAAGGTCCCTGGGCAGCTATACAGGCGGCTGGTGGCCGTGGATGATGTTGTCTATGTCACACTGGGGTTTGATCAACCTGTTGTCGCCTTGGATGGGGCGACGGGAAAGACGATCCGGGAATATGAAGGGACAGAAGACACAGCAGAGATTCTGTGTTACGAAGGTCGGTTGTTGCTGGTCAAGAACGCCGAGGCGGATCGCTCCGAAAAGGACGTCCTGGCCGTCAATGCGAAAGACGGCAACATTCTATGGGAGAAGAAGGGATACAAGGGCACGTCGGGGCACGGCGATGAGCTAAAGAAGTACACGGATGCCTATTTGACGGCCGGCGACGATCATCTGTTCTTCATCGACGGGGACGACATCGTGGCGCTCCGGTTGGAGTCCGGCGAGGAGGCTTGGCGAAAACTACGGCCAGAAATGGAGAAAAACGTCCTTGGCCATTACCAATTCAATCATGCAAACCTCTGTACGCTCGTCTACCACGACAAGGTTCTTCTGTTGGGACAGATGTTTCCCTTTCCGGACAACCTGAACGCGCGTCAACAGAAGGCGATGGTCCTGCGGGCGATGGATGCTCGTTCTGGTGAGACGCTGTGGGAGTCCGAAGGAATGTCACTTGCCCACTTCACGCCGCCAGACCTTTTCGTCAACAACGACTTGGTGTGGACGTTGAAGATCAAAGAAGTGTCGTTGCTTGGGTTGGACATCCGGACCGGTCAGGTCAAGAAGGAATACCCGGTCAAGGACATGTTGGTAGGTCACCACCACCGTTGTTATCGCAACAAAGCGACGGAGCGGTTCTATCTGGCGGGCGAGGAAGGGATCGAGTACATCGACTTCGATTCCGGCGAACTCGACATCCACCACTGGATTCGGGGCGT
>CAZURK010000288.1:0-20186 GCA_964623055.1 uncultured Pirellulaceae bacterium
GGTGCAATTCTCCGCACTTGACGGCCGTGAACACCAACGTCACCGGCGACAGCGCGTACCTTCACTGGTGTTTCCAAAACGGCGCGCGTCGGGTCTTCTACAGATGGTTGGGCCAGCGAAATATGAATTTGTATTTAGAATTCGTTTCGTATTTCGAGCTTTCCCCGCGCCTGGGATGATGCATGAGCAGACCTGTTGGACGAGCAAAGGTTTGGGCGATTGCCGCGTTGGCTGCGGTCGCGTCCGCTGCGCTGCTGGTGGCGTACAATGTGCTGCCTCGTGAGGACCGCGCCTCTCCTTCCGAAGGACCAGCGGCTGCTCCTTTCCACGTTGCGAGTCCAGGGGCAAGCACCTCCAAACCAACTGACCCTCTGTTGGAGGCTACCGCCTGCGCGATCCAGCTCGACGATGTCACCAGTGGAACGGGAATTACATTCAAACATACCGACGGCAGCAGCGGGCGGCGATACATTGTCGAACCCATGTGCACCGGCATGGCCACCTTCGACTTCGACAATGACGGGCTGATCGACATCTACTTTCCCAATGGCGCGCCCCTTCCGGGCTGCGAGACCGATGAACCGGCTCGACACGCGCTGTACAAGAACCTGGGCGACTGGAAATTTCAGGACGTTACCGAGACCGCGGGCGTGGTGTGTTCGGCCTACGGCATGGGCATTACGATTGGGGACTATGACAACGATGGCTTTGCGGACATTTATCTGAATTGCTTCGGTAAGAATCTCCTCTACCACAACAACGGCGATGGCACCTTCACCGATGTGACTCGGCGGGCCGGCGTCGCGGGGCGGGATCTGGTTGCTGCCGGGGCATGCTTCCTGGACATCGAAGGAGACGGGGACCTGGACCTTTACGTGGGCAACTACATCGAACTCGACTGCTCCGCCCATGTGCCCCACACGGAAAATGGGCATCCGGCGTATCCATCTCCTCAAGAGTACGAGCCCGTGCTGGACACCCTCTATCGCAACAACGGCGACGGTACCTTTACGGACGTGACCGGGCAATCCGGAATCGGCGATCACGCGGGCCGCAGCATGGGCATGATCTGCGCGGACTATGACAACGATGGCGACACCGATGTGTTCATCTGCAACGATGTCCAGGAGAATTTCTTTTTTCGCAATGATGGAAAGGGGAACTTTGAAGAATTCGGCGTGATGGCCGGCGTGGCAATGAATCGCCAAGGCCATCTGATAGCCAACATGGGGGTCGATTGCGCCGATTATGACCACGATGGTTTGCTTGACTTCTACACGACGAATTACCAAGCCCAATTGCCCATGCTGCTGCGCAACTTTGGCGACCACGTCTTCGATGACGTCGCCTCGTGGACGAATGCAGTAGCGGGATGCTTGCCCTACGTGAATTGGGGATGCGGCTTCGTCGATTTCGACAACGACTGTCACCGCGACCTGTTCATCGCCAATGGCCACACGGAAGACAATATCGAAGAGCGGGACTTGAGCGCCACGTACCGCTGCCCCAATCTGCTGCTGCGGAACACCGGAACGGCAAGATTCGTGGACGTGTCGTCCGTGGCCGGTGACGGGCTCTCGCCTGTCGAGGCCAGCCGCGGCACGGCCTTCGACGACCTGGACAACGACGGCGACATCGACATGGTGGTCCTGAATTCGCGCGAGCTACCGACGGTGGCCAGAAACATGCTTGGGGAATCGGACTGCGCAAATCACTGGCTTCAAATACGCCTGCGTGGAACAAAAACGAACCGCGACGGCGTCGGTGCCCACGTGACCGTCGTGACCGACGACCTGAAGCACTTGGTCGAGGTACACAGCGGCCGCGGCTACCAAAGCCACTGGGGCTCGCGATTGCACTTTGGGCTAGCAGGCCACGACCACGCGGACCGGATCGAAATCCGCTGGGTCGGAGGCGCAACCGAGGTCATCGAGAATGTCAAAGCCGACCAGCTCATCACGATCATCGAAGGAACGACGTCAGATCCGCGTTTGAACTCTACTCGGCCGTAACCAGAGGATTTTCAAAGACGGTGATACAAGCTTCCCAGGGGTAATAGTCCGACGGGAACATGCAGAAGTTCCCCAACACGATATCGATATCGCCGTCGCCGTCGTAGTCGCCGAGATCGCCGCATGGGTGGAAAGGCGTACTGATCTCCAGCGAGTAACGCTCGTAATGTCCAGGCGAGGTTTGCTGCAGCCAAACGACGGTATCCAGTGTCTCGGCATTCGGCCAGTCCGGATTGAATGCGGGTATGAAGACACTGGAGACGAGGTCCAGGTCGCCGTCGCCATCCAGGTCTGCGGGCAGCGACGTGTGTGCGCCGGGCAGATGGGCCAAGCGGTGGTAGGTGAAGGGAAAACTGCCTCGATTCTCCAGCCAGCCAAAGCCGTGATAGGGCCTGGGTATCGGCGGAAGTTGCACCGAGTCCCCGTGGTTCCACAGCACATCGATGTCATCATCGCCGTCCAGATCGATCAATCGGATGCCCGTCGAGCCCCAACGGGGATGAGGCGCCTTGTACACCATCTCTGGCCTGAAGTTTCCCCACCCTCTGTTCAGGAACGCGATCACGTGCTCCTTTTCCTGAGATTGCAGCGCGAGAAAATCGGGATGGCCATCCCCGTTCAGGTCCACCACCGGAACGTCGCTGGTTCCTGATTTTTCCTCGATGGAGATTGCCTCGAAATGCGGCTGCGAGTAGTCCTCGGTGAAGTTCTCCAGGTAGACAATCCGGCCGGTCGTCAAGTTGCCGAAGTCGGCAACGACGAGATCCAGATCTCCATCGCCGTCAAAGTCGGCGGTCTGTACCTCGTTGACTCGGCCGAATCCTTCCATCAATACAACGGTCTCGAATTGGTCCTCGCCCCGATTTCGCAGCCACACAACCGATCCCTTCGTCGTGTCCACGGGCCAGTACTCGCCCAGGTTGGCCACAAGAATGTCACGCAAACCATCCCCGTCCAGATCCACCACGTGTGTACGGCTGGGATGGGCAATGCGCGCGATGACCGTGGCGGTCTGCGCAGGTTGTGATGGCGTCCATAGAACCACCAGGCCGTTGCGCATGTCGCAGACTAACAATTGGCTGGGGCCGTCGTCGGCAAGCCGCACAAACCCCACGCTGGAAATCGACGGAGGATCCGGGACCACGTCCAACTTGATCATGCGGCGTTGGAAGGCCTGTGGCGATCGTGGCGACCCAATCGCGTCGTCCGGTACCTGCAGCAGTTTCGGCGCGCGGAAAGTCCAGTACTCGATAACATCATCGATGGGCGGCATTCGCTTCGGGTCCACGGGCCTTGGACCCTGCATGTACTGGTACATCTCGCGGATCTTGCCCGGCCACAACTCCTTTGGCTCAACGTCCGGGGTGGGCAGGACGTGACAGGTCGAGCATAACTCCTTGACCCTCGTGGCCAAATCGTCCACACCGACCACCACAGTCTGTTTGTCGCTCTTGGAGACAATGAATGGGCTACGTTGCGTCTGCCGTTTCTTCGCTGGCCCCGTCGTCCGATCGGGATCACTCCAACGGGACCTAGCGGCGATAATGGCAACGGCGGCGATCAACGCCAAGATCGCCGCTATGACGATTGCTTTGCGCATTTATTCTCGTGTGGATTTCAGGGTTCTTCGTTCTACTACTTCGCAGATTGTTGTTTTCTTGCGCGCATTTTGGTTGCGGCCGAGCAAAGCGAGGCTGCGTTGGTTAACGGCAAGCCGAAGGCGGTCGTGGGATGTGATCCACGCCGGAAGAAAACCGTCGCCTTCGGCTTGCCGTTAAACGAAGAATTTTCGGGACTCCGAAGATTGTACAGCAGCGGCATTGCCCTCCCGTGACGAATCCTGAACGAACGCTTCAGATCTGCCATCCCTCACGACGATGTCTTGGGCTCCGCACGGATACGCGACCACTCTTCGGACCACTGCTCGACTCGACGGAACAGTTGGCCGGCGACAAGATCGTCTCCGCACTTTTCCGCATACGCTGCCATTCGCATCAGGAGTTCTGGCGGGACGTTGGCGACGTTTTCCAACTCGAGTATCTGGCGCCGCAACGCCTTGCCCTCAAGGACTAATTCCTCCAGGGCCTTTACTTGGTCAAGTCGTTTGAACCGACGTTCCACGCCGGCCAACTGATGTCGGCTTACATGGTCGTAACAGTTCAGCATCAACGCTTTCTCGTAGTTCTCTCTCGCCTGGCTAAACTCGCCCCGAGCCGCATGCAGCCACCCCATGTACCTCCAAAAGCGGTTGTCGGTTGCCGCCTCCGGTGGCGCACACGACAGCAAACGAGCCACTTCGTCAACATCTCCGGCCGTGCTACTCAACTGCAGATAGTACGCCAGTAATTCCAGATTCTGCGGAAACTTCGCGAAATACTCGCCAACCACCTTCCGGTGAAAGGGCATCCCGGCTTCATCGCGAGACCCTTCCTTTGGATCCTCCCGTTCGTCCAGCCCCTTCATGCCGATGCGGTGGATCGCCCGAGCCACGAGAAACAACTCCTGATCGCGGTCGCTGTGAAACCATCGGGTGTTCTCGTCGTAGGCGTTGGAAAAGGAAAGAGAATCCTGCAACATTAGATAGACGTAGGTCTCCGGCAGATCACAGTCATGTTCGATCGTGTCGTACGCGAGGTCCACCATCTTCCGCCGCTGGAGGGTATAAGCGTAGAAATAGGTCAAACGACGCCTCGCCTCGATCAGTGTCGGATCGAGCTTGATGGCTCGCTCCAACGTCTCCGCTCCCGCGATAGGCCGATTCAGCGGGCCGATCTGTATCGCCGAGCGTTCCACGAGCGCTGGCGGCGTCATGGGATCCGCATCAGGCAATTGGTCGAGCAGATCGACGGCCCGCTCGTATCGCTCCGTTCTATTCGCTGCCTCGGCCAGATAGATCAACGGAGCCGCCTTTCCTGGTTGCCACCAGCGCCAGCTTCCCGCGAGTTGTTCCATTCGTTCCCAGTCTTCGGCCCGAAGTGCCTCGCGGCAAGAATCGGAGAGCGAACTGATGACAATATGCCTGACCAGGTAGAAAGCACCAACAAGGACGAGAATCGTACAAATCGTTCCGATCAGCCACCACCAGCGGCCGCTTCGCGCCTTGTCGATTGGCGACGACGGCACCACAAGCGGCTCGTCACCCCACCGGTCCGAAGAGGTTGAAGAGTCTTCAGATCCCATATCCATGCCCGTCCACCCAGTTTCAGCGCCCCGTCAAACCGCGATCGACGGGGTCCCGTAGCTGGATTCGCAAGAATTCAACCGCCTGCTCCGTTCGTCCGAATTCTTGCGGATTCAGCTACTCTGTGCAGGCGGTGTCCACAACACAGTGTACTGCGAAGGGTGGTTGGGGTCGAGGACGAGCCATGTCATTCTTCGAGACGAACAGCTTTGCCGGACAGTTGGGGATCCGCATCGGTCGTTAGCGGTCGATATGTGAATCCCAGCGGAGTCGGATCGGCCGGCGGAAGTTGCAGCTCGTCCGCCAGTGACTGCTGGATGAACACGGCGGCCGAGGAATCAGCATACACGAGACGAACGAAGGGACACGTCAGCATTGCCCAGATACTTCGTCGCGTGCCGGGAGTGTTCTCGATCACGATCGTCGGAAGATTCCCATCGTCATCCAAGAGAGGGCCCACAAAGCTCGGATGGCGTCGCCTGATGGCGGATACGATCTCAAAATAACGCTCAATGGTGCTGTCGCGATAGACTTCGAGTCGGCCATCCAGAAACACCTTGCGGTCGGGCGAGTTGTGAAAAACAAACACCGCCGCCTGACCATAACCAATGACGAACGCACGTGACGGCATACCCGGCCGGCCTGCGAACTGGGCGGCGCCATGAATATACCAGTCCTCCAACTCTCCAATTCCAAAGTGATCTCGACCGGTGAAACGATGCCAGCTACTGGTCACAACACTG
Source organism: uncultured Pirellulaceae bacterium (assembly GCA_964623055.1). Classification (GTDB taxonomy): domain Bacteria; phylum Planctomycetota; class Planctomycetia; order Pirellulales; family Pirellulaceae; genus JADHUC01. Next base: position 5,937 of record CAZURK010000288.1, read on the forward strand.
ATCATTAGTCCGAGTGCGACAACAAGGATGGTATGCGGCAGGTATCTGGTCAGCCCAAGGCTCGCTGGAGGCGATTTCGCTGCTCCCGACAGCAAACCCGCATCTCGAAATCCGAGCGCATCAGAAATGTTCAGGCAGCAAATGACGCTGGCGACGATCGCAAAGATTGCGATATTGCGTGTGGCTGTCCACGCTAGATACGAGAAGCCGATAAACAGCAGCAACCGCATCAGACTCAGTCGGCGATAGAAGGCAAGCCAGACGAAGCTTAGCCCCGTTACGCACCACAGGATCAACTCCATCACCAGATAGACCTTGAAGCCGATCATGCGAAACACCACGAGGGGCGGCATGTGCTCTTCCGATGGATCGTCACCGAGCTTACCGAATAACACCAGGGGAAACGTCGCTCCGTCTTCGAAGTATGGGTTCGCGAGACAGGACAGAAGCGTTGCCACGGCAGCCAGCGAAACCCACGGTAGCCGCGGGTTCTCGGAAGGGTTCTCAAGCCACCATCGACCGTTTGCGAGGTGCCGCGCAATCAGATCGCAACAATAGGCTCCTCCGACAACCAGTCCCAGGACAGACAGGCCGTGACAATTCGTCCATACCACCTGGACGATCGGCAAAAGCCAGATACGGTGTGGCTTGTAATCTGCTCGAATCAGGATCAACAGCCACAACGACAACAGGAAATGGGTAACCATATCAGGACGGACAACGGATCGTCCCGAAAGACAAATCACCAACAAGAGCATACATGCAGATTTGGCCCAGACCGGCATCCGTTCACCGGCCGCATGCCAGCAGACGAGGACCGTCATCATCTGCAGAAATACCTTCACAAGCACCAGGAGATTGACGCCGCCCCAGGCGAACAGCTTGGCAACCACCAACTGGAACAACCAGTGCATCTCGATCCACGGGCGGTCGCAATCGGTGAAGGAGTACCAGTCCACAAACGGCACACTCTGCCGCTCCAGGATCAGTTGGCCAGTTCGAATGTGCGTCCAGATGTCCGTATTCCACATGGGCACGCAGCCCGTCAGGAAACCGCACAGCAGAACCGCACACAGCAGCAGTCGATCGACAAGAACGCTCTTTTCGTGAGTCTGGCTGTCCAACATCTGAATGAGATGACATAGAATTGGATTTCCACCGACAGGACTGATTCTAACTGCGATCGTCGAAGTGAACAGTCCCTTGACAGCCCGCTCTGGGCTACCCAAAATCTTGATTGGTCGTCACTTCTCGCAGTCAAAAAGAAGGAAGCCATTGGGTCGGGCTGCCTTCGCCATTGAGGTCTCTTCGTGTTCGAACGACTCCGATTCTTCTGCCGGAACTCGGTGACGCTGCTACGCGTGTGGTGCAGCCGGCGACTACGCAAACGCCCTGCCTGTCTTCCCATCCTGCTCGTCTTTCTTACCGATCGCTGTAATCTAAGGTGCAGCATGTGTGGCGTCTACGAGCATGCGGCGCCGGATGCCCGCACCGAGCTCTCGACGGTTCAGTGGAAAGGTGTAATCGACTCCGCGGCGACACTGGGAACTATGATCGTCTCCTTCACAGGAGGCGAGCCCGTCCTGCGCTCCGACGTTTTCGAACTGATTGGCTACGCCCGCCAGCGCGGCATGGCCGTACACTTGTGCAGCAACGGAACGATTATCAGTGAAGAAATCGCCCTTCGTCTTCAGCAGGCTGGTGCCGATACGGTCTCCATTTCTGTGGAAAGCGCCTCGCCGCAAATACACGATCGTCTGAGAGGCGAGGGGTCCTTTGATAGGGCCGTCCAAGGCATTCGGACGCTGGTCGAACACGCGCCTCGCGTCAAGGTGGGCATCAACTACCTGATCACGGCGATCAACTATCGGGGCATGACGGCGATGATCCCTTTCGCCGAGGAACTTGGTGTTCACCAGATCAAATTTGCCCCCATCCACACCAACCTGCTGCACAAGAACAAGCCGATCGAGGACTACGAGGACCTTCTCCTGAAGGCCAACGATCTTGAAGACCTGGAATCCGAGGTCGCATCGCTGGTCCGTGCTGTGCGAAAGACGCGTCTGCAGACAACGTCGACGGCATTCCTGAAGGGCATCTCGGCCCTGTACAGCGAGCCGCACCGGTTTCCCTGCTACGCCGGGTACGCCGCCTGCGCAATAAACCCCCAGGGGTACGTGGCCCCGTGTTGCGACATCACTTCGACACTGAATGTCAAGGACCAGTCTTTGGACGAGATTTGGCGGAGCCCACAGATGTCCGAACTGCGGAAGAAGGTGTTCACCTGCCAAAGCGCGTGCTGGGATACGACCAATACCGAACTGAGCCTCCGCCTGTCCTTGCGGTCGTTGTTTCTTGATATCCCCGAGACGTGGCGCGATCTGCATTTTTACTTTGGGGGCGACCGTTGATTCGACGAAGATCTGCTCACGTGGAACCGCTTGAGTCGCGCTGGATCGCGGAGCACCTTCGGTCCCCAGCCGCCGATTCCGTCTCCGCCCTGGAGAAGGAGGTCGCGAAGCGTGTGGGTGTCGAGAACGCTGCTGCCGTCAGCTCCGGTCGACAGGGTCTGAGGATGATTCTCGACTATCTCGCGCCCACGGCAGGTGATGAGGTCATTGTCTCGGCATACACGCTGGGTGCGCTTCTGCCGCTTCTGCAAGACCACGGCCTGCGAGCAGTTCCCGCTGACATTGATCAGGCCACACTCAATATCACTCCCGCGACGGTCCACCAGCGCATGACCGACCGGACACGCTTGGTCCTGGCGCTTCACGCTTTCGGTTGTCCCTGCGAGATCGATCAGCTTCAGGAAATCTGCCGTCATCGCGGAATCTCCCTCATCGAGGACTGCGCCCACTCATTCGGCGCCACCTTGGGCGGACGCCAGACGGGCTCTTTCGGTGAAGCGGGATTTTTTAGTTTCGAGGCCACGAAACCGCTCAACACTTACGGCGGAGGGATGGTCGTTACGCGCGAAGAAGCCCTTATTGAGGCCGCGCGAGCGAAGTCGGAGCCCTACCGCACGGATACACGGGCCTTCCTGAAGAAGGTTAGAAGCGTACGAGTGGAACGACTGCTGTTCGCCTCGGGACTCGCCATGCCCATTCTTCTCCTATTGGCTACGCCCGCATTGAGGCGCGGCATGGAGTGGCTGTACCGCGCCTTTCAAAGCGTCCCTCCGACCGACCTTCGCTATCTACCGGTACAAGCCTCGCTGGGCCTGAAGAAACTGTCCTCTTTGGATAACCGGATCGCCGAACGGCAGAAGACAGCGGACCTGTATCGGTCCCTTCTCAAGCCGTCCATCCGCATGCAGCAGGTTCCCGAAAACGCATCGTCCACGTGGTATTTCGTCGTCGCCGTTCTGCCAACAGACGCCGCGCCGATACGCAGGAGAATGCTTCTGCGAGGCATTGATGCTGGGATGGGCAACGAAATCGCTGACAATTGCGCCCGACTGCTTGGGTTTACCGACTGTCCCGTCACGGATAGGGTCTCCGCAGGTGCGATCGCCCTTCCTGTGTACGACGGCATTCCAGATTCGTCGGTACGCAAGGTCGCCTCTGTGCTAAATCGCTTGGTGTGAGGTTTCAGGAGATGATCCTCAAGAGTGTTCTTCAAGTTGGATCCGCAGTTGGCCGGTCACTGCTCCTGAAGCGCAGAGTGCCAATCTTCGTGAGCTGGAACATTACCTTTCGCTGCAACCGTCGCTGTGACTATTGTGGTACTCACGAATTGGAGCTTCGTGAACTGGATACGACCCAAGTCCTTTCCGGAATCGACGCCCTTTACGCCATTGGGACGAGGTGGATCACGTTCGGCGGTGGCGAGCCGCTGTTGCGCGATGACATTCGCGTCATCGTCGACCATGCTAAAGCCAGCGGCATGCATGTCTTCGTCAGTACCAATGGGGCTCTTGTACCGTCGAACCTGGAGGCAATTCGGAGTGTGGACAAAGTGACTCTTAGCCTTGACGGACCGCCCGAAGTTCACGATCGGATCCGCGGGCCGCGGGCCTTCGAAGAGACGATCGAGGCGCTTTCGGCCTGTAGAGAAGCCGAGATACGAGCGGCCCTTTTGTGTACTCTCTCCAAACACAATCTGAAGGTCGTGGACGAAGTCGTGCGCATCGCAGCCGAGAGCGGTGTGAGGGTAACCTTCCAGCCGGCTACCGAGTGGCTCGATTCCTCCACCACGCCAAACCCGATCGCACCCCCGGAAGAGGAATACCGCCAAACGATGGATCAGATCATCGGACTCAAACGTAGCGGAGCTCCCATCGCCAATTCCCTCCCCGCGCTGCGCCATCTCTCCCGCTGGCCAAACGCCACAAAGATTCTGTGCGGTGCCGGCCGATACTTTCTCTGCGTGGAACCGGACGGACGGGTCCTGGCGTGCCATCAGGCTCAGGCTGGCGAGTTAGCGGACAACTCATCCGAGGACATTACGGCCGAAGATCTCGCCTCAAGGGTGGATAACATGGAGTTACCAACGGGGTGCCAACTTTGCTGGTGTGCCCCAATTGTGGAAATGGCCCAGGTCTTCTCGCTGAAGGCGGGCGCGATCATCAACGCGGCCAGGGTAATGTGATGCTTCTCCTGGGAATCAGTCAAGATCTCTACGACAGCGGCGTCGCTCTTTCCGATGGCCAGCGTGTGCTGTATGCCGCCAACGAGGAGAGGTTCACTCGCGTCAAGAACCAGGGCGGGTTCCCGTGGCAGTCTCTGCAGGGATTGCTGGATTATACTGGCGTCGATCCAGCGGACATCGGCGGCATTCACGTGGCCGGCGAGATGACTCCGCCGCTGCCTCTTCGAATGTTCCCTTCTCTGCATAGACGCCTGGTTCGGCATGGAACAGGAGGCCGGAAATCGTGGAAGGCCGTCCTGGCGGATTTCGTCGCGTACCGCACACCTTTGCTGCACACGACCGAACGGTCGTTCCTACGCCGCTTGGCCCTGCCGCTACTGGCGCCGTCGTTCCGGAGGACTCTGCCACGAGAGCTGAAACGAGCACGCTTGAGCTTCGTCGAGCACCATCGCGCCCACGCGGCCTCGGCATTTGTTCTATCGGGCTACGACGAGGCTCTGGTCTTGACCGGAGACGGCATGGGAGACGGGCTATCCCTAACGGTTGGCCGTTTCTCCGCAAGCGGTTCCGAGCGTCTTCAGGCCGTGGGCTCGCGGACTTCGCTCGGACTGTTTTTCGAAAGCCTGACCGAAGCGTTAGGATTCACTCCTTGCCGCGACGAAGGAAAACTGACGGGCCTTGCTGCCGCGGGCGAAGCCCGGCGAGTGACCGTTCCCTCCCCTTTCTGCATCGATAACGGCCGGCTGAAGTACTCGGGGCCCTTGGGCCTTCGGGCGGTGTCGTGGGCGAGAGAAAAGCTGATATCGCAGTTTTCCCGCGAGGATATCTCGGCATGGGCACAGGAGATCCTCGAGGAAAACGTCATCCAGATCGCCCGGCGATGGCTCAACGAAACGGGACTCTCGAAGTTGTGCGTCGCGGGGGGTATCTTCGCCAATGTGAAGTTGAACCAGAAGCTCCACGAATTGCCGGAGGTTGAAAGCCTGTTCGTTTGCCCCAACATGGGCGATGGAGGGCTTTCGATTGGGGCTCTCTGTGTCGAAGGCGGGATTGCCCCCGCCGCGCTCGACAATGTATTTTGGGGGGATTCTTTCAGCGATCAGCAGATCGAGCAAGAAATCAAGGAGGCGGGTTTCCCCTACGAGCAGCCGGAATCCATGGATGAGACGATCGCGGATCTGCTGGTCGAAGGCAAGCTTGTCGCGCGTTTCTGCGGTCGTATGGAGTGGGGCCCCAGGGCGTTGGGGAATCGGTCCGTACTTGCCAGGGCGTCGGTTCGCGAGACGGTGGACCGCCTAAATAGCCTCCTAAAACGTAGCGACTTCATGCCTTTTGCGCCGGCCATCATCGAGGAAGATGTTCCGCAATATGTGGTCGATTTTAGCAGCGCGGTTCAAACGGCGGAGTTCATGACGGTCTGCTTCCGGTGCACAGACCGAATGATAGACGAGAATCCGGCCGTAGTTCACGTGGATCGCACCGCCAGGATGCAGATCGTGCGGGAACGCACCAACCCCACCTTCCACCGGTTGATGAAGGCTTACCAAAGGCGGACCGGAAGCGGAGTGATCCTCAATACCAGCTTCAATATTCACGAAGAGCCCATCGTTCGAACACCCCGCGAAGCTCTGACTGCGTTCGCGTCGGCGGGACTGGATCACCTGGCGATCGGTAGCTTCCTGGTCGGAGCGAAACGATGATCACGATCGTGGACTACGGGCTCGGAAATCTCCAGTCGGTTCAACGAGCTTTCGAAAAGGTGGGGTTCCCCGCTCGGTTGTCATCTAGGCCGGAAGAAATCGAGCAGGCCGAAAAGCTGGTTCTTCCTGGCGTTGGGTCTTTTGCCGCGTGCATGGACCACATTCGACAGACCGGTCTCGCCGCGATTTTGAATCAGAAGGTCCGGGACGAGAGGACGCCCCTGCTCGGCATCTGCCTGGGATTCCAACTGATGACGAAGTTCAGCGAGGAAGGAGACTCCGAAGGGTTTGGCTGGATAGAGGCCGAGACCAGGCGGTTTGTGGAGCCGGCGACTGTCAGCATGCTCAAGATCCCTCACCTGGGATGGAGCAATATAACGATACGTCGTGAAAGTCCCTTACTGGAGAATCTCGCTCCCGACCCGTGTTTCTATTTCGCACATTCGTATTGTGTCACCTGCGCCGATCGAGACGCGGTGGTTGCCACGACCGAGCATGGCGTCGAGTTTGTGTCGGCGATTCACAGAGGACTGCTGTTCGGCACCCAATTCCATCCCGAAAAGAGTCATTCCAACGGCCTGCAGGTCATCAGCAACTTCGCCCGCGCGACCCCGGAGGACTGCCTACTTCATGCCTAAGATACGTGTCATACCGGTGCTTCTGCTCAGGGACTGGGGCCTTGAGAAAAGTGTACGTTTCTCGGACTACGTATACGTTGGATGCCCCATCAACGCGGCGCGGGTCTTCAATGAACACAACGTGGACGAACTCATCCTGCTTGACATTGTGGCCACCAGGGAATCGCGGCTTGCGAGAACCGAGATTGTTTCCGAGATTGCCGAAGAGTCCTTTATGCCCTTTACCGTAGGCGGCGGCGTCCGTAGCGTTAGCGATGTCCGTTCGCTCCTGAAGGCCGGAGCCGATCGAGTTGCCATCAACACTGCCGCCGTGGAAACACCCAACCTCGTTGCCGAGGCGGCGAGTCGCTTTGGCAGTCAGTGTGTTGTCGTATCCATCGACGCGCGACGTACGACACGCGGCAGTTATGAGGTCTTCACCCACGCGGGAAGCAGGGCGACGGGCCTACACCCCGTCGATTGGGCCCAGGAAATGGAGAAACGTGGAGCGGGAGAGGTCCTGCTCACGTCAATCGACCAGGATGGGACGATGGACGGGTACGACGTCGAACTGATTCGTTCCGTCGCCGACTCGCTAACCATTCCAGTGATCGCTTGTGGCGGCGCCGGAAAGACCGAGCATCTTGCCGGCGCCGTCGATCACGGTCACGCCTCGGCTGTGGCGGCGGGAGCTTTCTTCCTCTTTTTCGGCGCCCGGCGGACGGTTCTGATCACCTTTCCGAGAGACGACGACCTGATCAAGCATTTAGGGCGCGACAGGGTGAGGGCCAGGGACAAGAGGGCAGCCCCGCCAGACGGCTATCTTTGATTAGCGAGCTACGTATAAACTAGCCGCCAAGCTCGTTTATGCGTTTGCTCTAGATTTCAAGTATATTGGAAGGCATGAAAGACTGTAACGCGACTGCGGCCGAGGTTGAAAGAGCACCGGTCCAGATGTGCAACCGGTGCATCATGGACGGAAGCGTTCCCGGCGTCTTCTTCGACGATCAGGGAATCTGCAACCACTGTGCCATGCACGACAAACTGGAAGCCATGTACCCGACGGGCGCGGCCGGTGAAAGAAAGCTCCAGGAGATCGCAAAGCGGATAGAAAAAGCAGGGAGAAAACGCAAGCACGACTGCGTGGTCGGCGTCAGCGGCGGCAGGGACACGACGTACTGTCTCTACAAGACCAAAGAACTCGGACTGCGTCCTCTGGCCGTGCACTTTGACAACGGATGGGATTCCGAGATTGCCAAGAGCAATCTGCGGAAAGCCTGTGACCGGCTTGACGTCGATCTGCACACGATCATTGCCGATTGGGACGAGTCCCGGGAACTCACCAACTGCACGATCCGCGCCTCGGTCCCATACATCGACCTGACGGACGACGTAGGGATCGCCAGCGCCCTTTACCGCACAGCGGCCGCCGAGGGAATCCGCTACATCATCCTCAGTCACTCGTTCCGCGAAGAGGGAATCACGCCGCTGAAGTGGATGTACATTGATGGACGCTACGTCAGAGGTCTCATCAAACGCTTCGCCACGAAGAAGCTGAAGCATTTCAAGAACGTAGACATCCATCACATGCTCTATTGGATGTTCGTCAAACGCATCAAAGTCGTCAACCTGACGAACTACTACGACGACACGGGGCGGAAAGTCGAAGAACTGCTGCAGCAAAAGCTGGACTGGACAGACACGGGCCAGCACCACTACGACAACGAGATCTTCGCGCTGGTCTACTACTACGCCCGTCACAAGTTCGGATTCGATTGGCGGGTCGTCGAGCTTTCGGCGAAAGTGCGGACGGGAGCAGTCTCACGGGATTTGGCTCTGGCGACAATGCAGGAGGTTCCGTTCTTCGAGGACTGGGAACGTGTGGAATATTGCCTGAAGAAGCAGGGAATCTCACCCGAGGAATGGGATGCCATCATGAAGGCCCCGCGGAAGTACTTCTACGACTACCCAACGTGGTATCCCCTGCTCAGACTCGCCAAGTACCCGATCAAGTTCCTCGGGCGTCTGAACGTGTTGCCGGGGCATGTGTACGAGAAGTTCTTTGAGACCTAGCCGGAACCGTCAAACAGCACGGCCACTGGCAACCACGAACGGCTCATGATGCTGGAGTTGACACCCGATCATCCTCTCGTCCTGGCGGCAATTGTCTTGGCGGCAATCGCTCAGGACGATCTTACCTGCATCACCGTGGGCCTCTTCATATCCGCGGGCGAGTTGCCGACTTGGCCCGCCCTGGCGGCATGCTTCCTGGGAACATTGCTGGGGGATCTTTGCTGGTTCTTTGGAGCCCGTTACGCGGGCCGCATCGTCTCGCGGGCAGTCCCCGAGCGGTGGTTAAGCCGATCGAAGCACACGGACGCCGCCCGGGGCTTACTTCGCCGCTGGGGTGGGCCCGCCATCGTAGTCAGCCGTTTTCTGCCTGGCCTGCGCACGCCCGTCCATATCCTCTCGGGCCTGGTCTATCCCAAGCCGGCCAAAGCGTGTCTCTACTTCGCGATTGCGGCGGCAGTCTACACACCCCTGTTTGTCGGGCTCAGCGCCATGGTCGGTGATCGGCTCAAGTTAGAGTCGCTGTACGACAGCTACGGGCTGTCTGGGCGGCTCGCGGTGATCGGTGCGGCGGTGGCATTCTGGGGCGTGTTGTGGATCGCCAGACGCATCGTTCAACGTCACAAAGAACGACGACGGAATCCTTGAAGATCCCTTGGCCTGTTTATTGGGCAGTTGAACGAGGCGGAGAGTGCTGGTTACGGAAGGGCGTACGTTGCTTGTAGAGTCTGACGCGTTGCTCGATTGAATTCGCGAGAGCCTTGTTTCTTAGCGATTGGGCTATCCTAAGGGCGCGCTCGGCAGCGGAAATGGCGTCCGCGAAACGACCAGCCTCGGCGCAGGCCATGCCCAGTATGTCCAGCGCTCTCGGGTCCTCGTAACGGGTATGCTCGCAGGCCTTCGCGGCGAGTTCAACGGCCTGATCGCCCTCACGCAAGGCCTGATCGCTGCTGGTAGCGCGGATTGTCGCCAGCCCTAAGAGCGCCGCCGGAAGCCCGGGCTTCTCCTTCAGTGCTTTGCCGTATAGCGCGGCGGCCTCCTCGTGTCTTCCCTCGTCCATCAGGACGCCTGCAAGGTTGGAGGTTGCCACAGCGTCGCCTCGGTCCAGACGAATCGCTTCGGCCAGATGTTCCTTTCCCTCATCCGGTTTGCCAATGTCCAACAACAAGCCCCCCAGAGCGCCGTGCGCCACCGCAAATTCCGCATCGATCTCTAAAGCTTGGCGACAGTGCGCAATCGCATCCTGGTATTTGGCTTGCCTCCCCAAGATGATGCCGAGGTTACAGTGGGCGTTCTTGACCGTTTCGTCGTCCGCCTGCATATCGAGTATTTTGCGGTAGAGAGCCTTCGCTTCCTCAAGATGTCCTTGGGCCGTTAGCATGTATGCCAGGTCGTTGTATGCCATGACACTGTCGGGGTCGAATTCCAGTGCGGTGCGGTAGAGCCCCATTGCACGTTCGAAGTCGCCGTGTTCCAAGGCTTCCCTGCCTGCCCTCAAGAACGAGATCTCATCCAGAAACTGCTCGCGGATTGTCTTGATCGCGCCGGCACCGGCGTTGACGAATTCGGGGATGTTCGCCGCGCGATCCAGGGCAGTAAACCGCGACAGCAAAACGGGCGGGCTACTGTGGCCCAACTCGTCAACGTGGGTCAGAAAGAGTTGGGTATACGGCGTATTGACCTTCGAGGAGAACACCAGCCACTTACCGTTTGGCGACCAACTGTGCCATGAGTTCATCCGAGCCGTATTGCATTGCATTCGCCGGGCATCACCTCCGGCCGCTGGGATGATGTACATTTCACTGTCCGGCTGCAGCAGCATGAAGCTCTTGGCTTTGCAGAATACGATCCATTTGCCGTCAGGAGAATACTTGGGAAAATAATTGCTCATCCCGTTGTTGGACGCACCGGCCAGCGGCTCTGCTTCGCCTCCTTCGCCCTCGTTGAAGGGAATGCGGTACAGATCGAACAGAAATGTCTTCCCCTCCTCGAGAAACTCCCGACATTCCGCTTCCGTGAGCAACACGCGCGTCTCGCTCTCAAGATTCTCCAGGCCGTACGCTTCGCTCCTGGCAAACACGATGTACTTGCCGTCCGGACTCCAGGTCGGATTGCTTTGAACGAATTGCGGGGCATCGGCACCGGGCAAAGCCGCAAAACTCTTGGTCTCTCGGTCGTAGACGACCAATATGCCCCTAATCGGAAAGAAAAGCTGACTGAACTCCAAGTTGTCCCTGGGAACGAAAACGGACCGGTCCTTCACCGTGCTGACCACATACCTACCGTCCGGCGAGACTTGTGACAGCAGGCCGAAGGTCGGCTTCTTGTCTTCCTTCCTGTACTCGCTCCAGGTCATGACGTTGTTCTTGTCGAGCGTCATTTCTTCTGCGACGGCGGCAGTCACGTAGGATCCCTTGTCGTTGGCATAATCCACGTCCATCCCCATGATCGCCCCGTCGGCCGAGAATGAATGACAGTTGCCACAAACCGGCAACTTCTCCAAAACGACCGGAGGCCGTTCTTCGGAAGAAATCGTGCCGAACCGCCAACAGATGTGCGCCTTCGGATCCTTGACGGCCTCCTCGAATGGCAGATTTACTTCCCTGTAGAAGAGCGGTGCCCCCACCTCGTCTGCTGACGTGCTGAACGAGACGCTGCCGGCCGATAAGACGCTTTCCGGCTCCGCGCTGTCGACACCCAAGACCGTTATCCTTGCTTTCCTTTCCAACGACTGCTGTTTGATGGTCTTCCACTGTTCGGTGGAGGGTGTCCAATGGGGATCGAAGCAGGCAAGGCTCATACCGCCTTGATCGTCCTCGAATTCTATCGAGACAACCCACGTATCCGATCCGTCCTGACCGTCCTTCCAGCAGAATGTCGGAGCCGCGATATCTGGGGGGAACAGCGTCCCGTCAAGCGGATAGTCGATTGCCAATTCGTCATACTGCATGTCTCCCCGATAGGCGGCCAGGACGCTCTCGATCGGAACCCCAGATTCTCGATTGGCAACATTCAACGCTACCACCACGCCGATGGCCACCGTGACGAGACCCAAGACGGCACAGGCGATCAACGTACGCCGAGGTCTTGTCTTGCGACTCTCCTGGCCCTTGTTGTCTCTCAAGATCGTTTCCTCCCTCGGAGGAGCATTCTAATAGCAACTGCCCGCCACCTCCAGCATCGTTTAACGGCAATACCGTTGAAAATTCAGTGACGGCATGGTGTAACGATCAACATCTTGTGCAAGCACGCGAACCAGTCCTCAATATGTTGACTAGCCCGTACCGCTAGCAGACGAATTTTCAACGGTATTGCGTTTAACGGCAAGCCGAAGGCGACTGCGCGGGTCGGGGCACAGTCGCCTTCGGCTTGCCGTTAAACGAATGATTGGAAAGACGCTTCTTCACACGGGCACTATTGCCGCACCGACTATCGTTGCCACGAGCCCCGCCAGGCCCATTATGGCAGTCAGCGGCGTTATGTACCGGAGGCCCTCGGCCTCGGTCATTCCGCTCATCTTGCAGATCACCCAGAAGCCGCTGTCATTCATCCAAGCAATCGGTTTCGAACCACACCCGATCGCCAAAGCCAAGAACACCGGATGACAGCCAAGCGTGCCAGACTCGGCGAGGCCGGATAGGATTCCCACCGCCGTAATCATGGCGACGGTCGCCGACCCCTGCGCCGAGCGTATGGCTGTGGTGATCAGAAATGCCAGCACGATGACCGCCAAGGGCGAAGCGGTCGGCAGACGTTCGATCAGGCCAGCAATGCCTGTCTGTTGCATCATCCCGCCGAACGCACCGCCGGCCGCCGTGATTAGGATGATTACTCCGCCGCTGGCCAGTGCTGCTTGTACCGCGCCGGCCAACTCCTTCAAGCTGGATCGCTTTTGCCACACTAGCGTACCCATTGCGATGGCCGCAGCGATCGCCAACGCGATGTTCTTGTTCCCCAGTGTCGCTGCGATGTGCATGACGGTTGCCGGCAGCGGCGCGTCCATCGCTTTCAGTACGGTATAGCCGGCGATCAGAACGACGGGCAAGACAATGGGCAGCAAGGCCAGGACCAACGGCGGCAGTTCGCGCTCGTCGCGTTCAGACAGTTTCTCCAATTCCGCCAGGGAGAAGTCGGGCGATTCCCGCAGCGGCAGCTCGCATCGGCGGTTGATGAACTGGGCAAAGCAGAATCCGGCGCTGCTGCTGACCAAACCGACAGCGCACCCGGCCAGGATCATGACGCCCAGGTCAATACCCAATTCTTCGGCTACGAACAATGGTCCCGGTGTGGGCGGCACCAGCGAATGAGCCATCGTCCCACCGGCAACGATCGTGAGCACGTACAGGAGGTAGTTGCGACCAGTGCGCATGCGCATCGCCTTGCCCAGCGGGACCATCAAGTAGAAGACCGTATCGAAGAACACGGGGATGCCCAGCAGGAACCCGCTGCCAACGAACGCGACCGGCGCGCCCCCTTCGCCCGTGACCTTCAGAGCCGACCGCACGATGCGATCCGCAGCACCGCTGTCCAGCAGGCACTTGCCGATGATAGCCGCCAAAGCAATCAGAATACCAATCTTGCCACAAGTGTTGCCGAACGCGACGGCGACCCGCTCGCCGACCGTCTGCTTGGCCAGTTTCGTGGCTGCTCGCCACGCGGATGGATGAACCACCACATCGCCCTCTCGGAGCGACTGGAAGTCACCGCGACGTTCTATCCGCGCGTATGCGCGCGTCTCCGCCTCCACGTCTTTCCGAACACGGAGGATCGTCAATTCGCCGACGCGTTCGGGTGCCGCGTTTGTCGACTTGCAGCGCAAGACGAGATACTGGGCTCTTTCGTGCGCATTTTCTTCGGAAAGCATTACCATCGACGTGGCACCGTCGTATTCCCACAGAATCGCGTCCTTCTGAATCGTGTGTCTCTTGATCGCGTCTTGCGGCGTGAGCGCGCCGACGACGATTGCAGCCAGAACGAGGGCAAGAAAGGCGTGGAGCCGTAGAACCAGCACACCGCCCACCACAATGACAACACCGATCAGAACAGTCCACAAGGGATGCATCAACAGTTCTCCACGGAATGCCTGACTGCACTAGGGCGGAACTGGCAGAAGCGAACGTGTCGTTTCATCGTCCTCTACCTTAGCACTCGCAAGATGCGAGGCCAAGATTGGGTGCCGCCCGGACCCGATGGGCTTGCTCAAGATCAAAATCCAGATTTGAATAGTAGGCTATGGTGCCGCCGGTTCATCGTGTCCTCGTTTAACGGCA